>JACCQN010000024.1:0-44881 GCA_015709215.1 Bacteroidales bacterium
AATTTGCGTATTTTTTTGTTTTTTGGGTGGCATTTTTAACAAGTTGGGTTAAGTTCAGTTGTTTAAATTTGCCGTCAAACCGTAAACAGGAACCTTATTACCGAAATGAGTGCAATCATAGTTTTGATCCTATTGGGCATTTTAGTAGCAGGTGGTTTTTTAATTGCTTTCGTTTGGGCTGTGCGTAATGGTCAGTTCGATGATGATTATTCGCCTTCGGTGCGTATGCTTTTCGAGAATAAGAAGCCAAAGGAAGAAAATACTGTTGAAACTGAAAATCCAGATCCAAAACAATAACCAAAAAACAAATTTTATGGAGTTACAGAAGTTTACTTATGACAACCGTCTTTCCAGCCTATTCCTCAAGGCTACTATTTTTTGGGGAATAGTTGGCATGCTGGTAGGGCTTACCATTGCCACCGAGCTGATTTGGCCTACCATGACGAATGGTATTCAGTGGCTTTCATTTGGTCGCTTAAGACCATTACACACCAATGCCGTGATTTTTGCCTTTGTAGGTAATGGGATGTTTACGGCTATTTATTATTCCACACCGCGTTTGCTTAAAACACCGATGTACAGTGAGTTGCTAGGGAAAATTCACTTTTGGGGATGGCAGCTGATCATTGTGGCTGCAGCAATCACTTTGCCTCTCGGAATCACTGTAAGCAAGGAATACGCCGAACTGGAATGGCCTATTGATATTGTCCTTGCTATCGTGTGGGTTGTCTTTGGGATTAACCTTATCATGACCACGGTTAAAAGGCGTGTGAAACACATCTATGTTGCAATCTGGTTTTATATTGCAACTTTTGTTACAGTAGCAGTCTTGCACATCGTAAACTCTATCAATCTTCCGGTAAGCTTTACCAAGAGTTATCCCGTTTATGCCGGTATTCAGGATGCGCTTGTTCAATGGTGGTATGGGCATAATGCTGTTGCATTTTTTCTCACAACACCTTATCTCGGATTGATGTATTATTTCATCCCGAAAGCTGCTAACAGACCGATTTATTCCTATAAACTTTCTATCATACACTTTTGGGCACTCATTTTTATTTATATCTGGGCTGGCCCTCACCATTTACTTTATTCTGCTTTGCCAGACTGGGCACAAGCTTTGGGAGTTGTGTTTTCGATTATGCTGATTGCTCCTTCGTGGGGAGGTATGATGAATGGATTGCTCACCTTGCGTGGTGCCTGGGATAGAGTTCGTGAGGATCCGGTACTTAAAATGTTTGTAGTGGGTGTTACTGCATATGGTATGGCTACTTTTGAAGGGCCAATGCTTTCACTTAAAAGCGTGAATGCGATCAGCCACTTTACCGACTGGACTATTGCTCACGTTCATATTGGTGCACTCGGCTGGAATGGAATGTTGACTTTTGGTATGATTTACTGGCTTCTGCCGCGTTTGTATAATACGAAACTGTTTAGTATTAAGCTTGCCAATGCCCATTTCTGGCTTGCCACAACAGGGATGTTATTTTTTGCTATTCCGTTATATTTCGCTGGTTTCACACAAAGCCTCATGTGGAAAGAATTTACTGAAGAAGGATTCCTGAAATATCCAAACTTTATCGAAACGGTTACGCAAATACTGCCCATGTACTGGATCCGTGTGCTTGGTGGTACACTTTATATCTCTGGTGTAATCCTGTTGATATACAATGCTGTGAAAACTATCAGACAAGGTTCCCTCATTCCTGAAGAACAAGACGAAGCACCTGCTCTTGAATTGCGAAAACCCAATCCCGACAAAGGACATCGCTTGCTCGAGGGGAAACCTGTATTGTTTACTTTACTTTCGTTGGTAGTTATTTTGATTGGCGGGCTGGTCGAGTTAATTCCCATGTTTATGATAAAATCTAATGTGCCTACCATTGCGAGCGTTCAGCCTTATACACCACTTGAACTGGAAGGGCGCGACATCTATATCCGCGAAGGTTGCTATACTTGTCACAGCCAAATGATCAGGCCATTTAGAAGCGAGGTAGAGCGTTATGGCGACTACTCCAAAGCCGGAGAAACGGTTTACGACAGACCATTCCAGTTTGGATCAAAACGAACCGGACCCGATTTAGCGCGCGAAGGCGTGAAAACAAGCCGGAATTATAAACCCGACTCATGGCATTACAACCACTTTATGAGCCCTCAGAAAATGGTGGCCGAATCTATTATGCCACCTTATCCCTGGATAATTGATAATGTTTTAAACACTTCTAATACTGCCGGCAAAATAAGAGCTATGATGAAATTGGGAGTGCCTTATCCTGAAGGATTTGATACGAAAGCCCTGGATCATTTGCAAAAACAGGCTAATCAAATTGCTCAGGGTTTGCGCGATGGGGGTATTGATGTGGAAGACCAAAAAGAAGTAATTGCTTTGATTGCCTACATCCAGCGTCTTGGTACTGATATCCACAGGGAATCAAACAAATCAATATTTTCTGAAAACTAATTCGCCCTATGAAAATAGTAACCAATGCACTCGAAAACATAGTTAACATCCATATTTTTCCAATTATCGGATTGTTAGTCTTTCTGATGTTTTTTATCATCATGATTTACAGGGTGGTAAGGATGGATCGGAATGAAGTGGATGAAATCAGTCGTCTGCCTTTGGATAAGAAACCGGCTGAGCCCTTGGCTATGCATAAAGCGGTCATTAAGAATTAACATTAGAAAACTTTCTATTATGACAACAGAAAATAAAAATCAATATATGCAGGATGATCAATATGAAATTGATACCCTGACAAATGATAAGCTCATTAAAAATCATTCGTATGATGGTATTAGAGAGCTGGATAATGAATTGCCTCCATGGTGGAAATGGCTGTTTATTCTTACCATTGTTTTTGCAGCCGTTTACCTTTTGAGACTTTGGGTTTTTAGGGCAGATGATCTGATACAGGCCAAGGAGTTTCAGAAAGAAATGGCTGCTGCAGGTGTTGTAGCTGCCAATCGAAATGCCGGTACTGCATCTTTTGAATTGGTGCTGCTCGAAGATGCCGGATCGCGTGCAAATGGCAAGCAGACCTGGGAAAAGATTTGTGCAGTTTGCCACCTGGCTGACGGCGGGGGCTTGGTAGGACCCAATATGACAGATAATTACTGGATCCATGGGAATAAGCTGAAAGACTTGTGGGCCGTTGTCGAAAATGGTGTGCTGGAAAAAGGTATGATATCCTACAAAGGGCAACTTTCAGAAAAACAGCGTCTTGAAGTGATTAGCTATATTCTGCTTGATCTTCATGGAAGCACGCCGGCCACACCCAAAGAACCACAAGGTGAGTTGTATGAATAAATAATGCAGACCAAAATTACATATCAACATAGCCGGGTGAACTCTGAATTGATTTCAGCGTGATCCCGGCTTTGTTTTGCTTAAAACTAGAATCAAATGAACCAAATTAAAACAACTTCCAATCTATATGAAGATGTTCACCAGTCAAAAAGTGGAAGTTTTAGAGATAAAATCAGCACCGTTGACAGCTCTGGAAAAAGAGCCTGGATTTATCCCAAAAAACCCAAAGGAAAGCTTTACAACTATCGCAGGATAGTTGCCATTATCCTGCTCACCCTTTTATTTATAGGCCCTTTTATCAAATATAAAGGCGAACCTTTTATGCTGTTCAATGTTTTTGAACGGAAATTTATCCTTTTTGGGCAACTGTTCTGGCCACAGGATTTTCATCTGATTGTGCTGTCACTGATTACGTTTATCGTTTTTATCATTTTATTTACTGTGATTTTTGGCAGAATATTTTGTGGCTGGATATGTCCGCAAACGATTTTTATGGAGTTTGTTTTTAGGCAAATTGAGTATCTGATTGAAGGCAACTTTAATAAACAAAAAAAACTGGCGCGACAAGCCTGGAACTTTGAAAAAATTAGGAAGAAAACGCTTAAGCATCTTATATTTTATGCCATAGCTTTTGCAATTTCAAATACCTTTTTGGCTTATATCGTTGGAATTGACAGGTTGAAAGAGCTTGTAGAAACAGGGCCAATGGCCAACCTTACAAGTTTCATTGCAATTATTTTGTTTTCTGGTGTGTTTTATTTCGTTTTCGCCTTTTTCCGCGAACAGGTTTGTTTGATTGCTTGTCCTTATGGTCGTTTGCAAGGAGTTTTGCTTGATAGTAAATCTATTGTAGTGGCCTATGATTACAAACGCGGGGAACCTAGAGGAAGATATAACACATTAGAAAACAGAGCTGAAACTAATAAAGGAGATTGTATTGACTGTAAAAACTGCCTCACAGTCTGCCCTACCGGTATTGATATTCGTAATGGTACCCAACTCGAATGTATTAATTGTACAGCCTGTATTGATGCTTGCGATAGCATCATGGAGCGTGTCGGATTTCCAAAAGGCTTAATTCGGTATGATTCCGAAAAGGGCATTTCGGAGGGGATACGAAAAATTTTTAATGGCCGCTCGATTGCTTATTCGGCTGTTTTAGTGGTTTTATTGCTGGTTGTGGGTACACTATTCTCGCTTCGCTCCGATGTGGAAGCAACCATTTTGCGTGTGCCTGCAACGCTTTTTCAGGAATACGGCCCTAATCAGCTCTCCAATGTGTATAAAGTGCAGTTGGTGAATAAGACCCGAAACAATCTACCTGTGCAACTGAAACTTGTCTCTCACAAAGGCGAGATCAAAATTATGGGCGATCCCATTGTATTAGAAGGGGGTAAAATTAAGGAAGCTAACTTTTTGGTTATCCTTGATAAGGAAAGTATTACTGCCAGCAATACACGGATCGTTATTGAAGTAAAAAGTGGTGATAAGCTACTTTCAAGGTATAAAACAACTTTTATAGGTCCTAATCGGCTGGATGAGAAGAATTAATATTAAGATTATGAAATGGAACTGGGGGACTAAGTTATTTATCTGGACTGCTGCCTTTATGATCATGTTGATCGTTTTTGCTGTTTTGATGATGCGGGAAGAAATCAGCCTGGTGGAACCGGATTATTATCCCAAAGGGCAAACGCATCAGGAGTTGATTGATAAACGCCGGAATGCTCGTTCGCTTTCGGAGCAAATTAGTTTGAATTTAGATGATGAAGTTTTGCTTTTGCAATTTCCGGCTGCCTTAGAACCTAAAAGTATTTCAGGCAATGTTCAGCTCTATCATGTGGCCGAACAAGATAAAGATGCCTTGTTTGAGCTTAATCCTGATACAAGCGGACTTATGCGGATTGAAGTTGGTTCGTTACATGGCAGATACATACTGAAGATAGATTGGAAATATCTTGAAACAACATATTATACTGAAAAACAAGTAAATATCCCATAGGAATGACAGATCTTTATGCTGCGCTGACAATTGGATTAATAGGTAGTTTTCATTGCATTGGAATGTGTGGCCCTATCGCTGTGGCTTTGCCTGTGGGCAACCGAAGCTGGGAAGGAAAAGTTGCCGGAGTATTGCTGTACAATCTGGGAAGAGCAGCTACTTATGGTGTTTTAGGTGCTGCGTTTGGCTTGCTCGGAAAGGGCATTCAAATGGCCGGATTTCAGCAATGGGCTTCTATTTTGATTGGTGTGGTAATGATACTTTCTGTACTTTTTCCGATGTTCTTTCGTGGGAAAATTAGTATCGATCAGCTGTTTAAGGGTTATGCAGCACGACTTGTTGCAAGATTCAGGAAGTTATTTGGTAAAGCCTCATTTAAAAACCTCTTCGCGATTGGCCTTTTGAATGGACTGCTGCCTTGCGGTTTAGTTTATGTTGCTGTTGCCGGCGCACTCAATACCAATGGTGTGGTAAGCGGCATCGCATTTATGATTGTATTTGGTGTGGGAACAATCCCTGTAATGATGAGTGTTACATTATTGGGAAATGTGATCGGTCAGAAGCTTCGCAAACACATGAACCACATCATTCCGGTTTTTATTGTGTTGTTAGGGATCATCTTTATTTTGAGGGGATTATCCCTGGGTATTCCGTACATCAGCCCCAAAAGTCAAATGCTAACTCCTGAAAAGGAAATGAAAGTAAAAGGAAGTTGTTGTAGCTCAGAGAAAACAATAGAATATCGGGATTTTTAAAAATTCTGCTCCCTCGCTGTGATAGCGAATAGTTTTTAGGTGATTTTTTCTGATCTTAACGTCCATCTATTTAGAATAGTTCTAAATAGATGGATTTTTGTTTTACTTTTGCAGCCAAATCATACAAATAAAAAATCACAATGAGCAAACGTTTTTTTTCAATTGGAATGATAGTGCTGGGCATGGCAATTTTTGCTGCTTGCTCGGGCGAATCGGCTAATCATGAGCATACCGGACAAGCTCAAATACAACAGAATGCAGGAGAAACTTTGCCTTCCACAGGTAATTTTGGAGAAGTTATTACAAAAGAAAATGCCTTGGTAGCTGAGCTTGCTTTGGATCAGATTACTGATGATACCACTTTCGGCTTGAAACTAACCGGAACTATACACGAGGTTTGTCAACACAGTGGCTGCTGGCTTACTATTGAGATGAAAAACGGTGAAGAGCTAATGGTGAATATGTTGGATCATGCTTATGAAGTGCCGAAAGATGCTGCCGGAAAAACGGTTTGGGCCGAAGGTATTGCCATTCGTGAGCTTATCCCGGTTGAAATGTTGAAGCATTATGCAGAAGATGCGGGAAAAAGTCAGGAAGAAATTGATTCCATTACAGAGCCCGAATGGAAATATACTCTGGACGCAAAAGGAGTTATAATCGAATAATTTTTTGAGAATTAAAGCAGCGGGTTTCGGATCCGCTTTTTTTGTGATCGTTTTTTTAATTCAACATTTTTAGAGCCATAGCAATTTGGTAAAAGTAGCGTGGATAGTTAAAATAAGGTTTTAAATACTGGTCTTTTCGGAAACGATTGCAATTTTTTTAAAAATGTTTGTTTTTATTTAGATTAAATCTAAATTAGCAGCTCAATTTCAGCGAAACCAATATCAGCTTAAATATCAAAAAATGAGATTATTACATTCGAAAGGATTTCAGGGTTTGTGGGGGATATTGTTAATTCTCCTGTTTTTTAGGCCTGTTTTTGCACAACAAGAACTTGGAGTTTACGAAAAATTGGATCAATTTATTGATGAGGACATTGTTTTTACAGATGAAAATTTCCGTGAAGTAAACATTAAAAATGCGATTAACAAACCAACAATCATTGCAATGGTTTATTACGAATGTCCCGGTATTTGTACACCGCTGCTTAATGGACTTGCAGATGTGATGAAAAAATCAGATCTGGAACTTGGGAAAGATTACCAGGTTTTTACGATTAGTTTTTCGCATACCGAAAAGCCGGTTTTGGCACAAAACAAAAAGCGCACTTATACCAAGTTAGTTGGTAAAGGTGATTTGGAGAACGGTTGGCACTTTTTTACCGGCGACAGTCTTACAATCGATCGGTTTCTGGATAATATCGGTTACAAAGTGAAACAAGAAGGGGAGGAGTTTATTCATCCTGCAACGCTTGTTGTGGTTAGTCCGCATGGGAAAATCACACGATATCTTCACGGAACAGATTATTTGCCATTCGATGTGAAAATGGCAATAGTGGAAGCCGGGATGGAGCGCTCTGGCCCAACAATCAACAAAATTTTGAACTATTGTTTCAGTTACGATCCCGAGGGAAAGACCTATGTGTTTAATGTAACAAGGGTGTCGGGTACGATTATCCTTATTTTGGCGCTGGCGCTACTGGGGTCGCTTATTGTCTCCAACCGTAAAAAGAAAATCAAAAACGCTCATTAATTTATGACAAGTTCTGCATTGAATTTAAATTATCTCCAGGCGAAGAAAGGAATTTTTTCCTGGATTTTCAGTGTTGATCATAAGCGAATAGGGCTTTTATACCTCTATTCTTTGATCACATTTTTTCTTGTAGGAGCCACGCTGGGCATATTGATGCGCCTGGAACTTTTAAACCCGGGTAAGGATTTGTTCGAAGCTCAAACCTACAATCAGATATTTACCATGCATGGCGTGATTATGATTTTTCTTTTTATCATTCCCAGCATTCCTGCTGTTTTTGGTAATTTTTTCCTGCCTATCATGCTTGGTACAGATGATGTTTCCTTTCCACGACTCAATTTATTGTCGTGGTGGATCTATGTCATTGGAGCGATTATGGCTATATCAACGCTAATGTTTGGTGATGGTCCTGCAGACACTGGATGGACTTTTTACGCTCCTTACAGCGTTAAAACGGGGACAAACGTTACAATGGCAGTTTTGGCAGCCTTTGTTTTAGGGTTTTCTTCCATTCTAACCGGTCTCAATTTTATTGTAACCATTCATCGCCTTAGAACTCCGGGAATGACTTTTTTGAAGATGCCGCTTTTTGCCTGGGCACTTTATGCCACTTCATGGATTCAGTTGCTTGCTACTCCTATTATTGGAATAACCTTATTGATGATTGCTGCCGAGCGTGTTTTGGGAGTTGGTTTGTTTGATCCTTCCATTGGAGGCGACCCTATTTTGTATCAACACCTATTCTGGATATATTCTCATCCTGCAGTTTACATTATGGCTCTTCCGGCTTTCGGGATTATTTCGGAAGTGCTGCCAACATTTTCCAATCGTACAATTTTTGGTTATAAAGCGATTGCGTTTTCCTCGCTTGCCATTGCTTTTGTTGGTTATTTTGTGTGGGGGCATCACATGTTTACCTCCGGAATGAGCGGCACGGCAAGGATTATTTATTCCATTTTGACTTTTATGGTTGCTATTCCCACAGCCATTAAAGTATTTAACTGGGTAGCTACATTATACAAAGGATCCATTGATGTACAACCTCCGCTTTTATATGCACTTGGCTTTATTTTCCAGTTTATGATTGGTGGTTTAAGCGGTGTTGTGCTTGGTGCTCTGGCAGCTGATATTCACCTGCACGATACCTATTTTGTAGTTGGTCATTTCCATTATGTTATGTTTGGAGGAACAGGCTTTGCCTTCTTTGGAGCATTGCATTACTGGTATCCCAAAATATGGGGAAGAATGTATAATAAGCTGGTGGCCAATATTGCCTTTTTCATCTTGTTTATTGGGTTTAACCTACTTTATTTTCCGATGATGATCTTAGGGCTGATGGGTATGCCGCGACGTTACTATGACTATTTACCGGAGTTCCATTTGCCGAATATGATCAGCACTTTTGGATCTTGGGTTATGGCAATTGGGCTCTTGCTGATGCTGGGTAATTTGATTGCTGGTTTCAGACGTAAACGCGAAAAAATTGGACGTAATCCATGGGGAACAGGCATCACACTGGAATGGCAAACCTTGTCGCCACCACCTGTTGCTAACTTTGACCGTATGCCTGTTTTGCCTAAAGACGGGCCATACGATTACGACCATAAACCAGAGATAAAAGAATAATGATGGAACATATTTCAGGTTTTAGCTTGCCCAATTCGGGGCACAACAGGGATGCAGAAGCCTCAAAAATGGGGATGTGGCTCTTTTTGTTTACCGAGTTACTGCTTTTTGGCGGTTTGTTTATCGTTTATATGGTTTACAGGACACTCAATCCTGAGTCGTTTTTGCTGGCTTCGTTTGAGCTCGATGTGGCGCTCGGCACCTTTAATACGGTTGTTTTGCTTGTGAGCAGTATGACCATCGCCATGTCGATTACTGCCATTCAACTTGGCGATACTAAAAAATCTATTTTGTTGCTGTGTACAACGCTGTTACTTGCATTGGTGTTTTTGGTGGTGAAGTATTTTGAATGGTCAGCAAAAATTCATCATGGCCTTTTCCCCGGGTTGGATGTTTATAAAAATCTGCCTCCTGGTGAAAGTCTTTTCTTTTTTCTTTATTTTTTTATGACAGGTCTTCATGCCCTTCATATTATCATAGGTGGAATCATTATTGCTGTTGTTATATATCGCACGAAGAAAGGACTTGTTAATAAAGACAAATATACCCTTACAGAAAACGCCGGACTCTACTGGCATCTTGTCGATATGATCTGGATTTATTTGTTTCCGCTGTTTTATCTCATCCATTAAGCACCTATTATTATGAGTAATACCAACGAAAATCATAACGAAAAGGAACAGGTTCATATCTCGGGCTATAAGGAACATTTTAGTACGCTTATGGCTTTGCTTCTGCTTACCATGATCACAGTGGCCATATCTGTTTTTGGTGCAAATTTGAGAAGTCTGTCGGTTTTTACCGCTCTGCTCATCGCAACAGTTAAAGTGATTGTTGTGGCCTATTATTTTATGCATTTGAAATATGACAAGAAAATTTATACCTGGCTTGTTTTGATCGTTGCCGTTTTATTTGTGTCGTTTACTGTGTTAACCAGTATAGAATACCATAACCGTTAGTATTTTATGAGAACAGGAGCTTCAACTTTTGCAGAAGGTGTTGATTTGTCGCTTTATATTATTGCCGGAATTGCAGTTTTCTTTTTAGTAGGAATCACTGTGGTGATGATCTATTTTGTGATCAGATATAGTAGAAAACGAAATCCAAAGCCTACTAATATAGAGGGCAACAACACACTTGAAGTAGTATGGACAGTGATTCCTACGATTTTAGTTTTGGTAATGTTTTATTTTGGCTGGATGGGCTTTAAGCCGATGCGAGAAGTTCCGGACAATGCAATGGTGATTGATGCTTATGCCCAGATGTGGAAATTTTCGTTTCAATATCCTGATGGAAAAGTTACAGATTCACTCGTTGTTCCCGTAAACCGCCCGGTGAAGTTGAACCTGCATTCTCGTGATGTATTGCATAGTTTTTATGTTCCGGCTTTCCGTCTCAAAGAGGATATGGTTCCCGGAGGCAATAACTACTTATGGTTCAATCCTAATTTGGAAGGGCGTTATGATATTCTCTGTGCCGAATACTGCGGCCAGTTGCATTCGTATATGTTGTCTTCTGTTACGGTTGTTTCTGATACAGAATATCAGACCTGGCTTACAAGCGCTCCAGGAAATACAGAAGAGCATCCGGGCCTGGCGGTGCTCAAGCAAAACGCTTGCCTAACTTGTCATTCTCAGGATGGCAGTAAGATTATCGGACCATCCTTCAAAGGTATTTTTGGCAAAACAGAAATCGTACTTACAGATGGGATAGAGCGTGAAGTTATTATTGATTCTGCCTATATCACGCGCTCAATTAAAAATCCCAATGCGGATATTGTGAAAGGATACATGAAGGGCTTAATGGTTTCGTATGAAGGAATAGTTACCGATGAGCAAATTGTGGACATCATTGATTACATTAAAAACCTGAAATAGCATGCTCCGAAAAAATCTTCTGCTTTTAGCCGAACTGAGTAAAGTAAAAATTACATTTGCTGTTGCACTAACAACTATAGCCGGTTATTTGCTTGCCAGTGGCAGCTTCAATGCGGGATTGATTCTCCCAACAATTGGGATTTTTATTCTGGCTTGTGGTTCATCGGCCCTAAATCATTATCAGGATAGAGATCGGGACGGGCTGATGAAGCGAACACAGCATCGTCCAATTCCTTCTGGAAGAGTAACCAAAACCCAGGTAGTAGTGCTTGCCGTTGTTTTGTCTGTTATTGGTTCAGCATTGATCTATGTTGGATCTGATTTCATTGGAATGCAATTAGGACTGCTGGCTTTGATATGGTATAATGGCATTTATACTCCTATGAAACGCAAAACTGCTTTTGCAGTGATTCCGGGATCAATAATTGGCGCAATTCCTCCTGTTGTTGGTTGGGTTGCAGGTGGTGGCGATCTGTTTGATTCGAAAGCCTTGATTCTTGCTTTTTTCTTTTTTATCTGGCAAGTTCCTCATTTTTGGTTGCTGATGCTTAAGTATGGCAAGGAGTATGAAACAGCCGGTTATCCTTCGATAACACAGCTTTATGATGAGAAACAAATTCGCTTTATCACCTTTCTCTGGACTTTTGCCACGGCTGTAACTGCTTTGATGCTGCCTATTTTTGGATTGATAAATCATGCAGCAATCTCTCTTGTTGTTTTAGCATCGGTAGCCTGGTTAGTGATAGTGTTCTCGGGTATTCTGCGTAAACAAATAAAGCCATTTAATCCTTTCTATTATTTCATGCGGATCAATTACTTTGTGCTTGTCATCATTATTGCACTTTCGATTGATCCACTGATCCATTAATTGCTTTTGCTGATTTGTTTTCAGCGATGTTGGCGAACAAAGCATGGGTTTTATTGTTTAGCCTCTAAAGTATTTTTTATGACAACAGAACAATCCGGGCAGATTTTATTTAAGACTACTGGCGAAAGCAGTATTTTCTTTATAGGTAATGCCGAGTCTCCAGATGCATATTTGTCGTTCAGGCATAAAGACAACAATACGATTGTGGCTGAACATACTGTTGTTTCCGAGGCTTTACGCGGGAAAGGAATTGCAGGGAAACTGACTCAGAAATTGATGGAATATGCCCGCGAAAACAGCCTGAAAATAATACCTTTATGTAGTTATGTTGTAGGCTTTTTTGAGAAGCATAATGAGTTTAAAGACTTATTAGCTCAAAATCACTAATTTTAGTGAGAGTTCCCTTGAAGTCTTTTAATAATTTTGCTTTCCTAAATAATTTATTTATAGCCCTATGCGCTGGATGAAATTTTCGTTAGGACTTTTTTTTACCGGAATAGGTGTATTAGGTGCATTTCTTCCGGTACTTCCCTCGACGGTATTTTTCATTACGGCGGCCTATTTTTTTAGCCAAAGCTCCGAAAAAGCTGAACACTGGTTACTCAATCACCCGCGTTTTGGGCCGCCAGTTGTGCGCTGGCGCGAAGAACGTGCAATCTCTAAGCCTGCCAAGATGCTTGCTACCGGTGGTATTTCTGCCAGCGGAATGATAATCTATTTTGCTGAACTTCCCTTGCTCGCTTCGGGTTTGGCCTTTTCTGTGCTGGCCGGAAGCCTGGTGTACATCTTAACACGACCTTCCTGATTGTTCGGGCAAGCTTTTTAGAATGAGCAGTTGGTGGCGAGCAATGATGCCTGTTGAAGACTTAAATTATCAGTGCATTTTATTACTTTTGACGCACTAAATCAAAAAGCCATGTCAGAAGCTGTTGTGTCCTTATCGGATATCTCTGTTTTTCAAAAGAAAAATCTTGTTTTGGCTAATGTACATTTGCAGATTCAGCAGGGTGAGTTTGTGTATCTGATTGGCAGGACGGGAAGCGGGAAATCTTCCTTACTCAAAATGCTTTATGCGGAGCTGCCTGCTCTGGATGGCACGGCTGCTGTTGCAGGCTTCGATCTAAGATCATTAAAAGCTTCTCAGGTTCCTTATTTGCGCAGAAGGCTTGGCATTGTTTTTCAGGATTTCCAGTTGCTTTTTGATCGTACGGTTAGCGATAACCTTGCTTTTGTCTTAAAAGCAACAGGCTGGAAAGATAAAAGTGAAATTGAGGAACGTATTCTTGAAGTGCTTGATGAGGTGGGATTACGAGCCAAGCGCAATAAAATGCCACATCAGCTTTCGGGGGGTGAGCAGCAAAGGGTTGCCATTGCAAGGGCATTGCTCAATAAACCAGTGCTAATATTGGCTGACGAGCCTACCGGAAATCTCGACCCTGAAACTTCCAACGAAATTATGCGATTGTTATTCAGCATCAGCGAATCCGGTCAGGCAGTACTCATGGCAACGCACAACTACAACCTGATTCATAAATTTCCGTCTCGTATTATCAAATGCGAAGAGGGCGCTGTGATTAGCTCAGGTAACCAGCTCGATTAGCCTCTCGATATTATTTCCGTTGTGGTAAAGCAATCCCAGCTTTTCAGCTCTTTCCTGAATAGCCTTTTGGCCGAATGATTTCTTTTTCAGAGATTTGATTTGTTTTTTTAAGGAGGCTGCATCATTGGCAATAATACACAAACTATCCAAAGCGCTGCCACTTAACATTTTATCGTTTACCAGACAAAACCGCCCGTTGTATAATATATTCAGCAACTTGAGTTTAAGTCCGGTGGCCTGAAAAGTAACTGAAACATTGATATGGGCTTCACTGATCAATTCATAAAGTTCCTGATCTGTGGGATTTGGGATAAGGCTGACATTTGGAAACTCAGCAATGAGATTTGTCAGATGGGCAGGTGGATTTAAACCTGCAACTTTGAGCGGGATATTGAGATCGTTAAAAACACTGCTCACCAGGTATCGAACTGCATTGAAGTTTTCGGCTACGGACAAATTACCATGATAAAGCACATAATCGCCTTTTCCGGGTTTAATTTGCAAAGATTTATGTGGATGAAATGCGGGGATGAAACTAACATTTTTGAAATGTTTCGAAAAGTAATCCATATCCTTTTTGCTGATAGCGATCAGCTGATCGGCTTTGCGCAGCACTTTCTCGTACTTTTTGAGTTTCCCTGCCTCATTGTAGAAATAGTACTTCTTAAAAACGGCTGTTTCGGCTTTGGCAAGATGCAGATAATACTCATGTTCGATATTGTGGGTGCGAACGCTGATTTTACGACCTTTTAAGCGAGTGTCTTCTAGCAAACTTGCCGTGTGCAAACCTTCGAGCAAAATGGGGTAGTCGTCTTTAAGTAATTGTTGTACAAGCTCTTCTGAACTGCGTGAACTTACAATATAAGGTATAGTTTTAAAGAGATGTTTCTTGGAAATGTCTCTTTTATAATAGTTTACTTCATAGCAAAGTGTTTCGAGTATTTCAGCTGGTTTTCGACCATATTCATAACAATGCAGGTGTACTTTTATCCCTTTCTCCGATAAGGCCTTCAGCTTGAAAAATACATCAATTACACCGCCGTAATTTGCAGGCCATGGCACATCAAACGAAACCAGATGAATATGTTGATCAGCGGTATTGTTCATAAACTTTCAGTAGCACTTTCTCCTCATTTTCCCAGCATAATTTGCGGGCAGCAAAGGTAAGATTATTTCTCCAAAATTTCATAAGCTCTTTGTTGTCAATACATTCACAAACAACTTGTGCAATATTTTCAGGAGTGAGATTACCAACAATTTTCCCTATCTTATAGGTTTCAATTATGTTTCTCACTTCAGGTAAGTTACTGGCAATAACCGGTGTTCCGGCCTGAATATAGTCGAACAACTTGTTTGGCAGGCTGAAGCGGTAATTGAGGTTTGTATCTTTATCCAAAGTAAACCCCAGATCAGCAGCCTGGGTATATTGCATCATTTGTTGGTATGGCATTTTCCCTAAAAACCTGACTTTTTCTTCCAGCCGAAGCGATTTGCTCATTTGTTTCAGAATCGGCAACACATCGCCGCCTCCAATGACCAGCAACAGGCAGTTTTCGAGGTATTGCATGCTTTCGAGTAATTCTTCGGCGCCCCGATGAATGTTGATGCCAGAGCCCTGCATCACCAAAATGGTTTTGTCAAGTGGTAGTCTTAACACTTTGCGATCAATAGGTTCATTGGTTTTGAGGCGCATTGGTACATTTCGAACCACATGCACTTTTAATCCATATTGTTTTCGGAAAAGCTTTGCTATGGATTCGTTTACGGTGATCATTTCATTGAGTCTGCTCACCAGATGAGCTTCAATCGTTTTCCAGATTTTTTGAATGCGCGGCCTACTGGTAAGCTCAGGTGTTTCCGTAAAATATTCATGGCTGTCGTAAACCAAAGGAATTCCCCTAAGCCTGGAAATCAAAAAATTTGGCAGCAGTGTGTCCAAATCATTCGAAACCAGTAAATCCTGTCGTGAGGCTAAAAGTTTGAAAAACAACCGAATATTGAATGAAACATAGAAGAGCGGGCCTTTCTCAAAAGGCAATCGCATCCTTATTGTTTTATAAGGTCTATTGTCAATTGGCAAGCTGTGATGCATTATTCTTCCAATAAGCTCCACCTCAAATCCGGCTTTTTGTAGAGTGAGGCAGGATTTGTGAATACGTTGATCTGTAACAAGATCATTGATTACCGAAACGTAAGCTTTTTTCAAACAGCATTTGTATTAGAAACCAACAAACTGAATTAACTGTATTTTACTACCATTTATTATAAATTCCCGTACTTTTACCAAAATTTTTGGATCGCATTTTGGAACGTTTCGTTGACCTAAAACCTTACAATACTTTCGGGCTTCCGGTGGTGGCCAGTTATTTTAAGCTCATTTCAGATATTTCTGAGATGGAGGCTTTGATTGTTGATACAGTTTTTCAGGAAAGTCGCAAACTGATTTTGGGTGGTGGTAGTAACCTTTTGTTTTTGGATGATTTTTTTGATGGATTGGTCATTCAGCTTGAAAACCAGGGCTGGGAAGTTTTAGATGAAAAAGGAAATCTTGTTTTTATTAAAGTTCAGGCTGGTACCGTCTGGTCAGCTTTTGTTGATGCAATGGTTGATGCAGGGTATCATGGCCTCGAAAATCTGGCCTTAATCCCCGGCAAAGTAGGGGCTGCTCCCATGCAAAATATAGGAGCTTATGGCGTTGAGATAAAGGATTGTTTTTACGAGTTGGAAGCTTTTGATTTTCAAACAGGTAAAATAGAAAAGTTTGATAAAGACAGCTGCGATTTTGGTTATCGGACTAGTATTTTCAAGCATAATGCCCGGGGCAGATATCTGATTAATACCGTGACATTTGCTTTAAAAAAACAGGCTGATTTAAATACTTCCTACGGTAATCTTGGAGAGTATTTTACAAAGTACGGGATTAAAAATCCTGATATAAAAGCACTTAGTGAAGCTGTTAAGGCCATTAGAAGATCAAAACTTCCTGACCCTGTCTTAATTGGTAATGCTGGCAGTTTCTTTAAAAATCCGGTGATTCATCAATTACTTTTTGATGATTTGTTGAAAGAGTTTCCTCAAGTTCCGGCATTTCCGGCTGGAATAAATACCTATAAAATTCCGGCTGCCTGGTTGATTGAGCATGCAGGTTGGAAAGGTTACCGAAAGGGAGATGCAGGCGTGCACGACAAGCAGGCGCTGGTTTTGGTAAATTATGGCAATGCCACCGGACGCGAAATTTTTGCACTGGCGATGAAAATTCAACTTGATGTGAAGAAAAAATATGGCATTTATCTCGATCCTGAAGTGAAGATCATTTGATTGTTGTCTTATATTGGATTCAGGAAAGTGTTTTTGGTGGTTATTTAGAAATTATTCTAAATAATGTAACTTAGCCATCTCAAATATCAAAACCACTAAGAGGTGTTGCATAACCCAGGTTTATTTGTTAAGCACAACTTCGAAGCTATTATCTGGCTCCTTGCCCTTATTTTGTTGGCTTTGATGGCTCCTGACAATTCGGGGCCAAGTTTGTGTGTGTTTCATCATCTGGGTATCGATTCTTGTCTGGGTTGTGGCTTAGGCCACAGTATTTCATCGGCTTTGCATGGCGAGTTTGAACAGTCGTTCCGATGGCATCCGCTTGGAATTATTGCTATTGTGGTCTTGATGGTGAGGATCGTAGATGTGTTTAAATCCTATTACGATTACCAAAAACTAAAAGCTGAATTGTATGACAAAAATCTATGAAATGATGCCCGACATTCAGGGCGAAGAAATGATTTTTCTGCAAAACCTGACAAAAGATTATTCGGAAGATCAGTTGCGGGATTTTGCCAATATGTATCGCGCACGTCGAAAAGATCCGCAGATGATCTTGCTTTTTGCCTTTGTCGGATTGATTGGTATTGCAGGTATTCACCGTGTAATGCTCGATCAGATTGGTATGGGAATCCTGTATTTCTTCACAGCCGGACTATGTTTAATTGGGACGATTGTGGATATGGTAAATTACAAAACCCTTACGTTTACCTTCAATCGGCAGGTGGCCGGAGAGATTCACCACCTTATGGCTTCCAGCAAATAATTTTGCAAAAGATCAGGCGTTTTTGAGAATAGCTTTGTTGATTCTTTTAGCGATCATCGGACCTTCATAAATGAAGCCGGTATAAACCTGCACCAGATCAGCACCTGCATGAATCTTTTCGAGAGCGTCTTCGGCAGTAAAAATGCCTCCTACACCAATAATTGGGAAGGCTTTATTTGATTTTTCGGCCAGATAACGGATTACTGCTGTGCTTCTTGCTTTGATGGGAAGTCCGCTCAGACCCCCATTACCGATTTGCTTTGCCATTTCAGCATCCTGGCGTAGGGTATGACGGCTAATCGTGGTATTGGTTGCTACCACTCCCTGTATGCCGGTTTCTTTAACAAGCGTGATTACCTCATCCAGCTGTTTTTCGTTTAGATCGGGCGAAACCTTGAGCAGCACAGGTTTTGGGTTTGATTTTTTTAGGTTGATTTTCTGTATGGCATTCAAGATTTTCATCAAAGCTTCCTGATCCTGTAATTCATGTAAATCACTGATATTGGGGCAGCTTACATTCACCACAAAATAATCAACAACAGGGAACAAGCCTTCAAAATTTGTAACATAATCGGCAAGGGCTTCATCATTGGGGGTTGCTGTATTTTTTCCAATATTGCCTCCGATTATAAGGTTTTTGTCGCGTTTTCTCAGCCTTTTGACTGCCATCTCCAATCCCAGATTATTAAATCCCATCCGGTTGATCAGTCCTTTATCTTTTGCAAGACGAAACAGGCGTGGCTTGGGATTTCCGGGTTGGCCTTTGGGGGTAACTGTTCCGATTTCGATATGACTAAAACCTAAAGCTCCAAGTTCCTGATAAACAAACGCGTTTTTATCAAATCCGGCAGCTATTCCAACCGGATTCTTAAAGCGTAAGCCAAAAAGTTCGCGTTCGAGTTTTGGATCATCTACGTTCGTAATTTTTTTTGCCAGCCAGTTCATTCCCGGAATGTTAAACCCAAGTTTCAGAAACCACATAACAGTGTGATGCACTTTTTCCGGATCAATACAAAAAAACAACGGACGAATAAGCTGTTTATACATCGACTTGGTTTAAAAAAAAGACCCTCATGGGGCTTTGGTTTAGTCTTCTTTAGTAATTTCTTTTTGCTCTTCTGTTTTGGCAACCTCAGTCTCTGCTTCGTTTTCTTCTTCAGAAAAGTCGAGCATATTTTTCTCCATCAGCAACTGATACCAGTTAAAAACTTTTTTGATATCTGAAGGATAAACAGCATTTTCGTCAAAATCAGGAAGGACACTGGCAAACTTTTCTTTTAAGTCTTCATTAGAGATTTTCTTCACCTCAAAATCAAGCGTTTCGCCAAATTTTTCATTAATATTTTTAAAAACTTCCTTCAGGGGCTTGTCTTCTGAGGTAGTAAAAATGCTGATTTCTTCCAGAGAGCTCATTCTGTCCTGGGCAAAAGCCGGAAAGCGTTTGCCATCGAGCAATGATTCAACTACTACACTATTTTTTCCCTGTCCGGTAACTAAATAGAGACCCGGCTTCCCTGAGATTGATACAATCTTTGTTAAATCCATTGGCTATATGTTTTAATTTTTAGCAAAAATAAACGAAATCGCAATTGATTATGAAAAAGTTTGCAAATCGTACAATCGTCTATACACACCTTTACTTTCGAGCAATTCTTCGTGTGAACCTCTTTCAGCGATTTCGCCCTGAACTATTACAATTATTTCATCGGCATGCTGGATAGTGGAAAGTCGGTGTGCAATAACCACAGAGGTGCGGCTACTCATTACTTTGGCCAAAGCATCTTGTACAAGGCGCTCAGATTCAGTGTCGAGCGATGAAGTGGCTTCGTCAAGGATTAGTATAGGGGGATTTTTTAGCACAGCCCTGGCAATGCTTAAACGCTGGCGCTGACCTCCGCTAAGGTTCATGCCGCGGTCACCAATATAAGTTTCGTAGCCATTTTCGAGACGCATGATAAATTCGTGTGCGTTGGCCACCTTTGCTGCCTCTATCACCGCTTCCATTGTGGCATTAGTATTGCCAAATGCGATGTTGTTGAAAACCGAATCATTGAAAAGTATGCTCTCCTGTGTAACAATACCCATTAGCCCGCGCAGGTCATCAATTTTGTAATCACGTATATCAGTGCCGTCGATAAGTATTTGTCCGTCAATCACATCATAAAAACGAGGAAGCAAATCTACCATGGTAGATTTTCCGCCACCCGACTCTCCAACAAGGGCAATCAGCTTCCCTTTTTCTATGTTGAGATTGATACCTTTGAGCACAGGTTCTTTATCATAACTAAATTGAACATCACGATATTCAATATTTTTTTCAAATGTTTTTATGGCTTTGGCATTCGGTTTTTCGGTGATCACTTCTTCAGCATCCAAAATCTCGAAGATTCGTTCAGCCGATGCAATTCCTTTTTGGATGCTGTAAAAACCTTGTGCAAATGTTTTGGCTGGTGGAATGATCTGAGAAAAGACAATGATGTAAACAATAAAATCAGCAGCCTGAATTACCGGCGAATCACCTAAAACCAACCTACCGCCAAACCACAACACAATCACGATGACAAATGAGGAGAGGAATTCGCTCAGCGGTGAACTCAAATCCCTGCGACGATAGATACTTACCATCAAACGTGAGAACAAGTTGTTTTGGTCCTTAAATCGTGTATCGGAATAGTTTATAGCACTAAATGCTTTTATTATTCTCAAACCACTGATAGTTTCTTCGATTGTTGACATCATACCTGCCATCCTGGCCTGTCCTATTATGGAACTTTTGCGAAGGCTTTTCCCAATTTGTCCGATTAAGAGGCCGGTAATGGGAAGTAAAACTAAAACAAAAAGCGTGAGTTGTGGGCTTACGCTAAACATAAAGGCGATATAGGCTAAAATCGTAATTGGGTCGCGCACAATCATTTCGAGGTAATTCATGATTGAATATTCTACCTCCTGCACATCGGTTGTTACCCTGGAAATGATATCGCCTTTGCGATGTTTGTTGTAGAATGAAAGCGGCAGAATGAGAATTTTTTTATAGATCGCATTACGAATGTCTTTCACTGATCCAATGCGTACATTGGCCATGTAAAACATAGCGAAAAACCGTGTGAGGTTTCGCAGGAAGAAGGCCACGATAAGAATGATACAAATGTAAATTAAAGCTTGCATCTGTCCCTGCTCGATAATTACCTTGCTGATATAATAATTCAAAAGCTGGATGAGGGAGTCTGCATTAAGCGATAATTCTGGTTTGACAGTTACCAAGGCCTCGGTGCTAAATAGCAGGTTCAAAAAAGGAACTAGCAGGGTCATCGAAAAAAGCGAGAAAACAATCGTAAGCAGGTTAAAAATTACATTGAGAACTGCATAACCCCAATAAGGTTTGATATAGGCTAAAACCCGATAGAATTTCTTCATGAATCTTGTCTTAAAAGGTTGATTCCGGTATAATTTTCAGGTGTTATCGCGTGTAATTCTGTTTTTATTTCAGCTGTAACAGGCAGGTTTTCAATAAAATCAAAAATTGCTTGGTGATCAATTGTAGTGTTAGTACGTGTGAGTTCTTTCAGCATTTCATAAGCACCCTCAACACCTTCGCGACGCAGGATGGTTTGGATGCCTTCGGCAACTACCAAAATATTCCTTTTCAGATCATCCGCAATTTTCTCTTTGTTGAGCAAAAGCTTTCCCAGACCTTTTTCGATGGATTGAATGGCAATGATGGTATGTGACAATGGCACACCAATATTCCGTGTAACGGTTGAATCGGTCAAATCGCGCTGCAGGCGACTCACAGGAAGCTTGGCACTCAGGTGTTCGAAAAGGGCATTGGCTATCCCCAGATTTCCTTCTGCATTTTCAAAATCGATTGGATTCACCTTGTGCGGCATGGCCGAAGAACCCACTTCACCGGCTTTGATTTTCTGTTTAAAGTAGTCCATCGAAACATACAACCACATGTCGCGGCTCAGATCAAGCAGGATGGTGTTGATGCGTTTAAGGGCATCAAAATAGGCAGCAAGATAGTCGTAATGTTCTATTTGTGTGGTAGTTCGCTGACGATGCAGTTCCAGCTCTTTTGTGATAAAGTTGTAGGCAAAAAGCTCCCAGTCAATTTGAGGAAAAGCTACTTGATGGGCGTTGAAATTTCCGGTAGCTCCTCCAAACTTGGCTGAAAACGGAATGCTTTTTAATAAATCAAACTGATTTTCGAGTCGTTCGGCAAACACATAGATTTCTTTTCCGAGCTTCGTAGGGCTGGCAGCTTGGCCATGAGTGCGGGCAAGCATACTCACATCTGCCCATTCATAAGAAAGTTTGATGAGCTGTTGCAAGAGGTTTTCCAGCAGAGGCATTAGTTCCAGCCGATGAGCATCACGAATGGATAATGGAAGTGCTACATTATTGATATCCTGAGAGGTAAGCCCAAAATGAATGAATTCTTTGTATTGCTGCCAGCCATAATTATCAAAGCGCCGTTTCAGAAAGTATTCCACGGCTTTTACATCATGATTGGTTTCCTGCTCGATCTTTTTTATTTCTTTGGCATCCTCCGGCGTAAATTCTTCATAAAATGCATGCAGCAGATCAAAGTCTTCCGGCTTAAAAGCCTGTAGCTGAGGTAAAGGCAATTCGCATAATGCCACAAAATAATTTACTTCAACCATTACCCGATAGCGTATGAGAGCATATTCCGAAAAATAATCGGCCAAAGCAGCAGTTTTATTTCTGTATCGTCCATCCACAGGCGAAATGGCAGTGAGAGCAGATAATTCCATAGCAGTGCAATTTACCGGCAAAAGTAAGGAATAATTTAAGCTTGTTAAAAAAGTAGTTATTCCCTAATGTTGAGGGGATTATCTCACTCGCGTAATATTTCCAGAAGTGCTGGAGTGATAATTAAGTCTGTTCGGGCGGTTTTCATGGTACCAAAAAATCCCAGGCCGTTTTCCTGAAGGTTGGAGGTGATATTGGCAGGAGGCCCTCCAAAAAGGGGATTGCCAGATCCGCTTTCGTTACGGAGTTCAAAAAGGAATTCATAATAGTCTTTGCTGATTGCAGACATACGTAAAAGGATTGTGTCACCCAACTGAACTTCATCTTCGTACAAAAACATTACAGTGCTGCCATTGGTGTTGTTGCCATTGAATAGCCTGTCGTCCAAAATGAAAGTTCTGTTAGCAGTGTCTGTCAGAATTTCGCCATTGCGAAAAGCATCAAATCTGTAAAAATCTGTTGTAGGAGGGTCGTAGGCGTAAAGCATCACCAGCCAAAAACCAAAAGGGTTGCGGTATTCCAGCATAATCGAATCTAGTCTGAAATCCGTGGTGGCTAAGGTGTTTTGAGCTTGATAATTTGTTGATTCGCCGATTTCTTCGGGCAAATTGATGTTAAGCGTGTAAGTGTTTCCGGGCTGCCCGAAATAATTTTCAGGAGTGAAATATCGTCCGCTGCCAATTGGAATTTCAGTTAAAATAAACTGTTGCAAACCATCGTCAAGTAATAGTTCTGCGCCACTCACTGCTGGTGGTTCGGCATTGGAAAAATAGCTGGCCGATTGGCTCAAACGAATTGCATGAGCCATGGTATCTGTGGTAATCTGTCCGTCAATAACAAGTCTGGTGTAAGTTTCATCCAGTTCAATATCAATAGTTTCTGTGCAGGATGTAAGGATTACAGCTGCATAAAAAATACCGAAAATGCGTTTAACTATTTGGCTCATCATCAAAATTTGAAATTATACGTTATGGCAGGTACAATGCCGAAAAGGTAAGTCATTTCAGCTTTCGTAACATTGGGTTGATCAGGATCGGCGATAAAATTGATCACCCAGGGGTTTTTACGGTAATAAGCATTATAAACTGATAAATTCCATTCGCCGGTCCATTTGCGATTGGGTTTTATCTTTTGCCTGAGTGTAACCGAAAGGTCGAGCCGGTGATAATCGGGCAGGCGATAGGCGTTGCGATTGCTGTAAACAGGAGCAATGGTATTGCCGATTGCAAAACGTCCGGTAGGAAATGTTACTGCTGAGCCTGTGCTATATACCCAATTGGCTCCCAGGTCGATACGTTTTGAGAGTTTGTAATTGGCAACGATCGAAATATCATGCGGACGATCGTAGCTGGCAGGATAAGACTCGCCTTTATTGATTTCGGGTATTTTACGAAAAGTGCGCGACCAGGTATAGCTCACCCAGCCATTAAGCCTGCCTTCATTGAGCCTGACGAGAAATTCAAGACCATAAGACCATGCTTTGCCAAAACGTAATTCACCTTCGAGGTACTCATTGAGTAACAATTCGGCATGATCTTTAAAATCTATTGCATTGTGATTCAGTTTGTAAAATCCCTCTACGGAAGCATCCAGTTTCTCTTTGGGAAAGTAATGGAAATATCCGGCCGAAAACTGATCGCCCAGCTGTGGCTTCACGTTCGGACTGGAAGGAAACCAGACGTCGAGTGGAGTTCCGGCAGTTGAATTTTGCGCCAGGTGCACATATTGTACATTGCGAGTGTAAGCAGCTTTGATCGATGAAAATTCATCCAGTTTCCAGGCGAGACTAAAACGTGGCTCAAGATGCATATAGGTTTGATAGATCTCTCCGGCAGGATAGCTGGATGAATCTGTTTTTTCGTATTGTTCATCATATCGATAGACAGTACCTTTACCAATATTATTAAAAATACTCCAGCGCAAGCCGTATTTTAGTGTAAGGCGGGAGCCAATTTTGTGTTCGTTGCTCATATAGAGCCCGCTTTCGATGGCATAAGACCTGGGAACTTCCAGTTTATTAAATGCAGTTTCTTCGCCAATGCCCTGTGCCGTTCCCGGCCTGAAACTGTGATAGGTGGATTGCAATCCAAACTTTAAAGTGCTGCTGGCTGTGGCAAACCAGGTAAAATCACTTTTCAGGCTGTAATCCCTCATCCGAGCATTCCATTCAAAGGCGTTTGGTTGTTCCTCGGGTATGCCTAAATTGTAATTGAATCGACTGTAAATCAGCGAGAAATTGGAGAAAATCTTACTGCTGATTAAGTGATTCCATCGCATAGTTAACGATTGATTTCCCCAACCCATTCCAAAGCTTTCATTTTTAAACACATCTTTTCCAAAATAGCCACTTATGAAAAGTCTGTTTCTATCGTTAAAGGTATAGTTTGCTTTCGCATTAAAGTCGTAAAAATAGAGGGTGTTATCGCTAATTTGATCATCGGACGAGAGCTTCAGAAAAAGGTCGGCGTAGGTGCGCCGGCCGGCTATCATAAAGGATGATTTATCTTTTTGAATAGGACCTTCCAGGTTGAGCCGGCTCGAAATAGTACCAATGCCACCCTGACCTGAAAAATGCTGCAAATTGCCATCGTTCATCCTTACATCAACCACCGACGAAAGCCTGCCGCCATATTCCGAAGGGATATCGCCCTTGTAAAGTTCGACGCTTTTTACGGCATCATTATTAAATACAGAAAAAAAACCGAGTAGGTGCGAGGGGTTATAAATCAAGGCTTCATCCAGTAAAATAAGGTTTTGGTCAGGGCTGCCACCACGAACACTAAATCCAGAGCCGCCCTCGGAGGTAGCCTGCACCCCCGGAAGCAGCTGAAGGGCTTTGATAACATCTACCTCGCCCATAAAGGCAGGTATTTGCCTGATGCTTTTAATATCAAGCCGTGCCACACTCATCTGCGCCCGGCTGATTTGTTCAACGGCAGATTCTCCTGTTACCACTACTTCATTCAGGTTTGTGTTCTGAGGTTGCAAACGGATATTGATAATAGAATCTCGTTTCAAAGAAATTTGAAAGTTTTGGGATTCATAGCCCACATAAGAATAGGTTATCGTAAAGTTTCCCGGATCAAGTCGAATGGAATAGTAGCCGTAAACATTGGTGGCTGTACCTCCGGAAAGCTCTGTTATGTATAGCGTTGCACCTATTAGCATCTCTCCGGTGGAGGCATCGCTGATGTAACCACTTAAGGTTAAAAACGGTTTTGCGACCACTTCTTCAGCCTGAAGAGGTGGTTCAAAAGCCAATAAGAGAACCAGCACGAAAGCAGTTATCAAACGAAAAAGGAGTGCCATAGATCTTGTAGTGAAATTTACTTTTATTTCATGTTATAACGCTTTGTTGGGCTTTAAGTTTTACTGCTTTAAATAGTTTTTTTTAGCCAGTAGTGGGGCGCATACAAGACAGGGTGCGACTCCAAGTCGTACACTGTCTTGCACTGCCAACTAAATCCCTTGCAGCTGATACACCAGCAGTTTGCATCATCATTTTGCAGCCTGAAAATAGCCTAAACTTAACATAAAACCACTTGACTTCCAACCTTAAAGCCCTTATCTTAGCACCTTCAACAAAACTACCTGCCTCATGCATCCTTACCGGCAGTTATGGGAAAAGCTTGCACAAACAGCCAAAAAGCTGAACCTGCAGCTTATTAAATTTATATATAGCTGTAATACAAGCATTTACCCCTCCCCCGCAAAAAGAGCAAACAAAGAATATCTTATTGTCTGCAATTTTGTATTCAAAAACTGCGGCATGGTTAAGCTTTTCGAAAAAACTTTGCCATGCAACTAAGGCCTTTCATAAATACCACACAAACAAGACTATTTTTAAGATGGGGAAGAATAGGTTTATTTCTTTTGGCTATCAGGCATTGTTGTGAGCAGGGTAGCCAGCAACTAAAACAATTATTTTTAAAATTTACCACTTAATTTTTTTGCAATGACAAACAGAATCTTAAGCTTAGTTATTATGCTATCATTATTTTCTGCTGCGAAAACGATGGGAGCTCAGGCCTACCACCCTATGCTACAGGATAGTGTACGATGGATCGTTATTAGGAGTGATTGGAATAATCCCGACAGATGGGAGTACTATTCTTTGGGAGACACTATGGTTGATAACATTTTATACAAAAAAATTTATCACCGGTTCCTTGAGCCGGAGTATGGGATTCTACCTCCTTATGAACCCGTATCACCCTATGTTTTGTTTGGTTTAATGAGAGAAGACACCCTGGCACGGCAGGTTTACGGCATGCCTTTAGATATTGAATATCCTTCTTACTCTGAATGTCCTCCCGGTTCGGAATCCTTAATGTATGATTTCTCGCTGAATGTGGGAGATACCCTATTCAATTCTTGTATCGTTAATATGTATGATTTTATTTCCTATGTTGTAAACTCAATATCTAATTGTAACGCATTATATGGGGTTACTACAAGATGTTTTGAAATAGGTGATGGCATGCTTTATGAAGGAATTGGATCCAATTATGGGCTTTGGGAGGCAATGTTTGATCCTGTCAAGACCTCATCTGATTGGTATACTTCTTTAGAGTATTATTGCCCGGATGCTGATTGCCCCTATATTGTTGGTGAACATGAAATTCCCATCGAAAGCAAAGTCAAATCATTTCCAAATCCGGTGCATAACAAATTGACCATAGAACTATCTTCGGCTGATTTATATAAGCCGGTTCAAATTGAATTGCTAAGTATCCGGGGTGATTTGCTTGATTCCTTTTGGCCAAAGACGAATACTATCCGTCTGCCATTTAGTGGTTACAAGCCGGGGATTTACTTATTGAGGATTTCCAGCGGAAAAACCCAAATGGTGTATAAAATTGTAAAAGTTTAAGGAGGGAATGTTTTTAATTTATTTGCATTAGCAATTTAGTAAAACTATTAATTATGAAACATATAACATATATTTTAGCAAGTATTTTATTGTGCTGTTTTTTTCCAGCATTCAATACAAACATTAATGCCCAAGAAATTACATTACCTTCAGGTAGCAATTTCTATGACTATATTGAAGCTGCACGCACATCTGAATTCTATGATGATGCAGACACGATTGAAGGTGGATTTAAGTCCAAAATAGATCGATTGGAGCTTTCATGGGGCAACAGACTATATCCTCATGGAGATTTTATGATTGCAAACCGTGCAATTATTGATTATGCAGAGAACTTTCAATATATTCCAAGTGATGTAGATCCTAACTGGATTTGCGTGGGACCATCAAATACACCCTCAAATAATCCCTCGAGAGGTGTTGGTCAAATTCACCGAATAGCTTTTGACCCGAATTATGGTATCACCAACCAAACAGTATATGCTGCATCCGGTTTTGGTGGTTTATGGAGGTCTGAAAATGGTGGTGACAATTGGGTAAATGTAAATACTGACCTGTACCTACCAATGACAACTGTGGCAGATGTAGTTGTAAGTCCTGTGGATGGTAATACTATTTTTATAGGTACAGGCTTGCCTGATGGAGGTGTTGCTTTTAAGTATTCTTCAAATTGGTCTAGTATCAATCCTGTTTATACTACTGGGGTTTACAGGTCAACAGATTACGGAACAAGCTGGCATCCTGTCAATGATGGCCTTTTAGAAGATTTTTACAACTACGGCGGAGTCATTAGGAAAATGGAAATAGATAAATCTAATCCAAATATTATATTTTTGGCCACTTCTAACGGAGTTTATAAAACAACCAATGCATTGGCAGATACTCCTGAGTGGAATAATGTTTTCCAAGGATATTCAGATGAAGATGGAGACTTTAGGGTAATAAAATACAAACCGGGCAGTAGTGATGTATTGTATGCTGCAAGCAACAATATATTCAAGAGTACGGATGGTGGCTCCTCCTGAAATAGTATGACCGGATCAGGAACAGGGCTGGACTTCAACGTATTGTTGCCTTTTGAGCCTTATAGGATTAACCTTGCCGTTACACCGGCAAATAGCGATAGGGTTTATGCCTATATTTTTGGTTTCTCAAATGGGTATGAAAGAATTTACCTTTATTATTTTAATGGAACAGATTGGATTTATATTTGGTCTGAACAAGGGTATTATCAAGGCCAATCTTACAATAAAGACTGGATGGGCTTTGCTGTTTCGCCGATTAATGCTAATGAATACTATTTTTATGGGAAGCAAAAAAATAGCCCAAACACTGGAAGAGGCATAATGGGTAGCAAGAGTTTAACAGTACCGCCAACGGAAAAAGGTGGTTATATAAGTTCTGGTGTATATGCAGATGGACATGTGCTTGAATTTGAACCTAATATCACAGATAATCCTTTATTGTTTTATGGACATCATGGAGGTATTAGCGTTGGAAACACATCCCCACAAGACGAGCCTATATGGGTGAAGAAGAACAATGGACTGGCTAATCTATTATTGTGGTCTTTTGACGACTCCGAGTTCCATGAGGATATAATCGTTGCAGCTAAGCAAGACCATTATTGTGATATTTATAAAGAAGGAGAATGGCTTGCAGTAGGTAGTACTATAGGTGATAGCTATTCAGCAAAAACAGCCAAATCAAATGATATGTATTTTTTTGGATCACTCGGAGATGCAAACTTATATAGGCATAGCATATTAAATTTAACAAGTTCATCTGAATCTGTCCTAAAACCTTACGATATTCCTTCTGTAACATTACAGACAAAAGTTACAAAAACATTTCAGGTGAAGTCTCCTCCAAATACCAATCATGATTTTTTTACTTTTTCAGAATTGTATAGAAGGAAACTCGCAGAACCAATTCCGTATAATAATGATCCGGATCATTTGTGGGAAGTTGATTCAGATATTGGGAAAATTATTCCGCCTCTCTGGAGGCGTCAGCTTACTGAGTTCGGTTTTTGCTATCTACAACCAGATTATCAGTATTTAACCAATGGTAATGTCGTTTTTCATGCTGAAAATCCATCAGGGTATTGGTTAGAACCGATTTTTGCTAAAACATCCATTGGAGGATTAACAAATGGCCAATATTATTCAGATGAAGATGCCTACATAGAAATGACTTATCCTGGCACAAATGGAACTTTTCCACTCATATCAGGGATTGCTGTGCATCCTGAACAACCTGACAAGGTTTGGGTTTCATTAATAGGGTACAATAATATTGATATGAGAGTAGCATTGTCCAATGATGGAGGGGATACCTGGGAAAATGCTGACCCAAATAACAGCCTGCCTGATTTACCTGTTAACAGCATTGTATATCAATATGGTAGTAACGATGTTTTATATGTTGGCACTGATGTTGGTATATTTTATAAAGATGCATCAATGACAAATTGGGACAGATATGGTGATTTCCCTCATGTAAGAGTAATGGAATTAAAAATAAACTATTGCCAAAGTAAGCTTCGGGCTGCAACATTTGGAAGATCAATCTGGGAAGCTGATCTGATGCCTTTTGATAATACATTGTTTTTTGAGATTAATGCTGGTGAAGATATTGTTTGGGAAAATGATAAAGCCTTACATACAAGTCTAAAAATTAAGACAGGAGGAAAATTAACTATAAAAGGCTTTTTAAGTATGCCGGCTAACGCTGTAGTAGTTGTTGAAGAGGGTGCAATCCTGGAAGTTGATAATGGAGTAATTGCGAATAAATGCGGCCAACCCTGGCAAGGCATCCAAATCCAGGGCAACAGCAGCGCCCACCAGTGGCCCGATGCCAATGGCAACTACCAGCAGGGGCGGCTGGTGCTCAACAATGCCACCATAGAAAATGCCATTGTGGCTGTTGACCTTTGGAAAGATGGCGATTACAGCAAAACCGGCGGTATCGTGCATGCCACCAATAGTAATTTTATCAACAATGTGCGTGCTGTGCATGCCCTGCAATACCGTAACTTCCATCCGGTGAACTATGACGAGATGGCCTACAATGCTTCCTTTACCAATTGTACTTTTGAAATCAATGCCGATTATCCCGGCCACGAAACCTTCTTTAAGCATGTCGATCTCAGCCTTGTAAACGGCTTGCGTTTCAATGGCTGCGATTTCAGCCTTTCGCCCGATGCACAGAATGTTTCAGACTACAACCAGGCCATTGCCGCTTACAGCGCTGGCTTTAGGGTGGATGCCCCCTGCAACGACAACTACCAGCCCTGCAGCAGCTACGACCACTCCACCTTCAACGACTTCAGGGTGGGAATCTATGCTGCAGCCATGAATTCGCCTTACACCTATTACATCAACCGTGCACAGTTCAATGGCAACACCATCGGTGTATTATCGAACAATGTGAATAATGCTATCATCCTCAACTCGGAGTTTCATGCAGCCAAAAACCAGTACAACTGGGAGCTATGCACCTATGGCATTTTTATGCAGGCAGCAAACGGCTTCACCATCGAAGACAACCAGTTCTTTAAGCAGCAAGGCGCCCCACTTTCCAATTATATCGGTATTGGTGTGTTCGATTGCAACGCCATTGCCGATGTTTACCGCAACGAGTTTACAGGCCTCACCGCCGGAAACTATGCCTATGGGCGTAATTGGTTTGATGAGTTGTATCATGGCGTAGAATACCTCTGCAACACCAACACCAGCAACTGGGCTGATTTTTATGTTACAGGAAACCCTGAAATGCTAACCAATGGCATCCAATCTAAGCAGGGAGCCTTTACCCTGCCCGCTCGCAACACTTTTTCGGCATCGGGAGCCACCTGGCATTTCTACAATGAAACGGAAAACTTTATTGACTATTATTATTGTCAAAGTTGCCCGGGACACGAACCCGTTTATATTGAAGGCGATGTAGTTCCCATACCAATAAGCACAACCGGCAGTTGTCCCTCACATTACGGAAGTGATACGCCGGAGCGATCTGTTGTGATGGAAGCTACCGAACTTTTAGAAGCCGAAACAGCCTTTGCCCAGTCAACCTACGACTATCAAGGCGTAAAAACCCTGTACGACAATCTGTTAGATGGAGGCAACACCGAAGAGACTTTATTTGATGTTTCAACAGCCCAGCCTTCACAGATGTGGGAAATACGCTCTAAACTCCTTGGCGATTCACCCTACCTGAGTACCGAAGTACTCAAACTGGCAGCCGACCGCACCGATATGTTCAGCGAATCAGCAATTTTTGATATCATGGCAGCCAATCCCGATGAGCTGGATATGAACCAACTGCAGCTTTGGCTGACCAACCTGGGCGGCCTGGAAGCCGAGAAACAGCTCATCGCTAGCTACGTCCATCAGGGCGATTACAGTACCGCACTGGCACTGGCCGAAACACTGCCTGTAGCCTATAAGCTGCAAGACGAACAACTGCTCGACCACAACCAGTATATGAGCCTGTTGCAATTGCAGCAAAACCTGAAAAACAGCGTCCGCACGATGGCCCAGCTCACTACAGGCGAACAGCAGCAGCTGACCGAAATAGCCGCATCTGAAACAGCCACTTCAGCAGCCATGGCCAAAAGTGTGCTTGAGTTATTTTATGGAGCCGGATTCGAGCGCTGCCTGCCCATCGCCGACGAGGCATCCTACAAAAACAGTGCAGCAGATGACCTAAACCGGCTTGCCGTACACTATGGCATGAGCATAAGTGCCAAACCCAATCCTGCAGGCGATTGGGCAGCCTTTGACTATACCCTGCCCGAAGGCACCGAAACAGCCCTGCTCGAAATCACCGATGCAGCAGGCAAAACCATTGCCACCTACACCCTGCAAGGCAGCATGGGTCAGCAACTGGCTGACACTCGCCAATGGCCAGCCGGGCAATATGTATATTCCCTGAAAGCAGCCGGACTTACACAATCGGGCAAACTGGTAGTAAAATAAACCATTTATCAGCAGCAGGCAGCCCGGGCTGCCTGCTGCTGATCAAATCTATGCGTTATGAAAAATCTACTTATCCTTTCACTATTAAGTATCTTATTGCAAACAGCAAACACACAGCCTGTTAGCTTAGAATGGCAGGCCTGTTTTGGCACACCCTACAGGGAAGAAGTATATGATGTTTGCGCTACCGGTGATGGATATATTATTGCTGCTGAAAAATATGGCAATGATATGGGAATGGCTATGATGCTAATTCGCACAGGACCCGAAGGACAACCGATTTGGGAAAGACTATATGGTGGTTCCGGGGACGACCGTCCTTATAGAATTTTTCCGGCTGGAAATGACTGCTATTATGTTTATGCAATTTCAGCTTCTTCGGATGGCGATTTATCAAATAGTCCTTATCCTGGTGGATATTCCAACTTTTGGATTATGAAAATAAATGGAATCGGTGATATTATCTGGGATACTGTCTATGGGGGCACCTGCTATGATGAAGGCTGGGATGCCTGTCTCACGCATGACGGAGGCATGGCCAGTTTGGGCTATACGTGCAGCGAAGATGGCGACATCAGCAACTACTATGGCATGGCAGACACCTGGCTGTTGCGCACCGACAGCCTTGGCAATAAGCTGTGGGACTTTAGCATTGGCACAGCAGGTCTCGATTTTCCCAGTGCAGTCATTCAAACCTCCGACAGGGGCTTTCTGGTTGCTACGGGCTCCATGCCCACTTCCGGCGGAAACATTAACTGCCAGCCTTATAATTTGGATTATTCTGATATTGTCCTGTTCAAAATTGATTCCATGGCCAATATCCAATGGCAGCAGTGTATTGGAGGAAGTAGAGATGAATCGGTTAAGGATATAATTGAGGTAGAAGATGGTTATTTAATGGCCTGCAATGTATATTCAGCCGATGGTGATATGACGGGTTCGGGCTATCACTATGGCTATGATTCTCAGGGTCACCCTTATCCGGATGTATGGCTGGCCAAACTCGATTTCGAAGGCAATATCCTTTGGCACAAGTGCTATGGTGGCACAGCCCGTGATGTACCCAACAGCATATTCCCCACCGGCGATGGAGGCTATATCGTAATAGCCGAAACCGAATCGAACAACGGAGATGTGTCGGGCAAACACAATCCACATGGTGTTGGATCTGATATTTGGGTTTTTAAAATCAATGCCAGCGGCGACCTGCTGTGGCAGAAATGTATTGGAGGTCTTGGCTATGAGCGGCTGGACTGGAGCGGTGTGTTAGATATGGGAGAAGGGAGTTACGTCATAGCAGCTACATTAACACATAATGGAAACAGTGGCGATATTGATTGTATGACATATACCGGAAACTACGACATCTGGCTTATCCAGATTCGCGACACCACGGTAGTGGGCAGCAGCGAACAGCCGGCCATAGCGCAAAGCCTGCTGCTGTACCCCAACCCCACCACCACCCAAAGCTGGCTGCAACTACCCGAAAATGCAGCCCTCGCACAAGCACAAATAGAGCTCTACAGCCCCGCTGGCAAGCTGCTACACAAAGCAAAGCCAAGCAGTCATTTTCACAAGATTGATGTGGCACATCTGCCCAAAGGCTTGTATTTGGTGAGACTGTGGGATGGAGAAAGGTGGTACGTGGAGAAGCTGGTGGTGTGGTAGGAAAATAATTTAGCCCTGACAGGCTTTTAAAAACTTTGTCAGGGCTAAAAAATAGACTAGAGTAATGTGATAATACTATTGTATAATCTCCAAACTCCTTTTCACGAAGTCGTTGAGTGCTTTGCCCTTGAGCAGGTTTTTCGAGAGGCGTGCCAGGTCGTAAAGCTGACTGATGGTTTTTTGTTGTTCAGCTTCATCTTTTTCGGGCAATGAAGCAATAAGCGGGTGATTGGTGTTTACCACCAGTGAATAGGAATCCGGCAGATCGCCTAATCCCATCATGCCACCGCCACCCACAGCATTCATCTCTTTCATGCGTCGCATGAATTCGTTTTGCGTGATAACCACCGGTGAATCGGTTTCGCTGCGGCTTTCAAAATTTACATCAAACATTTTTTTGTCAATCAACTGCTCAAAAACAGTTTTAAGACTTTCTTTCTGCTTGTCGTCTAGTTTTGAAGGAAGTGCATCTTCTTCTTTCACGATCAGCTTGTCGATAGTGTTGGCATCCACGCGGGTAAAGCTGCTGTCGGCAAGCTTTTGTTCCATGGTGTTGATAAAGTGGCTATCTAAAATCCCGTCCATCAACAACACATCATAGCCTCGTTCCTTGGCAGCTTCGATATAGCTGAATTGCTCGTCCATATTGTTGGCATACAGATAGATAAGCTTTTTGTCTTTGTCTTTTTGATTGGTTTCAATATGCGTTTTATACTCTTCGGGAGTGAAATATTTGCTGTCGGTATTTTTGAATAACACAAATTTTTCGGCTCTTTCGTAAAATTTGGGATCGGAGATCATGCCATACTGGATAAAAATTTTGATATCATCCCATTTTTTCTCAAAAGCTTCCCTGTCTTTTTTAAAGAGTTCTTCCAGTTTATCCGCAACCTTTTTAGTGATATAACCAGAGATTTTCTTCACATTTTGATCGCTTTGCAGGAACGACCGGCTCACATTAAGGGGGATGTCGGGCGAATCAATCACGCCATGCAGCAGGGTAAGAAAATCAGGCACAATGCCTTCCACTGAGTCTGTTACAAATACCTGGTTGCTATAGAGTTGTATCTTATTTCGTTGCAATTCGTAATTGCTTTTTATTTTCGGAAAGTACAAAATTCCTGTCAGATTGAAGGGGTAATCCACATTAAGATGGATATGGAAAAGGGGCTCATCAAAGTTGAGCGGATAAAGCTCGCGATAGAATGCTTTGTATTCCTCGTCTTTGATATCTACCGGAGCTTTTTTCCACAAAGGCGCGGTGTTGTTGATGATACGGGGCTTCTCAACTGTTTTGGTCTTTGGATTGCCGTCTTTATCTTTTTCGCCCTCGATGGGTTCCTCTGTTTTTTCAGTACCAAACTGAATGGGAACCGGAAGGAATTTGCAGTATTTATCCAGCAGTTCCTTGATTTTATATTCCTCCAGGAAATCTTCGTTGTCTTTGTCGATGTGTAGTACCACGGCTGTTCCGCGTTCATTTTTGCTGCTCTTTTCGATGGTATAGGAGGGGCTGCCATCGCATTCCCATTTCACGGCATCGGTATCGCCTTCTGTTTTGTATGTTTTCGAGAAAAGCTCCACTTTTTCAGAAACCATAAAGCTGGAATAAAAACCCAATCCAAAATGACCAATAATAGCATTGGCTTCGGCTTCTGTTTTGGTTTTGAATTTATTCACAAATTCTTCGGCACTCGAAAAGGCGATCTGGTTAATATATTTTTCCACCTCCTCCTGGTTCATACCAATGCCACGATCGCGGATGGTAAGCGTTTTAGCTTTCTTATCGAGCTCCACCTGAATGGTCAGGTCGCCCAGCTCTCCGTGATATTCCCCTGATGAGGCCAATGTTTTAAGCTTTTGAGTGGCATCGACGGCATTGCTCACCAGCTCACGCAGAAATATTTCATGATCAGAATACAGGAATTTCTTAATGATCGGAAAAATGTTTTCGGTTTTTACATCAATTGTACCTTTTTGCATTGTTCTCTTGTTTTTAGTTTGGGAGAGTGTTTACAAAGGCCGTGCCATCATCTGGCAGGCTGACATTTTGACTTCATTGCGTGAAGTATTGTGAATTAAGGTTGTACCTTTGCGACAAGATAGGATGCCATGGATGACAAACTCAATCAGTTTCTTGAAGCCTTTGACTCTGTGATGAGGCAAGCCAAGCTTGTAAAGCTCACGCTGAGTAAGCTCCGCCGAAAATCTGACGATTTGCGTAATGTTTATGTGAAACCGGTGAGACTAAAATCCGGAGATTTCTTTACGTTTGAATATAAATATCAAAGTCGGCATGAGGTGAAAAACCTGTCGGCAGATCAAGCTGTTGCAACGGTAAAGGCCTTACTGGAATCACATTTTCTGCAGGCTGATTTGTTTGGCTTGCAGCAGGATATTGGCCTGACAATTTTCACCAGCGGAAAGATGAAACTCAAAACCCGTGAAGTGCAAAAGCGTGAATTGCCTGATATGAAGCACGACAGGCAGAAAAAGCGTTTGCTCGATCCGGCTGCACCCTGGTGGTTTGGGCTCGGGCTCACAGATCGCGAAGGCAGGGTGTTGCCTTCTATGCAGCATAAATTTAAACAGATCAACCGCTATGTGGAAATTTTGGCGCCGCTGCTAAAACTTTTTCAAAAGGACAAATCACTCACGATTTTGGATATGGGCGCTGGTAAGGGCTACCTTACTTTTGGATTGCACGAGTACCTTACCAATCAAGGAAATCAAAATGTTACTATTACAGGAGTTGAAATGCGCACGGATTTGGTGAACAAAACCAATCATATTGCCAGAGCGTCCAATCTTGCAGGCCTGAAATTTGATTCCGGAAGCATTTCGGATTATCCCATCAGTCAATTGGATGTGTTGATTGCGCTTCACGCATGCGATACTGCAACCGATGATGCCATTGCAGCCGGGATAAAAGCTGAAGCAAAACTGATTGTTTGTGCACCCTGCTGCCACAAGCAAATCCGCAAAGAGATAAGCGCATCTCCCGAACAACATCCTGCCTTACAGTTTGGTATTTTAATGGAACGCCAGGCCGAGATCCTTACCGACACCCTGCGCGCGCTCATTATGGAATATCATGGCTACAAAAGCCAGATTATGGAGTTTGTGGAACTGGAACACAGCCCGAAAAACCTCTTGCTCACCGGCGTGAAATCGAACAGTGAACCAGACAAAGCTGCAATAGCTAATCGTATCAGTGCCCTGAAAAAGGAGTATGGTATTCGGGAACATTTTTTGGAAAAAGCACTCGGAATAACACCATTTTAACAAAGCTATGATCATCACCGGAACAATTGTCAATGTGCTTGCAGTGCTGGCTGGTAGTGCGCTTGGATTGCTATTTCACGCCCGATTGCCCCGGCGTTTTGTGGATATTCTTTTTCAGGCCATCGGTTTGTTTACTCTGTCTTTGGGCATTAAAATGGCTCTGGAGGGTCAAATGTGGATGCTTATCGTACTGAGCCTGATAACCGGAGCACTTTTTGGCGAATTGCTGAAATTGGAAGCCTTTTTTGACGGACTGGCGAGTCGACTGGCTAAAAAACTACGCATTGGTAGTGCGCGATTCAACGAAGGATTGCTTACTGCTTTTTTGCTGTATTGTATGGGTTCGATGACGGTTTTGGGAGCCATTGAAGAGGGCATGGGAGGCAAACCAGATTTGTATTACCTCAAATCGGTGATGGACGGCATTTCATCTGTTGCATTGGCTTCCGGGCTGGGTATTGGGGTGATGTTTTCGGCAGTGCCGCTGTTTGTTTATCAGGCTGGGCTTACCTTGCTGGCTTTTTGGTTTGGAACATTTTTTCCGGAGAGTTTAATTACTGAAATTTCTGCTGTTGGTGGTGTTTTGCTTATTGGTCTGGGTTTGAATATCTTGAAAATTGCACAGATAAAAATGCTAAACCTGTTGCCAGCATTGATTTTTGCCGCTTTGTTTGGTTGGCTGGCTCTGGAATTTGGTTGGGGGCTCTAAGGAATTGCTTAGAAAAAGAGGTGGAGCAAATTGAGGTGTTTGAGGCAATTGAAAATTTCTACAAATAATTACTGGTGAATTTAAAAAGGCCAAATAAATAATTCCTAATGTTTTTTCTGTAACAAATTAGCATGTCGGCACTAAAAATATTTGTAATTTAGTCGCATTAAAAATATTTATTAACGCTAAGAGTTATGGAAAATATTGATTGGAAAAATCTTCCATTTGGGTACTATCCAACGGATTACAATGTTCGCTGTTATTTTCGTAACGGCAAATGGGGCGAGCTGGAAGTAAGTTCTTCCGAATACATCAGCATTCATATGGCTGCCACAGCTTTGCATTATGGGCAGGAAGCCTTTGAAGGGATGAAAGCTTACCGCGGAAAAGATGGAAAAGCACGTTTATTTCGTTGGGAAGACAATGCCAAAAGGATGCGGATGTCAGCTTCCGGCATCATGATGGAAAAGGTGCCGGAGGAATTGTTTTTTGCTGCTATTGATAAGGCAGTTCGACTGAATGCTCGGTTTATTCCGCCTTATGGCACAGGCGCTTCGCTGTATATCAGGCCATTGCTGTTTGGTTCAGGAGCGCAGGTGGGAGTAAAACCAGCTACCGAATACATGTTTGTAGTGTTTGTTACGCCAGTTGGTCCTTACTTCAAGGAAGGCTTCAATCCTGTGACTGTTGAACTTGTGCATGATTACGATCGTGCAGCTCCTCAGGGAACCGGGCATATTAAAGTTGGTGGTAATTATGCTGCCAGTTTGCGACCTGCTGACCGTGCGCACAAAGATGGCTATAGCTCAGTACTGTTTTTGGATGCCCGCGAAAAGAAATTTATTGATGAGGCGGGGCCGGCCAACTTCTTTGGGATTAAGGATGGTAAGTATATCACTCCAAAATCATGCACAATTTTGCCTTCAATCACAAACAAGAGCCTTGAAGTGATTTCTGAAGATATCGGACTAAAGGTTGAGCGCAGGCCTGTGCCACTCGAAGAGCTGGAAACTTTTGAAGAAGCCGGTGCTTGTGGTACTGCTGCCATTATTTCACCTATCAGGAAAATTGTGGACAGAGAGACTAAGAAGGAATATTATTATGGTGATGTTGCCGGTCCTTATTCAACTAAACTTTATGCAACCCTAAGAGGAATACAAGAAGGGGAGCTTGAAGACAAACACGGTTGGACAACTGTTCTGGAAGGAATATGAGTTGTATTCAATTGATAATAAACGCCTTGCTGTTTTATTGTAAGGCGTTTGTTTTTTAAATAAGCTGATGTTTTATCAAAATTATTTCCATTTGCTTTTGAAGTCGTGAGGCTTCATCGGCTGCGGCTGTGGCAAAATCTTCTCCTGATGAAGCATAAAGGATGCTTCTAGAAGCGTTTACAAGCAAGCCAATTAGATTGTTCAGGCCGGCTTCGGCAACAGCATCCAGATTGCCGCCCTGGGCGCCTACACCTGGGACAAGAAAGAAATAATCTGGTGCTAAAGCTCTGATTTTGCTTATCATTTCTGGTTTAGTAGCTCCCGTAACAAACATCAGCTGATTGCTGGCAGCCCATGTAGTAGCTTTCTGTACAACGGTTTCAAAAAGCGAATGACCATCTTTCAAACTTAATTGCTGGAAATCTTCAGACCCACTATTGGAAGTCAAGCTTAGTAGAATCACCCATTTGTTGTCGAAGCCCAGAAATGGCTCTACCGAATCAAATCCCATATAGGGTGCAACGGTAATGGCATCGGCATTAAGTTTTTCAAAAAAGGCTTTGGCATAGCGTTTAGAAGTATTCCCAATATCACCTCTTTTGGCATCGGCAATCACCAGATGCTGGGGATAATTTGTTTTGATGTAATGGATTGTTTTTTCCAGATTTTCCCAGCCTTCCAGGCCTTCACTTTCATAAAAAGCAGTGTTGGGTTTGTAGGCAACACAATATTTTGCTGTGGCATCAATAATGTGTTTATTGAACTGAAAAACAGCATCATTACTCTTTTGAAGATGATCGGGAATTTTTTTGATATCCGTATCCAGTCCTACACAAAGGAAGGAGCGTTTACGTTTGATTTGAGCGATGATATCAGCTTTTGTCATGCTTTAATTAACAAGTTCAGTTTTCAAACGCTCGGCATTTTCGGCAATTTGTAATTTCTCAATCAGTTCATCGAGATCGCCATCAATGATAGCGTTTAAATTGTAGAGTGTGAGGTTGATACGATGATCTGTCACGCGACCTTGCGGCCAGTTGTATGTGCGGATTTTTGCAGAGCGGTCGCCGGTTGAAACCATGGTTTTTCGCTTGGACGAAATCTCTTCGAGGTATTTGCTGTATTCCACTTCGAAAAGCCTGGTTCGCAATACTTTCATGGCCTTAGCCAGGTTTTTGATTTGTGATTTCTCATCCTGACAAGTCACCACTATGCCACTGGGAATATGTGTAAGCCTAATGGCTGAATAGGTAGTATTAACAGACTGACCACCAGGGCCAGACGAACAATAAGTGTCCTTTCGGATGTCTTTATCGTGCAGTTCAATATCAAATTCTTCTGCTTCCGGAAGTACTACAACTGAAGCTGCAGAAGTGTGTACGCGCCCCTGTGTTTCTGTTTTGGGCACGCGCTGAACACGATGTACACCCGATTCAAATTTCAAGATGCCATAGGCATTATCACCAATAACGTTGAAAACCACCTCCTTGAAACCGCCTACGGTGCCTTCGTTCATATCAACGATTTCAGTTTTCCAACCTTTGGTTTCGCAGTATTTCATGTACATCCGATAGAGGTCTCCGGCAAAAATACTGGCTTCGTCGCCTCCCGTACCGGCTCTTATCTCTACCACAGCGTTTTTACTGTCCTGTGGGTCTTTGGGAATGAGCATAATACGTATTTCTTCCTCCAGCTTCTCCTTTTCATCCAGATAGCTTTCCAATTCTTCACGTGCCATTTCCCTAAAATCTTCATCTTTCTCTTTTTTGATGATTTCGCGGGCGTTTTCAATATTTGCGACCACATTTTTGTATTGCCTAAAAGTCTGAACAACTGGTTCCAAATCTTTATAATCCTTGTTCAGCTTCACATAACGTTTCATATCCGACATCACCTCAGGATCGTTGAGTTGCTCACTCATTTCCTCCCAGCGACGGCGAATGGTTTCTAGTTTATCTATGATGTCCACAATGCAAAATTTTGATTGGCAAAGGTAGGAAATTTGGATTTAGAATTGTTTCTGAAATCTGAGCGACATTTTTACTTGTACCTTTGTGTAAGAATGACGCTATAAATGCCCGCCCTAACTTTTTTATATCCAAAATTTTTCAAAATCCTGAACAATTATCTGTAAATACGCCGCTGTACTGAAAAGTATATAATCCAGCCTTCAAACAAACAGTTTTTTACGCTATGACAAAGCCTGCATTTTTAATTTCAAATAGTTTGGTACATGACAAAAATTATAACCAATTGAATATAAGCTAAATATGTTAATAACTTTTTGATAATTAATTTACAAAATATTATTTAAAATACTGGCATTCAGTATCTTGAAAGAAATATTTCGACGTATGACTTCAAGACACACGAATACCAGTATCGAGAGTAAAAATAGTGTTTTAGTTTCAACACTTATTGAAATTTTTGGGCAAAACATGAATTTAGCCCGAATAAAGTTCTTTGGCTTATTTATTAGTGCCCTATGCAAAGTGCAAACAGTTTGTTTTGAGAAGCTGGCTGTAAGTTTTGAAACGCAGGCAAGCAGTGATTCTTCGCTAAGGAGGATACAGCGATTTATGGCAGATTACGTGCTTGATACAAATCTTATAGCCCGATTGGTTTTCAGCCTGCTGCCTCATAAGCCTCCTTATCGCTTGTCATTGGATAGAACCAACTGGAAGTTTGGCCGTAAGGATATAAACATTTTAGCACTTGCTATAGTTTATCAAGGAGTAGCCTTTCCAGTACTTTTTACTATGATGCCAAAGGCTGGGAACTCTTCTACAACTGAACGAATCAAACTAATGCAGCGATACATTGATTTGTTCGGACTTCAAACAATTGATTGTCTGCTTGCAGATAGAGCGTTTGTCGGCAAACACTGGATTGACTATCTCAATATCAATGGTATAAGGTATCATATACGCATTCGTGAAAATTTCTGGGTTACAATTCCTAAGAATGGACATCGTGTAAGAGCATCATGGCTTTTCGGGCACCTAAAAAATAATCAAACGGATTGCTATAATGGCATTGTCGAGATCAAAGGTCAGCTTTGCTACCTGTCGGGTTCAAAAGTAAAGAACAAAAAAAGGTGAGCCTGAGTTACAAATCATTGTATCGTTTAATAAGCCCCATCAGGCTCAGGAAATCTATAAAGAAAGATGGCAAATTGAAACGGCTTTCAGGGCTCTAAAAACGAGCGGGTTTAATCTTGAAGCCACGCATTTGACACATTTGGATTGTGTTGCAAAACTACTTGCGTTGGTTATGGTAGCTTTTGTTTGGGCATACAAAGCTGGCATCTATCTGGACAAGATACTACCCATCAAGATTAAAAAAGCATGGGCGCAGCGCCAAAAGTCTATTCAAGTATGGGTTGACTTATCTCGCAAAGGTCTTGTTTTCAAATGATTTAGATGGATTTAGAAATTGTTGTAAATTTTTGTCATGTACTTAGATACATGAGAATTTATTATTGTGTCACCATTTAGTCCAAATCTAACTATTGGCGTTCCATAATAACCACCATATTTACTATTCCATATTGCATTTGAGTCTGGAAAAGGAACATAGTCCTGGCTATAAGTTAATAATGAGTATAAAATCCCAATCAAAAAAATGCTTAATCTTTTCATGTTTTCTTGTCTTTGTGTTCATTGCAATTCCGACGGTTGGCACTAAGAAACGTAGGGCATTTCGAAGCTGTTTACTAGTCCAAAGAGACAAAGCTTGCAACGAAGCTGTAACTTGCGGAAATCACTGTCTGCCCTATGTTTTATACCCATTATTATGCGCTTTATATTATTTTAATGATTAGCTTATTCAATTCTCCTTTGTCAATTATTTCGTTCAGGTTCTTATCAATCAGGAATGCTATATAAAACTCTGTCAATTCAGTATCAGTCATTTTAACTTCTTTATTGTTGTAGTATAGGGCATTGATTTCAAATTCAAGCTCAAATAGTCCGTCTGATTCTCTTAAAAGGGTTACTCTCTTGCTCTCTGAATTTTCGTATGGTGCATAGTGGTGCCCCCTATTATTGAATATTAAGGTTTCGTACTTACCGCTTCTGTCTGGTGCCATCCCTGAGCCTGGTTCAAAGCAAGGCAAGTCTGACTTTGACAAACCTGATTTTATTTTATCAAATTCAGATTTATCAGTAAAAGCCGCAATTTGAGCTGAATAGAATTTATTGTTCTCTGAATCGTACTTCTTATTGTAAAACCTTAATGAAAACTCTTTTCTGGCAATTTCAATCGTCATTATGGGTTTGTCGATATTGATTTCATTACCAGTTTGAAATACTATCAATTGTGTTTTGAAGCTTTCTTTATTTCCTTTTCCAATTTTTAGCGTCTTGCAGCCTTGTGTCAAACCGAAGAGAAGTATCAAAATAGAAATTAGTCTGAGTGTTTTCATTTTATTTATATTGTGCATAACGGGTAGCATATGCTTTGTTGCGGATTTCAAAAGACAACTCTTTCTGCCTACGATGATTTATATTGGAACTAAAATGTTCATATTCAGACCGTAAACCGCCATAAAGTATTATGCATTTTGAGTATGCGTTAATTCTTAATAATTTTCTTAATGATTTTTTCATTATTCTCAAAGTTAATCCATAAGAAATAAATACCATTTGGTAGGTCTGAATTGTCAATTTCTCTCTGATTTAAAGACTTTAATGTTCTACCCTGCAAATCAATAATTTGAATAGAATTAATTTTTTTGTTTGGTTTTAGCAATTGTATCGTTAATTTATTGCTTGAAGGATTGGGGAAGATTGAAACAACTTTGTCTGGCTGTTCAACTTCGCTTAATTGGGTGTAGAGTAAATAATCACAATCCTTTTCAGTAACATTGAGAAGTGGAAAAGTGTCATCTTGGAAACAAGAAAATGTATAATCAAAAAACTCTATAACCATGTCAGGGTCACAATTTCTGGGTGTAGGGAAAAGGTAATCATCGGTAGCACCAAACCTTTTATATATTTTCCCAGCTAAACCCACACTCGAACCCGGCAAGGTAATCACTGATATCCACTCCAAAGTATCGCCATGAATTATTGAACTTCCCTTGGATTGAACTTCTACGATGGATGGCCCGCACAAAAAATCATTTGTATCAACCCCGAGATTCCAGCTTTCACCAATTTCGGCTGCGAAATTATATAGAATGTGAAATTGGTCATTTACAAGATAAAAAACTGTGTCGCCGCTAATATAAGCATATTGATAGTTGTACCAGGTATTAATTAACTCTCCACCAAGTTCTAATGGGGCAAACATATAACTTGTAATTTCAAGTTTTTGAATGTTCTTATTTTGAACTATCGTATCGCCAACATATTCAATTTTGTCGAAGCCTGGCATGTTTCCTGACCAATAATAGTACCATTTGGCACCACTGTCAATCCATGTTTGTCCTTGTACTAAAAATGAAACAAGAACGGCAATTAAAGTAAAATTTTTCTTCATAGCTTTCTTTTTTAATGCACAATAACGGGTAGCATATGCTTTGTTGCGGATTTCAAAAGACAACTCTTTCTGCCTA
>JACCQN010000024.1:44981-52792 GCA_015709215.1 Bacteroidales bacterium
CGATGATTTATATTGGAACTAAAATGTTTATATTCAGACCGTAAACCGTCATAAAGTATATGCTTTGTTAAAGGCTGTGGTTTTATTCGATAATTATTTTTCCCGTCATGTATTGTCCTCCTGTTGTTTCTATTTTGTATAAAATCAATCCTGAGGTAAAGTCATCTTTATTCAGTTGGATGGTTTTTTGATTTGAAATTTCAAAACGATTAAGTACTTGTCCAAAATTATTATAAAAAGTCAAATACTTAAATTCGTTTCCTGAAATTTCAAACGTACTTATGTCACTTACCGGATTTGGATAAATTTTTATTACAGAATTTGAAGTAAGGTTGTTTTCATTTATCCCCACAATTAATGGAAAACAAGTGTTATAATTTGGATTCATGTACAACACATCTTCATTCTTCTTAAAACATACAAGGTCCCAGGTATCAAAACCCGTAATCTGAGGTGGAATAGGGTTCAAAAGTCCGGCAAGACTCCCAATTCCTTCAATCCAGTCTGGATACCATGGATCAATATGATAAATCTTCCGGTAAGAGCCATTAATTAAAGTTGAATCAATATTGGCTATTATTCCATCGTAAGACGTGATAGAGTCACAAGATAAAATTTCAAATTCACTGAATAAAGAGTGGATCGAATCACCAACTTGTTTTGTGAAGTCGTACAAAAGTATTTCATGCTGACAATAATTATAACGGAAAAATATTTTCTTGGATTCTTCTCTAAAAGCACCTACATATGTAGCATTTGAAGGGTCTAATGAAGTGTCATTTAGTAAATACAATTTGTGATATAGGGTCAAATCAAATATAGTATCACCGATTATGCCAAATTGACTATACATTGTGTCTTGCTGTGGATAACTAAAATGAGCATTGTTCCATATTGCACCAGAATCTGGAAATGGAAAATACTGTTGTCCTTTTACAATTGTCAACTGCAAAATAAATATTAGAAATAGTACTGATTTTTTCATAATTTATTTTTTTAAGTTGTTATACTTCTTTTCTTTACCAAAGCCTATAAAACGTTTGACAATATGAAACGTTTGGGTTTTCGGGCTGCGTTCCTATCAACCTAGGAAAAAGTTGAAGCGGGAACCAAAGCCTCGCAAACCACTGAATCCCAACTGTTTTACATTGTGTGTTGTAAGCTGGGTGTTTTTCAATTCAATTCAGTCAAATTTAATTGTTTTATTCTTCTCTCTCGTTTCTTTTGATAATCAGCAATCTCAGAATAAAGTGTAACTGTCCTTGAAAAAATTAAATGTGTCAATGCACAAGCCATTTTATATCCATCAACTAATTCAACTGTACACATTATCCCAGAAATATCTCCGCTATTATGAACACTCGTAATAGTCAACTCTGTCTTTAAGGTAATTGGGTGTTCTTTTTTACGAAAAATCTGCACCAACTCCCTTACCGGAAATGCTCTTAAAGGTAGATTCTCATTAATCTTGGTTGTCAAATCTTTATATTGTTCTGATATATCCATTCTCTATCAGTTTACCAAAGGTCAAATTTACGTTTTTCTATTGGAGTCTTTCTTACATTCTCGATGTTTATCAATAACCTATCAAGAATTTTTTTAAAATCCTTTTTACTCGGTGGATTATCAAAGAAAATATCCATAATTGCTTCTTCTAAATCCCAATCAGTCAGCCATTCCTTAATCATTGATTCAGATTCATCAAGATATTCGTTGTCTGTTTTGCAATCTCCCGCCAACACTCCGAATTGCAAAGTCAAATCATGATGAAATCTCTCTGCCGTATCAATAATCGCTGTATATGTTTCTTGTGATAAATCATTTGTATCCATATGCCGTGTCGTTTTTCTCGCCTTGCCTACATCGAGTGAATATACTCACTTTTGCGTATATATTCACTTTGGATGTAGTGCTGCTTCCATGGTTTTTAAAAGTTTATGCCCTGTAAAGGTATCAAATATTTTAATGGAGTATCGGGATTGTTGAATATAGTTTCTTTATCTTTTTTTTAATCATTTACATCATGTATTTAATAAGAGATTTGATTTTCTTCGCTCCCTTTAGGGAAGTGGCAAACGAAGAAAATCATTGTCACTATATTCATGATTCCTGATGCTCATATATTTAAATATCCACACCATCCATCGGAATTACGATGTTCTCAAATCCTTTGGTGGTGATAAGGGTATATGTTTCAGTCGATTTGCCCGAGACATGCCTCAAAGCTTCCTGTATCAATTGAAGCTCAGTGTCCTTCTCCATATGGTGCATGGCAAAAGTATCCCTGAACAGATGTGGGGTAACCTTGCGTTTTATGTTAGCTTTTTCTGCAAGTCTTTCCAGTATCTTTGCTATGCTCGTTCCGGAGTATTTCCCTTTGTTTTGTTTCTTGATGTAGTATTCGCCCTGCCTGGCACAATTCGGATAATCATTTATGTCCTGTATAAGTTTTTAATCGGTTTTATAGCACGGTACTTGCTTCTATTGTTTTTAGCAAAAATTAATTTCCTATCAATAGTTACAGCTTTTTTTTTTAAACTACAAACTTCGTCACAACGTAAACCACAGCTATCTATAAGTTTTAAAATGATTTGATGCTTCTTGTTGTTGCGTAGTTTGTAAATCCATATAAACTCCTCTTCTGACACCACTTTTGGTAAGGGGCGCTTTTGTTTGGCTTTCGGATTGCCTTCGGCTTGCAGATCACTAGTGTAAATAATGCGGTAGTAGTTTTGGAGCGTGCTAAGAGCCGGATTTTAAGAAGTTTTACTGTAGCCACGCTTTAGTATTTCATCATTGATAAAGTGCTTTACTTTTTTTGCCGTAATCTTCCTCTGGTTTTTCATCCCGATAAATTGTCAAAAACCTTGTAACATGTCAGCTGTATTCTGTATAGTGCGTTCTGCTTTGTTTCCAAGCTTTAATGTGGCTTGCAAATTCTTCAATAGCAACGGGTTCAATAAGCTTTGGGTTAAGTATCTTTTGGTTCGAAAGGGCTGTGCTGGTATGGTAAACAGGCTTAAGACAGGCTCCGGTTAAAAGTTCTCGAAGCTATTTTCTTCACAAAAGCAGCAACCCATTTTGGATGCCTGCCCGTATTAAGCAACTTTGCTTCATCAAATTTTCAGAAAAGTTTGTCAGCACTGATAACACATAACCCGTAAACCTGTGAACTCTCAAACTGCCTCTCAAAGCCCCACTTCCAGACTAAACTTAAATCCAAAGTTCTTACTCACTTCGTGGTATCCATAAGGGCCGAAACGATAAAATGTTCCAAGTCCAATTTTTAGGGTTGGCAATTTGAAAAGATTGTAAATCAATAGTCCACCTTCGTAAAAGCCGTGTTCCATTGTGTTAAAAGTTATTCCATTATGCGGCTCGGGATTTTCCAGGCTACCAAGACCAACATTCAAGGCAAGCGCAAATTCGGGTTCAAATTTATTATTTCGCACTAAAAGCTTCCCAAAGTTATGGGTTAAAAATATAGCACCAAAATGATCTGAAAGAAACTCATTTGTTCGCATGGTGCCAAAGCTTTCGGGAGCATAGAGTGCAAACCCGCGGTAAGTGGCAGGCGCATTGAAAAGCTCTGTTGCCGGAAGCGATTCATCGGCTATTCCACCCAGCAAACTAATGCTGGTAGTTCCAAAATAGGGTGTAAAAAAACTATATTCGGTTTTCATTTCCAGTTTTGCTCCTTTAAACTGGCCATCTAACAGCTGATCTGAAAAATGGGTGTAGCGCAGCCAGACAATAGGATAATCTGACCCCAGAGAGATGAGATTGCGGGAAGTTTGCATGTATTTCTCCTTATAGGCAAAACGGCTCTCGAGCTGAATCTTTGTGAAACGAAATTCGTTTTCGAGTTTTGCATCCTGTGTAAACTGATATACATCAACAGCTGTTTTTTGCTCTGATATCAAAGCAATTTTCCAGTTGAAATGCCGTAATGCCCTGAAATGAAATCCGGCTGTCGCTGCCTGACTCATATCCATTTTGTTGATGTAGAAAAGCCTGTAATTGTTGGGTGACCATGGATTTGCGATTTCTCCAAACAGGGCAAAGCCTCCACGTTCAACGGCTTTATAATGATAATCAAGCCAAAAGCCGGTACTTTGGGTGCGGTTGAAGTAAGTGTTGAGCCTCAGGCCGTATTTGGCTGTCTGATCTCCAAAACCATAGCCCCAAAAGCCTGCCAGCTTGAGCTTACGCGAAAACTTATCATTGGTCTGTAATCCCAGCCCCAGGTAAATTCCTTCGTAATCGTTGAAACGAATCAATTGATTGAGGTCGAGATCTATTTTTTGAATGGGAATCTTCCCTGTCATCAGCGATTCGAAGCTTTTGGCAATTCGGTCAAACTGGTTGGCTTTGCCCAGAGAATCCATAAAGCGGTAGGTTTCAATGGTGCGTGCATTAAGGCTGTCGATACGGTGCTGCAACCAAAAGGCAGCATCTTTTTCGGTAGCGTCGGTGGCAACTTCAATATCGATATGCGAAAACTGTCTTTTAACCAGCTCAGGATTCAGTTGAATATCCCGTAAATAACTTTTTCCGATACCAATCAACGGATAATTGCGATCTGCCTCCGCCATCACCGCACTGCTGAGTAGGATATTGGTATTGAGCTGCACCGGAAACCACTGTCTGCCTTCAATTTTTTCGTACATCTGTTGTATCTCAATGCTGAAGCCTGTTTCTTCACGATCGGGCTTGGCGGTAATGTTTTGAATAGCCCAGCCATCCGAGCGGATATTCATCACGCCTTTCAAGCCGTCGAAATTGGTGTTGCGCAGCGGCCTGAACGAAATAGTATAGAGTGTATCGCTTTGATTCACTATGTTTTGCTGTTCAAGGATAAAAAGATATTTACGTTTACTGCCTTTGCTTATCGGGTTGATGTAGTTTTTGTCAGCGATACGAATGGTCTCCTGATAAAAACTCCGGCTTTGAATTTGAGCCATCAAAAAGATAAAGATGGGATCCTGAAAACCGGAAATCTTTGTTGCCAAAACGTTTTCGTAATTGCGGTTGGGAGCCATGAATTTTCGCTCGGTAATAGTTTCCATCATAAACAGATCGCGTTGGCGCAAAAATTCACGGGCTTTATGATTGGTATCGGAAACTACGGTGTCGGCTGGTGATTTTTGCACATAATTCAGGGTGTCGATAGTCAGCACCATTTTGTCATAAGAGGTATAGGCAAAGGAAGAGAGTTTCTCGGGATTGTTTTTTTCGCTGTAAAGCAACACGCTGTCGATGATACGATGTGCCGGATTGATGCCCGGGCGCACTACTACTTCCTGCAGATCAATGCTTTTAGCCGTCAAATAGATAGTGAGCGTTTTTGGATGGCTTTCGAAATGTTGCTCATAAGTTTGATAGCCTACATAACTCATCCTGAGTTGATAAACAGGTTTGCTGCTTTTTAGATGGAATTTGCCATCGATATCGGTGGTGCCTCCAAAAATCCCATCATTCAGCACGATGTTTACAAAAGGAAGGGCTTCATGGGTTTTGCTGTCTTTTACCAATCCTTTCAGTTCATATTGCTGCGCCTGTGCGAAGCCATTACTGAAGATTAAGAACAGCAGCAGTAAAATGTTTTTTGAATTAGAATGCATCACACTGCGAAATAAGCTTTTAGAGTTTCCAGCGTATCCTGCCCGGTAATAATATCCTGCGCCACCTCGCCTTCGCGAAGCACCACGATGCGATCGCACACTTCGGCAATATGATTTAAATCGTGGCTCGAAATCAGGAAGGTTACACCACTGGTTTCCTGTGTTTTTTTGATCAGCTTTACCAGTCGGCTCTGTGTGGTGGGGTCGAGGCTGTTGAAAGGTTCGTCAAGCACCACAATCTTCGGGTAGCCCATCATAGCTGCTGCAATACCGGTTTTTTGCTGGTTGCCCGCCGACAGGTTGCGGATCAGCTTATTGCGGCCCAGCACCTCTCCATTGAAAAATTCCTGCATGCTCTCCAAAAAGGCTTCAATATCGCCTGTGCTCATGCCTTTTGTTTTCCCGACAAAGCTGAAATATTCCTCCGGACTTAAAAAATCGATTAAGAAGCCCTGATCGAGGTAAGAACCTAACAGATGCTTCCAGGCTTCACTTTTTGCTACATTTTCGCCATTTATGAATACCTCGCCCTGATCGGCACGTATCAAATCGAGCAGCAACCTGAATAGCGTTGTTTTTCCGGCGCCGTTATTGCCTACCAAACCAAAATTGACACCTTTTTCAATGGATAAGGTAGGAATATTTAATACGGTAGTTCCGCTGTATGATTTCTTTAAGTCGTTGATTTGTATCATCTTAATATAATATTCTTGGTTTAATTTTTTTCTCTGAATCCTTCGGCCATCTGATATTTTCGGTCCATCAGGTTATGCTCAATCAGTTTGACAAAAGCCGGTCGGAGAGCCCATGTTAGCAAACCAAAACCGCCCAAAACAAATATACCTGTTTCAGCTTGTCCAAACCATTTAAAGGGCATATAAATCAACAGAGGCAACACAAAAACAGGGAGCATTACCAGCCATTGTACCGTGCTTGTTCCCTGATAATTGAAAGCGCTCCCTTTGCTCAGCATCATGGCTTTTTTGTTGTAAGTGGCAAAAAATAAAACCATTGGAATCAGAGCTCCCAGGTTGAAAAGGGCAGTTGCTGTGTTGATTATCAAAACATTTTTGCCAAAATAGAGGTAAGGGAGTGTGAGGAACCAGGCTACAATTACTACAGCCGTTGCCAAATAAAGCTTTGCGCGAATATATTGCCGCATAGGGATACGCGAGCTGATCAAAAAATCCCAGTAGCTTCCTTCGTATGCAAAAGCGTATTGTAAATAGCTGATCATGAGAAATCCGGAGATGACGATGCCGATAAAAATCATAAAGCCTTCATCGCTGGTGTATGCTTCGTTGGGATAGAAAAGCAAACCGTAGGCCATGAAAATAAGCGTGAGAAAAAGGATAGATTTTGTGCGTTTGTTTCTTAAAAAGAGTTTGATATCCAGTAGTATAACTTCACCGATGATACCGAAACGCTGCAAGTATCCAAAACTGCTTCCAAATGCGTGGTCTGATCCGGCTTTGCTGATTTCTTCCAGGTAGAACCTTTGCTTCAAAAAGCGAAAGTTGATGGCATAAACCAGAAGGTAAGTGAAAAGCGGAATGAACCAGAGTATTTTATTTTGAACCATGGTATCGATCATGGCAGCAAAAAAATCACTGTAGGAATACCAGCCAAGATACTCACCAAAAGCCAGTAAGCCAATCAATCCCAAAATCAAACTTACGGTTTTGAGGTTGGTAACCATGAGTTTTTTAAGCCAAATAACCAGATAATTGATGGTGAGGTCGAAAAACATCATCCCGGCCAGCCAAATCCAGGCAGCAGCGGTTCCCTCGTAATAACCAACCTGCTTAAAGGCAAAAGGTGTAAACAATATCAGACTGATTAAAGTGAAGAAGTTGAACTTTCCTTTGATCAGCATGAAGTGGATCAAAGCACTTTTTTTGATCGGTAAGCTTTGATAATGTCTTATTTCGAGGGCTGGAAGCTGTTGCATAAAAAACCGAATCACAAAACTGCCAACAAAATACCATGCAGCCAGCTGATAAAAGGAAGTAAGCACTTCTGACTCTTTGGTGATTTCGTGCCAGTTGAAGGCTAGCAGCAACGAAAGCCCAATAGCTTCGGCGAGCAGGATAAAGGCTACAAAAATGAGCAGCATATTAAGCGCCAGACTTTTTTGCCAGATCGTCGATCGGCGAGCCTGTTTCATTTGATGATTGATAAACTGAA
>JACCQN010000025.1:0-12092 GCA_015709215.1 Bacteroidales bacterium
GGCTTGTGAATTGTAAAAACCAAACAAATAATCTTCATCGGGAGAAATACTGGAATTACCATACCAATCCCAGCCATTGTCATAATTCCATCCCCGAATCTGACCCCAGGAATGATTAGCCACTTCCATTCCGGCAGCAGCAGCAGTACTCATCTCACCCTCAACGCTATTCCAGTCGTGAGTCCACAGTTCGGCAAGCGGTGCCATTCCGTGCGCCTCGTTGTTGACGCCTCCGGCGATGATAGTTCCTGCAACGTGAGTGGAATGAGCCGACAAAGAGCTTGCTCCATCGCCCAGTATGATACGTTGTGAACCTGTTTGGTTAAACTCCTGGTGGGTGTTACGTACTTTTCCGCCATCCCAAATTCCAACTTTATCATAGCCTTCGCCTTCGATGACCACCCCTACTGATCCACCTTCCCAAAGCTGGTTGGCACGGGTGGTGATAGCTGCTCCCAGATTATCTGTTTTGAAGTAAACCGGCTGGCCATCAACAACATCAACAAGTTGGATTACCGTGCCGTCTTCCAGTTCGCGCCATATTTCGATATTATGCGCTTTGGCATAAGCTTCTGCACGCTTTCCCATCTTTTTCCATTCCCGGTTTTGCTCTTTGGCAAGCTGTTCCAAAGCTGCCTTATTGGTGACATTTTGAGCTAAACCTCCAAAAACAAAGGCCACACTCAGTATGCCTGTTAACATTAAATTTTTAAAATTTATTCGCATTGATATTAAGATTAGGTTGAAAACTCTGGAAACAAAAGTAATTATTTTTGATAATACAGCCATTTAATGCTGATTTGAAGTTAAGATTTTAAAAAAAAGCTGTTGTTTGTGCTTTATGGTGCGGGATTTTTTACTAAACCAGCATTAAAAACAGACAGTTTTAAAGACACGTTTTCTTTGTGTTAATTTCTGTCGCTGGCAGTCTGGTGTTTTTCTGTTTTACAAAACAGCCATACTTGTTATCTTTGCCAAAAATAAAATTATGCAGTCATCTATTGTAATTTTGGCCGGAGGAGGGCCTGCACCCGGCATTAATACTGTTATCAGTACCGTTGCAAAAGTTTTTCTGAAATCGGGATATCGTGTTATTGGCCTTCACGGAGGCTATAAAAGTCTTTTTTCAGCGCATCCTGAGATGATTGATTTTACCTTTGAATTTGCCGATGACATTCAAAAGCAAGGTGGCTCAGCCCTCAAAATGAGTCGTTACAAGCCAAAAGACACTGAGTTTAACACCCGTTTTTTTACACAATACAATATAAAATTACTGGTCACTATCGGAGGCGACGACACAGCATCCACTGCTAATCGTATTTCAAAATTTCTGGCCGAAAACAATGTGAAGATTCAAAATATTCACGTACCTAAAACAATAGATAACGACCTCCCCCTTCCGGAAGGATCGCCAACATTTGGCTATTACTCAGCTAAAGACGAAGGCGTTCGCATCGCACAAACCATCTACGAAGATGCCCGCACCAGCGGCAACTGGTTTGTGGTTTCGGCTATGGGACGCGAGGCCGGACATCTGGCTTTTGGCATAGGCGCTGCCTGTCATTACCCGATGATTATCATTCCTGAGATGTTTAATAAGGTGCCGGTTACCTTTGATCGCATCACACGGCTGATTATTTCATCTATGGTAAAACGCAATCTGCTGGGCATCCCTTATGGCGTGGCGATCGTAAGCGAAGGGGTATTCCACTTTATGACAAACAAAGAAATCGAAAGCTCTGGTGTAAATTTCACTTACGACGATCATGGCCATCCCGAGCTCGGAAATGTAAGTAAGGCTCATATTTATAATATGTTACTTCAGCATAAACTGAAAGAAATAAAACTAAATATCAAGAGTCGTCCGGTTGAATTGGGTTATGAACTCCGGTGCGTGCGACCAACGGCCTTCGACCTGATGTATTGCGGTTTGTTGGGCTATGGGGTAAAGGAATTGTACGACAAAGGCATAACAGCTGCGATGGTTACTTCCAATCCAGCTGGCGAATCGGCTCCACTATACCTGAAAGATGTTGAAGATGAAAATGGTAAGGTGAAAACTCGTTTGGTCAATATGGCTGGTGAAAAAGCCGAAATGGTATTTAACAATGGCATACAATATCTGGCAGAGGAAGACTATACTGCTGCCAGGGAATATCTGGATAATCCCGAAGAATTCGATTTTAAAAAGATTTTGAACTGGTGATTTCTTCTTCCAAAATGCTGAAATCAGATTAATTTCAAATTTTTTATTTTTTCCACTAAAACTGCCGAAAGCTTAAAGTGTGATTCGTGCGTCCAGCCTGCTATATGCGGACTGAGCAGCACATTGGGCAAGGCCAATAACTCTCTGAACGCATCCGGTAAAGCATCTGCCTTAAGGTCTTCGAACGAAAACTTCTCAAATTCGAGCACATCCAGACAGGCACCGGTCACTTTTCCGGATTTCATGGCAGCAATTAAATCGGTAGTATTTACATTGCGACCACGGGAGGTATTGATCAGCACTACAGGTTTTTTAAACCTCGACAGAAATGCCCTATCGACCAAATAGTCCGTTTCGGGGGTCAAAGGGATATGCAGGCTCACGATATCAGCCCGTTCAAAAATCTCATCCATCGTTGCTTCTTTTACAAAGCTATTTGAGAAACCGCTTTTGTATTTGTCGTAAGCCAGTATTTCGGCTTCAAAACCCGAAAGTTTTCGTGCAACAGCACTTCCAGTATTGCCATATCCAATCAGCGCGATCGTTTTGCCTTTGATTTCTGTTCCCCTGTTTTCGGTTCTTTTCCAGATGCCCAGACGCACCTCGCGATCTACCTGAGGCAGTTTATTCAGCAACGAAAGCAGCATCCCAACGGCCTGTTCGCCCACAGCATCACGATTACCTTCGGGTGCGTTGAGACAGACTATTCCAAGCTTTTCGGCCAGAGTAACATCAATATTTTCCATTCCCGCTCCCACCCTGGCAATAAATTTTAGTTGTGTAGCAAGAGGTAGGATCGTTTCGTCCAGTCGTATTTTGCTTCGCACTACAAAACCCACATATTGGTTGGCAATCTGCCGGTAAAACTCCGGATTTTTCTCCTCAAAGGCCTCGCAAACAAAACCCATGGTTTCCAGCTGATCGCGAAGAAACGGATGAGCAGAATCGATGAAAAGTACTTTTTTAACCCTCATGAAAAAACACGCCTATTTCAGCAGTAAAGCTACGGTTTTATTTAATTCTGCAGCGGCATCCTTTAGCAGCGACTCATCGCTAGGGTATGGCAGGGCTGCTTTTTTGGTTAATTCCCGGGTTGCTTCAGTTAATGCCTTTTCATCGCCCGAAAAACGTGCATAGGTATATTCAAACTTCGAGGAAACATTAAAAGGACTGATTATCAGCGGTTGCTTTCCGTTGTTTGCAATTATTTGAATCTGACCGGATAAACTCACCGACTTTTGCAGCTCATAACGAATCACTTCTGCCCGAAAAGATTCCATCTTCTCGGTAAAAGTCGTTTGACCGGTTTTATGAGGCGATACCTCAATATCATTCAGCACAACCACAATCTGATAAGTGTTTCCAAGCCCCTGATCAGGCTCCCAGATTATTTTACTTTGCCAGGGTGAGTTGCTAAAAGCCTGCTGACTCAGAACCTGATCTGCAAAACCTGTCGGAAGCTGAACTCCTGACTCATTTTTAAAACCAATCAGTAAGCGATCGGCTATAGTGAAAACAGCCCTCCGCATGTTTCTATCCAATCCGGGATAAGCAGGATTAAGTTGCTGCACCTTTTCAAACAAAGGCAGTGCTTTACGGCTGTCGTCAGGATCTTCAGAAACCAGTAATTTTTCGGCCAGCCTGTTATAATATTGTGTTGTCGTAATTTTTGCAGCAAGCACCTCTTCATCCACATTTACAGGTTTCAAATCCAATTGTCGCTTCAAATCGGGTGATAATCTTTGAACTGCCTTGGTTCGCTGCTGAATGTTCTTTAAGTGATACAGCACATCCGGCCAGATGTCGGGCGATCCGGAAGCTTTCAAACTTGTTATCCTTTCATGATCCAGCTGATTAGCTGCGTGATAGGCTTGTTTTAACTGCATCAACTGCTCTGCATTCAGCCGCCCATTCTGTCCTTTTTTAATAAGAGCGTCAAAAGCCAGACTATATTGCTCCTGATCTATTAATTTTTGCGGTGTGCTACATTCTAATAAACTGAATGACAATAGTATAAGCAAAACAATATTACTTACACTTTTTAATTTTAAAGCTCTCATAATCCTAATAGTTTTAGCGTTTACAAAACCCTGAACGAACAGCAAAAAAATATTAAAAATGCCGAAAATTCAAGCTTCCGAATCCAGCTATAAATGTGATATGCATACAAATTTTGAACCAACTTTTCAAATTAGGGATTAAAGTAGTAATTTCGGCCTTTCAAAAAAAATGGGCAGGTGGTTAGGCCTGCATGCTTTAAGAACTTATTATGTGGACGATTCTTACCCGATTCATTCTGCGAAACAAACTTACTAATTTAGTCTTTATTGGATTAATTACAGCCTTAATGGGATTACTGGGCACGCGTGTTCAAATGAGCTACGAAATGGCTCGTATGTTACCTGAAAGTGACTCAACGATAATCATTTACGAGAACTTCAAAAAACAATTTGGCGAAGACGGCAGCGTGATGTTTGTAGGCCTTCAGGATGAAAAGCTATTCGAATTGGATCATTTTCAGGCCTGGTATGACTTGACCAATGAAGTTCGCTCGATAGAAGGTGTAGAGGAGGCCGTTTCTGTGGCAAGAATATTCCAACTGCAGAGAAACGACAGCCTCAAAAAGTTTGATTTTGTGCCAATTATCAGCAGCAAACCACAAACACAACAAGAGCTCGATTCGCTGAAAAAGCTAATCTACCAACTTCCTTTTTACGAAGGACGGCTTTTCAACAGCGAAACCAATGTGAATATGATGATGATTACGCTGGACAAGCAGGTGTTGAATACGAAAAACCGTGTAGCGCTGATCCATGAAATTGAATCCACGCTCAACAAATTCTCAGAGCAATACGATATCAGGCTTTATTATTCGGGTATGCCCTACATACGCACCATTACCTCCGAAAAAATACAGAACGAACTGGTGTTGTTTGTGTTTCTTTCGCTGGTGATGGCTTCGATTATCTTATATGCCTTCTTCCGCTCGTTCAGGGCGGTGTTTTTTATCATCGTTATAGTGTTGATCACCGTGGTTATTATGTTTGGTACGCTGGCCATTTTTGGCTTTAAAATTACCATACTTACAGGCATCTTACCGCCTCTGCTGATTGTGATTGGCGTGGAAAACTCCATCTTTCTGCTCAATAAATACTACAATGAGTTTTTGATTCATGGTAATAAAATCAAGGCGCTTAGCAGAGTAATCCGCAGAATCGGGGCTGCTAATCTCCTGACCAACGCCACTACAGCTGCCGGTTTTGCTGCTTTTACCATTACAGGAAACGCTTTACTGGTTGAATTTGGCATCATCGCTTCTATCAATATTTTAATTGCTTATATAGTTAGTCTGTTCCTCATTCCAATCATTTTCAGTTATCTGCCCAACCCCAAACCACAGCATATCCAGCATTTCGAAAAAGGCAATGTAAACAAGCTGCTGCAAAAGATCGTTTGGGTGGTGCTTAATCGGCGTAATGTGGTTTATATCATAACAGGAGTTGTTGTAATTGCAGGTTTATTTGGCGTGGTGAGGCTTCGCACAACAGGAAATATGGTCGATGACATTTCGCATAAAAGCCGTTTGTATAAAGATCTGATGTTTTTCGAAAAGCATTTCAAAGGAGTGATGCCTTTTGAAGTTAGCATTGATACGAAAAAGAAAAAAGGATTATTGCGGGCTTCTACACTTCAAAAACTGGAGGCATTACAAGACAGCATGGCTGTTTATCCCGAGCTCAGCAAACCCGTTTCGATGGTAGAAGTGGTCAAGTTTTCCAAACAAGCCTTTTTTAAAGGTAATCCTGATTATTATGAACTCCCCAACAATCAGGAGCGTAACTTCTTACTATCCTATATACCCAATTTGGAAGGTGGTGGTAGCAAATCAATCATCAATTCCTTCGTGGATTCTACGCTTCAAAAAACCCGTATCAGTGTGCAAATGGCCAATATAGGCACAACAGAAATAGATGCGCTGCAAAAATCTATAAAGCCAACAATTGATAAAATTTTTCCGCCGGATGATTTTATCGTTAACATTACCGGTAGCAGTATTGTCTTTTTGGAAGGCACTAATTATCTGGTCAAAAACCTGATTTCGTCCTTGTTGCTGGCATTGCTGGTGATTGCCATATTAATGGCACTGACTTTTACCTCCTTCAAAATGGTAGTTATTTCGCTCATACCCAATCTTATTCCACAACTGCTAACGGCAGCCATGATGGGCTATGCAGGAATTTCCATCAAACCTTCAACGATTTTGATTTTTAGCATCGCATTGGGCATCAGTGTTGACAATACCATTCACTTTTTATCGCGCTACCGTTTGCAGCTTATTATGAACGACTGGAAAATTAAAGAGTCGGTACTTGCAGCTTTGCTCGAAACCGGATTCAGCATGATTTATTCAGCTGTGGTGCTGTTTTTTGGCTTTGCTATTTTTATTCTGTCTTCTTTCGGCGGAACCGAAGCGCTTGGATATCTGGTTTCTTTCACACTGCTGGCAGCTATGCTATCCAATCTGTTCGTTTTGCCAAGCTTGCTGCTCACGCTCGACAAACGCATCACCACTAAGGCTTTCAGGGAACCACTGCTCGAAATGCTGGATGAAGAAGACGATATAGAACTCGATGACCTTGAAATTGAAGCATACAGAGAAACTAAAAAGGAATAACTTTGTTATACTTGCCAAAGGCATTAATTTAGCGCAATAAAACAAATCATACCTTATGAAAGGAATCATTCTTGCCGGTGGATCCGGTACGCGTTTGCACCCACTCACACTGGCCGTAAGTAAGCAGCTGATGCCCATTTACGACAAACCAATGATTTATTATCCGCTTTCGATACTGATGATGGCCGGAATACGTGAAATACTGATCATTTCTACTCCTCACGATTTGCCCCATTTTAAAAGGCTTTTGGGCGACGGTACAAGTCTGGGATGTCAGTTTTCGTATGCCGAACAGGCAGTACCCAACGGCCTGGCACAGGCTTTTGTGATTGGTGAAGGATTCATAGGAAAAGATAAGGTAGCCTTGATTTTAGGTGATAATATTTTCTACGGCCGTGGATTACAACAATTGCTGATCGAAAACATTGATCCTGAAGGAGGTGTAGTTTTTGCCTATCATGTATCTGATCCCGAACGCTATGGCGTTGTAGAATTTGACAATGAACAACGGGCTGTCAGTATCGAAGAAAAGCCCAAACATCCTAAGTCAAATTATGCAGTTCCGGGCCTATATTTTTATGACAACAGCGTAGTGGAGGTTGCCAAAAATATCAAGCCCAGTGCCAGAGGCGAATATGAAATCACGGATGTAAATAAATATTATCTCGAAACCAACAACTTAAAAGTAGGTGTTTTGGGACGCGGAACGGCCTGGCTCGATACCGGAACGTTCAGTTCATTACTTGAAGCCTCACAATTTGTTGAAGTAATCGAAAATCGGCAGGGATTAAAAATTGGTTGTATCGAAGAAATAGCCTACACTAAAGGCTTTATTGATGCCAAACAGCTGCGTTTGCTGGCCGAACCGCTTTTGAAAAGTGGTTATGGAACTTATTTGATGAATTTACTGAAACAGTCCTAATGACCCGCATACAACAACTTCAGGAGGAGATTAATCAACTCATCAGACAGCAAAAGTTCGAGGGCCATCCCCCTGCCCTTTACGCACCAATAGCTTATATTATGGAGCAAGGCGGCAAAAGGCTTCGACCATTGCTCACACTCTTGGCCTGCGATCTTTTTAACGGTGATATTAAGGATGCACTTTACCCTGCCCTTGCTGTGGAAGTTTTTCACAATTTCACATTGGTGCACGACGATATCATGGACAAAGCCCCTTTGCGCAGAGGCAAGGAAACCATTTTCAAAAAATGGAATGCTGACGTTGCGATACTTTCGGGCGATACCATGTTTGCCCTGGCTTATCAATACACTTTAAAGACAAAAACACAGCTTGTGCCTTCCATCCTGCAGGTTTTTAGCAAAGCAGCAATAGAAGTATGCGAAGGACAACAGTTGGACATGGATTTTGAGCGGGAAGAAACAGTAAATATTGAAGATTACCTCAATATGATTCGCCTAAAAACTGCCGTATTATTGGGTGCTAGCCTCGAAATTGGCGCAGTGGTTGCTCAGGCTTCTCCCAAACAGGTAAAAGCCATCTATGATTTTGGTATTGCACTGGGTATGGCCTTTCAATTGAAAGACGACCTGCTGGACGTATATGGTAATCAGGATGATTTTGGTAAAATGTCGGGAGGTGATATTGCAGCCAATAAAAAAACCTATCTGATGCTGAACGCACTTCAGCTGGCCGATGATCAAACAAAAGCAAGACTGAAATGGCTCTATAAGCCAGATAACACTATTGAAAAATCCAGTAAAATCAATGAAGTAAAGGCAATTTTTGCTCACTTAAATGTACGGGCAGAAGTGGAAAAAGTGATGCAGGCTTATTATCATCAGGCTTTGGATATCTTAAACAATATTGAAGCCGATCAGCTGAAGAAGGAAGAGTTGGCTGCTTTTGCCAGCTTCCTCTATACCCGCGATTATTGAATTGCCTGATACTGTTGATCTAACTCTTCTTTTTCGAGCTGTTTGAGTTCCCATTGCTCCATCAGCTGTTCGTATTGCTTTTTTTGTTTGCCATAAATCTCATACCAGGCAGGGTCGCTAGTTTGCTTATGTGCTTCGGGTGAAGCCAATAAGGCATCCATGGTTTTAATATCCTTTTCCTGCTGGTGAATTTTTTGCTCCAGCGCTTCAATCTCACGCTGGCATTTTCGTAACAGTTTATCCAGTTGTTTCCGCTCTTCGTACTGTAATTTGTTCTGAGATTTGGGTGCAGCCTCCTCCTGTTTCCTGCCCTGTGCAACCTCTAATTCACGTAAGTGTTCCAGTTTTTTCTTCTCCAAAAACGCAAACACATCCCCATCATGCACCTTGATATTTGGCTTCCTGAATTCATAAACTTTATTTGTGAGCCCCTGCAAAAAATCCCTGTCGTGCGACACAATCAGCAAGGTTCCCTGATACTGCAGTAAAGCACTTTTCAGAATGTCTTTCGACATCATATCCAGGTGATTGGTAGGCTCATCCATAATCAGTAAATTTACCGGAAAAAGCAACATCCTGGCCAGCGAAAGCCTTGCCTTCTCGCCTCCCGACAACACCTTTACTTTTTTGTCGATGGCTTCACCACCAAACAAAAAAGCACCCAAAAGCGATTTAATCCGGGCACGCATCTCCCCCACAGCCACCTCGTCGAGTGTTTCGAAAACTGTTTTCTCCATATCGAGCATATCATGCTGGTTTTGGGCATAATAGCCCACCTTAACTTCATGCCCGTATTTTAGCTCTCCGGTATAATCCAATACTCCGGCCAGAATTTTTGAAAGGGTAGATTTTCCTTCGCCATTCCGACCTACAAAGGCAATACGTTGGCCTCTTGGAATAAGCAAATTGATGTCTTTCAAGACTTGCAAACTGCCGTAAGCCTTACTTAAACCAATGGTTTCGAGAGTAACCTTTCCGGAATGCGGTGCCGGCGGAAAACGAAAATGTATAGCCGAGCGATCCATCTCGTCCACCACAATTTCGTCCATCTTTTCGAGCAGTTTCACCCGCGACTGCACCTGCTTGGCTTTGGTAGTTTTGTACCTGAAACGTTCAATAAAACGTTCTATCTCCCTCACCTCACGCTGTTGATTGCTGTAGGCAGCCAAATCCGTTTCGATGCGTTGCTGACGAGCCTCCACGTAAAAACTATAGCTTCCCTTATAGTCGTATATCTTGCCATTGCTGATTTCTATCGTTCTGATGGTGATGGCATCCAGAAAAGTACGATCATGCGAAACCATCAAAATAGCACCATTATAGTTTTGCAAAAAACCCTCGAGCCATTGAATAGCCTCTATATCCAGGTGATTGGTAGGCTCATCAAGCAACAAGAGGTCAGGGCGCTGCAGTAGGATTTTGGCCAACTCCACACGCATCTGCCAGCCGTTGCTGAATTCGGGCATCCGACGGTGCATATCTTCATGTTCAAAGCCAAGGCCAACCAAAATGCGTTCGGCCTCCCCTTCAATGGCATTGGCACCCAGCAAGGCAATACGCTCGTTGAGAAAGCTTAGCTTTTCGATAAGTTTATGGTAAGCATCAGATTCGTAATCCGTTCGCTGCTGCAGCTCCAGTTCCAGTTTTTTAAGGTGTTCCTCCAGCTGATTCTGTTCCTCAAAAGCTGTCATAGCCTCCTCTATAACGGTAAGCTCGCTAATAAGCTCCTTCTCCTGAGGAAGGTAGCCAATGCTGGTATCTTCCGGAACGATCACGTTACCCTTTTGAGGCTGCTCCAGGCCGCATAAAAGTCGGATCAAAGTCGTTTTGCCAGCCCCGTTCTTGCCAACCAGACCGATTCGATCCTTTTCACGAATCAGAAAAGTGATATCCGTAAAAAGGTCATCGCCCGTAAAATGCATCGACAAGTTTTGAACTGAAATCATAGTAAACAATTAATGGTTGGCAAAAATACAGGAATTTTTCACAGCGAAAATTTTCTCTGTTTGAACTTGAGGATTCTTTATTGAAGTTAGTAACTTTCATCAAAAACATAAAAAATCTATCATCGATTTGTCCTTTTTAGGGGACAAAAGACTGATAATACTACTGAAACAAAAAATTCCCAAAAATTCCAGGAATTTTTGGGGATTTACTTTTAACCGGAAACTTAATCGCTCAGCTGAATGCTTCCGCCATACAAGGTTTGACTGATATGCGCCAGATTGTTAAGATCTGAGAGTGCCATACTCGAAACCATGAAAACGAAAACCTCTACTGTTCGACCGATCCAGTTATCGGGCAGTGTGATCACTACCGTTTGCTGCTGTCGTGTTGCACCACCAAGCTGGGTGAAACCTTGTGCTGATTCAGCGTCATAAATGCCGATCATCAACAGGTCGTCATTGCCACCTTTGTTGGTTCCCTGTTCGTGTTGCCAACTCAGGTTCAAGCTCTTGGCCGAAGCCGCACTCACTTGTAAACCAGTTGGAACATACAGTTCACCTTCACTCAGTTTCACCTTACTGAAATCAATAAACAAATCCGGGTATTCCCCACCAATAGCGTTTGCCAGGTTGTAACGCATTGCCTCATTATGAGGCGTGGTTTCAGACGCCATCGCCCTCCAGCCAATACGTACCAGTGCACGCTGTGTTGATAAAAAATGACCCATCAATGCAAAACGTGTACGCACGTTCTGTTGAAGATCAGTTCTGGGATTACTTACACTTTCAGGACGAGCTCTCATGATACTCTGCCCTTTCCACCTCGAGCCGACAAGATTGCCCACTCTTCCTTTGAAGCCACCAAGAGCTCCAATTTTAATTTTAGCCATGATTTTAAAATTTTAAATTATCAAAAAAACATTTCACATTCAACCTTACAAATACCGGTACATTAGGCCGTACCAAACTGATTTTGCTTTTCTTTTCACCCGCTTTCACCTGGCTGTCGTGACAACTGCCATGACAGCAAAGCGCAAAAAGGTGCAAAAGCTGACAGCAGGGGGCAAAACATGACAACAAAAGGCAACCAAAATAGGTAGCAAATCTGTTTACACTCATCACCAGACAGCAGTCAAAAAAACAGGTTCAAGCCTGTATGTAGCCTCCAACAGGAGACTTCATGGGGTGTAACAGGAGACATTATGGGGTGTTGCAGGGGTGTTGATTGGGCGTTGGTATTGCTAAGCTGGCAACTTAGCATTTAAAAAAGTTTTATAAGTGGTAAAACTATGGTAAGCTCCGTTAGGAGCGAAACTATGGTAAGCTCCGTTAGGAGCGAAACTATGGTAAGCTCCGTTAGGAGCGA
>JACCQN010000025.1:12192-51455 GCA_015709215.1 Bacteroidales bacterium
AACAACTTCATGCAGATGAAAAAAATGTGGTGTTCCATTTTTTTTCTTTAAAAACAACTATGATTTGAAACAGTCAAGACTCTTCAAAAAGCCATAAATAAAAAGCAAATAAAAAGAATTATTTCCTTATATCACTGCTATTCAATGCTATAATAGTTTGTCCTTTTATAAACTGCCTGCGCATCGTATTTTCGGAAGCATAAAAAGTAAAAAAACATTGAATAAAGAGCTTCCATATCTGCTTAAGGAAATGGCCCGGGATAGTCTGATGGATAATCATATCTATACCCTGGCATTGGAAGTTGCCGAAGAACATCAAAAGTTAATGGAAGATTTTAAAAACTTCATGCAAATGGATACCAAAACCACAAAAACAACTCCTGAACCTGCAGGGCTAAAAAACAAAACCCAACCCAACCCAATCCATCAGATCCAGCATCGCGACTTTTGGACCTCCAATCAGGTGATGGCCTATCTTGGTGTTAGCAAACGTACGCTTCAAAACTACCGCAACCGAAAGCAAATTCCATTCACCAAATTCAATGGTAAAATTTATTATCCGACTACTGCTGTGAAGGCATTGGTTAATCCTAAACAGAATAAAAATCAATCTTAGACTATAAGGGCTGCTATTCATACTATTGCTGCTATTAACACCATCAATGCAGCAAAAACAATGGTACTTATACAATCAATACGAAAAATGATAATCCTTTAAAAAGTGACGCTGTTTATGTGATAACTTCTATTATTTGCAAGAATCATCAGACGGTAACCTCTCTAAAAAAAAGCAGCCTTTCATATGCTTGTCATCCCTCATTTCTTTGCCAAAAAAGTGGTAACAAAGCATCAATTGACGACAAATAGACAGTTGAGAAGGGAATGAATTTACTTATTTAGCAGCACTTGAAAAAATAAGATGAGCGAACTCCAAAAATCAGAAAACACTTCAGCCTTTGTTAAAATTAAAACAGAGAATTTTTTGGATTTGGTTGCACGATCATCTAGACATGAAGTTGAACTAGAAAAATTGAGAAGTGAAAATCAAGAACATAAGGAAAAGTTAGAAACAATGGAAAAAGAACTTACTCTATTGAAAAGATTATACTTTGAAAAGCAACAACCTATAAAAAAAGAAACAATGAAACCTGAAACTAGATTCAATACCACTGATGAGAAAGCTAAACCAGTTCAACCCAAAAATTACGCAGAGTTGAAAAAATTACAGCAGGAAAAAGGCTATTTAAGCACCCGAGAGGTAACAGAAATCTTCCACATTAGCAAAAGAACGCTTCAAAACTATCGCAACGAAAGACGAATAAATTATTATAGCACGGGCAAGGGTAAAAAAATTTGGTATAAAATGGACGAGTTGGAAGCCTCGTTTAAACAAAGAAAAACTAACGATTCAGATACTAATTCTATTCCATCTTAAAAAAACATGAAAATTATTTGAAAATATTTTTAATAATTTTTTTTTACTTTTATCCCAACAAAAAAACGCCAGGCCAGGCCTGACCAAAACTATCAACCATGCGATTCCGACTCTCGTTAGTTGTGACAGAACAGTTGCAAGCCATTTTGCCAATCAATTATCAGTATCCCATTTCGGCATGGATATATAAGACGATAAATTATGGGAATCATGAGTTTGCCAATTTCCTGCACCAGAAAGGATTTGGCACCGCAGGTAAAGCCTATAAGTTTTTTACTTTTTCGCATTTGATGATTCCCCGCAAGGGGATGATGATAGCCGGTGACAGGATTATATTAAAAACCAAACAATTATCACTTGAGGTTAGCTTTTTAGCGCCAGAGGTGATGCAGCATTTCATCAGTGGCCTGTTTAGCAATCAAACATTTAGGCTTGGCGACAAGAAATCTGTAGTCAGTTTCAGGGTAGAACAAGTGGAAGCCATCCCAATGCCTGAGTTTAAACCGGTGATGGAATATAAATGCCTTAGTCCGGTCATCATCAGCACCAAAACAGCTGAAAGCCGCTACGCACAATACCTTGCACCTGGCAGGGCTGAATATGAATCACTTTTCGTGAACAACCTCGAAAACAAAGTCAGGGTGGCAATCCATCATGGCTTGATTGAACCAGGCAAACAAAATGACATACACCCCACCTTTAAACTAATTGGAGAGGCGCACTCCAAAAATATTACCATAAAAGCCGACACCCCCAACGAATCACAAATCCGCGGTTACCTCTACAATTTCCAGATGCAAGCCCCCCAGCTGTGGCACAGAATAGGCTATCTGGGTGGCTTTGGCGAAAAGAATAGTTTGGGGATGGGGTGTGTGGGGGAAGTATAATTAATAACAAGTAATTAAATCATGAGTTTAGAAACCGTACTTCAGATAGGTAAAGTTCTCCGCAGTTCGGAAAACAGCCTAAAATACTTTAAATATGTGGAGCCTTGCCCAAAGGACAAGGATGGCAATTGGCCTATTTGTATTACTATTCCAGTAAAAGAAGATTTCTCTTTCGACTGGGACAGTATGTATATCACTCCAGAAAATCAACGTGAGAAATTATTTTATTTACGCTATTCCACTTCTGATAATGATTCAAGTCCTAAAAAGTATCTTTTCGGAGATATTTGCTACACAAGAAAAAGTGAAATAGACAAAGCCGGGAGAATAAAAGGAATCAAAGATTTTGGAAATTTCACTTTTGAAAAGGGGTTCGGCAATGCTTTTCTAAATGGCCAAAAAACTTATGAAGAAATAATTGATGGCCTTTATATTGCCTCCACCAAATCAGAAGTTTTTGAAAGCGTAGGACAAAAGGATGGTGAATTTGTATTGAAATTTATTCGTAGTTATTATAGAAGTGAACCTAAGAACGAAATACCAAAGAAATTAATTCAATATTCACAAGTCATTGAGACTGCTATAGAAAAAATTAAACGATTTGAAGCAGAAAATGATTTTGTTCTGTTTCATGAAACATTCAAAAGAGATTTAGAGAAAATTAATAAACTTCTTCTTTTCGCGCCAGTCTTTGAATCCTATATGAATGAAAAAGGAATTGTAAAGAGTTCTTTATCTAACATGAATGTATTACATGAATCCTATTTGAACGTAGTTAAAAGCAAGAATCAGAGCGTCCTTAAAAGACTTCTAAATAAGGATGAAACTTTAGAATCATATTCAAATGAAACTAGAAACAAATTTTTACAATTTGCGGACTTTACAGTCTTCATTCACTTTAAATTCTTTAAAGATGGTAAAAAGCTTAATTGGTATCAGTTCGACACGACGTTTGATTGCATTAAAGATAAACTCAACTCAGAGGTTACAAATGTAACTGGACAAGGATTAGTACCGAGTAAGAGTATATATCGCACGCTTTGCTCTGGCAACTATAAAAACGATATTCAGTTTCCATCCTTTGGAATTGACAATAGCTTCAAGTCTTTTGCCTTTAAGAATAAAGAACAATTTGAAGATTTTCTTTTTACTGGGAGTATCCTGAAAAAACCCTTTCGCCGCTTAAAGTATACTGACGTTGATATGTTTGTTTATCCTGTTTCTATTAAAGGAGAAGAAATCAGCGCAAAAGACTATGATGATTTCTTTTTTGAGAAGAAAGATGAATCACGTCTTGAAAACGACCCAATTTTCTCAATTTTAAGCAATGAAGGGGCAATCCGGTTTAATCGATTCGATTTTGTATTTGCAGACAATAGTGGAAATACAACAACAGATTTAATCGAACTAACAGGGATAGAAAAAAGTACTTTACGAACAATAAATCAAAGAATTGATACTATTGCAAAAGAAATCAATCTCGAAAGAAATTCTGAATTAGACTCAATAAATGAATTCAATAAACTTCAAATTGAGATTTCTTTTCGAAATATCTTAGGGAATACCCTTGTCGACAGCAATGGATATTTAGTTTTCAAACCAAATGCAAAATACAAATCACATCTTTTAGCAGCTTTACCATTGATCTATTCTGCCAATTATTACAATGATGATTTACTGCTGCCATCATTTGTTCAGGTCTCAGAATTTATTGTCCGTAATGTTGAAAAGAAGTTCATATGGTACAATTATGCAGATTTAAAATACCACTTCAAGTTTCTAATGAAAATACAAAACACTAAAAACGATAGATTTATGGAAATTACAACATCAGAAAGTTATCAAATCGGGTTCATGCTAGGAGGAATGGCAAAGAACCTGAGCCAGGAAATTAATTCTTTTGAGAAGAATTATGTGGGTAACCTAACCCGAAGAGTAGGAACCTTGTCTGATTTCATTAAACTGAAAAATGAAATTGAACAGAAACTAATCATGCACGACAAAGCAAAGTTTACCTTTCAAAAATCCTACGACTTAGCACAAAAGGTAAAAGATTTTAAATCGAGATACGATAAAGAGGAATGTGCTTTTGGTTTTATGGAAAGCTATTTCAAGCCACTTCCCAAAAAAGAGGAAGCATCGTCCAGTAAAACAAATACAACAAACGATCAATAACATTAAAACTTATTACAATGGAAAATGAATTAAAAAAATCAGAAATTTTGTTTTTGTATGAAACATCGTACAACATTCCAAACGGTGACCCTTTTACCGGAGAACAGCGCTATGATGAGGAAACCAAAAAGATACTTGTAAGTGATGTTCGTATAAAACGATATGTCCGAACTTATTTTGAGGAAAAAGGGTTACCCATTTATGTGAGTGAGAAAACAGGAGCTGGTAAAACTGACTCAAAAGGAGTTCTTAGATGGATTGCTGAAAACAGAAATGAGAAAAAGCTTACCGATATAGGTGAAATCTTGAAAAAACAAATAGATGTTCGGTTATTTGGCGGCATATCAACACTAAAAGATGACGAGACAAAAGCGATAAAGGTTGATAAAAATGCTTGTACAAACGGACATGTGCAATTTACTGGACCTGTTCAATTTGCTTTGCTAAATCCATCGCTAAATGAAGTAAATTTGAGAATGCATCAAAACACGACGCATTTTATGTCGAAAGACACCAATACACAGGGTTCAATCGGCACAACAACCTTGGTTCCCTATTCTTTGATGCAGATTCACGGTTGGATCAACCCCAAAGTGGCGGAAAAAACAGGGATGACACCAAAAGATTTGAAATTGATGTACCAAGGGCTTTGGTATGGTACAAGTGGTGATGGAAGTTCACATTCGCGGACTAAAGTTGGTCAAAACTCAGTTCTTTTGCTTGAAATTGAATATTCAGAGAACAACCAAAAGATTTACGGAGTTGATCGTTTGATTGAGTTGAAACCCAAAGACGATAAAAAGGGCGAACAACTAAGGAGCATGGATGATTACGAACTTGATTTCTCAAAATTAATTACTATTGCTGCGACTGAAAAAGTCGAGAAGATTAAATTCTACACAGAAATTGAATCGATTAAATCTAAACTAACAGGTAATCCTAAATTTGAAGCAATTACATTATGAAAGGTTTCCAACTTATCATAGAAGGTAATTGGGGGCATTTCAAAAAACCGGAAACGAATAACAATCCGTTGTCTCACGATTTGATAACCAAAACTGCATTGATTGGACTTATCGGAGCTGTTTTGGGTATTGAACGTGAAGATATGAAAAGCAAATTTTCGCAACTCTCTGAAGATTTGCTTTATGGTGTTCAGTTGCTTAATCCGGTTAAGAAAATTTCATGGGGTTTTACCAGCAGGACGGCAATCAGCCCAACAGCTGAAGGTACTCCAAAGTATTTTGAGTTTTTGAAAGACCCCAAATTTCTGGTTTCAATTGCTTTGAATAATGAAAGGTCTATTCAAATCTTTGATGACTTTATACATTCAATTGAAGATGAAAAGACTGTTTATCCACCTGTTTTGGGGTGGCACAATTGCCCTGCTAACCTAAAGTGGGAATCGGAAGGCATTTTTTCTGCAATGGAAAACGGAATATTTGAAACTAAAGGCTTTGTGCTTGCTGGGGAACATACTCCAAAAGATATTCTGGGTGGTTTTCGAGTTGGATTCGATAGAATGCCAACCTATCAAACAGATGACTTTTGGAATCTTCCGGAGAAGTATAAAAATGTGATTTATCCCGATTGCCCTCATTCAATTCAAGTTGAAGGAGTGTTCTACGAATATCAATCATCAAAAGGTACTGAAAAATGGTGTCTGATATAACATTGCTAAAATCACACCCTGACAAGTTGTTGCTAAAGCATGTTCAGGGCGTGATAGATAATACGAAAAAGCTAACCAACTCCCGTTTTGCGGAGTTGGTAGCAATTTTTCATGATTTGGGAAAAATAAATCCAAACTTTCAGGACAAACTTGACCTGCTAAAAGCTGCAAGTGGATATGCTAACCATGCCTATTTATCAGCTTATGCTTTCTTTTGCGCTTTTTGTTGCAACAAGAAAAATGCAGATGCTCTAAAACAATTTCTTGATGTAAACGAATTAACACAAAACGATTTGATTGCCTTGTCAGTGATTATAGCAAAGCACCACGGCAATTTGCCCGATTTTACGCCTGTTGATTACAATGGTACCGGTGCAAGTATTTTATCGAAGGATGAAAATTATGCGTTGTTTAAATTTCTGGAGAGAGAACAAGAGTTACCGACTTATGATTTTGCCAATCATTTTATTCCAATTGATGATTTCCGGGAATTCTTATTGAATCCCAGAATGCAACAAGTTTATTCCGAGAAGTTTACTTTCAACGGAGACAAGAATGAATCTGCATTGGATTTTTTCATTGATTATCAATTCGCTTTTGCATGCGTTCTTCAGGCAGATAAAGCTGATGCGGGGAATATCGGAAACATCATCGAGGAACAAAAAACAGTAATTCATTCATTTTCTTCCAGTTTTAGTTTACAACTGGATTCCTATTTGAAAAAATTAAAGCAGGATTCAGAGCTCAATAAATTAAGAACTGAAATCAGGGAAAATGCTATAAAGAATATTCACGATGGATTGAAAGAAAACAAACAAGTTTTTGAACTCACTGCCCCAACAGGTTCAGGAAAAACTTTAATGCTTCTTTCTTTGGCTTCTGAAATAATTAAGACCAAAGGAGCTAAGCGAATTATTTACGGATTACCGTTTCTTTCAATTACAGAACAGGTGGAAGCCGAAGTTCTGAAGATATTTGAAGGCCATGAAGATTCCATTCAACGAATTGATTCAAAATCGGAAAATCACAGGTTCGAAAAAATTCAGGCAGAATTGGATTACAATCCATCCAACGAAATGATACAGGAGGCAAATATTCTCGAATTTCAGGAAAATACATTTGCTTATCCTTTTGTAATTACAACATTTGTCCGTTTTTTCGAAACCCTATTGAGTAATCGGAATAGCGAATTACTTAAGCTCCCTAACTTTTCAAATTGCATTTTCTTATTGGATGAAATCCAAGCATTGCCGCCCCGGCTGTATGGTTTCTTTGTTGCTTACTTAAACCGATTTTGCGAGAAATTTGGCAGCTATGCTATAATATCAACAGCAACACAGCCAAATTTTGAATTGCCAAAGGACAATTCTGTTGCATTGCAATTCTTTAAAAAGTATTCTGAACCTTATCCCTTGTTGCCTTTGAGCTACTTCAACAATCATCTCTTTAATCGATATCAAATTGATTTCAACAAAGAACCAATTGATTCAGATACATTGAAAGATTCTATTCTCTCTGAAAATAGTTCTACTTTGGTTATTCTGAATACAATTGATGATACGAAGGAACTTTATAAACTACTTCTTGAAGAATTCGACGAAGAAGAGGTGCTGTTATTAAATACACATTTAACTCCGCGCCACCGAAAAATAAAAATCTATTTGGCAAAAAGACGATTGCGTCAAAATAAACATGTAATCGTTGTTTCAACTCAATTGATTGAGGCTGGAGTAGATATTGATTTTCCTGTTTTATACCGAGATTTTGCTACGGTTGCAAGCATTGTTCAATCTGCAGGAAGGTGCAACCGGAACGGGAAGCTGAGTAATTTAGGGAAGGTCAAGCTATTTAAGTTGCAGAATAAAGGTAAAATTCGGTCAGAGTTAATTTATCGTGGTAGAGATAAAGAAATATTACGGTTCTCAAAAGAGTCGTTCTTTAATGAAAAATATCAGGAAAATGAACTTATTGATGTTCAGAAAGAATTTTTCCTTCGCATTCAATCTGAATTGAATTTTGCAAAGCATTCCCAAAATAGTCCTATGCTGGAATTCGATTTTTTGAAAGATATACAAGAATGTATGTACGAAAAGATTGGTAAATTCCAGATTATCGACAAACAACTTTTTGGAGAAGAAATCCAGTATTATGTGCCTTGGAATAACAAGGACAACAATTTTGAAGTTCTTTTAAAGCTTCAATCTGAACTTATAGTCTTGATTAACGAGAATGCTGAAAGAGGAAGTATTAAAGCAAAAAAGAAATCACTTCAAATACAACTGAAAAGAATGTCTGGTCAAATAGTTCAGATTCGTTTAAATAAAAACCATGTTAAACCATTGCAAGAAAGCGAATACAGTTATTTTAACTTATACAAAATTGATAGCGCCTCCTACTCATTTGATACTGGTATTGATTTGTTGGGAGCTGAGTTTATTATTTAACCGATCTAATCCTAAAAACTATTTCATAACAAGATAAACAGAAATTCCAGTCCAAAACCACCCCCCATCATGAACAACAAAACTTCATTGGAAAAGCTACAGAGGATAGAAAGACACAAGCAATTCCTGTGTCGCTCCTACGGAGCTTTGGGATATTTGAGGAGGATTATTTTGTACCATACTGCCGTTCCTACGGAACTGGCATGCATTAATGAGTGAGAGAACTCCAAAATATTTAACAATAGAGATTTATGACAAATTTGGCAGCAGATGGAAAAACTAAAAACCCTAAACAAGCTATTCCTGTGTCGCTCCTACGGAGCTTTGGGGCATTTGAGGAGGATTATTTTTACCATATTGCCGTTCCTACGGAACTGGCATGCATTAATGAGTGAGAGAACTCCAAAATATTTAACAATAGAGATTTATGACAAATTTGGCAGCAGATGGAAAAACTAAAAACCCTAAACAAGCTATTCCTGTGTCGCTCCTACGGAGCTTTGGGGCATTTGAGGAGGATTATTTTTACCATATTGCCGTTCCTACGGAACTGGCAATTATGCTCATAAGAGAAAGCAAGCGTGTGCAGCAACAATTTTTCAATATACAATACCCTTATAGAAGCGACACTATGGCAAAAAAGCCTCGTTAGAGGCGACACTATGGTAGCCTTGTAGAGGCGACATTATGGTAGCCTCGTAGAGGCGACATTATGGTAGCCTCGTAGAGGCGACATTACGGCAGCCTCGTAGAGGCGACATTACGGCAGCCTCGTAGAGGCGACATTATGGTAGCGACATTATAATAAAATCAGCATTATGGCAAACACCTACACACAAATCAACATCCATGCAGTATTTTGCGTAAAAAGGCGGGAAAACATTATCACCCTTAATTTCAGCGACCAGCTGCATGCCTACATTGCCGGCATCATCAATAAAACAGGAAATTATTCATTGGCAGTCAATGGGTACAAAGATCATGTTCACGCATTTTTCGAATTGAATCCTGCATTGGCATTATCGGATGTAATGCGCGACATCAAAACCAATTCATCCAAATGGATCAATGAACACCATTTTGTACAGGGGCATTTTTCCTGGCAGAAAGGATACGGCGCTTTCTCCTATGCCCGTTCACAAAGAAACAATGTCATTAAATACATTATAAATCAGGAAAAGCATCATTCCAAAAAAACATTCCGGGAAGAATACCTGGAATTGCTGGAAAAATTTGAAATTCCATTCGAAAACAACTATGTCTTCGAATTCTTTGAATAACAGCCTCATAGAGGCGAAATTAAAACAGCCTCATAGAGGCGGCATTATGGTAGCCTCATAGAGGCGGCATTATGGTAGCCTCGTAGAGGCGACATTATGGTATGGAAAAATACATCAAACAGCTCATCCAAGACCTCGAAAAGGTGGCAAACACCCCACCCCACAGGCCTTACATCGAAGTGCCACCCCATCTGGCAGACGATATTGCAACGGCAGAAATTGCCTTGACCCCCTATCAAACCATCGAAGAACTAACCGGCATCAAACAGGAAGTCTTTCCACAACTAATCGATCTGGAAGGTGACCAATGGCAAAGGGTAAACGATGCGATCTTCAAAGTGTTTGAAACCTTTCACCTTGATTTGGTAGATCTTCCGCCTTACATTCCTCCCGAAGAACTGTATGACATACTCACTACCCATTGGAAATATCCGGTACAGTACCTGCCCTCGACTGGTATGGATTTAGAATTTTGCACCGGCAATCCAATGACCTGTCCTTATGGCGAATATTGCGATTGCGGCGACGATATCGATATCTATGAACTCCCCGAAAAGTTTGCCGAATTAGTAAACCCAATCGCTCAAGCGATCGATGCAGGCTTCATTTGCTACCTCAATCCCGAAACAATGGAAATGGAAGAAATCCCAAAACAACTGATAGATGATCCGCAAGCATATGAAATGTCAACTGGAATTAATCCGGAAGAGGAAGAGCTAAAACACGAAACATGGGATACATGCTATGTTTTTGAGCCACTCGATTCAGGTGAGTCGTTTAAAATTATGGAACATTTTGTGCATAGAATGGAAGATGAAATCTTACAGGAAGAACTCTTTTATGTCCTTGCTCACAGGAAACCCTTTGCAAATTTCAAGGCCTTGATCGACAATTCAGACTATGGCGAACGCTGGTTCAGCTTTAAAATGAACTGGTTAAAGGATTATGTAAGATCGAAAATTGATGTTGAAATTCATAAAACCCCAGAAAATTCTGATGAAAATGAATTACCATTTTAATTCAATCACCATAAATAAAAAACCAAACTATGCAACGCTATATTACCCAACTCATTGAAGACCTGCATGAAATTGCACAAATAACGAATCCAGCAGATGCAGCAGAAAAGGTTAATGACAGTGAAGCACTTTTCAAACAACTGGAAGACTTTGAAAACTACCTGCATGGCGAAGAACTGCCAATTTCAGTAATTACTGGAATTTTACCTGAGCAACTGCCACCTCCCGAAATGCTCAACGTATCACAACGGGTACAATTATCGGTTGAATTAGAGAAGTTTCTGGCACATTTTCATTTTGCTCTTGTTTTTCCTCAAAACTACCCCAGCCATTTACGCTATCCGTTTATCAGGAATTTTTGGTCAGAAAAACATTCACCCATGCAGATAGGTTATAATTACATAGAATTTTGCGAATACGACGAAACAAACTGCCCCTTCCAAGGCTATTGCAACTCATGCAGCAATTTTGACATTGAAGACAAAAACCACGATATAGATAATTTCGAAGGCTCAAATGAAATTGAATTCGATTAACACTCAATCCCGTCAATCTCCTTTCAACCACATTCAATCCTTTATCGATTATGAACATCACCGGAACCCATTTCGCCTACTTTCAGATCTGCCACCGAAAACTTTGGCTTTTTAGCAATGGCATCAATATGGAACAACATTCTGAACTGGTTGACGAAGGCAGGCTAATTCACGAAACCAGCTATCAGCAACGGCCTAATCGGTATGAAGAGCTGGAAATTGCCGGCATAAAAATCGACTATTACGATCCGGCCAAAAAATGCATCCATGAAATCAAAAAATCGGCAAGCCTTGAACCGGCACACGAATGGCAACTCAAATATTACCTGTATGTAATGAAACAATACGGCATTGAGGATGCCAGCGGTATCCTGGAATACCCGCGTACCCGTCAAACCAAAGAGGTGTGGCTGAGCAGTCTGGATGAAGAAACAATTGCTGAAATGTTGTTACATATTAACGAAATTATCCAAAGCGAACAATGTCCTGATAAACAAAAAATGAGAATCTGCAAAAACTGTGCTTATCACGATTTCTGTTGGACAACCGAAAATACCGACAAACCATGAAGAAAACCTACTATCTGATGAACCCGGGTCGTTTGTCGCGAAAAGACAACACCCTCCGGTTCACACCTGTTGATGAAGATGGCAATGAAGGCCAGCCCAGGTACCTGCCTGTTGAAAATGTAGAAGAGTTTTATTGTTTTGGCTCACTGGATGCTAACAGCAGCCTTTATAATTTTCTGGGCAAAAACCAGATCAGTCTGCACTTTTTTGATTATTACGAAAACTACACAGGCTCCTTCATGCCCCGCGAACAACTGCTATCCGGAAAACTACTGGTGAATCAGGTAAAACATCACCTAAGCAAAAGCAAACGCATGGAACTGGCATGCGCATTTATAAATGGTGCAGCACACAATATTTTAAAAAACCTGATGTATTATCGCAACCGCGGCAAAGACCTGGACAATGCCATAACCGACATCAAACTTTATAGCCAACAAATTGACACTGCGCCAAATATCGAAAGTCTGATGGGCATTGAAGGAAATATCAGGCTAAGGTATTACAGCGAGTTTGATACTATCATTCAACATTTTAATATGGATGGACGCAGCAAACAACCCCCGCTTAACGAAGTGAATGCCCTGATTTCTTTTGGTAATATGATGTGTTATACCCAATGTCTGCGAGCCATACAGCAAACGCAACTCAATCCTACCATCAGCTATCTGCACACACCAGGCGAACGGCGTTTTAGTTTGGCACTTGATCTGGCCGAAATCTTTAAACCTATGCTCGTTGACCGGCTCATTTTTAGCATGCTAAACCGCCGTGAGTTAAAAGCCGACGACTTTGATGCCAAAGTGAATGCGGTTGTGCTCAAAGAAAAAGGCAAGAAGGCTTTCGTCACCGGATTCGAACAACGACTCAGCGAAACCATACAACACCGAAGCCTTGGCAAAAGCGTAAGTTACCGCTACCTTATCCGACTAGAATGTTACAAACTCGTAAAACACCTCATGCAAATCGAAGACTACAAACCCTTCAAAATGTGGTGGTAAAACAACATTCATTCAATCATTCATTCATTCTATCATTCTATCATTCATTCATTCTATCATTCTATCATTCTATCATTCTATCATTCTATCATTCAATCATTCTATCATTCATTCATCAAAAACCCCTCAACATGACCAACAAAGAACAATTCATAGAAAAAATGAAAATCCGTACAAAACAATTTGCAATCGATACGATTATATTCTGCGAATCACTTCCCAGAGGCAACACCTATTACAGGATGAGCGATCAGTTGCTTCGTGCAGCCACATCAGTCGGTGCAAATTACAGAGCAGCATGCAGATCCAGATCTAAAGCAGAATTCTTCAGTAAGCTCTCCATAGTAGTTGAAGAAGGAGACGAATGTGGATTCTGGCTAGAACTATTCATAGAATCCGGAAAACAAAACACCGAAGAAGCACACGATTTACTGTCAGACGCTAATGAAATAACATCAATCCTTGCTAAAGCCCGCAAAACAGTCAGCAATAAATAACAAATTCTATCATTCTATCATTCTATCATTCAATCATTCTCTCATTCAATCATTCTATCATTCTCTCATTCTATCATTCTATCATTCTATCATTCTATCATTCAATCATTCTCTCATTCAATCATTCAATCATTCTATCATTCTATCATTCAATCATTCATTCAATCATTAAAAAAATGTACGTAATTTTGGTGTATGACATCGGGCAGAAAAGAGTTGGTAAGATGCTAAAGCTATGCCGCAAATACCTCAACTGGATACAAAACTCCGTGTTTGAAGGTGAGATCAGCGAAGTAAAGCTAAAGGAGCTAATTGCTAAGACAAGAAGCATTATGGATAAGGACTATGACAGTTTAATCATATTTAAATCCAGACAAGAGAAATGGCTTGAAAAACAGATCGTTGGAAAAGAAAAAAGTAGCTTGGATCAGATTATTTAATTGTCGCTGAACAAAATATAGCTGTTAAATAACAATAACGCTCAAGTAGAACCAAGCATCCGCTCTTTGACATCTTGAAAATGAATAATATAACAAATCTGTCAGTAAGCCGGCAAAATCATTATATTGGACATAGACGCCAAAAAGCACAAAAATTTGTTATTTTTGCAAAACTAAGCTGTTGAAGGACAGCATTTTTTATTGTTTTAGCCAACGGCTATCAATCGTACCAAACTGGAATTGAAACGTGGAACAGTTGATGGCACCGAAGCCCTGGGCGATATTCTATCAATCGTACCAAACTGGAATTGAAACTTGCACAAATAGCATTTACAACGCTTGACTTGATTATCTATCAATCGTACCAAACTGGAATTGAAACAAGTGCCTGGTGGCTGATAGTGCTGCTGGCTATTATTCTATCAATCGTACCAAACTGGAATTGAAACGGGTGAACTGCCTTCAACCGGACAGCTCAATGATGCACTATCAATCGTACCAAACTGGAATTGAAACCGATTACCAGCGTAACGCCTAACCAGAAAAGCCGTTCTATCAATCGTACCAAACTGGAATTGAAACGTGTAAAGTTCAAACTCCCAAAGGGTTTGTTCAATTCTATCAATCGTACCAAACTGGAATTGAAACAACGAATATACAGTAACATAAATGAGTTGCGTATATACTATCAATCGTACCAAACTGGAATTGAAACTTACAAGTATTTATTATCAAATGAATAATGCGGCAGCTATCAATCGTACCAAACTGGAATTGAAACTATCTTACAGAAGTTAATTGGGGACAGATTTTAGGTCTATCAATCGTACCAAACTGGAATTGAAACACTCGAACATCAGCCTTTGGCTGGTGGCAACACGGTAACTATCAATCGTACCAAACTGGAATTGAAACCTCGGATGGTGTGAATGCTGACTCTACCTTCAGTGCTCTATCAATCGTACCAAACTGGAATTGAAACTGCTGATGATGCGGAAACGGCTAAAACAGATTCAGACTATCAATCGTACCAAACTGGAATTGAAACTGCTGATGATGCGGAAACGGCTAAAACAGATTCAGACTATCAATCGTACCAAACTGGAATTGAAACTTGAAAATACCATTACACCAAAAGCTAAAATTGAAGCCTATCAATCGTACCAAACTGGAATTGAAACCCTAAAGCAGCAAGTGCAGTCAGTTCAGATTCTGTTGCTATCAATCGTACCAAACTGGAATTGAAACGAACGATAAGCCATTAAACCAGTTCCAGCAGGCATCCTATCAATCGTACCAAACTGGAATTGAAACTTTTCGTCGATGATGATATTAAGCTCTGAAAGATCGCTATCAATCGTACCAAACTGGAATTGAAACTCGTATTTGCTTGCGGCATCGCTAACGGTGAGTATGCTATCAATCGTACCAAACTGGAATTGAAACGTTGTTGATTTTATATTACAGACCCCATTTGCAATAGCTATCAATCGTACCAAACTGGAATTGAAACTACCTTGCTGTCCTGTTGCAGCTGCTTCCAGCTTCGCTATCAATCGTACCAAACTGGAATTGAAACAACATTTCAGGAACATGCCAGTATGATGGGCGATATGCTATCAATCGTACCAAACTGGAATTGAAACATGTTTTGCACGTTTAATCCACCTTCGAGGATGGCACTATCAATCGTACCAAACTGGAATTGAAACCAGGTATGGTTAGTGCGGATTATTAACGACTAAATTCTATCAATCGTACCAAACTGGAATTGAAACGGCAAAATAGCTGAAATTATTGTTTCGCATCAATCAGCTATCAATCGTACCAAACTGGAATTGAAACGCTTGCAGACGCCCTGCACGATAGCTGGGTGCATAAACTATCAATCGTACCAAACTGGAATTGAAACTGGCAAGCAGAAAGGCAAAGTCAATCAGGCCGTAAAACTATCAATCGTACCAAACTGGAATTGAAACCAGCCGCACGCGCTTCCGGCAGGTGGCGAAATGCGGACTATCAATCGTACCAAACTGGAATTGAAACAACTGTTTTATGCCGGCATCCAGCGCGGTTGCGAACGCTATCAATCGTACCAAACTGGAATTGAAACTTGCCTTTACGGTGAAAGAAGATGAATGGACTGAAACTATCAATCGTACCAAACTGGAATTGAAACGGTTTTATAATTCGGGTCGTTTTTGATGCTGTAAATCTATCAATCGTACCAAACTGGAATTGAAACTGATGGATAATTTTGCACAAAACAAACCCTTTACATCTATCAATCGTACCAAACTGGAATTGAAACCGAGTTCAGTTGCTGTTCTACGTCCTTTGTGTTCGCACTATCAATCGTACCAAACTGGAATTGAAACCATTAAAAACGGAAATACCGAGCAGGTGCTATCAGACTATCAATCGTACCAAACTGGAATTGAAACGGCAAATTGGTTAGTTAATAATTAATTGGTTTTGTTTCTATCAATCGTACCAAACTGGAATTGAAACACGCAGCCGTCTGTTAAAAGCAGCCGCAAACCTCGACTATCAATCGTACCAAACTGGAATTGAAACTGTTTTTTCTAATTCAAACCTTAGTTTAGTATTAGACTATCAATCGTACCAAACTGGAATTGAAACAGAGTTTCGTTCGATAACACAATCTATTGTTTAACCCTATCAATCGTACCAAACTGGAATTGAAACTAGTGTCTGGGCAGATCATTTTTAAAATATGACGGCTATCAATCGTACCAAACTGGAATTGAAACTTCTTTAAATTTTTCATCATCTCTTTTCATTTCGTTCTATCAATCGTACCAAACTGGAATTGAAACTTCTCATTTCGATATTTGTAAGGCGGTCGCTGAAGGCTATCAATCGTACCAAACTGGAATTGAAACTCATTATCTTAACGGGATTACTTCAAAATAATGGGGGCTATCAATCGTACCAAACTGGAATTGAAACCAGCTAAACATCATAGAACAAGCCTATCAATTTATTCTATCAATCGTACCAAACTGGAATTGAAACGGATCAATTTTTTGCTCACTTCCGAAACATACGACCCTATCAATCGTACCAAACTGGAATTGAAACTAAGTTCAGGCCTGCCGAAGCTGTCAAAGAATGCCCCTATCAATCGTACCAAACTGGAATTGAAACATTTGCCTGGCCTTTGGGGTTTTTAATATTCTTCGACTATCAATCGTACCAAACTGGAATTGAAACTTAGCGAAATAAAAAACTTGAAGTAATCAGCTGTTTCTATCAATCGTACCAAACTGGAATTGAAACTTGTAGGTTTAATAATTCTGAAATGCGAAGGCCGCATCTATCAATCGTACCAAACTGGAATTGAAACTTTTTGAATGAACTTACACCTGAATGGAAAGCTAACTATCAATCGTACCAAACTGGAATTGAAACTATGATAAAAGGTATTCAATACTCCCACGCCGGGCCACTATCAATCGTACCAAACTGGAATTGAAACCAGATTGGAGTAAGAAGCTGACAGGTGGCGACAGCGCTATCAATCGTACCAAACTGGAATTGAAACCCCGCAAACGTTATAATCACTGCCGCGTGGCGATTGGCTATCAATCGTACCAAACTGGAATTGAAACATGGCACATCACAAGTTTGCGCTTCAGGTGGCGAAACTATCAATCGTACCAAACTGGAATTGAAACAGTAGATGAAAACACAACCTATTTAGGCTTTGCCCTACTATCAATCGTACCAAACTGGAATTGAAACGTGTAGCTTTTGTCGTTTGTTCAGTCTTGTCCTCGCCTATCAATCGTACCAAACTGGAATTGAAACACCAGAACAAGCAGCAAAACCTATATACGTGTAAATCTATCAATCGTACCAAACTGGAATTGAAACCAAGATAATAAAAGATATAAGCAATACCTTATTGACTATCAATCGTACCAAACTGGAATTGAAACGCAATAAAAAAATGGAAAATTCTATTGAAACTAAAGTCTATCAATCGTACCAAACTGGAATTGAAACACTATTGGGCATACGGTAGTTGAAAATAGAGAAGACCTATCAATCGTACCAAACTGGAATTGAAACTGCTTAAAATAAAATACCTAGCACTGGCATGTGTGCTATCAATCGTACCAAACTGGAATTGAAACGCTATATCAAAAAGGAACACTATGCTAAGTTCAACTCTATCAATCGTACCAAACTGGAATTGAAACGAGGCAAAATTGGTTCATGGTTTTCATAGTAAATTGCTATCAATCGTACCAAACTGGAATTGAAACTAGTTTGGAAATTATTATCAAGCGTTTGGAACAGTGCTATCAATCGTACCAAACTGGAATTGAAACGTTACAGGCAATGTATATAAAGATCATTTAGGTAACTATCAATCGTACCAAACTGGAATTGAAACGATAGTGTCCAATCTCTTTTAATAATTGCCACATCATCTATCAATCGTACCAAACTGGAATTGAAACTTAATTTCCATTGTAATTGTTATTTAATTGTTATTTACTATCAATCGTACCAAACTGGAATTGAAACTAAAATAAATTTATCAATATGAAAAAGAAAACATTACTATCAATCGTACCAAACTGGAATTGAAACTTAAAAGTTAAAGACCCTGTTGATGCTGCTACTACTGCTATCAATCGTACCAAACTGGAATTGAAACCTATGAATGTTGTTTCTTTGTCGCTCATCTTATAAACTATCAATCGTACCAAACTGGAATTGAAACTGGGCACCCTGGCATTCTATTGTTGATAGTGGCTGGCTATCAATCGTACCAAACTGGAATTGAAACGGCATTGTTTGATAAATTGGCGCAAACAAAACAAGACTATCAATCGTACCAAACTGGAATTGAAACAGTGCAACCGGTCGACCTATGCGTATTCGGCCAAAGCTATCAATCGTACCAAACTGGAATTGAAACAGCATCGACCTGATATAAGTACGTTCAACATAATCCACTATCAATCGTACCAAACTGGAATTGAAACTGTTTTTGCAGATACGATTGAAACGGCGATAGCTGGTCTATCAATCGTACCAAACTGGAATTGAAACACACAAAGCGGAAACGTCCGTTTTCACCTGAAATAGTCTATCAATCGTACCAAACTGGAATTGAAACATTGAAGGCGAAGCAGCCGCACAATTAAGAGGTGAACTATCAATCGTACCAAACTGGAATTGAAACGAAGATGAAGAAGATATGCAGTTAAATATAAAAGACTATCAATCGTACCAAACTGGAATTGAAACTGGTGTTGTAGGGCCGGGTTGGCATTGTTGAGATATACTATCAATCGTACCAAACTGGAATTGAAACGAACGAGTGATCAACATTACTTACGAAGCGGTATGCTATCAATCGTACCAAACTGGAATTGAAACTGTTGAGATGGCCGAAAAGTGGCAGCTTGATCGTTATCTATCAATCGTACCAAACTGGAATTGAAACTTGGTCGGGCTATGGACATTGCCTGCACAAACAGCAACTATCAATCGTACCAAACTGGAATTGAAACTGCCTCAACAGAGCGATCAGGATCAGTTAGCCAGGATCTATCAATCGTACCAAACTGGAATTGAAACTTTTGTGTTGTTCAGCATATTGCTGAACAGCACTAAACTATCAATCGTACCAAACTGGAATTGAAACAGCTCAAGCTGATCCGTTGTTTTGTCTTTATTCTGATCTATCAATCGTACCAAACTGGAATTGAAACATCTACGATTGGCGCGTGGAAGATGTGTGGATTGCTACTATCAATCGTACCAAACTGGAATTGAAACATGGTGAAAATTGGGGACATGGGCATTATGACTATCCTATCAATCGTACCAAACTGGAATTGAAACACAATAGTAGTACGCGCAAATGCAGGCGAATTGCGTCTATCAATCGTACCAAACTGGAATTGAAACAGAATTAAAGTGTTTTATTTTACCAAAGAAAGAAACCTATCAATCGTACCAAACTGGAATTGAAACAGTTTGTGCCTTTGCGAGACTGGAATAAGTTTAAAGCTATCAATCGTACCAAACTGGAATTGAAACTCAATCTGTATTACCCACGCAGGAGAACCTTCTATTACTATCAATCGTACCAAACTGGAATTGAAACATACAAAACAAAGCTGAAGGCGTAAAGACGGAGCGTCTATCAATCGTACCAAACTGGAATTGAAACGGGTAATATCGATCTTGAAAATATCAACACCGACAACTATCAATCGTACCAAACTGGAATTGAAACTTAAAAAAAGGGGTGTAATCAAAAATAAAATCGTAGCTATCAATCGTACCAAACTGGAATTGAAACGATAAAAATCTTGCTAATCCAATTGCTAAATACATCCTATCAATCGTACCAAACTGGAATTGAAACGATTATATCCGTATTGCTGGGAGCGATGACATTATTCTATCAATCGTACCAAACTGGAATTGAAACAAATAATGCCAAACTTTAAATGCCCAAATTCTGATTGCTATCAATCGTACCAAACTGGAATTGAAACGTTGGAAGCATATTCTAAATTAGCATCAATTTTTGACTATCAATCGTACCAAACTGGAATTGAAACACCGGAAAGCTATCAGAAGCCTGCACCTGGCATACAACTATCAATCGTACCTAACTGGAATTGAAACGGAGAAAACTGAGCAGGAACTCATCGAGAAACAACAGCTATCAATCGTACCAAACTGGAATTGAAACTGCTTTTAAAGCGATTGCTAAAACATCCTGCTCTTGCTATCAATCGTACCAAACTGGAATTGAAACTCGTAAAGGATAAGGCCAGCGGGCAACTTGTTTGATGCTATCAATCGTACCAAACTGGAATTGAAACTCATTTTTATCAGGAACACCGTCTATATCTTTAACAGCTATCAATCGTACCAAACTGGAATTGAAACGCTCTGCTGCTCTGCTTTTGATCTATACTTTTTGTTTCTATCAATCGTACCAAACTGGAATTGAAACCTGCACGTTCGTTTGTCGGATGATGTTGTGCCGGTTCCTATCAATCGTACCAAACTGGAATTGAAACTGCTTTTAAAGCGATTGCTAAAACATCCTGCTCTTCTATCAATCGTACCAAACTGGAATTGAAACTACATGAGATTGATCAAAACCTGTTCTTTTAGCAATCTATCAATCGTACCAAACTGGAATTGAAACTGAATAATGACGGGAAGCTTCAACAGCATAATCCTCTATCAATCGTACCAAACTGGAATTGAAACATATTGGAAATATGTTTTATTTTTAAACTGTTCACTCTATCAATCGTACCAAACTGGAATTGAAACTTCGCACGCAAAATTCGCAAGTAGCAAGCAGCAACGCTATCAATCGTACCAAACTGGAATTGAAACTATGGAAATATGAATACTGACGGCGGTAGAAAGTTAGCTATCAATCGTACCAAACTGGAATTGAAACTGGGAATTATTTTACTTAATATATAACTCTAATAAGCTATCAATCGTACCAAACTGGAATTGAAACAATTTGTTTTGAGACTTGTTTCAAAATAATCGCGCACTATCAATCGTACCAAACTGGAATTGAAACTCAGCAGTGGCATATCGGCCTGGCAGTATTTAAGGTCTATCAATCGTACCAAACTGGAATTGAAACGCAGTAGCTTGAGCACCTGTTGACTTAATAACCTGCTATCAATCGTACCAAACTGGAATTGAAACTTTCATATTCGTAACTAAACTTTTAGTTTAAAACTCACTATCAATCGTACCAAACTGGAATTGAAACAGCCTGAACAAATAAACAAATCAACAAATCAACAACTATCAATCGTACCAAACTGGAATTGAAACGCCTTATCATTATTGCAGCAGCCTGGTTTATTTATAACTATCAATCGTACCAAACTGGAATTGAAACACCGACACTCGAGCTTATCACTAACCCAGATAGACAACTATCAATCGTACCAAACTGGAATTGAAACTCCGTAATGACTTGATAATTCTGTTTTTATATCAATCGTACCAAAAATTGATGAATAAGGCAGCTATTGATCAGAAATTCTTGCCAGAGCTTAGCCTGCTCCTGAACAAACTATCGGGAAATCATGAAAATTGGTTGCAAACTGCACTGCAGCTCTATCAAAATAGTGATACATTGGCCCGCGTATTATTACTCTTTTACAACAAAAATGATCAAAAGCGTTTTATCGCCATTACATAGGAAATGTTTACAGCACATGCATCTTCATGGGCCAAATTCCTCGCCCCCTTCATCACTCCAGAATTGGACAAAGATTTATTCGTAAAGGTATTTATGACGCTCGTTTCTAATGAATTAAAAATTGAGCATTACTTAAAAATCAGAGCCTATCTGGATGTGGCTGAGTACGCAAATCTCATAAACAGCTTCAAACACGCTGCAGAGTTTTTGGCAAAAATCTATGAAGCAGACAAGCACTTTGACAAGATCAAAAACCTGATTGATAGTCGAAGCAATATTTGGAATTTCGATGAGCTGATAAAACCCCTATTGAATGTTTATCCACACTATTGCTTCCGTAAAATAGCTGCTATGACCTATAAAACCTTAAATACAGAACGAGGACGCAGCATTTATGAACAAATAGCCAAATGGTTGGTTTTGACAAAACAGCTGCCAGGCATGCAACAGGATGTGATGATACTGATTGGCAAAACTTATAATCATAAGCCCAATTTACCAGCGCTTAAAGATGAAATGTGCAAAGCGATGGTTGTATAATCCGTATAATAGCTGCCTTTTATACCTTGGATTTGAAACAGGATTGATAACCAACATACAGAAAGAGATTAGTTCTATGATGAAGGAAACTTCAGAGGCTGGATGATCAGAAAGCCAAAACCAAAAAACTTCAACAAATTGCTGCCCTGATTATCCTGATTTCTTCAAAGAATTAATTGAGTATCGGGATTGTTGAATATAGTTTCATTATCTTTTTTTTAATCATTTAAATAATGTTTGTAATGCAAGAATTGATTTTCTTCGCTCCCTTTAGGGAAGGGGCAAACGAAGAAAATCATTGTCACTATATTTATGATTCCTGATACTCATTAAAAATTATTTCAGGCATTGTCTTCCCAAAAAAAACTTATACTTTTATTCCAAATTCCAAATCGATAAATCATGGCCAAAGGAAATAAAAATAAAGTAATTCAAATGCTTAGTCCTGAGAACTATATAAAACAGAAAGCAAGATCCTTACCTATTCACAAATGCACTATCAATGAGAATTGGAAGGAATCTGGATTTGCTCAAATTACAATTTTCAGAAAACATGTCAACGACAATTACACCATAGGGTTTTATCTTGTTGATTTGCTATGTTTGGGAGTTAAAGATGCGTTTTACCTCTTTAATGTGCCTCAGCAGGAGTTTGAAGATAATTACGCTACCCGCATGGATCAAATGCCCACTAAAAAGATTCCTTATACGCTGGCACACAACATCATCTATGCCGGCCTCGAATTTGCGGAAGAATATGGCTTTAAACCACACAAAACTTTCACTTCAGTGGCACGATACATACTGGAAGAAGACACAGATGATATTGAATTAATAGATATTCCATGCGGACATGAGGATGATGGTAAGCCTGTTTTTTTTAAAGGCCCTAATGAAGATGAGGCTTTTGTAAAAAAAGTTGTTGCACAGCTGGATAAAAGTGCCGGACAAGGCAATTATTATTATTTTGAATTAGCCCATAACGGTGAGTTGCTTAACTCAAAAGAACCCGACGAAGATGATACACTCAATTTTCCAAACAAGGACGATCTCTTATGGCTAGACGATATCATTGAAAATGAGATTAATAAACTTGATGAAACGAAGAAAAAAACCAGCATGACTTTCCAGTTTAAAATAAAAATCAAAGGTGTTTCAAAACCTCCTGTTTGGCGTCGGATAACGGTTCCTTCATATTTCACTTTTAAACTGCTGCACCATATCATTCAGGTAGTATTCGACTGGGAAAATGCCCATTTGTATCAGTTTTCGGAAGATGGATTCCGATCCGGCACGATTATTACTGAACTGACTGAAGATGACTTAGGCGGGATGAAAAAAGAGCTAGAAGCTTCGGATATCGCCTTATCGGATGTGTTTAACAAAGAAGGCCAGAAATACTTATACATCTACGATTTTGGCGACAATTGGGAGCATGAAATCGTACTGGAAAAAATTATTCCTGAACATTCTAAAATCCCAAAACTACTTGATGGCAGAGGCGCCTGTCCGCCCGAAGACTGCGGGGGAGCCTGGGGCTACCAAAACCTCAAGTCCATCCTGGCCGACCCCAAACACGAAGAGTATCAGGATTATATGGAATGGCTTTCACTATTTGAAGGGCAAACCTGGGATCCAGATGAGTTCGATTTGGAAGATACCCAATTGTATCTTGAAGAAATGTTTGATCGGGAATAGTAGGGCAGCATCTCCTTAAAAAAAGGTTTATTTCATATCAAAGATGTAAGTTTTTTCCTCTTTCGTATGTCTCTAGTCTTGGCTTGATGAGTTTCTTTCCCCATCGGCTATTTCTTTGCTGGTAATATTTGCACCTTAGTAAGATGTTTTTAGCATTCAATCCAGTTTAAACACAATTAACAAGTGGCGGTTTAGTGAAGTAGTATGATTTTTGAAAATGAAGAAATAGTAATAGCTGGTTTTTACTTTTAATCGAATTATAAAATCTAACTCATTATTTCAGAATCAATTAAGTCATATGATTCATGCTTGCTCTTCCTAAAAACCAATTGGTCGTTTGAAGTAAGAACTCATTAAGTTTTTTAATATTCTTTTCTTCAGCGTGTGATGCTAAAGGCAGTACCGCGCCTTTCCAGCCCCCTTTCGTAATCCAATAACCATCATCCAGAGGCTCAGCAGAGCAATAGTCAATCTCCAGATCCTTGGCATAAGCCGCCATATAAAAATAGGCATCACCAACCATCTCATCCTTCATGGCAAGCCCAAAACCTATTCCCAGATGATTGGACACCTGCAAATATATGCCCGTATCAAAATGATGAGGCCATATCCTGGGCTGATCATTTTGTTGTAAATAGCCTGACAGCAGGTTACAGGCTTCATTAGCCAAGGCTCGCACGGCTGTCCAGCCTTTGAAGGCATCCGGATCAAAAGACGATTGCAACACATTCGAAAGTTTATAATCCGGTATCTCGTAATGCATAGGTTTGTCGTAAGCACTGGCATCCAATCCTTTCGATTTAGCAAAATCTTTTAGAAATAAAAGAAGCTCATCCATGCTTTTTCCTGCAATTGACATGCTTTCAAGCACCTGCTGTTGCTTATTAATCCATTCCAGACAGCCATTGTTTAGGTTAAAGCAAAGCAGAATTTCCTTTTGGGAATCACCAAACCATCGTCCCATCAAACGGTTGCCGAGCGAATCAAGGTAAAGGTTGGTATGACTGTCATCGGCTTTTTTGGTCACATAATTGCGGTTCGTTTTCGCAATGAGTTGTGCCAACCTATGCATTTGCTGATCGATTTTATTGTAATCCTGCATATTGGATTCCAGTCAATTGATGAATAGTATAATTAAAAGTTGATAAATCATTTGCGCTGAACTGCTTAATCTGATTGTGGCCACAGGCCCTTGCTACCACTTTTATCAGTTCGTTGCTGGCATTAAAGAAATTATATAACTGCGTGGCCGATTGATGGATAGCTATTCTGCTGCGTAGGTTTTCTTTTTGTGTGGCAATGCCAACCGGACAATTGTTAGTATTGCACGCCCGCATACCCAGGCAGCCAATAGCCTGCAAAGCAGCATTGGCAACAGCAATGGCATCAGCACCTAACATCAGTGCCTTCACGAAGTCGTCGGCGATGCGTAGCCCACCTGTAATAATCAGCGAAACATCATGCGCACCAACCTTATTAAGATGATGGCGGGCACGAGCCAAAGCCGGAATGGTTGGCACATTAATATTGTCGCGCAAAATAGTCGGAGCGGCACCAGTGCCTCCTCCCCTGCCATCCAATATGATGTAGTCGGCACTGGCTTCGAGTGCAAAATCAATATCAGCCTCGATATGGCTGGCAGCAATTTTAAAACCGATCGGGATACCACCTGTTTGCTCGCGCACCTGATCGGCAAAAGCTTTGAAATCGGCTGGCCTGATTAAATCGTCGAAAGCAGCCGGCGAAATAGCATCCTGGCCTTGCTTTAGCCCGCGTACTTCAGCAATTTCAGCAGTTACTTTAGCACCTGGCAAATGACCTCCGGCGCCTGTTTTGGCTCCCTGCCCTCCTTTAAAATGAAAAGCCTGCACATGCTGAAGCTTTTCCCAGGCAAACCCAAAACGTCCGGAAGCCAATTCATAGAAGTAGCGTGAATTGTTTTGCTGTTCTTCGGGTAACATTCCACCTTCGCCACTGGCAATACCTGTTTTGGCCAGTTCTGCTCCCTTGGCAAGTGCAATTTTGGCCTCACGTGAAAGGGCACCAAAACTCATGTCAGAGACGAAAATGGGCATTTCGAGCACCAAAGGCTTTTTGGCACGGGGACCAATAACCACTTGCGTATCAACCTCAGCCTCATCTTTTAGCGGTGGGCAGGCCAGTTGAGCAGGCAAAAACTGAATATCCTCCCACTTGGGCAGTGTATCACGATCAACTCCCATAGCTGCTATAGGGCCGTGATGACCAGAATTTTTGAGACCGTTTCGTGCCAATTCCTGAATATATGCCGTGTAAGGCTCAGTATCTTCCGGCGCGGTATCAGCATATTCACCCTGATAGCTTTCCCTTTGAAAAGGCTGAGGAAATTGGGCTAAAAAATCATCCAACTCCTGCTGATCAACAACAACAAAATCATTTTCGATTGCTGCCTTAAACTTGTAGAGCTTTTCTTCATTGTTATATTCCGAAACACCTGTATCATAGCGGTAATCCCAATGATGCAATCCACAAATCAGGTTATTCCCCTCGATTGTTCCATCAGCCAAAAGGGCGCCCCGATGCAAACAGCGACCATAAAGTACCGACACATCCTGATCGTAACGTATAATTACAAGGTCAAGTTGCTTGTATTGAGCACCAAATGGAATCCGATCGCGTAGGTCTGAAAATTGTGTGAGTTTAATCTTTTGCATGAAAATACTTTTTTAAAATGAAAAATAATAAAACAAGAATAAAAGCTACAAACTACTTATGGCACCCTCCAAAGCACATCTGCAAACCAGTTTTTCTTGTCGTAAAACCAGGAAACGATTTCAAATCCTGATTGTTGCGCCATTTCCTCAATCATTGTTTTGGAATATTTTTGTGATTGTTCTGTAAAAATACCTTCGCCCTTAGTAAATCTGATGATTTCATTGGTAAGTTTAAGGGTAACCTCTTGCTCTTCTTTGCTAATCAAATAACTGATTGCCAGCCCATTGTCTGGATTATAAACCTCTTTATGTTCAAAAAGCTCCAACCGAAAATCGGCATCCATTTCTTTGTTGATCCGCGCGAGCAAATTGAGGTTGAATTGTGCTGTAAGACCATGAGGGTCGTTATAAGCCTGCAAAATGACCTCGGGATCTTTTTGCAAATCGAGGCCAAGCAGCAATTGATCACCCTTGTTGAGGACATTTCGTAAATCACTTAAAAAGTTACGTGTTTGTTCCATCGAAAAGTTACCCAGGTTTGACCCTAAAAAAAGCAGGACTTTAGGTTTCTGATGCTGCCAATGGCTCAGCATTTCAAAATAATCGCCTTTAAGAACGCTAATATTTATTTCGGGAAGGCTACATCTGATGTTATTCTCCAAATCGTTTAAAGCCGTAGCTGAAATATCAACCGGAATACAGGTAAAATCTTTTTTAAGTTGCCACATCTTTTCGAGTAACACCTTAGTTTTAAGCCCATCACCGGCGCCCAGCTCTATCAAATCAAAAGCCTGACCATTCATACCGTAAGCCTGAATGATAGAATTTCCTTTGTCTTGAAAAATTTCCAATTCACAATCGGTGAGGTAGTACTCGGGTATATGCATGATTTGCTGAAACAACCGACTCCCGGCCTCATCATAAAAATATTTTGATGAAAGGTATTTAGGTTTAGCTTGCAAACCTTCCAATACGTCAACCGCAAAAGTGCTTAGTTTTTTTTCTTGAATCGTTTCCATAAGCCCTGCCACAGTTATAATGTTTGGAATTGTATTCCTTCGGGAACACCTGTTTCAAAAGGATTTTGCGGGTCGTTGCTCCATTCAAACCATCCACCATCGTAAACTGAAACACGTGGCCATCCCATCAGCCAGGCGTTAAACCATGCCTCGCTGCCCCGCCATCCGGTACCACAATAAAAAGCCAGATGCTTATCGGCTGTGATGCCATTGCGCTCCCAAATTGCCGCAATTTCATGATAATCGCGTGTTGTATGATCTTCGTTTCGGTAGTTTTCCATATGATAAGCATCGCTTCCACAGTCGGCAAAGATGGCTCCGGGAATGCGACCTTTGGCTTCAATATAGTTGTAGCCACTCACTTCGCCAATGTATTCGGGCCAGCTGCGCACGCAAACGAGCTCGGCATCTTTAGCTGCCAGCATCATTTTAGCTTCTGGTGTATCCACAGCAAGTTCAGGCCGCACAGGGATTTGGGCTCCGAAATCGACTACCGTCTTTTTTGGTAAATCGGCTGTGGAAACCTCAAAGCCGGCATCCTGCCATGATTGAAATCCTCCGTTCAAAATTCTCACATCCTTCACACCTGCATACAACATGATGAACGCATTTCGAATGGCACCAATGTCTCCCGCAGCGCTACCCGGAAATTCATCAGCGTTATCCGGAAACATAAATTTACCATATAAAACAACAGTTGTATCGGCTGTAATTCCATGTTCTTCCAGGGCAAGTTTAATTTCCTGCGGACTGCGGCGGTTCCAGGTTTCAGGGGCTTCCAGCGCCAGAGTGTCCATATCAATGGCTCCCGGAATATGCCCGCTGAGGTATGCCTCTCTGTTGCGGTAATGGCTGTGCACAACCACAAATTTATCATTGTCGTAATGCAAAGGTTTTTTACCCTGAATTAACTCATTTACCCATTCGGCCGAAACCAGCTGCTGGTAGCGCTCAAGCCTGTCCATTGGAAGTGATTCGTTTTTTACCCATTCTGTGAGGAAATGCGGATAAACAAAAAGCTTTTCATAACCAGACTGTTCAAACCGTTCAGCAACGATTTTAGCAGTTTCACGTTCATAGCCATAAAGAATCAGCCTATGATGCGGCTGGATGTATTTGTGCCTTACAATTTCGATCCAGTCGATATAATTCAACCACTTTAAGGGTAAACTTTTCGCACCACGGATATGACCTGAGCGGCTCTCGTTTTTTTGAGCCCAGCCATTAAAGGCATCTACCGGCCTCACATCCAGCAAAATGGTGTCAGGTTTTTGAATCATGTTTTGAAGTTCTGGTGTCGTAATTTCTATCATAAAGGAGTTTTAAAAAATAAATGTACCGTATTTATTTGGTTAATACATTCATTTTCAATATTTTTTTACAATAACTTAAAGCGCTTTCAGAATATCTGACACACTGGAGCGCTTTTTATAATCCGGATCAAAATGCCTCCAGGCTATTATTCCATCTGGCTTTATCAAGTAAGTTGCTGGTATTGGAAGTCGCTGACTGTCATCAGAATGGGTCTCTTTTAGTTTGGCGCCAAGCACGGTATTGTAAACAAAAAGCGTTTTTGTATCCGGTTTAAAAGTCACATCGTATGCATCAGCAATCCGATAATTCTCGTCGTAAAGCAATTGAAATTCAGCGCCGGTTTTTGTTGCCATTTTTTCAAGGTATTCGGGCTTTTCAGGCGAAACAGCTATTACTTTCACTCCTGCTTCCTTCAAAAGATACAGGCTGTCCTGAAATGTTGCCAGATGCTTGTTGCATACCGGACACCAAAAACCACGATAAAAAATAAGCACTATCGGCCCATCATTCAAAGCTTCGACCAACTTAAACTGCCTGCCATTTTGATCTATAGCTTCAAACATTGGTGCTGTTTGACCAGGTAAAAGTCCATTTGCTTCTTCCGCCGAGCGAAAGTCTTGCGCACGAAGCGACATCCCGGCCATTGACATTAAAATAATGTTCATCATAAAAAAGGTTTTAAAAGATCTCATTATTCAAGCTATTTATTTCAAAAAAAATTGAATTTATTTGATACTCATCAGTCGCAAAAATTCTAAATCCTGACACATTTTTCGAAGAAATTATTTCAGATGTTTTTTATAAGCACCAAAAACGCCAGCTTAACGACTGGCTTTATGGCATTAACTATCTTAGTGTTGATCACAAAAAGTTCCAAGTTTTATCAACCAACTTATCATCACATTTTAGACATAAGGAATTTCTTCAGGAAATGGTCCACACTGATTTTCCCAGGACCATAAATAAACAAGCCAAATAACATCAAGAGGTAATAAAGTGGTATTTCAAACCCATTGTTTCCGGCTTCAAAACCATTGGCCCAATGCACGGTTTGGATGGCCACCAGCATCACTATCATTAATGGAATGGCAATAATGCGTGTGCCTAAACCCAAAAACAACAACACGAAGCCAGCCACTTCTGTATAGGTTGCCAGGTAAGCATTCAATGTTGGGAAAGGCATCCCCATGCCTTCGAACCAATCGGCAATGCCGCTGATATTTCCAAGTTTCATCATGGCCGGGCCATAAAAACCGTAGGCAAGTATCAGCCTGAAAAATAAAAGTGGGACATCAACCAGCGCATTCAGTTTTTCGATCATTTGTTGATAAAGCGAAATCATTTTCATTTTTTTAATTTTTATTGTTTGCGATGATTGAGTCGGCTTTTTAATTAATGCCTGACATTTTCAACCTAAATTCGATCAAAAAAACTCCAGGATAACATGTCAAAAAAAATTAAAGAATTAATATAAAGTTACTTACGTATTTATTTTTCTTATTTCGAAACATTTTTGTCCGGTATAATTTAAATAAAAACGCTCAATCGCTGTAATAATGCCGTCCCTACGGGACTTGGGATAATCAGGGGTAAGCTTTTATGCTACCCATAGTTTGTCCCTGGCGGGACTATCCCGTTAGGGACAAACTATGGGTAGCCAGTGCGTTACAGGTTAAGAAAAAGTTCCGTAGGGAGGACATTATAATTTTACCGGACAACAGTGATTCTGAAAAAAAAAGAAGATATCACTGTCAGGAAAGGTCGATTGATGCGACTAAGAAGTCAAATTCAAAAAAAATCTATTATGACAAAAATTGCCCTTATTATTATGTCGGATACAGAAAGTGCTGAAGCGCTCGGTAAAGTATCCAATGCCTTTATGTTAGCCCTTGAATCGATGGAACAAGGTGACGATCTCAAAATAATTTTTGAAGGAGCCGGTACCAAGTGGATAGGCGCACTTGAAGACTCCGCGCACAAACTTCATGACCTTTATAAATCTGTAAAGCCAGCTATAACAGGTGCATGCTCGTTTTGTGCTTCAGCATTTGGGGTAAAAAATGCAGTTGAAAAGGCTGGTATTACTCTGCTGTCAGAATACAAGGATCATCCCAGCCTGCGTCAGCTGGTTATTGATGGATATACCCTGATTTCCTATTAATCCCAAGTTTTGGTTTGGTTGGTTAGCAGAAAGACGGCTTTGGCTGTCTTTCTGCTTTTTTTTCTTGCTATCACTTGTAAATTTGACAACGAAGTGATTAACAATTAAGAAAAAATTCCTGTTAATCAACAGATTCGTAAACAATATACAGGCGAATAGTTAGGCGCCCACAGCCTCTGATTAAATTTGCTTAGGCTGCATGGTTTAGTATTTCTATACCGTTCTTTTTAATTTCGGCAACCAACGGATTTGAGCTATGAAAATCAGAAATTTTGAAGGGATGAGGTTCTATTAATAAATCGTCATCACTGCGAAGCTGCATCAATTGGATTTGCAAATCGATAATATCATCCACGGTTTTAAAAACAATCGCAATATCAATATCACTATCAGGGTGATTTGTACCTTTTGCAAAGGATCCAAAGAGTATGGCACTTTCAATTTGAAACTTGTCACTAATTGAATCAATGTATCGTTTTGCAATCCTTAAAGCTTCTTTTTTATCCATTCTCTAAGTATCTTAATATTTGTAAACCAATTTATTGCATAATCAGGCGTGCATTTTTTATAAAATTCCTGCTTGTAGTCATCGTAACGTGCATTTATATTAAAAGTTGATATTGTATCAAGCCACCTGATTTGCTCCTCTTAAAAGATTAGTCCAGATAGTTTTGCAAGTCGTCTTAAGTCATGAGTTAATGGGGCATGATTGCCTGTGTTTTTTACAATAATCGCTTTAAGCAATCGCTCAATTACAAGATGTCCAATAAATAGCGCCCAATTGAAATCTTTTGAAAGCATCAAATTATTCATGGTCTCAAAATCAGATTCTGATCTTGTGATCCAGTGTTAAGCTATTCTTTCCTTATCAATTATCTCATTTTCCATACATCAAAAATACAACAAATGCATGATTTTTTAAACAGTTTGTAATTTTTTAGCATGCAGTCTATCAATACTTATATCCGCCCCCACCATCTGCTTCCAGGCCGATACCTGTTGCCAGCACCAGTCGGTTCACAAAATTAAAGTAGGCTATTACCAGACTGGCATCCAGCAATTCCAGGTCAGTGAAGCCATTGGTTTTTAACTGTACCAGCTGTTGGTTTTGCTCAAAAGCAGCAGGATTGGTTGTGAGTTCGGCAGCCAGTTGCGCCAAAAGCTGTTCGCGTTGGCTAAGCGGAGCAGACTTCCAATCAGTGATCAGAAGTTTCAATCGCTCATCATTTTTCCAGTAATGATGCAGCGCTTCTGCATGATGCTGCCGACAATACAGGCAAGCATTCGTTACTGAGACTACCACGGCCATCATTTCCCTTTCGGCTCTCGAAAGTGGCGATTTACTGAACATAATCTCCATATAAAGCTCCATATGTTTTACAATACTTTCGGGGTGCAGGCTTTGCAACTTGTGCACTTCGGCCAGTTTGCCTCGTTTTTGGATGATATCGTCATAAATTTCGCGCAGGCGGCCGGTGGATTCTTCGTAATCAATGATTTTGATCGTACTCATAAGGTCATAATTGTCAGGAAAAAGTAAAAGTAACGACTTATATTATAAATTAACATAAAAAACTATCTCTATGAAAGCGATCTGGAACGAAAAAATTATTGCTGAAAGCGATGAAACTATCCCTGTTGAAGGCAACCGGTATTTTCCGGCCGAAAGCGTTAACAGTGAATACTTGCGTAAAAGCGATACCCAAACCATTTGCCCCTGGAAAGGGACCGCAAGCTATTATGATGTTGTGGTTGACGGGCAGGTAAACGAAGATGCCGCCTGGTATTATGCCGATCCCAAGCCGGCAGCCTTAAAAATTAAAGGGCATATTGCCTTCTGGAAAGGAATCTCGGTTTTACCCTAACCCAACTTGTAATATTACTATCCTAAAATTCTGTATTCCAGTAGGATGTGTTTAAGACATTCATATTTCGGGTAACACAGATTTTTTCATATAGCATGGTACGATTTTATACCCCAGGGCTTCATAAATTTTTTGTTTTTGGGGTGGCATTTTTAACGAGTTGGGCTAAGTGAACTTAAAATTGGTGAACCCTTTAAATCAACATTTCTTCTTTGGAAAAACAAAGCCATCATTGAATAGATCCTTAATAAATTGAAAAAGCCAGTGCCCTCAAGCAACCGGTTTTTCTGCCCAAACCAAACTTTCACTAATCTGTTTTCAATTTATTTCGAAAAGATGTAATCCTTGGCTTTTGCTGCTGTGTGACGCTGCAAGCACATGCCATTCATCAAATTGGCACCACGCATGGCAATAGCATTTTCGTTTTTGGCAATTTTACCATCGGGAGCCAGCATAAACCATTCCCAATCGCCACCTTCAGGATTAAAGTTGTTACCACGTTTTACCATAGCAGACCGCTCGTCCATTGTTCCTTCAGGGTTGTTAGAATGTTTTACGATAATAATTCCCACAGGATAGATTCCGATTATAGGTGCCTGACCATCTTTGAAATAAACATTAGGCACTACAGTTTCGTCATTTCTGCTATGCGCTATTCCTTCCAAAGCAGGGTCCTGTTGCATCCTAAAATCAGTTCATATATGAAGCAAAAGAATTGTCATCAGCCACTCATTTTAAGGTGTTGGCGGATTGTTATCCTCATCATCTTTGCTACACGATTTGTAAAGATTATGAGCTGGAAAAGAGCAAGCCGAGTATCCGTAAAAATCATTTAAAATGCATCATCAAAAGTATTTAAGGATTAGTAAATCCAAGTATTAATCGACTTTGAATGCATTGATTAACAAATTCCACCGCCTGTGGCAGATAATTTGGTTTATACTTGAATTGTAGTGACTCGCAGCTTAGCTTAATCAAAGTTGGTATATCCATCCCGATTCCTTCATTCAACAGTGCTATCATTTGAGCCGTAAGTGGTGACAGATTAGTAAAGAGCACCTTGCCACTTTCGGGATGACGGTGCAAACTCAAAAAGAAGTTGGAGCGGTCGTTTACACTAATTATTCCGGCCGGCTTCAGGTGAACCGGAAAATGAAAATGCAAGAGTTCCGTCTCAGGATTAAGCACGAGGTTGCCGTTTTCGGATTGTCCATTTAATGGTACTTCAACTATTTGATCAGGCATCATGTAAACAGCCACTTCGGCCCATTCAAAGCGCATCAGCTCAAGCAAAAAAGGATATTTAGCCTGAAGTTGTGCATAGTCATTTCTAACGAAATCAATCAAAGCTTCCGGCATTCGCCAGATTTGAGGAGATTGCATTGTGCCACTGCGGTAAAAATCTTTAACAAGCCCCGACCACTCTGTTTGCGACAAGAGATTTCTGGTCAATGGATAGGCAGACGAAACAGCCTCTTCGGCCACGTGAAATACCATTTTGCGGTATTGTTCGAGTGCCTCAGGACGAGAAAGTGTGCTTTTGAAAGCTTTTTCCTGCCGGATAGCGCTGGCAAAAGATGATTGCGTTTTAAAGGTTTTAACTGTGGTTTGCATATACCTGAGGTTTTAAGACTTGTTGCTGAATTTTTCTGAGTTGCTGCAGTTCATGCTGCATTTCCGGCAATTCGGGAATATTGAAATCACGTTCCAAGAGTACCGGAACCGGCCGGCCAAGTTGCTGTAAAGCAAAAGAGAACAGCTCATAAACCGGATCAATAATAGCCTGACCATGTGTATCAATAATCAGATCTTCAGAAACCTGTTCATGGCCGGCCATATGAATATAGCGCACCCGCTGGAGCGGTAAAGCGGTGATAAAGGTTTCCGGATTATAATTATGGTTAAAGCCATTGACATAGATATTATTTACATCCAACAATAAATCACAATCAGCTTCCTCTAAAATGGCATTAACAAACTCCAGTTCGGTGAGTTCGGGCGTGATTGCGGTATAATAACTCACTATCTCGATGGCGATACGACGCTCCAGAATTTCTTGTACTTCCCTGATTCTGGCACTTACATGGTTTACCGCTTCAGCGGTAAAAGGAATCGGGAGCAGCTCATACAGATGAGCGTTATCACATTTGGCAAAGCTCAGGTGTTCGGAATAAAGGGTAGCACCGGTTTCGTTGAGAAAGTGCTTAATTTTTCGCAGGAAATCATAATCCAGTGGATCGGGACTGCCCACACTGAGCGACAAGCCGTGTGTAAATAAGGGATAGCGTTCCAAAGCTTTATCGAGCAGCTTTTTCCAATAGCCCCCCACCGCTATCCAATTTTCGGGAGCTACCTCAATAAAATCAGGTGTGAGCTGGTTTGAAGCCAATAGTTCTTCTGCAAAATCACGTCGAAATCCGATGCCGGTCATAGGAATAGTTTTTAAGAAATTGATAAGAAAAAATGGAGGTGCAACCTAAAAATCAGATCACACTCTCCGGTGTAAGCAGTTTAGAAAGTGCCGCATTTGCCTTCGCCACATTTGGCTTCAGAGCTCTTGCTTTCTGATTTTTTCTCAGCTTTCTTCTCTGTTTTTACATCAGCTTTCTTCTCGGAAGACTTTTCAGCTTTCTTTTCGCCTTCACCACATTTACCCTCGCCACATTTGGCTTCCTTAGTCTTGCTTTCTTTAGTAGCTTCTCCACATTTCAGCTCAAATTTCAGATCCGGAATAGGTGTGAAAAGGTTTGTGCTAAGTGCTGATCTAACTTCGCTTCCTGAACCCAGGAGATTGGCTGTGAAGGCGTTTTCGGCTTGTACGTTAAGGGCTGCTCCGCCGCTAATCAATGCACTGGCAACTAAGGTCGTTTTGATAAAGTTTTTTTGATTTTTCATTGTAACAGGTTTTTTAATGTTTCGAACGATTTAAGTTTAAATTCACTAACTCAATCGTATGAATCATAAAAACCTGACAACATCAGTTAAATTTTTCGGTATCCAGTTTTTCTTTCAACCTATTAATACGCTGATTATCTGATTCTTGATTAATAGATAATTTTTCATCATTAATTGATTCCAATTCCTTTTGGATCACCTTGTCGAGTAATTCACTTTGCTGTTGATAGTTGCGACAGACATCACAAACACGGGTGTGCATAAAAAGCTGAGCCTTCTCGAGAGGGCTTAACAGGAACACGCTTTTCTTCTCAATTAACTCTGTTGCTTTAAGGCAAGAGAGCATCAAAGTATTCATTAGCTTTTTCATACAGCAAACCAATTTTGTTCAATACACGCACGCATCTGAAGTTTTGCTCTGTGCAAAATCTGCCAGAAGTTAGCCTGACTGATTCCAAGGTCTTCACAAATTGCAGATCCTTTTTGTTCTTGTAAATATTTTAACTTCATAGCCACAGACCATTGTTCGGGCAATTGTTCCATGCAATAAAACAAAATCTGCCGAAACTGTTCGTTATCAAGCAATTCTTCTTCCCCAACCAACCATTTACCTGGTTTTCGATCCTCGTTCCAGCTTTGATCCTTACTAAAGAAAAGCCCAAGCATATCAGAATGGTTATCGCCTGCATCAACAAATTGCATCTTATATTTTTGCCGAAAATGATCCATAATTTTGTGTTTTAAAATCGAGAACAGCCAGGCTTTTGGGTTTATCCCCTCAAAGCTATCCAGTGCATGCAGCGCCGCCAAATACGTATCCTGCACCAAATCTTCGGCAACCATTTGATCGCTGGTACGTTTATATGCCCAGGCATGCAATTGCGAGGCATATTCATTTACCCAGCTGTTGAGCAGTTTTCGCTTATCGGTAGTTTGGTCATTCATAGATCCAAAAATACAACTTTCTTTAGTATAAATCATTGTCCTATAACCAATAATCTACCTCTTGCCTTTACAATTTTTCCCGACAAAACTATTTCAAACAGGTATAAACCTGCTTTCAAGGAGCCAGCAGAAATTTGAAATTCTCTGCCATTTTGCTCATCCTCCCACATTAGCCGGCCATTTAAATTAAAAATGCGTATTCGTGCAATTTCAAAAGAAGGATTCTCAAAAGCAATCGTACCACCACGAGCAAAAGGATGTGGAATTATTTGATAATTTTTTACAGAAAAATCAAATACTTTCAGCGATTCAACGAGTGAAAAGCCGAGATTACCCAATTCCAACTTGTAATAACTGGTGGTATTCAGCAAAGGCAGTGTGTCCCAAAACTCATAAGAAACCGCTGAATAGGGGCTGCCACAAATCCCCGAGATCTCACCAATCTGATCGAAATTGATCCCGTCTGCCGAGCGAAATACACGCACCCCATCACAGGTGTTTCCGGAAGCAATAACCCAATTCAGGTAAACCTTTCCATTGGCTTCCGTTGCTGAAAAAGTATTCAAATAAGGTAGCGGCTGGGCATGTAAAAAGGATGTCACCATTAGTGAAACTAATAAAAATATCAGTTTTACTAAAATTACAAACCTAAAATTTGAAATTTTGCTAAGCGTTTTTGTCATATCTAAAACTAAAGTCGTATAAAGACCTAAAACCTGACAATCATTTGACAAAATATCTACTTTTAAAGCTGCCAACCAATTAGTACTTAAAGTATCTAAACCCGTTAAAGTTATAACGAATGTATTAGGAGAATAACCCAATTCAGGTAAACCTTTCCATTGGCTTCCGTTGCCGAAAAGGTATTCAGATAAGGCAGTTCCTGAGCCTACAAGGAAGTGATTCCCTTTATTGAAACCAGTAAAAATATCAGATTTATAAAAATTATACCCCTGAAATTTGAAATACGACTATGTGGTTTTATCATATTCAAAAAGTATAGCCGTAAAAAGACATAAAACCTGACAAATCTTTGCTAATATATTAGCTTCTAAGGCTACCAACCAATAACAACTTAAAATATAACGATTGGATGAGGAGATTGTTTTTATACTATCAAAACCTCAAAGGTTTTAAAAACCTTTGAGGTTTTGTATGTAAAAAAAAGGGGAGCACCTTACGGTACTCCCCTTTTTGATATGAAGTTGTAATAACTTCTATTAATTGTTATCTAACGATTGTCAGACGTTTTGTTACAACACCTTCGGTGGTTTCGATACGAATCATATAAACACCTGCTTCATAAGTGCTGGTATTCAGATCGTGACGTTGCTTACCTTCGATACCACGGTCGATTACTACCTGACCAACAGCATTCATTACAGTGATGCGATTCATCTGTGCAGATTCAATCACAACATTGTTAGTTGCCGGGTTAGGATAAACGCGGGTATTGTTCAAACCGAATTCGTTTGTATTGGTAACAAATACCGTTACAAAGTCATCATCCGGATTTTCGAGTGCCATTGCAAAGTCAGATTCGCAAGTACCATTGGTATAGGTATAGAAAGCAGATACCTGATATTTGTAAAGGGTTTGAGCCTCTACGTCGGTATCAAAGTAGCTGTATGCAGTTACACCTTCTTCAAATGGAACAGTTGCGATCAGTTCGTTAGCGCCACCGTCAACAGAACGATATACATTAAATACATCCAATTCGCGATCGGCTTGTGCAGCAGAAGCAGGAACTGCAAACTGTGCACTTGGTTTGCCTGTAATCTTCAGAGGTTCAGTATTACCGCTGTAGTTATCAACAGGTTTTTCCATTGGCAGCGGTGCGGTAACACCTGCAGCATTGGTAACAAACCCACGCAAGTTCCAGGTATAAGGCAGTCCGAGCGCATTGAGGTGATCCCAGGTAACACCATCA
>JACCQN010000098.1 GCA_015709215.1 Bacteroidales bacterium
AGAATTAGAGAGAGAAGCAACTGTTGCATATTTTGCAACAGTTCAAAATGAAGGAGGTCGTAAGGTAGAAAGGGATATTGAATATTTCAACCTGGATGTCATTATCTCTGTTGGTTACAGAGTTAAATCAAAACGGGGAACAACATTCCGGATATGGGCAAATAAGATTTTGAAAGATTTTCTCGTGAAAGGTTATGCTTTGAATGAAAAGCGTTTAGCTCAGCAAAATGAACAACTAACAGAACTTCAGGAATCTGTTAAATATTAGGTAATGTATTGAAATGCAAAGCGCTTACTAATGATGAAAGTATTGGCCTGCTTAAAATAATATCTGATTATGCCTATGCTTTGGAGGTTTTGGATCAATATGATTACCAGCGTCTTGAAATCAAAAATATTTCTAATTATTCAACCATCAGCACCTAAAAGCTCTAAAGCGCGGAAACTGTTTTTTGTAAGTCTCATTTTTCATGATTACTTTTGGACTATGCTATCAAAAAAGAAACCCAAAATCTAAATTTTCTGGCTGCAAACTTTTGGCATAAATCTATTTGACAAAGGGATAATGAATTAGTGATGATTTTAGATTCGATTAGAAATACAGTTAAAGACAGACTTGGTTTTAGCAAGAAAAACAGCTGGATTACTGAACGACAAAACGAACTTGAAAATCATTTTGAAAATAACGACACGCTTCCTTTTAAAATAGTTGAAATGAAAACCTATGGATTCCTTACAAAAGTTTTAGGTTTATATTCATTTGTTCCCTTTAGCTTAATGCCTTGGAGGTATTCAGATACTAACTCATGGGTTGCTGTTGCTCCCAGTCTGATAAACAGGAAATTTTATTGTAAAGTCCACGAATTTGATAAATCCACGGGTTCAATAATATTAGATGCTGGTTTGCCCCAGTTTAAAGTAGCAGAGCTTATTGAAGGAGAAGCTTACAAGGGATTGATAACCAGAATATCTGACTTTGGGGTATTTATCGACATTGGATATCATTTTGATTGGAAATGTGGTTCATTACTTGGGTTGCTTCATAAATCCCAACTTGCAGATTATGAAGAGTTAAATGATTTTAGCTTGGGAGAAGAAATTACAACCGTTTACAAGGCAATGAACCTAGACGGAAAACCTGTCTTTTGCAACGATTTGGAAAAGACAGACTGGGAAAATGGAAAACCTCAAAAGCTGGTTGGTCAAACCACATGGGTGAATGTAGTTAGAAAATTTGATAATGAAACAGTTGAATTGTTTGTAGAAGGGAAATATAAAGCTAGATTAATTGTTGACAAACAGGTGCATTCCCGGCAAACAAAGAATAAAATATTCGAAGCTTTGAATGAATTATCACACGGTGAAATGCTACACTGTGAGGTGATAGGATGTAACGAAAGAAGCAGAACTTTGATAATTAATTGGTTTACAGAGATTGATACTGATATTATCGGTGATAACGCCATTTTAAATAATCTTGATGATAAAACTTTAGAAAAACTAGAGTTCTTGAAAAATAGTATCTCCAGGCAATAGTGAGGTACCTTATCAGTGTTGTCCGGTTTTATATTTATATGCTTGCAGGCATTTGATGTGCATCAATATTTTTTATTACCATCAAATTGATCCTATCTTTGGCGGGGAGATTATTATGCTGATGTAATTTATTTCAGGAGCTCAAAATGGATAATTAACCAAACTACTTAAAAAATTATTACCATGTCGATCTGGAGAGTATTGTTATGTATTCTTTTTCCTCCTTTGGCGGTTATCGACAAGGGATGCGGAAGTGTAGTGATAGTGATTTTGCTTACACTGGCGGGCTGGGTGCCGGGAGTTATTGGTGCACTTATAATCAATAAAAAATAAATTGAGTATCGGGATTGTTGAAGATAGTTTCATTATCTTTTTTTTAATCATTTACATCATGTATTTAATGAGAGATTTGATTTTCTTCGCTCCCTTTAGGGAAGGGGCAAACGAAGAAAATCATTGTCACTATATTCATGATTCCTGATACTCATTAAAAATAAAGTGTTAAGATTTGTGCTGGCCAACAAAAAAAGTGATAACCATTTGATTATCACTTTTGGGGTGGAGGACGGGATTCGAACCCGCGACCCTCAGAACCACAATCTGATGCTCTAACCAGCTGAGCTACAACCACCGTTTTAAGGGTGCAAATATACAATGATTTTCAAAATTAGAATGCAGGGTTAATAAAAATCGCCAAATTTATAACTTCTTTACTACAATCCCTTCTGCCAAGCCCAAAAGGCTTTATGTATCAAGTGGTTCTAAACCTGATTTCCCGTACTTTTGCCTTTTAATGTAGAGAAGATGTTTGCCCACAAGAAAGTTTCAGCCGTTGAATCGCCTACTAGTATCGCCTGGAAGAGGTTTAAAAAGCATAAGGCTGGCTTTGTTGCTTTGTTGCTCATCGTGCTTTTTGCCTGCGTTGCTGTGTTTGCCTACTGGATCATACCGGATAAAAGTGCGGATGCCAACAGGCAAATTTTGGAGATCAGCACACAGAAGCCGGGTTTTGAAACGGATTTTTTGGTGATCCCAAAGGAGATGTCTCAAAAGCATGAAAGCAGATTCAAGTCGCTTCTTTACGGTCAGCCCGATCGCGCATTTTATGTTCCTTTTGATTCGATTTGGGTTTTTGCTGATAGTTTACATCTCAGGCTTTTTGATCCTGAAGGTATCAATGCAATTACGGTTTCTTATCCTTTAAATCAGTTCAATATCAGGGCACAAACAGACAGTTTAGCACTAAAAACTGTGAGAGAAAATTTTGTTATCAATCAAAGATTTTTATTAGGAACTGATCAGTTTGGACGCGACATGCTTAGCCGATTGATACTGGGTGCGCGTGTAAGTTTATCAGTTGGCTTTATTGCTGTATTGATTAGTCTGGTGGTTGGAATAACACTTGGAAGTTTGGGTGGTTTTTTTGGAGGCAAAATGGATGATATTGTTGTTTGGTTGATTAATGTGGTTTGGTCGCTTCCCACGCTTTTAATGGTTATTGCAATCACCTTTGCTCTGGGAAAAGGATTTTGGCAGGTGTTTGTTGCTGTAGGGCTAACGATGTGGGTTGAAGTGGCTCGTGTGGTAAGAGGGCAGATATTAAGCGTGAGGGAGGCTTATTATGTTGATGCGGCAAGGGCTCTGGGCTATAGTAATTTGCGTATAATTTTAAGGCATGTCATTCCAAATATTATAAGTCCGGTGATAGTGATTTCGGCAGCCAATTTTGCATCAGCAATTTTAATAGAAGCCGGATTGAGTTTTCTGGGTCTTGGCGTTCAGCCTCCAACTCCCTCGTGGGGCAGCATGATCAAGGAAAACTATGCATTTATTATTTTGGATGCTGCTTATCTGGCAATTTTACCGGGCATTGCCATCATGTTACTTGTGTTGGCTTTTATGCTGGTGGGCAATGCTTTGCGGGAAGCTCTGGATGTGAAAAAGCTTTGATTAAAAAATTCCCAGAAATTTGTTTCTACGCGGCTTGTAATTGTCGGCATTGTAGCATGCCCCCGTATCTCTGTTGCCCAAGCAAACGCCTTTTCGGAAGTTGAATTTTATGGAAACATAAATATCCATGCCATTGATGTCGGAAATGCCTAAGAGTGTCCCAAGTCGGTCGGTTCCAATGGTTAGGAAGCCTAATCTTACTGCAGCACCAATACGCGGTGTGCGATATTCATACAAACTAAGTGGCACCATGGCTTCGAACCAATCTGATTCGTATCGGGGTGTTACCGCAATTTGTGCAGGGCGACGCACGCCATATTTCGATAAGATCAGCGGATGTATAGCCATTGCATTAAAATACCAGTTCTTATTATAATGGTAATCAAACTGAACGCTTAATGCCGTTGGCAGGCCTATACTAAAATTGTCTCCGGCATAAGAAGCGCCTACCGACCCCATCAATTGGAAA
>JACCQN010000026.1 GCA_015709215.1 Bacteroidales bacterium
GAATTCTTATCGCTTCTGATTTCAATATTCAAATCGTAACATGAATTGACAATAGCTGTAGGATTTTCTGCAACTTTTTTTGAACTTGTACATGCATCAAAAATAAGGACTGCACCAATTAATACAAGCATTAGGGGTATGAAAGAAAATATCCTGCTATTTCTCATCTGATTGCAACAAATCTTTCATGGTAAACACACCTTTTTTGCCTGCTAAAAACTCGGCTGCCATCAAAGCGCCTAAGGCAAATCCTTTCCTGCTAAAGGCTTCATGGGTCAGACAAAGACTTTCATCGGCCGAAATAAGCTCTAAACGATGTAAACCATTAACTTCTCCTTCGCGAATAGCTTCGATAGGCAAAAGCTTGTGGTTAGGCGTTTCTTCCAGGGTATAGCCTTCAATAAGCGGATGATTTTCTTTTACTATCCGGGCAATTTCCAGGGCTGTTCCACTTGGTTTATCGAGCTTGTGCTGATGATGTTTCTCATACAACCGCATCCGGAAACCATATTTTGCTGCCAATTCACTCATTTCTTGGGTGAGTTGAAACATCAAATTCATTCCAACGCTAAAATTGGAAGCATAAAAAATAGCTTGATTTTGCTCGCTGCACCAGCTAAGCACCTCATTAAGCTGATGATACCAACCCGTAGTGCCAACAACCACAGGCATATTGGCATCAAAACATTTATGAATATTACTAACTACTTTATCCGGGAGACTAAACTCAATGGCCACATCGGCTGATACAAAACTATCGAGCTGATCGTGCCAATCCCTTTCATTATCAAGCCTGGCAACCACTTGGTGGGAGCGCTCTAAAGCAAGTTGTTCAATGGTTTTTCCCATGCGCCCATAACCAATCAAAGCTATTTTAAGTTTTTTCATAAAATCGTTTCTAAAGCAAATATGCAAGCTGTTATTTCACGAAAATTGCATTTTTTAGTGTTCTATTCCTCATTGGTTTTAAAACCTGAAACGTAAACTAAGCCCCGGCTGTATTCCGGCATAAGATTGAGGCATCTCTGGCAACACCTGATCAGCTCTCATCACTGGTTCTAAACGTACAGATAAATCTTCCGAAATATCATAATCAAAAAAATGTGCATCAACAGTAGCATCAATAATATTCAGAACATACCACAATCCCATTACAATCCAACTAAGTTCCATATTTCGCCGGTAATAATCCCTTATCGACTGCAAATCCTGAGCAGAATATCTATCAACCAAATCATTATCAATTGGATAGTCATATTCGTTGGCAACATAATCATAAGCTTCCCTTGCTTTGCGGTATTCCTTTGCATTGGAACTGGCGAAATAATAAATAGTTCCGATTCCGGCATATACTACTGGTATTTTCCAATACTTTCGGTTATAAGCCTGACCCAATCCGGGAAGCAAGGCTGAATAGATAGTTGCTTTATGAGGAGAGTGAGGCTTTTTGATTTCAGTCATATCAATTGCATTCTGTGCCTTTAAGTTCAAAGAAAACAGGATTAGTATCAAGAAAATCAGAAAGCCGGAACGATTCATTGTTTATCAATCAATTGACAGTTTATCCATAAGTTTGTCAAAAGTAAAATCATCAGAAAAGCCAATTAGCAAACTCCCTTTGCCGCTGCTGTCCCGCTTGATCGTAATTTTTGTATTTAAATGCTGTTCAAGTTGTTTCACTTTCTGTTTATGATGCTCCGGAACAACATTCTTTTGTTTTGATTTAGTAGTAGTTTCCTGCGGAGGATTATTTACAGTCCGCACCAGAGCCTCCACCTGCCGCACATTAAGCTCTTCTTCAACAATTTGTTGCAGTATAATAAGTTGTTGTTCAGGATTTTCCAAATTTATCAATGCCCTTGCATGCCCCATGCTAATGTGACCATCGCGCAAGGCCACCTGCACTTCGGGAGGTAACTTTAATAAGCGCAGAAAATTCGTTATTGTTGAACGGCTTTTCCCTACTCTGTCACTCAGCTGTTCCTGTGTAAGATCACATTCTTCAATCAAACGCTGATAGGATATTGCCACCTCAACAGCATTTAAATTCTCGCGATGAATATTTTCGACCAGAGCCATCTCAAGCATCTGCTCATCATTGGCCACGCGAATAAATACGGGGATAGTCTCAATACCAGCAAGTTTAGATGCCCGCAATCTTCGTTCACCAGAAATAAGCTGATATTTGTCGTAGCCCAGCTTTCTTACCGTAACGGGCTGAATAACTCCTTGTTTTTTAATGGAAGCAGCAAGTTCACGCAAGGCCATATCATCAAATTCGGTACGAGGCTGAAAAGGATTAGCTTCAATCTTTTCCAGGGCAATTTCGGCTGTAGCTCCGGCAACGTAATTACCTGAAATATCAGCCGAAGTAATATCCGTATCCGGACTTTGGAGTATAGCTTCCAGGCCGCGCCCCAAAGCTCTTTTTTTTGATTTTCCTGAACTTGCTGTCATCTTTTACTGCATTTATTCCTGCTTTGCTTTTGCTTCTGCTCTGAGGTTGTTTTTGGTTAAAATTTCTCGGGCAAGATTTAAATAATTCACTGCTCCAGTGCTTGTTGCATCATGCATGATAATCGTTTGACCAAAGCTGGGTGCTTCACTTAAACGGGTATTTCTATTAATAATTGTATCAAAAACCATCGATTGGAAATGCGCTTTAACCTCGTCAACAACTTGCTTTGAAAGTCGCAATCGACTATCGAACATCGTTAGCAGTATGCCTTCAATATCCAGCTTTTCGTTTAATCTTGTTTGAACTATCTTTATGGTATTCAATAATTTACCCAATCCTTCAAGCGCAAAATACTCACATTGAACTGGAATAATCACTGAATCGGCTGCTGTTAATGCATTTACAGTAAGCAAACCCAAAGATGGAGAACAATCAATAATGATGAAATCATATTCCCCTTTGATTTTATCGAGCACTTTTTTCATCATTTGCTCTCTGTTTGCAAGATTAATCATCTCTATTTCAGCACCTACCAAATCGATATGTGCAGGTATTATGTGCAGGTATGGCGTATCCGTTTCCCGAATCACCTGTTCAACTGGCACACCATCAATAATGCACTCATAAACACTATTTTCAATTTCTTTCGGATCAAGCCCAACACCAGAAGTAGCGTTGGCCTGCGGATCGAAATCTACCACCAAGGTCTTGTATTCGAGCACTGCCAGGCTTGCAGCCAGATTAATGGCCGAAGTAGTTTTACCAACACCGCCTTTTTGATTTGCTATCGCAATGGTCTTACCCATAAATAACTGGTTTACTGTTAAATTATTTTTCCAACTACCTCAAAGTAGTACTTCACAAAAATACATTTTTCGCACAGGCGACCAATGCTTTTGATCATTAACTTTTCAACACAATGCCTAAATGCTTCCTCCAAAAAAAATAAAAGCTGCCCTAAGCAGCCTTTAACAGTTCTTAAACAAGAATTTAAAGCTCATCATCAATTTTATCCAAATCTTCAAAAGAAACATCAACCGAGTCGTTCTGAGCCCCCGAATGTTGTTCTTCATAATCTTCAGGAACTTCACCTGTTTCAATAAACTGGATTGAATCAGTTAGTCCTTTCATGAATTTCTCAAAATCCTCCCGATAAAGGAAAAGTTTATGCTTTTCATAAAAAAACTTACCCTGTTCGTTGCTAAACCGCCGCTTACTTTCGGTTATCGTCAGGTATTGTTCATCTTGTCTCGTAGCTTTTACGTCAAAAAAGTAGGTTCGCTTTCCTGCGCGTATTGCCCTCGAAAACAATTCTTCATGTCTGTTTTGCCGTCCTTGATCTTCCATTGCGCTTTCCATATTGTTTGCTTGATAAGTTTTAAGCAAAAATAATAATTTCTGATAAAGAAGCGACAATTGTTTTCTGCCTTGAAAAATTCTTACATTTTTAAAAAAAATAGGATCAACTTCTTGAAGTAAATGCCGGGATTTCAATTTAGAATTATTCCAAATTTCAAAATTTATCCTAATTTTGCAGGCGAATTTGAACAAAACCAGCATTCTGGCTTTAAATAGATTGGACAAAATTTTTTCTAAAAAAATACAGCATGGCCAAATTTGATATTGTAATGCCCAAGATGGGCGAAAGTGTGATTGAAGCAACGATTACCCGCTGGCTTAAAGGTGTGGGTGACACTGTTGAAGAGGATGATGCGATTGTAGAGATTGCCACCGATAAAGTTGATTCTGAAATTCCTTCACCGGTCGAAGGCAAAATAATTGAAACACTTTATGCAGAAGGTGACGTAGTAGCAGTTGGAAAAGTAATTGCAGTTTTGGAAATAGAAGGTGACGATGAAGAAGAAGATGCTTCTGCTGAACCATTAATAGAAGAAAAACAAACCCCAAAAACAGAAGAAAAACAAACTGCTGAAGTTCCGGCAACTGAAAAAGCCGAAACTAAAGAAGCACCTATAAGCTACGCAGATTCTGATCGTTTTTACTCCCCTTTGGTGAAACAAATCGCCAAAACCGAAAACGTTAGTCTGGCCGAATTGGAAAGCATTAAGGGAAGTGGCGCCTCGGGTCGTGTGACCAAAAATGACATTTTGGCTTACCTCGAAAACAGAACAGCTTCACCTGAAAAAGATACTGCTCCAACTCAAAAAGCTGCATCCCCTGCCCCCGCTAAACCTGCTGCAATTGAGGCACCCAAAGTGAATGCCGGCACAGGTGATCAAATTATTGAAATGGATCGAATGCGCCGTTTGATTGCTGATCATATGGTGATGTCGAAACAGGTTTCACCGCACGTTACATCTTTCATTGATGTGGATGTAACCAATATTGTAAATTGGCGCAACAAAATAAAGGATCAGTTTCAGAAACGTGAAGGACAGAAAATCACCTTTACCCCAATATTTTTTGAGGCTGCTGCAAAAGCACTTAAAGATTATCCACAGGTAAATGCCTCTGTTGATGGATATAACATTATCCTCCGTAAACACATCAATATCGGCATGGCAACAGCACTTCCCAATGGCAATTTGATTGTTCCCGTTTTAAAAAATGTAGACGAAAAAAATCTGCTGGGCATTACTAAAGCTGTTAACGACTTGGCTAACAGAGCCAGAAACAACAAGCTGGAGCCTGCAGAAATTCAGGACGGAACATTTACAATTACAAACTTCGGTTCATTCGACAGCCTTACGGGCACCCCGATCATCAATCAGCCTCAGGTTGCCATTCTGGCAGTAGGTGCAATACGCAAACAACCTGCTGTGTTGGAAACGGCAATGGGCGATGTGATTGCTATCCGGCATATTATGATCCTGTCGATGGCCTATGATCATCGTATTGTAGATGGCGCTTTGGCAGGAATGTACCTGAAACGTATGAAAGAGCTACTCGAAAAATTTGATCCTGAAAGGGAAATCTAAAAAGCAATATAATCTTTATCAGGGTTGGGAAGCTGACTTCTCAACCCTTTATTTTTTTTACCTATGAAACTTCATCTCAAAAAACCACTGGCCTTCTTCGATCTGGAAACTACCGGACTAAATATCACCGAAGATCGCGTAATCGAGATCAGCATTTTAAAAGTTCATCCCGATGGAAAGGAAGAAATAAAAACCTGGCGAATCAATCCGGGTATCCCCATTCCGGAAGCTTCATTTCAGTTTCATGGCATCTCGGAAAATGAAATCGAACATGCACCAACATTCAAAGCAGTCGGACATGATATTGCTGCTTTCTTGCAAAATTGTGATCTGGCCGGATACAATGCGCTAAAGTTTGATATTCCCATGCTTATGGAAGAATTTTTGCGCAACGACATCGAGTTTGATCTAAAAAGCAGACGACTAATTGATGTTCAAAACATCTTCATGAAGATGGAGCCACGCACCCTGAAAGGCGCTCTGCGTTTCTTTTGCGGGCGGGAACTCAAAAATGCTCATTCAGCCGAGGCGGACACAATAGCTACCTACGACATATTAAAAGCAATGATCGATAGGTATCAGGAGCAGGAATATGAGGATAACCTGGGTAATAAGAGCAAACCTGTAGTGAATGATATGCAGGCGCTGCATCACTTTTCGCAGCACCACCGCAATGCCGATTTGGCCGGACAAATAATTTTTGATGACCAAAACAGGGAAATTTTTAATTTTGGAAAACATAAAGGACGAGCCGTTGAAGAAGTGTTTTCACAAGAACCGTCCTATTACGACTGGATGATGAAGGGTTCTTTTCCCCTTTACACCAAAAAATTAATTACCGCAATTAAACTTCGAATGTATGGCAAAAGCGTTAAAATGTAAACTATATTACCATGAAAATCATTTGTATTGGCCGAAACTACGTGGCGCATGCCAAAGAATTGAACAATCCGATTCCAGAGAAACCGGTTTTTTTCATGAAGCCAGACACTGCCCTGCTTCCCCCTCATAATCCGTTTTTTTATCCTGATTTCTCAAATGATGTGCATTATGAGGCCGAACTCGTGCTCAAAATCAATAAAAACGGAAGGCATATCGCAGAGAAATTTGCACACAAATACTATAACGAATTAAGTGTAGGGATTGATTTTACTGCACGCGACCTCCAAGCCGATTGCAAAAAAAAAGGCCTGCCATGGGAAATAGCAAAAGCTTTTGATTTTTCGGCACCTGTTGGAAATTTTAAATCGATCAACACTTTCGAAAACACCTCCAACATCCCTTTTGGTTTAAAAATTAATGGTGATTTGAGACAACAGGGAAACAGCAGCAATATGATTTTCAGCTTCGACCGTATCATTGCTTATGTTTCACAGTTCGTAACCCTCCGAAGTGGCGATCTCATCTTTACTGGCACTCCTGAAGGCGTTGGACCAGCTCAGCGCGAAGACTACTTTGAACTCTTTCTGGCTGATGAAAAAGTACTTGACTTTAAGGTGAAATAGACTCATACAGCCTTCAACTTCAACAATAAGACAGCAGACTGCAAATAAAAGTCGTTTCAAAAGCTTGTTATAAAATAGCCCCAAAATTGATTTTTTTTGCGGGGCAAAAAATCCCGTACCTTTGTCCAATACCTTATTTGTCATGCCCAAAAAAATCATTGCTGTTCTTGCCGGAATTCTAGCGGGTTTCATACTTATCGGCCTGGTTGAAGCCCTTGGTCAATATCTCTTTCCAGAACCTGCAGAACTTCTTTCGACAGATCCTTCATTTCCGAAAGCTACCGAATGGATCACCGCTATCCCAGTAGAGCAAATGTTAATGGTGTTACTGGCATATGTGATTGGTTCCTTTGGTGCCGGATTTATTACAACTTCCATCTCGCCCGGCAAAAGCCTTGCGCTAATCACAGGGTTTATTTTATTAATCAGCGGCACTATCAATGTGCTCCTCATTCCGCATCCTTTATGGTTTACGATTATTAGCATCAGCCTCTATATTCCCTTTGCCTATGCAGGTGGCATCGCCAGCCTTCGAATGTTTAAAAAGTCATGATAAAATCAAAACCTAAGTCTTATGAAAAAGTTTTTAATCATCACATTTACAATAATATCTGGATTACACATGAATAATGTAAATGCATACGAATCAACGCAGAAGCTTGATTTTGGAGAAGAAGATATCCAGTTACTTATCAGCGAATTAAAGCAAAACTCTGAAGCTGATCAGTGGGAGCGCATAGCGCAGGGCGTTCATCAGGCAGCCGGGCTTTGGACTGCCGAAGATGGAAATTTTGAAGACTTCAAGGCACTTTGCCACACCTATAATGCAAAAAACGCAGATGCCCGCGAACAAATGTTTTTGCGTATTCAAGACAATTTTGAATTGCTGTGGGGTGGTTTCAACAAAATGAATGTGGGATTAAAAATTCCACTTCATGTTGATCGGGGAGAAATCCTGGAAATTGACAGGATATTTGGAGGTTACAGTCCGGAAGCTCACCTCAGCGCTGATTTCTTCAAAAATAAAATCGCTTTTATTGTTCAGCTTAACTTCCCACACTTTACCCTTAAAGAAAAAACAGAACTTGCTTCCGGCTGGAACCGCCTTGATTGGGCTTATGCGCGCATGGGTGACGTATTTACTTCACGAATTCCGGCCGCATTGCTGCAAAACTATGCTCAGCTTTCAACTGACGCCGATTCGTACATCTCTGATTACAACATTTATATGGGCAATTTGCGCGATGATAAGGGGAAGCAGTTGTTTCCTGATGATCTTAAATTGATCACGCATTGGGGTTTGCGCGATGAACTAAAAACACATTACGGCCATAAAGATGGTTATGAAAAGCAGGCCATGATTTATGCAGTAATGGAACGAATAATCAACCAGGAGATACCTCTTGAAGTGATCAATAAAAATGAATTTTTATGGAACCCCTTCACCAATATGATCACCAAAGAAGGGGCAACATTCCGTTATACTTTTGAGCCTGATACACGCTATCGTCACCTGCTGAATCTGCATGAGGCCCTACGCAAAATCGATGCTTATTCGCCAAGCGCTCCAAGCTATATTCAAAGACAGTTTGATGAAGCCATGGAGATTCCTGTTGATGATGTAGAGAAATTGTTTATTAGCTTGTTAAGCAATCCCATCATGAAAGATGTAGCTAAAATAATCGAGAAAAGAATGGGCCGTAAGCTACAACCCTGGGATATCTGGTACGATGGCTTTAAAACACGCTCCTCTCTGGATATTAATAAAATTGATGCTGTTTTAAAATCAAAATATCCTGACAAAAATGCCTTTGAGGCCGATCTGCCAAACATTCTTATCAAATTGGGTTTTGATGCTGACTCCGCAAAATCGCTGGCATCCCGCATCACAGTTGATCCTTCGAGAGGCGCAGGGCATGCCTGGGGAGCTGCCATGAAAGGCGACAAAGCCCGCTTGCGCACTCGCATCAGTGCAGATGGCATGGATTACAAAGGATACAACATCGCCATCCATGAATTCGGACATAATGTGGAACAAACCATCACTTTGTATGATGTAGATTATTATATGCTGAATGGCGTTCCAAATACTTCATTTACTGAAGCATTGGCCTTTGCCTTCCAGGCAAGGGATTTGGAACTTCTGGACATGGAAGTTGATAATGAAGAAGCAGCACATTTGGCAGCACTGGATCAATTGTGGTCAAACTATGAAATTATGGGTATTGCGCTGGTTGATATCAGGGTTTGGAAATGGTTATACGACAATCCCGGAACAGATGAAACCAGGCTAAAAGAAGCTGTATTAGCTATTTCCAAAGAAGTTTGGAATACTTTTTATGCACCCGTTTTCGGCAAAAAAGGTTCACCCATCTTAGCCGTCTATTCTCATATGATTGATAGTCCGCTTTACCTGTCAGCGTATCCAATCGGGCAATTAATTGAATTTCAGTTTGGTCAATATATCAGCAATAAAGATTTTGCTACCGAAGTTTATAAAGCCTTTATGCAAGGACGACTTACACCTCAGGAATGGATGCAGGGAGCTGTGGGAGCCCCGATTTCTGTTGATCCGGTAATTATGAAAGCTAAAAAAGCAGTTAATTACTTTAAATAAGAGCATCCTTTAAACAAAAACCAAATGAAGGATTGGCTAGAGTCGATCCTTTTTTTATCGGTCGATGGCATATTTCCCAGGACCAAAAACAAATAAGGTGATATAGACAAGCAGATAAAGCAAACTCATTTCCATGCGGGAAAAAGGATCGCCGGCATGAACCACAAAGGCAGCAACTGTCATTGTAAAAATAAGCGAAAAAGCAGCAAAGCGCGTCATAAAACCAAGCATAATAAGCACCGACCCGATCACTTCTGCACCAATTGCAAGTAGCATGGAGATAAAACTTCCCACACCCAGCGGGTCAGGAAATCCTTCTGCTTTACCATCAAGTAAACGCATCAGCTTTGGGTACCCATGCGTAAGCATAAAGCCGCCAATTGCTATCCTTAATATCAAAAGCCACGCTGATACCAAACTATTGTAAGGTTTTGAGGAGGTAAGAAAACTCATATACTGCTTTATCTAAAATGTTTGCAAAAAATGACCTGATTATTCCTTTTCCCGCAACTTTCCATATCCTTTCATTATACCACGTGTTGAATTTGAAACAAAACTCAAAATCTCATCACGCTCGGGCGAAACAGGAAAGTTAGCTTCGATATAACTAACAGCCTGCGATACATTTTTCCCCTTGAGGTAAATAATTCGATAAATATCCTGAATGGCGTTGATCCGATCATCTGTAAAGCCACGCCGCCGCAAGCCAATGGAATTAACTCCAATGTATGAGAGCGGTTCACGTCCGGCTTTGGTAAATGGAGGCACATCTTTACGCGCCATACCTCCACCGCTGATCATCGAATGGGCACCAATTTGCACAAATTGATGCACAGCTGCCAATCCACCAATTATGGCCCAGTCATCAACTTTGATGTGACCAGCCAGATTACATGCATTGGCCAAAATAACATTGTCGCCGATAATACAATCGTGAGCAACGTGCACATAAGCCATTAGCAGACAATTATTGCCCACTACTGTTTTCCAGTTTGCTTTGGTGCCTTTGTTTATGGTGACAAACTCACGAATGGTAGTGTTGTTACCAATACGCACGATTGTTTCTTCACCATTATATTTCAAATCCTGTGGAGCTGCGGAGATTACCGCCCCTGGATAAATCCGGCAGTTTTTTCCAATTCGGGCACCTTCCATGACCGTCACATTAGAGCCGATCCAGGTTCCTTCCTCTATTACAACGTTCTTTTCAATATTCACAAAAGGTTCAATCACAACATTATTGGCAATTTTTGCCTGCGGATGAACATATGCCAGTGGTTGATTCATAGCAGTTTATTGAGTTTAATGTTTTCTGGCAATTTGAGCCATTAGTTTTCCTTCGGTCACAATTTTGTCGCCAACATAAGCAATTCCCCTCATATTGCAAATCCCACGGCGAATAGGTGAAGTGAGTTCGAGTGAAAAAACGATTGTATCTCCGGGAACTACCTTATTGCGAAACTTTGCCTCTTCAATTTTAAGGAAATAGGTGATGTAATTTTCCGGATCAGGAACAGAATGCAACACAAAAATACCACCAGTTTGAGCCATGGCTTCAATTTGCAGAACACCCGGCATAACAGGCTCTTCGGGAAAATGTCCGACAAAAAAATGTTCATTCATCGTAACATTTTTTACTCCTATAATATGTTCCTCACTGATCTCAATAATTTTGTCGATCAACAAAAAAGGCGGACGATGAGGTAAGATTTTCCGTATCTGAATAATATCATACACAGGTGGCTTATTCAGGTCGAAGGGGGGTTCTCTTAACATGATCTGTTTTTTAGTTTGTTCCTTTATTAATTTAGCAAATTCGGTATTAGCGAAATGGCCAGGCCTGTATGCTTTTACGTGACCTTTGATGCGCTTTCCCAGGAGACTTAAATCTCCAATTACATCAAGCAATTTATGTCTGGCAGGTTCGTTCGGAAAATGAAGATCCAGATTATTCAGAATCCCTTCATCCTTAACTTTAACTTTAGGTTTCCGGAATAAATCAGCCAAACGATCCAGCTCCTCCTGGCTCACCTTACGGTTTACAAATACAATGGCATTGCTCAAATCACCTCCTCTGATCAGGTTATTTTTGAGCAAAAACTCCAGTTCATGCAAAAAAACAAAAGTCCGGCAAGGGGCTATTTCATCTTTAAAAAGTGATAAATCACTGAGGGATGCATATTGAATATTAAGCACTTGTGTGCCATAATCAATTTTTACATCAACCTTAAATGTTTCGGCAGGTTCGATCAGGAGTTCAAATCCTTTCTCGTCATTTATAAGGTGGATGGGTTGCTTTATCTCGATATACTCTCGCACGGCGTTCTGCTGCGCAATTCCGGCTGATTCCAATGCTTCCACAAAAAAACGTGAACTGCCATCACGAATTGGAATTTCATCCATATCCAGATCAATCATCAGGTTGTCAACTCCAAGCCCCATTGTTGCTGCTAGCACATGCTCGATGGTATAAATCCTGGTTCCATTTTGCCCTATTGTTGTTCCGCGTGAAGTATCAACCACATAATCTATATTTGCATCAATTACGGGTTGTCCATCAAGGTCAGTGCGTCTGAACTTAATACCATGGTTGGCAGGAGCGGGATTAAAAGTAATACTGCCTTGCTGTCCGGTATGAAGGCCAGTGCCTTCAACACGAACAACCTTTTTGATAGTACATTGATTTTCTGTCATAAGTTTGCGACAAAATCTAGATTTGCATCATAAAAAGTCTGCGCAAAAGTAAGCGTTTTCAGTCAACTTCACACTTTAGAATTACGCGATTGAATTTCAGCAATTTGCTTTTCGAGTTGCTGTATTCTGTCCATGAGGCGATCCAAGCGTCGGGTATGCATATAAATACGTTTGTACTCATCGGCAGGAATGGCCGGTGAACCCATAAAAACAGCATCTTTTTTCCGAATACTTGTTCCTACGCCTGACTGAGCAGCCAGTTTTACGCCATCAGCAATATTTAAATGGCCGGCAAGTCCGACCTGCCCTCCAAACATACAGTTTTTACCAATTTTTGTTGACCCGCTGATGCCAGTTTGTGCGGCAATAACCGTATTTTCTCCAATTTCAACATTATGCGCTACCTGTATCAGATTGTCCAGCTTCACACCTTTGCGAATCACGGTTGCACCAAGCGTTGCCCTGTCGATGGTGGTATTGGCACCAATTTCGACATAATCCTCCAAAATTACCTGACCAATCTGTGGCACCTTTTTATATTGATTGTCCGACTGCGGTGCAAAACCAAAACCATCACTTCCAAGCACGGCTCCGGCATGAATAATACAAGCTTTGCCTAAAACAGTTCCCGGATACAATTTCACACCCGGGTACAAAATACAATCGTCGGCAATTTGACAATCGTCTCCAATATAAACCTGAGGATAGATTTTTACCCGATCACCCAGTTTTACCCGATCCCCGATATAAGCAAATGCACCAGCATATATTTCATCTCCATAGCTTGAATCATGACCAAAAAATGCTAAAGAAGAAATTCCTGTTTTATTGTTAGTGTTTTGCTGATATACTTCCAACAATTTTGCGAAGGATGAATAAGCATCTTCAACCCTGATTAGCGTTGTTTTTAAAGGCTTTTCAGCTTTAAAATCGTTATTAACAATAACTATACTTGCTTTCGTTTCATATATATAAGGTGTATATTTCACATTAGCCAAAAAACTCAGTGTTTCCGGCTTTCCTTCTTCTATCCTCGAAACATTGGAAACCAAAACGTTTTCATCACCTTCAACAACACCTGATAGTAAGGCAGCAATCTGAGCAGCAGTAAATTTCATTTCTTTTCTTTTAGTTAATTCAAAAGGCTTGCTAATCCACACAAATAGAATTCAAATCGGCTGCAATTTACGATTATTCGATAGACTACATGATACCCCCACTGTTTTAGCTGATAAAATAAATGCTGGAAGCATGTGTGTAAAAATTCCGTAACACGCTTAAATTGTTTAACTTACATTATTTGTCTTTAACTTTTTTTAACGCAGCTACTCCCTCGCCTTTGCTATATTTGCAATCCAAAAAAACTACTTAATTTAAAATATGATGCAAACAGATATCAGCGCCTTGAATGAAAAAATCCAGCAGGAAAGTCAGTTTATCGACCTGATAAATCTGGAGATGAACAAAGTTATTATAGGTCAAAAAGCCATGACCGAACGATTACTGATTGGCCTGTTGGGCAATGGTCATATTTTACTGGAGGGTGTTCCTGGGTTGGCCAAAACGCTTGCCATTAAGTCGCTTGCAAACGTGATTAAAGCTGATTTCAGCAGAATACAGTTCACGCCTGATCTTTTACCTGCCGACCTTTTAGGCACGCTCATCTATAGCCAGAAATCTGAAGAGTTTGTGGTGCGCAAAGGCCCTATTTTCGCTAATTTTATTTTGGCTGATGAGATCAACCGTTCCCCTGCTAAGGTGCAGAGCGCATTGCTGGAAGCCATGCAGGAACGTCAGATTACTATTGGTGATGAAACTTTTAATCTTCCCGATCCATTTTTGGTAATGGCCACACAAAACCCCATCGAACAAGAAGGAACCTATCCCCTTCCCGAAGCTCAGGTGGACCGTTTTATGCTGAAAGTAGTTATTAATTATCCCAAAAAAGAAGAAGAAAAATTAATTCTAAGACAAAATATAACCAGCGAACAGCCAACAACCAATCCGGCAATCAGTCCCGAGCTGATATTGAAAGCCAGAGCAGTTACCAGAGAAGTATATCTGGATGAAAAAATTGAAAATTACATCACTGATATTGTTTTCGCTTCGCGCTATCCTGCTGATTACCGGTTAAAAAAATTTGAAAATCTGATCAGCTATGGCGGTTCACCACGTGCCAGCATCAATCTTGCACTTGCTTCAAAAGCTTATGCATTTATCAAACGCCGGGGCTATGTAATTCCCGAGGATGTGCGCGCCATTGCGCATGATGTGTTGCGTCATCGTATTGGTTTAACTTATGAAGCTGAAGCAGAAAATGTTACATCCGAAGAGATCATCAATGAGATTTTGAATACGATAGAAGTGCCATAAAATCATTTTACCTTAAGGCATTTATAACGCAATCAATACCATCGTGGAATCAACGGAAATTTTAAAAAAAGTTAGGAAGATAGAAATTAAGACGCGAGGATTGTCCAATCAAATTTTTTCGGGACAATACCACAGCGCTTTCAAAGGAAGAGGCATGGCATTCAGCGAAGTGCGCGAATATCAATATGGCGACGATATCCGCAACATCGACTGGAACGTAACCGCACGCTTTAATCATCCTTATATTAAAATCTTTGAGGAAGAGCGCGAGCTCACTGTGATGCTTGTTGTGGATGTTTCAGGATCGAACGATTTTGGATCTGGCACACAGCTCAAGCGAATGCTGGCTGCCGAAATAGCTGCCGTTCTCGCTTTTTCCGCCATTCAAAATAATGATAAAGTTGGCGTGATTTTTTTTAGTGATCAAGTCGAGAAGTTTATTCCACCAAAGAAAGGAACCAGTCACATCCTCAGAATTATTCGTGAAATTATCAGTTTTTCGCCTCAGCATCAAGGCACTGACATCGCCGAAGGCCTGCGCTTCCTGACAAGCGCTATCAAAAAGAAATCGACAGCATTTTTGATTTCTGATTTTATGACATCTTCTACTTTTGATCATGCGCTTAGAATCGCTTCCCGAAAACACGACCTTGTAGCCCTGCGCATTACAGACAAAAGAGAACTGGATATTCCACCACTTGGTTTGCTCAAACTTCGTGATCCTGAAACAAACAATGAAATCTGGATTGATAGTTCTTCCATTGCATTCCGACACGACTATAAACAAAAAATTCTGGCTAAATCACAGATGCTCAATCAACTCTTTGCACGAAGTGGCATAGATAATACCCAATTATTTACTGATGAAGATTATGTGAAGCCCTTAATGAAACTTTTTAAGCGAAGGGAGGCCAGACGATGAAATCACTTAAAATGCTTTTAGTTTTAAGTTTAACAATTGTATTTGGATATCATTTGAATGGTCAGTCTGTTGAAGCAATTAGCAAAATTAGTACTGATTCGCTGAAACCGGGGGAGCGTTTGATTCTAGAAATCAACATGAAAGCTCCGGAAGGTTTTGAAGTTGCATGGCCTGACTTTCAGGATACACTCACTGCCGGAATAGAGATCTTAGGTAAAAGCCCTATTGAGCAAATTCCACTTGATAAAGACGGCAATGTGTGGATGCGTCAGGAGCTCACACTCACCATGTTTGATACAGGTTATCAGGTAGTTCCTCCTGTAAAACTTAGTTTTAAACCGCGCGGCGACTCTACTCTTTTCGAAGCCAGCACACCTCAGCATCAGGTTTATGTAATACCTGTTCAAATTGATACGACAGCAAGTTTCAAGCCTATCATCGGGCCTCGCCAAGAGCCCATAAGCTTTGCCGAAATTTTGCCCTGGATCATTGGCGGACTTGGCTTAGCCGCCATTATCGCCCTGATTATCTGGTTTTTTGTTTACCGCCAACGCAAAGAAAAACCTACCCCCATTTTCCAGAAACCTGTAATTCCACCATATTCAAAAGCTCTGGAAGAACTGGAATCTCTTAGACATAAAAAACTTTGGCAAAACGGAAAAGTTAAAGCCTATTATTCTGAATTAACAGAAATCGTGCGTGTTTACATTGAAGATCAATTTAAGGTACCGGCTGTTGAAATGACTACAGCAGAAATCCTTCGGGGAATAAAACCGCTGAAAATAAATACCGAGGCCACCAGTAAACTGGAGCAAACGCTTCAAATTGCCGACCTCGTAAAATTTGCTAAAATGCAGCCTTCAGCTTTGGAAAATGATCTCTGTTTGGAAAATATGATCGTTTTTGTTAAAGAAAGTCATGCCAATGTAGCCATTCAGGAATCAAGCAATGATGAGAAAAAGGAGGATGAGCTATGATGAATAACATCACTTTTGCTAATCCTGAACTGCTTTACCTGCTGCTGATCATTCCTGCAGCCATTGTATGGTATGTTTTCAGAACAAATAAACAGCAGGCCTTTTTGCAGTTTTCCGACACCTCGGCAATGGCCGATCTGGCAAAAAACTGGAAAGTGATTTTCAGGCACAGTTTATTTGCCTTACGCTGGATGGCAATTGGGTTAATTATTATCGCCCTTGCCAGGCCGCAAACCAGCTCTTCATCACAAAACATGACAATTGAAGGAATAGACATTGTGATGGCCCTCGATGTTTCGGGTAGCATGCTCGCCCGCGACCTTAAACCCGATCGTCTGGAAGCTTCTAAAGCAGTAGCATCGAGCTTCATCAAAGACCGACCAAACGATCGTATTGGCTTGGTGATTTTTAGTGGCGAAACCTTTACACAAGTGCCACTCACCACAGATCATTCTATTTTGTTGAATATGTTTAAGGATATCAAAAGCGGAATGATCGAAGATGGGACTGCCATTGGCGACGGCCTAGCAACAGCCGTAACAAGGCTCAAAGACAGCAGAGCCATTTCAAAAGTAGTGATTTTACTTACTGATGGTGTAAACAATGCCGGTTCGGTTGATCCTATGACAGCAGCGGAAATAGCAAAAGTTTTTGGAGTGCGTGTTTACACAATAGGCGTTGGATCATTTGGAACAGCGCCCTATCCAGTGCAGACGCCTTTTGGTATTCAACTCCGGGATATGAAAGTGGAAATAGATGAAGATCTGCTTCAAAATATTGCTACACAAACAGACGGGCGCTATTTTAGGGCAACAACCAATCAAAAACTGGAAGATATCTACGCAGAAATAGATAAGCTGGAACGATCAAAAATTGAAGTAACAGAGTTTAAAAGAAAGCATGAGGAGTTTTTACCTTTAGTACTTTTAGCATTTGGCCTCCTTTTGGCAGAGTTTTTATTGCGGCAAACAATTTTTAAATCAGTAATCGGATAAACAAAAAATGGAACCTAACGTAATCAGATTCGAAAACCCGGAATACCTCTATTTGCTTTTAGTAATTCCATTGTTTCTATTACTGTTTTGGTGGGTGAACTGGCAAAACAAAAAACTCCTCAGGCAATTTGCCCGGCCTGCATTACACAAAGTACTCATGCCATTAAGTTCGGCCAGAAGAAGAAGACTTAAATTTTTTCTGTTTTCACTCGCAATTGCTAGTCTGATTGTAGCCCTTGCCAATCCGCAAACCGGTGCTAAACTTGAGGAAGTGAAACGTGAAGGTATCGATCTCTTTATTGCAGTAGATATTTCCAACTCGATGCTGGCTGAAGATATCGTGCCAAACCGGCTTGAAAATGCGAAACAAGCCATTAACAAACTGATTAACAAACTTGAAGGCGACAGAATAGGAATAGTACTTTTTGCCGGAAAAGCTTATATCCAACTGCCACTAACTACTGACTATGCAGCTGCAAGAATGTTTGTTTCAACGATAGAAACCAATTTAATCAATGCCCAGGGCACCGCAATCGGCGAGGCAATAAGTACTGCAACCGATGCATTTGACGAAAATGAACATAACAAGGCGATCATCATTATCTCGGATGGAGAAGACCATGAAGAAAACCCCATGGATGCTGTAAAACAGGCTATTGATAAAGGAATTACAATTTATACTATCGGAATGGGTCTGGCCGAGGGTGCTCCTATTCCAATTTACAATCAATATGGAAAAAGAACAGGTTTTCGTAAAAACAAAGAAAACAGCACCATTATTACCCGTCTGAACGAGCCAATGCTTCAGCAAATTGCAGCTGCCGGAGGAGGTAATTATGTGCGTGCCAATAATAGCCAATCAGGCCTTGATGCTATCTTTGATGAAATCAACCAAATGGAAAAATCCGAAATTGAAGCAAAAGTTTTTACTGATTATGAAGATCAATTTCAGTGGTTTTTGGTTCTGGCATTGATTTTGCTGGTTATGGAAGCCGGTATTTCATCAGCCAAAAAACAATGGGAAAAATGGTTTAACATTTTTGACAGAAAGGAAAGCCATGTATAGAATGATAATCTTTTTGGTTTTGGTTTTTAGCACAATTCAATTATCAGCACAATCTGATAAAAAACTGATCAGAAAAGGCAATAAAGACTTTCAAAAATCAGAATATCAGGAAGCTGAAAAATACTATAGCAAAGCACTGGAGACAAATCCCAGCAGCAATAATGCAGCATTTAACCTGGGCACATCCCGTTATGTACAGGAAAATTTTGAAGAAGCCGTAAAAGATTTTGACAGAGCAGCATCGATGAGTTTGAAGCCTGAAAAAGAAGCAGAAGCACTATATAACCTTGGTAACAGTTTGATGAGCCTCGAAAAATACCAGGAAAGTGTTGAGGCTTATAAAAGGGTGCTCAGGGCTCAGCCGGACAATGAAGATGCCCGATACAACCTGGCTTATGCCCAGTGGAAAATGAAACAACAGCAAAATCAGCAACAAGATCAGCCACAAGATCAGCAGCAAGATCAGCAGCAAGATCAGCAAGATCAAAATCAGGATCAGCAAAAAGAAAACCAGGAACAACAAGATCAACAACAAGATCAACAAGAGCATTCAGAGCAACAACAGCAGGCTGATTCAGATCAACAGCAGCAGCAAGGTAAACAGCAGCCTAAGCCTCAGCAACTTACAAAAGAAGACGCCGAACGCATGCTGCAAGCCTTGCAAAATAACGAGAAGAAAACAATGGATAAAGTGAACGAGCAGAAAGTAAAAACATCAGCTCGCATTAGTAAGGAAAAGGATTGGTAATACTAATATAAAGATAATATATTTGTAAAAGAATAAACTTGCGTGCATGCTTGAACTAAAACACATCAAAATTTTACTTTTTGTCTTACTGATACCGCTTTTAGGATTTGGACAGGAAATATTGCTTAAAGTAAGTACCAAAAGTCAGGTTAGCATTGGCGAACAGTTTCAGGTAGTGTTCGAACTCAATGCAGAAGGTGAGCGTTTTAAAGGACCTGATTTCAAAGATTGGCGGGTTTTATCGGGACCGATGAGTTCTACGAGTTCCAGCATTCAGATTATTAACGGTCAAATGAACCGAAGCTTTACGCAATCCTATACTTACATAATCACTGCAACAAAGGAAGGTGAATTTAGCATTGGCTCTGCTGAAGTTGTTGTTGATGGCAAAACCTATAAAAGCCAGCCCCTAACCGTAAAAGTTGTCAGAGGCAGTGCAACCACTTCCTCCGGATCAAACAATAAAAACAAACAACAAGGCCTCACGGATAAAGATCTTTTCCTCAGAGCAATAATCGACAAAAACGAAGTAGTTACAGGCGAACAGGTGATCGTTACATACAGAATTTACACCCGTGTTCCCGTTTCCTCCGTATCAGTAACAAAACTTTCGGCTTTTCCAGGCTTCTGGACAAAAGACCTGCTAAGTGATAAAGACGCCTTGCAACAAACAACCGAAACCATCAATGGTGAAGAATATACCGTGGCCGACATCAGAAAAATGGCACTGTTTCCGCAGAAAAACGGCAAACTCACCATTGAGCCAATGGAGCTGGAGTGTGTTGCTCAGGTGAGAACCCAAACGAATCGGCAACGAAGCAGAGACCCTTTTGAAAGCTTCTTTAATGATCCTTTTTTCAACAGAGGAATTTCCAATGTTCAAAAACACCTTGTCTCAGAATCGCTCTCCGTTGAGGTAAAACCCCTCCCCGGACAGGGCAAACCCATGAATTTTAGTGGTGCAGTTGGTCAGTTTGGAATTAGCTCCAGTATTGACAAAACATCACTCAAAACTAACGATGCCATTACGCTAAGCTATACAATCAGCGGAAAAGGAAATGTTGAACTGGCAGAATTGCCACCGCTTCAGTTTCCACCAGATTTTGAAGTGTACGACCCCAAAATTGCAAGTAATATTAATACTTCTGCCAGCGGCGTAAGCGGAACAAAAAAATTTGAATACCTCTTAATTCCAAGAACCGCAGGTGAATTCAAAATTAATGAGTTACAGTTTAGCTATTACGATCCTAAAAAGCAATCTTACATAAGCCTCCAAACTCCGGCATACAACATCACGGTTGAAAAAAGCGGAAAAGAAGAATCTCAGGGTGTTTTTGTGCCTAGCCAATCTGACGTAAAATACATCGGTAGCGACATCCGGCATATAAAAATCAATAAAGTTTCCTTTAAACAAAAAGGCTTATTTTTCTTTGGATCAGCAACTTATCTTACCGTAATAGCTTTAATGATCTTGATTTTTGTAAGCTTGTTGATTTTTACAATTAAACGCAAAAAACTTAACAAGAACCAAAAACTTGTGAGAAACCGTCAGGCAACAAAAATTGCTAAAAAACGACTTAAAACTGCCAATATCCACCTTAAAAATAAAGCTCAAAACGAGTTTTACGCTGAGATGAGCCAGGCATTATGGGGCTACATTCGTGATAAGTTTGACATTGAACCCTCAAAGCTGGGCCTTGATTATATTGCGGAAGTACTTAATGAAAAAGGAGCACCAGAAGCACTTATTCAAGAACTGGTTCAAGCACTTAATAACTGCGAATTTGCACGTTTTGCTCCCGGAGAAACCGGAAAGAAAATGGAAGAGCTTTATAGTCAAGGGATTGAGATTATCACTAAAATCGAAAAAACGGTAAAGTAATAATGAATAGCTTTAAACATTTTCAGTTCATGATTAAAGACCGACTCAATAAAGCAGTATTTTTTAAGATTTTCGGAACACATTCAGCATGGATATCATCCACCTTTGTCTTTATCATTTTTGTTTTTGTCACCTTAGCCTCCAACAGCCTTCAAGCTGAAGAATTAACCCTTGAACAGCAATACGAAATTGCGCATCAACAGTATAATGAAGCTAATTTTGATTCAGCACTGGTTGTCTATCGGAATATTTATGAGGCAGGTTATACCTCAGCCGAACTCCTTTATAATATTGGTAACACATACTATAAACTCCGGCAAATCCCTTCGGCAATTTTATTTTATGAAAGAGCGTTAAAACTTGCCCCCAACGATCCTGACATCATACATAATCTGGCAATAGCCAACAGCAGAATTATCGACAAAATAGAGCCTGTTCCGCAACTTTTCTTTAAAAATTGGTGGGAAACATTTTACAAAATGTTTTCTGCTGATTGGTGGGCGATTATTTCCCTGATTTTTCTGGCACTTTTTCTTTCACTTCTGTTTATTTTTATCATTTCTGAGAATCGGTCAATTCGCAAAGTTTCTTTCTTTTCAGGACTTCTTATTTTACTGATTACGATAGGGACATTCGGCATGGCCTCTCAAAAATATTATTATACGAAATCAATTAATGAAGCCATAGTTTTTACACCCACAATAACAGTAAAAAGCTCTCCTTCAGCATCCAGCGTTGATTTATTTGTGCTTCACGAAGGAACCAAAGTTAGTTTGCTGGATGAAGTGGATGGATGGAAAGAGATAAAAATTGCCAACGGAAGTGTTGGCTGGATGCCATCAGAAAGTCTGAAAGGGATATAAACCAATTATTTCTTTTTCTTTTGTATGCGAAATAAGCAGGTTATAGTAATGACGTTCCTTTTCGTGGTTATGCTTAGTTTGCTGCTGCAATCCTGCCTCAAATCAAAGCGACCGGGATTGCCAGCCAATGTGGTTAATGTAATATCCGAAACTGGTATTAATCGCATCGAACTGAATAAAACAATCGGTCATTTTATTGATAAACAAGATAGTATATTTCTTCATTCAGCGTATTTTCTTATTCAACATCTTCCACATCATTATGCAGTCACCTATAATTTAACAGATAATAGAGACAGTATTCTGGATTTTAATTTAAATCGATTTAACACATCCGAAGAACTGGAACAATGGTGGTTTGAACAGAAATATAACAAGAATGGCATCCGTTACAAACCAAAAAAATATACCCTTGACAGGGATACGATCACAGCAGAATTGCTCATCAGTACGATAAATCTTGCAGTCAGCAGCAGAAATTATCCCTGGGCCAAAACCTATTCGGAAAAAGACTTTTTCGAATACATTTTGCCCTATAGATTTGGTAATGAAACAATTCACGATTGGCGTTCGAACGTAAACGAAACCTATGCCTGGATTGTTGATTCTGTTGGAAATCAAGAAGATCCTTCGAAACTAATCCAATTGATCAATTCCCATGTAAATGAAAATTTTATCTTTGATAAAAGATATTTAAAGTGCCCTGAATCACAGAACTTTAACGAAATATTGCAAACCCAAAAAGGAAATTATCAGGATATTGCCTACCTGAAAGCTATGTTACTCAGAACCTTCGGTATTCCAGCCACAATAGACTATGTTCCATATCTTGCAGACACAACCGGAAGTTTTTATTTTGCAGTGGCCAAAAACGCTCAAGGCCAATTTTTACCCTTACTCCCATTAAACAGTGCATATCTTTTTAAGCAGAACAAAATACCCAAAGTTTATCGCAGAATATATACCGACAACCCAAATAGTTTATTTGCCCTAAAAGATCTTAGCCTGAACACACCGCCTTTTATTGGACACTACCATTATTATGATGTAACGCATGAATATGTGCCGGTTTCATCTTTTTGTTTTCCTGTAAAGCAAACCGACACCTTATATTATGTAGCTGTTTTCAATGATTCTTCCTGGCGGGCTGTTGACTGGGCTTTAACCTATACTGAAACAGCAATTTTCCCTTCTCTTGGAAGTGATATTTCTTACCGTGTGATGCTGATTGAAAATGATTCGCTTGTTTTTGAGTAGATCAGGCTGCCAGTAACCAAGATGTTATTACATCAAGGGCTAAATAAATCTATTTTAATCGCCTCAAACTTAAGGTCATTTACCGAAAACTGGAATACAGTTGCGCTTGTAAATTTTAAGTTTATCTTTGTTCCCTTAAATAGAACCAGCATAAACGTTAAGGATTGTTAAATAAAAACCTTTTTTTAGTGTTGCAGGTTTGAATATTTGCTGTAACTTGTGCCACTATTTAAAGCAGTCTGAGTACTGAAATATAATCAAAATTACATGATATGAAAAAAGGATTTCTACCGTTAAGTTTATTATTGACACTCACACTCTTAGCCGGAACAAGTCTTTTAGCCGGAACGCCGGATAATGGGGTTAAAGCTACACCTCATAATGATCAGCAACCTACTGCTGAATCGTATTTAAAAAGCTTAAAAGCTAATCAGCATACAGGCACAATTGATGCCAGGCAAGTGTTGGAAGCCATGTATCAGACAAAAAACTTAGCTTCGAACCGCGATCGCGAAACATTAAACTGGACTAACCTGGGCCCTGATAATTTTGGCGGACAGGTAAAAGCTATTTTGTTCGACAACAGAGCCGGTAATGAGGGTACAATTCTGATTGGTGCCAGTGGTGGCGGAATTTGGAAGTCAGTCAATGATGGTATTACCTGGAGTCGCGTCAGCACAAACAACATGATAGTTAGTAGTATGGTGCAAGCAGCTAACGGCGACATTTACGTTGGAACAGGAGATGGCTTCAATGCACAGGATTACAACGGCTTAAGCGATTTCGAATACACTTCAGGATTAATAGGCCAGGGTATATTTAAATCAACTGACGGCGAAAACTTTGTTCAGCTTGAAAGCACCTCACCCGCTATTAATGATAACACTGCAGCCTGGGCTTTTGTGAACGAACTTGCCGTGAATGAATCAGGTTATGTTTTTGCTGCTACAAACGCCGGCCTGATGGTTTCTACCGATGGTGGTAACAGCTGGACAGTAGCTTCTGACGAAGAAGGCACAGAACTTTCGATGAATGCCACTGATGTAAAAGTTGGAAGCGATGGAATTATCGTTGCCAGTATTGACAATAAATGTTACATCTCAAAACTTGGTGATATTAATGCTTTTGTAAATCGCTCAACAGGCGATTCTATTTCATTACCTTCTGGTAATATAGAACGTCTCGAATTGGCCGTTGCACCCTCCGATCCTAACAAATTATATGCAAGTGCAATAACTAATTATGGAGTTCATGCCGGTATATTTGCTTCCTCTGATAAAGGTGATACCTGGGAAGTTATTTTACCCGCAACCACCTCAGTTGATGTTTACGAAACATATGGCAAGTACAACAATAATATTACTGTGTTTCCTAATGACCCTGACCGGATTTTAATCAATGCCGTAAACCTTTGGCAGGGCAGAAAAATTAATGATGTAGGATTATATTCATGGGACGTCAAGTCAAACAGTTTGGCTTTTGAATTCAATCCATTTTACGTTCATAGAGGGCAACATATAACTATCTTTAATCCCAATGTCAGTAATCAGATTTACATCGGTACTGATGCCGGTATCTTCAAAGGAAGTATTTCAGGCGATGAAATCACTTTTCAAAGTTCAAACCGTAACTTTATCACATCCAGACTTTATACCGTGGCCCCAACAGGTCAGGAAAACAGAGTTGTTGGAGGTTCACAGGACAATGGAACCATTTATGTTTCCTCAACCGGAAATACGGCTAAAGAAGGTGAAATAATTTACACAGTTTCCATCCCGAATCACGGCGGCTCTGCTGTAGTTTCAACAATCGCCCCCAACGCTGCTGTTGTAAGCTCGGTTGCAGGAAACATGGATAGAACTGAAGATATGGGATTTACTTTCTCAACTCAGTTTTTGGGTTCGCTCATGGGTAATACTCAGGTTTTTAATACTCCAATCAGGCTTTGGGAAAGCTATGACAATGAAAATAGCAGGGATTCCGTTACTTTCGTTGCTAAAAAAAATTATGCTGCCGGTGATGTGTTAAAGGTAAAAAGCGCTAACAACGATCATCCTTTCTATTTCACTTTACCAACAGCTTTACAAAACGGCGATTCTATCAGAGTGAAAGATATTGTCTCCACAAAACTATTTATTGCCGTTGCAAACAGGGTGTGGATGACAAAAGACCTTCTTAATTTTGGTATTCAGCCAGAGTGGTACGAATTAGCAAACACAAGTGTTAACTTCTCTGGAATTCCACAGTCGATGGCTTATTCAAAAGATGCTAATCATCTTTTTGTAGGTACACGCGATGGAAGATTATTCCGCATTTCAAATCTGGCTTTAGCTTATAATTATGACCTTGCCGACGTAAATAGTCCGCAATGTATCGTGGCAACCCGTCAGCTTCCGGTTAACATACCCGGCACATCCGATCCTATAAGTCAAGCCATTACATCTATTTCCGTAGATCCAAACAATCCTAATAATGTGATGATTACCTTAGGAAACTATGGTAACGATCAGTATGTGATGATGACTACGAATGCTTTGGATGCTGAACCTACATTTGTTAGCAAACAAGGTAACTTGCCAAAAATGCCGGTTTATTCCTCCATAATTGAAATGAGCAATCCCGAGAAGGCCATGATAGGTACAGAGCACGGAATTTTTATTACCGACGACATATTTAGCAGTAGCCCCAATTGGGTTGCCGATCAGGGCGAAATGGGTAATGTTCCTGTATTCGATCTCAAACAGCAATGGATAAACAAAGCCGCCGATACGGTTCAGCTGATCAATGTTGACACCACAGTGCTGCATTATCCCGGAACTAATAATTACGGTATCATTTACGCAGCTACTTTTGGCAGAGGATTCTACAGATGTAACAACTTCAGAAAACCTGTAGGCGTGGAAGAAAATCCTTTCATCGCATCTAATCCAAATGAGCCGGTAGTTACAATGTATCCCAATCCGGTTAGAGGCTTTACTACCTTGCAATTTGAAGTCTTCCAAAATGCCAATGTGGCCTATCAGGTGTTCGGCCTTTCCGGAAAACTGATTCTTTCACAAGAGCTTGGTAACCATGATATTGGAAAGTATCAAGTACCTCTTAACCTTGATGAACTCAAACGTGGCGCCTACATTTTAAAACTTAGCAGTGGGAATACTAATAAAGCCCTCAAATTCTTCGTATATTAATTGAATATTGACCTCAAAATCTAGTATACAATGAAAAGATTTTTATCCATTACAATCATAGTGCTCTTATTTGGATTTCAACTTTCAGCACAGGAGCGTATTTACACACCAGAGATGAAAGCACCAGCAAATGGAGCCGTTGGTCAGATGCCTAATGCTTTGCTCGACTGGAATGCCGTTGCCGGCCAAGGCACTGTAGTAACCTACGAAGTGCAGCTCTCAGAAGACGAAACCTTCACCAATCCTATTTCGTTTCCACAAACAAATGTTACTGCCTATGAAATGTCAGAACTTGGTTTTAATGAAACCTATTTCTGGCGCGTAAGAGCCAGCGATGGAATTTCCACCTCTGATTGGTCAGATCCGTGGTCATTTACCATTGTGAAAACAGTAACTTTAACTGCTCCCGGAAACGCTTCAGTTCAAAATCCTGATGCCTTATTAAAATGGAATGCACTTACAGGTATAACTGGATATGATATTGAAGTGGACACAGCCTACAGATGGCGCGTGGAATCTTCCGGACAGGATAATGATCTGTTTGATGTTTATGAAATTGACGAAACAACAGCTTGGGCTGTTGGTGCATCAGGGACAATAGTTAAAAGAGAATATGGCGTCTGGACAAGTTTCGAAAGCCCAGTTACAGATGATTTATTGGATATTTACTTTACCTCCGCAACCTCAGGTTGGATTTGTGGTGTTGATGGCATTCTGCTTAACTTTGATGGAACTAATTGGAATGAAGCTGTTTCTGGAACAACAGAAGACTTAAATGGTTTGTTTTTCGTTTCTGAAAATGATGGCTATGTAGTTGGAAATTCCGGAACAGCACTTCACTTCGATGGATCAAACTGGAATCCTATTGATGTTGGATTAACCGGAAACCTTTATGCAGTGCATGGAATCGACAGTGAAAATATTGTGGTATCAGGTGCTTCTGCAACAAGTTCCATTTTCGATGGCACAAGCTGGACTGATTATTCAGCTGGCAGCAGAGATATACTTGGGGTATGGATGCTTGCACCGGATAATATATGGGCAGGGGCCAAAAACGGGCGCATATATCGCTTTGACGGAGTGGCATGGACAGAACAAACTGTTGGCAATCGCGACTGGAGAGACGTTTACTTTTTAGATGCTGAAACAGGTTATATAATTGGTCGTAACGGATCTCTCGCGTCTTTCGATGGAATAGGATGGGAACTATCTGCCAGCGGCACAGGCTCTGATCTGAGTGGTATGCATTTATATGACGAAAACAGTGGATATCTCGTAGGTAACGACGGTATTGTTATTTCTTACCAGGGAGATGGATTTAACAGCGACTATCTGAAAAGTTATGCTGTTGGAAGTGATATAGTTGAATTTCGATTGAACAACCTCATTTTTGGTAAAAATCATTATTTCAGGATGAGAGCTAAGCATGCTACTTCTATTTCAGAATGGTCATCGGCTGGTTCTTTTAGCGTTATCGCCTATCCTAATCTAAAAACGCCTTCAAATAATGCCACTAATATCATACTGGATCCCACACTTACGTGGGATGCAATTAGCGGCGTTGCTCGATACAGCCTTCAGGTTTCTATGGACGAAGACTTTACAAATCCATTGCTCTTCGAAACAAACGAAACTAGCTACACTATTTCAGGTTTAATGTTTGGCCAGGATTATTATTGGAGAACTAACGCCCGTCATGCCGGTGGAGTATCGGAATGGTCAGCTGCATTTAAGTTCACTACTATTGCTACTGTAACCTTAACTGCCCCTGCCAATAATGCGACTGACGTTACCAGACTTCCACGCCTGACATGGACAGAAATACATGGAGCAGAAAAATACCTGGTAGCTTTGGATCATACACCTGATTTCACTAACGGTGAACATGAATATGTTGAAGAAAACTTCTGGCAACATGTCTTCATGCTCGATCCGCTCGAAACTTACTACTGGCGCGTAAAAGCTATCCAAGGTTTGGATACCACCGCATGGAGTGAAACATGGAGTTTTACAACAGCCAACGAAACTTCAATTGATGAGCAGCTTCAACAGCCATTCACCCTTTATCCTAATCCTGCTAATGATTATTTCCAGCTGAAAACTGAAGCTATTACAGTGCCTCAAGCACGGCTTGAAATCTATAACATTATTGGAACTAAGGTTTTTGCACAGGAAGTTACTTTTGGAGCAGATCAGCAAATGGTAACAATACAAATAGATAATTTTAAATCCGGGCTTTACTTTGTAAAGCTTATCAATGGAAACAGCGCATTTACCCAAAGACTGATAATAGAATAAGTTCTTTGAGCTCAAAAGATTGAGATTCTTAAACACCTGTTGATTGATTCAGCAGGTGTTTTTTATGTCCGATGAAATTTGCATGATAAAATGTTGAAAACATTACATCAATTAATTTACCGGAACCTATAGCCTTTCCAAAGCTTACTTTATTAAATCTTTTAGAAGGATACTTCTGTGCGTTTGCTCGTTACTCTCTTTTAGCTGGCTTAATGAGTGTTCGTCTATAATGTCAGATTTCGGTGTTATGCTTGTTTTGAAAACAGTCATCCCGAAGTTTCGTGACTCCTTGATTTTCATAATTGCACAGGCCCAGTATGCCGGACAGGCAAGGCTTAAACTCAAACATTATAGCTCAACACTTGCTTAATAGAAAGACTCTAATTAAAAGGAGAGATAAAAAAGGCCTAAAAAACATTGAATCGCTTTCCAAAACCAAAACTGATGTAAAATGTCAGGAAGAAATTCTGATTTTTATTATCAGCCATTATAGTAACACCCTGTGGGAAAAACTCAACAGCCCCCCCTACTTCAAAAGCCTTAAGCTGAGTTTTTACATAACCAAACTCAAAATTCAATCCTGATTTAAAATAAATTCCCGGCCGAATCGATATCTCACCAAGGCCTTTTGTAAATGGCGCTCTTCCATAAATATCATCAATACTTGTAGTACCTTCGTCATATCTTTTGGTTTCGATTACAAGGTTTCCATTTACACCCTGCTCGATATTAATCACAAAGTAATAGTATGGTTTTTGAAAGGCAAGACTAGCACCACCTTCAATCAGCCATCGCAATTCAATCCCTCCCCAATACGGTTTTTGATTAAGCAATTTTTTTATACCATAACCACCCCGTAGCATAAAAACATCGTTGAGCTTACCATAGACATATCGCTTTGAATTGCTATAATAAGGATTGATTATTTTTACCTGTTTGAGTGATTTCATAGTGATCAGCTCAAAATTCAATATGGTTGTTGAAAAGGCAGTCTTATTCCTGCCCGGCCTGTAACTCAATCCAAATCCCAGATTATGGGCAGTGATATTGACTGTTCGCTCCCGGTTATAAATGATTTGATCCGACACATCATCAAAATCTTCACCTGAAGTATTCTGCCCAAAAGCAACTCCTGATAAAAACAGAAGCAGGATTAATAAAAACGATGAAGCCCGCTGCATAGTAAAATGTTTTAAAACAGCAGCCAACGAGTAACTTTTTCCCTGGCTATCAATAACGTGTTTCGCGCTGATATTTATGCGATTCACCATAAGCAGCACATTTGCTGGTAGATTTGCAAGAAGTAGCTGCCAGTGACACTGCAAAAACAAATAGAATTATAACAGCAATTTTTTTCATATCTTAGCGGAAGGTTTAATTATCCATTAAAAAATTTGTTACAAAGTAACATATAATCTTTTTAAGAACAAAAAACTAAGCTTAATATTGTTCAAAAAACAAAACAAATGCCGGCCAAGCCAGAAATTGAAGCCAGTTGGTACAAGGTACTAAAAGATGAGTTTGAAGCGCCCTATTTTTTACCGCTTAAACGCTTTATTCAGGAAGAGATGAAGCAGTATAAAATATTTCCACCCGCAAAGCTTATATTTAATGCTTTCAATAAAACGCCGTTGCCAGCAGTAAAGGTCGTGATTGTAGGACAGGATCCCTATCATGGACCAGGGCAAGCCCATGGATTAGCTTTTTCAGTCCCCACCGGCATTAAACCTCCTCCCAGTTTGATGAATATTTACAAAGAATTGTATTCCGATTTGGGTATCGCACCTTCGAAAAATGGCAATCTGGAAAAATGGGCTAAAGAAGGCGTTTTGCTGATAAACACATCGCTTACAGTGCGTTCAGGGCAGGCGGCCTCCCATTCAGGAAAGGGTTGGGAAAACTTCACTGATGCTGCTATCAAAGCTGTTTCAGAATATCGGGCCGGGGTAGTTTTCATGCTTTGGGGCAAGCAGGCAATCAGCAAAGAAAAACTGATTAATCCTTCTAAACATTTAATACTCAAAACAGTTCATCCTTCCCCGCTATCGGCTTCCCGTGGTTTTTTTGGCTGCAAACATTTCTCAATCGCAAATGATTACCTGCAAAACATAGGATTCCTTCCGGTAGATTGGCAACTTGATTCCTAACGTTTTTTTGTGGCAATTTGCTACGAGATTACTCAATTAAAATTTTCGTAAATTGCGCCGGTTTAATTAAAAAACAAATTTATGCGTAAACAGTTTATTCTAACCACATTGCTGGTGATGAGTTTCATTGCTCTCCATGCCGGCGGTTACCAGGTGCGCCTGCAAAGTAGCAGAAGTATTGGGATGGGGCTTACAGGAACAGCCATGCAGATGGGAGCATCTTCTATGTTTTATAATCCGGGAGCGTTGGCAATGATGCAAAGCAAAGCCGATTTCTCTTTGGGTATCAGTGGAATTAATTCCCTAATTAGCTTCCAAAAATTTGAATCGGATATCACAGCTGAAACAGACAACAGCATGAGTACTCCATTTTATGTTTATGGTGCTGGAAAAATCAATGAGAAATGGTCAGTCGGATTAGCCATTTATACCCCTTATGGGAATTCATCTAAATGGGAAGATAGCTGGGCAGGGCGCCTGCTTATCCAGAACATCGCATTGCAGGCTATCTTTTTTCAGCCAACAATTGCTTATAAAATCAGTGACAAAATTGGAATTGGAGCCGGACTGGTTTATGCTACCGGGAAAGTTGAGATTCAAAAAGGATTAAACTATGGACCTGATAGTTACGTTTACCTGGATGGTAGTACCTCAAATATCGGCTTCAATGTTGGCTTGTATTTCGAAGCAATTGATAAACTTTCATTTGGTTTAAATTACCGTTCGGAAATTGTGATGGAAGTTTCAGGTGGCGATGCCACTTTTAATGTACCCGCTGCTGTTGGAACAAGCATCCCTGCTTCAAACAAATTTGATGCTGCACTGCCAATGCCTGCTAACCTCGATTTTGGTGTTTCCTATCAGGCTACCGAAAAACTGCTTTTGTCAGCTGAGATCAATTATGTGATGTGGGAAGCTTATAAAGAGCTTGAATTTAAATTTGAACAACAGGGCGAGCTTCTGAATTCCATCAACATAAGAGACTTCAAAAACACGATTATCCCCCGAATTGGTATCGAATACGTTTACAGCGACCTGCTTACATTTCGTATTGGCGGATACTATGACCCAAGCCCTGCTAACGAAAAATATTTCACACCCGAAACGGTAAGCCTCAACAATCTGGCTTTTACTTTGGGTTTAAGTATTACACCTTCAGAGAAACTGAGTATAGATTTATCATACTTGCAGATACATGGCTTGCAGGCAACCAAAACCTATGAACCTGATCAGTTTGGCGGTACTTACGAAACTGCTGCTTACATTCCGGGTATTGGCGTGTCGTACCGTTTCTAATCTTAAAAAATTAACAATATGAAATTGAGAATATTAGTTGTATTGGTTGCTGCTGTCTCTTTATGGGCATGTCAACCTGAAATAAATGAATTTGAACCCACAAAAGGAAATGCAGATTTCTCCGTATATATGTCAGCAGGTAATTCGCTCACTGCCGGATACGCAGGTGGCGCCTTATACCGCTCAGGACAGGAAAATTCTTACACCGCGATCCTAGCCAACCAATTTGAAGCAGTCGGTCGGCAGGGAGCTTTTAAAATTCCTTACATTGACAGCGAAGATGGAGTTGGAAATCAAGGAGTTATTTTGAGAACAAAACTTGTAATGGGCTTTTCAACTGACTGTCTTGGTAGCACTTCGCTGGCGCCAGTTCCGGCTAATCCGAATGCCACACAGCAGGAACTCGCCATTTTGCTTGGCACAAGTGTTGCTGCTGATGGGCCCTTTCATAATATTGGAGTTCCAGGTGCAAAAGTTACGCATTTGCTTGCGCCAGGCTATGCCAGCCTCAATCCTTTCTATGCCCGTTTTGCAAGCGATCCTTCAAATGCTGTTATCAATGAAATCGGCCTTATACAACCAACATTTTTCACCCTTTGGATTGGCAATAATGATGTGCTAACCTATGCTATCGCCGGAGGATCTGTTGATGCCATTACACCTATCGAAGGAGACCCTGGTTACGGATTTGCAGCCAGTCTCGAAGCAATAATTATGTCTTTTAAAGCTTCGGCTACCGGTGGCGCAATTGCCAATATCCCTGATATTACTGACATTCCTTATTTTACCACTGTGCCCTACAATCCTATTGTGCTCCAGGATCAGGTATTGGTAGATCAACTTAATGCCGGTTATACCCAGTATAATGATTACATGGAAGGAGAAGGTAAACCTTATAGGATTAATTTTCAACTTGGCCCAAATCCAATGGTTATCCAAGATCCTTCAATGGACGTAGATGTTCCAAGTTTAAAATTCAGACAAATTGAAGCTGATGAATTGGTGTTACTTTCTATTCCACAAGATTCGCTGAAATGCGGTTTCTGGGGGAGTCAAAAACCAGTTCCTGGTGAGTTTATACTTACCAGCGATGAAAAATCAGCCATTGAAAGTGCCGTGGAAGCTTACAATCAGGTTATTGCTAATGCTGCACAAAACCATGATTTAGCTCTGGTAGATATGAATAAAGTTTTAAAACAAGGCTCGACCACAGGCATCAAAATGGATGGTGTATTATTCACAACAGATTTTGTAACCGGTAATGCCTTCTCAACAGATGGTGTTCACCTTACTCCACAGGGTAATGCATTAACTGCTAACACCTTTATTGATGCTATCAATAAAAAATACAATGCCAGCATTCCAAAAGTAAACGTGGCCGATTTCGAGGCTGTTCGTTTACCCTAAACACATAATTTTAAGCCGGCTACAGCAAGCAAAACCAAGCTGTGGCCGGCTTTCTTTTTAATTATCCTTGATGAAAAAACTCATTTTTGCAACCAACAACAAGCACAAGCTTGAAGAAATCAAAGCGATTATCGGCAATCAATTTCAGCTTCTTAGCCTGAGAGATATTAATTTTTTGGGTGAGATTCCGGAGACCTCCCCCACTATCGCAGGAAACGCCATTCAAAAAGCCCGCTTCATTTTTGATTTGTATGGTGAAAATTGTTTTGCCGATGATACCGGACTCGAGGTAGAAGCACTCCATGGTGATCCAGGGGTGTATTCAGCCCGCTATGCCGGCAATAACGCTACTTATCAGGATAATGTAATTAAGCTGCTTGCTGAAATGCAAAATCAGGAAAACAGAAAAGCCTGTTTTAAAACCGTTATCGCGCTATTTTGGGAGAAACAACTGTATCTTTTTGAAGGTGAAATTTGCGGTCAAATTCTATCGCAACCCACCGGCGATAGAGGTTTTGGCTATGATCCCGTTTTTGTACCGGATGGTTATCGGCAAAGCTATGCCGAAATGCCATCTGAATTGAAAAACAAAATCAGCCACCGGGCTGTCGCCACACAAAAGCTAATCCATTTTCTACAGGGGCTTTAAGCATTAATGAGGATATTTTCGAGGGCCATATCAAAAAGTTTTGACAGGCTAATTCCCATAAATTCGGCTTGCTGAGGTAAAATACTGGCCTCTGAAATACCAGGAACGGTATTCACTTCGATAAAATAAAGCTCCTTTTCGGTAAGAATAAAGTCGAAACGTACAAAACCCCTGCACTCCAAAATGGGATAAAGCTGTGCTGCCGTAGTTTTAATCCAAAGTTCTTCATCTTCTGAAATAGGAGCAGGCGTAATTTCATCAGCCATTCCTTTGGTATATTTAGCCTCGTAGTCGAAAAACTCGTTCTTGCTCACGATTTCCGTAAGGGGCAAAACTGTCAGTTTACCCTTTACTTCCATCACGCCACATGCAATCTCGCGCCCCTGAATAAATGCTTCAACCAAAGCCTGCCGGTCTTCTTTCAATGCTTTTGCAATTGCAATATTAAAATCCTTTTCGGCCTTTACTTTTGAAATCCCCACACTTGACCCTCCATTATTTGGTTTCACAAAAACCGGCAGACCACCCAGAAATTCTATGATTTCGGCTGTGTCATAATGCTCACCCTTGTTAATTAATACAGATTTCGCCACCCTAAAACCATGAGAATGCACCACCCTTTTGCAAAAATCCTTGTGAAAAGTTAGTGCAGAAGTCGTAAGCCCTGATGAAGTGTAGGGAATTGCAAGCAGATCAAAATATCCACTTAAAATTCCATTCTCACCGGGGCTCCCGTGAATGGCATTAAATACAGCATCAAATAAAATTTTGCTTTGCTGATGATTAAAACTGAAATCATTTTTATCAATAACTTTTTCTTCACCATTCTCCAGCAGAACGACCCAATTCTGCTTGGTGATACGCACCAAAAAGCCATTGTACTTTTGTGTATCCAGATGATCCAAAACAACTTTTCCACTATTCATAGAAACTTCAAACTCTCCAGAATCACCCCCGCAAACAATTGCTATATTTTTCATAATAATCCTACTATTGTGGGTTTATTGACCAGCTCGGTTTCAAACAAAAAGCAACAATAAAATATCTATCTTTGCCGCCAACAGACAATAAAAACAGGCTGTTGGAGTTTTTTAAACAATTCACTGCTTAGTTGGGCTAAATTATAAAAAAATGAAGGCTTTCAGTTTTCTTTTTAAAAAGAAATTCTATCTGCATCTTGCCATCATCATACTGTTAAGTTTATTAATAGTATGGGTAGTTTTTCGGTCGCTCGACTCTTACACAAGGCATGGAGAAGTTTACATTGTACCAGACTTTACTGGACAGTCATCGCAGTTGATCATGAATCAATACAAAGATCTTTTCAACTTTGTATTACTTGACAGTGTGTACGTTAAAGATTTGCCCAAAGGATCCATCGTGCAACAAGATCCATTACCGGGCTCAAAAGTAAAATCAGGCCGCAATATCTATTATGTAATTGTTGCCATGATGCCCGAGCAGGTCGTGATGCCAAACCTTAGAAATCTTTCGCTGCGCCAGGCCATGGTGTTGCTCGAAAAAGAAGGCTTGGGTGTAAATAAATTACTCTATATCGATCACTTTGCTAAAAATGCCGTTATTGAACAACAATATTTAGATGAAGTTATAGAGCCTGGTACGGTAATATTTAAAGGACAATCTATTGATCTCATCCTGGGAAATGGTAACACAAGAGACACCTTAACTCCAATGCCGTTTCTTACCGGAATGCTGCCCGCTCAAGTTAAACCAGCATTGCTTAAAGCAGGATTAAATACTGGCAATTTTTACTTTTTAGACCAGGATACTGCTACTTCAAGAGTATTTCGAACCTCACCTTCGTCCTTGCCTGGAAGCTATGCACCTCTGGGTAAAGCTGTTGATGTTTGGTTCAGGTCAGAAAAAATAATCGATTATGAAGACCTCATCCTGCAAATGCAATCGGATAGCATTAGTAGAGACAGTCTTATGCACATTATTACTGAAATCTATCATTTTGAAGAACAATGACAGCTAAAAATCTACCTTTAATATTCACACTTTTCTTTTTAACATTTCATGCAAGTTCTTACCTAATTGCTCAGGAAATTGTTAGCGGACTTTCCGTTCATCCTGCTTATCAAAACCAAACACAGAAATCGTCCATAAAAGGGAAAGCTGAGGAGATTGTGTTGAACCTTCCATTTTTTGAAGATTTTTCCAAATCAAAAGTTAATACGAATAATCTTTTTTGGCCGGAGAATGCAGTTTTTGTCAATGCAGACTTTCCGTTTTTGCCGCCAAATCGTCAAGCCGCTACCTTTGATGTTTTAGACAGTCAGGGCAAAGTTTACGAAAATGCCTCCACAAGACCATTTATTGCTGATGTTTTAGAATCAGCGCTGATCAGGCTTGATTCAGTTTTTACACCCGAACAGAGGAACCTTACCCCGGCTGATTCATTGTATTTCAGCTTCTATTATCAACCTCAAGGTCGCGGAGATAAGCCGGAAGAGCACGACAGTCTTGTTCTTCAGTTTGGGTATCCCAGCGGTGAGATGGAATTTGATTTCATGGATTCCACAACAGTGTGGGTTGATGATTATCTTTTAGCAAATAATATTGATTCCATTTTTCCACTCGACACGCTTTTTGCTCCTATAGGATGCGATACCAATCTTTTCTGGATTAGCAATCGCATTCTAACTTGGGGAGATCAAATTACAATTCCCTGTGATTCAGTTTTTAAACCTGCAGTTAATTGGGAAACTGTGTGGGCAACACCGGGGATGTCGCTGGATTCATTCTATTTTTTTAATGGCAATTACTTTAAACAGATTCTGATCCCTGTTCTGGATACTTCCTATTTTAGCAACAGATTTCAATTCAGATTTTATAACTACGGTAGTATTTCCGACAATATTTTACCTGCTAACAGAAGTAATGTTGATCAATGGAATCTTGACTTGATCAGGTTGGATTACAACCGCAATTTCTCAGATTCCACCTATCCCCTGTTAAGCTTTTCGGAGCGGGCACCTTCGTTTCTAAGAAGATATCAGGCAATGCCCTACAAACAATACCGTTCGGATCCTACCAATGCAGTGAAGCCAACTTTTGAAATGTTTATCACTAACCTGGATAGCATCGTACATAACACAACTTACAGCTACAGTGTAAGACAAAATGTTGGCAATCAATTATTTTCCTATAATGGTGGCAACTGTAATCTGGATCCATTTATCGCAACCGGTTTTCAAACCTGCCAGACTGGTTGTGGAGCAGCACACGCATGCCCTCCGGTTCAATCGCTTTTCTCGCTCGACTTCGACAGAGATTCCACTTCGTATTTGATCACACATTATATCAGCGATTCAACCCTACAACCTCCTCTTGTTGACTCCATAACTTACCATCAAGGTTTTTATAATTATTTTGCTTATGACGATGGCACACCGGAACTAGGCTATGGCCTGGAGCCTGCCGGTGCGCATATGGCGGTGCAGTTCAGAATGGTTGTTCCGGATACTTTAAAGGGCATTCAGATATTTTTTAACAGAACCCTGAACAACACCAATAATAAATTCTTTGATATTGTTGTTTGGAAAGATAATAATGGCATGCCCGGCGAAGAAGTTTACCGAATGGTTCGTCAGCGGCCGCAATGGAGTGATAACCTCTACGAATTTCATTATTACCAATTTCCTGATCCCGTAATTATGAATGGCATTTTTTATGTTGGATTAATGCAAGAAGAAATGGGAAGTATTAACATTGGCTTTGACGCTGCTTTAGATAATAGCCAATATAATTTTTATCGCTCTGATAACCAATGGCGTAACAGTTTAATACCCGGATCCATTATGTTGCGTCCAGTGGTAGGATCATCCTATTTTGTAGATATATCAGAATTTACTTCATCCAAAGCGCATGAATTAAAGTGTTATCCAAACCCTGCACAAAATTTTGTAAGTTTAAGCATAAGTGGTTTCATTCCAGATGATCAAACCAAAATTCAATTTTTTGACCTGACAGCCCGTATTATTCACGAGCAAAACTGGCAAAATCAAATTTCACTCTCACAATTTAATAAAGGCATTTATTTCGTAAGGATTATTCATCAAAACCGTCATATTGCCACACAAAAATTAGTGATCACACCTTAAATATGGATTATACGATAGCCGACGAAAACAGCTCCGAACAACTTGACGAAAATAATGAGCTTTATGAGCATTTTAAAATTGTTGCTGATAAAGGTCAGGCGTTAATGAGGATAGATAAGTTTTTGCTAAACAGGATCGAAAATGTCTCCAGAAACAAAATTCAGCAAACCGCTAAAGCCGGAAATATCCATGTAAACGGCTCAGCGGTTAAGCAAAATTACAAGGTGAGGCCAGCTGATGTGGTAACAGTTGTTTTTTCGTATCCTCCTCGTGAGATCGAAATCACGCCCGAAGATATCCCTCTTGAAATTGTTTATGAAGACCAAGATGTCATTGTAATCAACAAGCAGTACAATCTTGTTGTGCATCCAGGACACGGCAATTATTCCGGTACTTTGCTCAACGCTTTGGCTCATTATTTTAAACAAACAGATCAGGCTGTTGAAAATGGTTGTGGATATTTGGCACACCGCATCGACAAAGATACGACCGGCTTGCTCATTATTGCCAAAAACGAACTGGCACAAGCGGTTTTGGCTCGGCAGTTTTATGAGCACTCCATCGAGCGTAAATATCAAGCTTTGATTTGGGGAACACCCAAAGAAGAAACAGGCACGATCACAGGGCACATTGGTCGCAGTTTGAAAAACAGAAAAGTCATGGATGTTTTTCCAGATGGAAATTATGGGAAAGAAGCCATTACGCATTACCGCATTTTAGAGCATTTCGGATATGTTACCCTCGTAGAATGTCAGCTCGAAACTGGCCGAACACATCAAATCAGAGCGCATATGCGACATATTGGACATCCACTTTTTAACGACGTTTGGTATGGCGGCGACAAAATTTTAAAGGGAACTTCTTTCACAAAGTATAAACAATTTATCGAAAACTGCTTCAAAATACTGCCACGGCATGCCCTGCACGCAAAATCACTTGGTTTTAAACATCCGACCACTGGAAAACATATATTTTTTGAAAGCGAACTCCCATCAGACATGTTGAATGTAATTGAAAAATGGCGCTCCTATACCGCTTCCAGAGATAATGAGTAAGGAAATACTGATAAACAGCTATTTGACAAGAATTACTTTATAAACATTAAGCTGATCATCAGCGATTACATGAAGAAAATGTATTCCCTCGCGAAGTTTTAGAGGTCTGATTGAAATTTTGTTCCCAACCCTTTCAGTTGAAAAACCAATACTTCTTCCCCTGAGGTCAAACAATTCCAAATCAAGATTTTCGGGAAAGCTATTCCCAAAGTCCAGATTAAAAGCAGAACTTGCAGGATTTGGATAAATACTGTTTGAAACATGAATATAATTTTCTAAACGAAGCGTATCGCTTTCCAAGTCATTAGAAACTACCAAACGCACATCATACGCACCAGATCTGGGATAAGTAACAGGATCAGGATTTTTTTGGTTAAATGTTTCAGGCACACCACCTTCAAAATACCATTCATAACTTAAAATATTTCCCGAAGAAAGATTTGTAAATGAAACTTTTTGTTTGGCAATAATTGCATGGTACTGTGCAGTAAAAAATGCTTTCATTTTATCAGGATCATATCCAAGTCCTGAAAGCCGCATCAAACCAGTTTGATCCGGGTCGAGCCAGGGGGCCATCTGTTCGTCAAAAGTATTTCCATTTTTATCCCATGAAAAAGAGAATTTTCCATAATAGTCCGCCTGATTAAGATTATCACAATCAGACAAACCACCAGTTAAGGCGCCAATTATCAATCCATTTTCATCAAATAGTGGTGCCCCTGAAGAACCGCCCTCCGTAACACCATGACCATTTTCAGTTCCATCCCAGCTTACCCGCCAGTATGGGGCTTCCGGGTTATTGCTGCTCCCGCCATAAGTGGACGAAACAAGAGGACTTAAATACGTGGAAACTTTTTTTATATCCCCATCAGGATGATGTATGGAATGCCCCTGAGCGCTTACAAGATTTTCACGGCTCCAGCCATTAAAAAAAGGCCGTAAATGCTGAGGAACTTCCTGAAGCAACTCCAATAATTTGAAATCGGAATCAGTATTTTCATCATCAGCAGATCGCGCTAATACTCTTGCACCTGTTAAAGCTTGAAAATCAGGTGCATTAGAAGGGTTTTCACATCCCTCTGATTCATAATTAAAGGCAAAAACCCATTGTGCATAATCGGCATCAGTAGCAAACTCACCACAGTGGTTGGCCGTTAAAAACAGTGGAGCAAAATCTCGCCGTGTGTTGTTGATCAAACTTCCACTGCAATAAAACAGTCCGGAACCTTGTTTTACAAGAACGCGCGCAACACCCTGCTTTTGATTTGATAATGCAGCTCCCTCAGTGCAATTCACATTTACCTCACAATCACCTGAAGTACCAAAGCCATTCCCGTCTTTATAGAGTATCCCGATTTCACGTAATGACAAATAAACATCATCGGATTTGTTCGCACTTAATTCAAATATAAATTGATTGGCCTTAACAGGCCCAAAAACAAGCGGAAGGCTATCATCAATAGTGATATACCTGGAAACTTTGTGAAAATTTTGTGAAACTTCAACAGAAAAATTTGCATCTGCAGCCGTAAAGCCAGCTTTATCAAAGTAAAACACAAGCGGCAAATCCGTTTCATTTTGAACAATCAACTGCCATTGATCTATATCTGAGCTATCAGCCCTAAACCAACCCTGATCAGCTTGGGTGCTTAAATGGACGATTTTTGTGTAGCCAGCTGGCAACGGATACTGATTATCGTCATGAAAAACTTGCCGATCAGATGAAACTAATTTATAAATCAAGGGAGCAGGATGATCGGGGTTAATTGATTGACAAAACAGAGCATGCTGACTTTGCAGAAAAAATACCGAAACAACAAAAACGAAAGATAATCTTAAACTTACTGATAAATTCATTTGTGTATTTCGATTCTTCTTTGGATTATCTTCATTAAAAATTCGTAAAACGACTTTAGTCCTTCATCTCGGCTGTAATAGGAATCCGCACATCATTGCGATAGGCAACCACAAAAGCATCATGAATGCCTCTGTTACGCATGGTATTGGCATAAGCCTGTGCATCATTGAAACTCGAAAAGCTGCCGGTTGAATAACGATGTATTCCTTGGTAATTATTTACTACAATTGGGTATTCAAATGTTATGTTAGGAAAAATCTGGCTGATATGTGTAATCTTTTCACGTTTAGCCAAAACCTGAACCCTGAACTCGAAAGTTTTGGTCTGTGATACAGGCTCCATTTCAATCAAAGGCAACACAGCAGGCACAACTTTTGCTTCCTTTTTTATCTCAAAACGATCATAATCAATTACTTCCACTGGTCCTGTTGATTCATTACCAATGTTAGCCGGACGAGCTCTTTTCCTTCCATCTCCGAAATGATAAGCAATGCCAACATGAGTAAATAACAAGATATCCTGCTTAAAACCATCAGCATAGTAATCCAAATCATCTGACAAAACCGTGTGTATTGAGCCATTAAAATCAAGGCTAAGATTATTTGAAATAGCATATTTGAGGCCAAGCGTAACAGGTATGACCATTCCTCCAGAATTAAATTTAAGTCCAGCGATGTTGAGTCCTTCCTCAAAGATAACATTTTGAGTCTGACTGTCCGTTAAGGTTCCTTTCCAGTCGCCATAATGCAGGCCAAGTGTGGCATATAAATTTAATCTCCTTGCCTGATAACCCCAAAACAAATTTGAAAGATTTAGATATCCGTGAACTCCAATTTCAAAAATACGACCGCTATATTCGAGATTTGCAACAGCACCATCTGAAAAATTATCTTTAATAGAGCGCAATCCGGATCTGTGCAAGCTAAAACCAAGCCCAAAGCGTTCGTTGAAATGACGGCGGGCAAACAGCTGTCCGGAAAAACGCGTTTCACCTGAAAATTTCTGAAAATAGGATCTTTGACTGATATCACCGTAATATTGCCCAAACCCCAGCTGAGCACCAAATTCCCATCCGGGTATCGGGTAATTATAAACACTCCTTTGCTGTGCCTTTATCTCAGCACCTCCCCAAGAAGCCAGTATTATAAGAAACAGCAAAGCTCTTTTTTTTATATCCATCGCCTTACTATTTGACATATTGGCGCCCACAATATTCGTTCAGGTATTCGCTGGCGCTACCATAACCCAGATCATAAGATTTTTTCCAGTCAACACAGGCGTCTTCAATTTCTTCGAGATAATATTTGGCTACACCCCTGTTGAAATAATTCTTTACCCAATTGGAATAATCCATTACCTTAGTAGGCTTTAAATCAATTGCTTTATCAAAATAAGCCACAGCATCGCGATACAATCCCGATTTGCTTAACGAATTACCAAGATAAGCATACAGCATAAAATCGTCAGCATTTGGATTTTCGTCCAGAGCCAGATAAAATGCTTCAGTAGCTCCCAGATAATCCCCGATCTGATACCGTAACACCCCCCAGTTATAATGCGAAGTATAAGCCGATGGAGATTCATCAAGCGGAACAAAATAAGCGCGTGAATCCTCTACAAAACTGCGATAAGTAGAAAATGGCACTTCATAAAAATATTGATCAAATAAATTTGACCAGTTATCCGGAGAGGTTTGAATTTTAATCAAATTATCATTATTATAGGTTTTAATGAGCTTAAAACGAACAACTTCCTTCTCACCTGATTTAATTGGATATACAGCAAAAACCAAATTTCCGTCGTTTACTATTTTGCCAGATTTAACATCCTGAATCCTGCGAATAATTAAATCCTCATACGAACCAGATTTGCTACTAGGAAAAGATTCAACAGCTCCGGTTGCATAATTTGCCAGCTTTAGATTTCGACTTGAAACAACAGTTTTCTCATAATTTTTTATGGAACCAACGTAAAAACATTCAAGATCAACCAAATACATAGTATTGAAGGGAATCTCCTCAGGAAGCATCTCGAAAAGTTTTTCACTCCTAAAAACATAAACATCCAGCGAATTATAGCTTTTCCAGCCTTTAGCCAGATATTCAAACTCAAACTCACCATCTTTATACTTCTTGATCAACACATTGTATTGATCATCATCGATCATAATTTTTCTAAGTTCTAATTTTGTAAAGTTATCCAGACCAAGTGCATCTACTGCCGGTTGCCGGGTAGTATTCGTCCGGCTATCTGTGTAGGGTATTCTGTTTTCGCTATAAGCCCACTTACCATTATCCTGCAACGACCACCCACGAGCTTGTTTGATCTCAGATTGAACCGGACTAAGAATTGAGAAATTTTGTAATTCATATTCATCAACTCCCTGTTGGGCAATAAGTTGATTCGTGATTACAATCAGCAATAAAAGCAATATATTTTTCATAGCATCCCGGTGGCTGAGTAATTTAGTGTTTTACTATTCAAAATTAGTCAAAATAACTTAGAAGCCATAAAAATAAAGAATAATCAAACTTTTGAAACATATTTTCAATACTAATTATTCAAAGACTTATCAACAATAATGCTAATCAAATTTTGTTTTAAAGCGTGGTTAAAGTCCCAATTGTTTATGAATATGATCCAATGCTGCTTCAATTGCATCCGGATTTTTACCGCCAGCAGTAGCCATTGTTGGCTGACCACCACCGCCACCCTGGATAAGCTTAGCGGCTTCTCTTACCAAATTTGAGGCATTCCATGATTTTTCCTTGACAAGTTTTTCAGCTACCATCACGCATAATACCGGCTTTTCATGACAAACACTTCCCAAAATTACAACAAGATTCTCTCCCTTTTGCCGCAAAGCTGAGGCGATTTGTTTAAGTTGCTCCATATCAGTATTTTCAAGCTTTTCACAGATTACTTTTACATCCTTATAAACCCTGGCTTTACTGAACAGCTGGATAGCTTCTGAATTAGCTTTTGCCAACAGCAAATCTTCAACTTCCTTTCGATACTTTGCTAGCTGCTGATCAAGCTGTGCAACACCTTTTACAATATCGCCTGTACTTTTCAAAATCTCCTTAATCTGTTCTAGCTGATCCTGCTGCTCATTAACATACTGTTCTGCGGCTAAGCCAGTTATTGCTTCAACACGTCTAACCCCGGCTGCTATTGCTCCCTCCGAAATAATTTTAAATAACCCAATTTGTCCTGTTGCCTGCACATGTGTTCCGCCACAAAGCTCTATTGAATAATCCCTATCAAAACAAATCACGCGCACTTTTTCACCATATTTTTCACCAAATAAAGCCATTGCTCCCATTTGTTTAGCTTCCTCAATCGGCACATTTTCAAGGGTTTCATTTAGAATATTAGCTCTTATTTGCTCATTAACGATCAGCTCAACCTTTCTGATTTCAGCTTTAGTCATCTTTCCAAAATGACTAAAGTCAAAGCGTAAACGATCCGGGTCAACAAGAGATCCTTTTTGCTCAACATGCGTGCCCAGTACTTTGCGCAAAGCAGCATGCATAAGGTGAGTAGCACTATGATTATTGGTAGTCTGCAACCGCTTCTCAGTGTTAACTTGCGCTGTAAATACTAACTCAGGCTTTTCAGGCAATTGGGCAGACAAATGAATGATAAGGTTATTTTCTTTAATGGTATTTATGATCTCTATCTGTTCATGATCAGAGCTTAACATACCGACATCACCCACCTGACCACCAGATTCAGCATAAAAAGGTGTTTGATCAAGCACGATTTCGAATTGCTTTTTCTTCTTCGATTCAACTTCCCGATATTTAATGATTCGCGCTTTGGTTTCAAGATGTGTATAACCCAAAAATAAAGTTGGCTGACTACTTTCATTTACAATCACCCAGTCGCCAGCGGCCACAGCTGCTGCATTTCTGGATCGGCTTTTTTGCTCTTCCAATTGCTTTTGAAATCCTTGCATATCCACATCCAATTCCTTTTCGCGAGCAAGAATTTTTGTCAAATCTACCGGAAATCCATAAGTATCAAACAGTTCAAAAGCAAAAGCACCATCAATTATTTGAATGTTGTTGTGATTTGATACATAATTTTCAAAACGTCTTATACCCTGAGATAAGGTCCTAAGAAATGCTTGTTCTTCTTCAAAAATCACCTTACTTACTAATTCCTGCTGCTGTTTGATCTCGGGAAAAGTATCACTCATTTGAGCCACTAATACAGGTAATAACTTATAAACGAAAGGCTCTTCTGTCCCTAGAAATGTAAAACCATAACGTACTGCACGCCTCAAAATCCGTCTGATCACATAACCGGCTCCGGTATTACTGGGAAGCTGGCCGTCAGCGATGGTAAAACTTACAGCTCTCAGGTGATCAGCTATTACACGCATGGCGATATCCTTTTTATCTTCCTGACCGTAAATGGTGTTCGTTACTTGTGCAATCTCCTGAATTAATGGTTGAAAGACATCAGTATCGTAATTAGATTTCTTGCCTTGCAGCACCATTGCTAGACGTTCGAAACCCATACCCGTATCAACATGCTGGGCCGGAAGTTTTTTTAAGCTACCATCTGCAAGCCGATTAAATTCAATAAATACCAGATTCCAAATTTCAATCACTTCGGGATGATCCTGATTTATAAGTAAAGAACCCTCTTTTTCAAGTCGTTCATGATCATCTCTAATATCGACATGTATCTCCGAACACGGTCCACAAGGCCCGGAATCACCCATTTCCCAGAAATTATCTTTTTTCGAACCAAGTAAAATTCTGGATTCATCAGTGTGATTTTTCCAAAAATTAAAGGCTTCATCGTCCATTTTCAATCCATCCTGATCATCACCACCAAAAACAGTTACATAAAGCCTGGATTTGTCAATTTTGACTACTTCTGTTAAAAACTCCCAGGCAAATTCAATAGCCTCTTTCTTGAAATAATCGCCAAAAGACCAGTTCCCTAGCATTTCAAACATCGTATGATGATAAGTATCGTAACCTACTTCTTCGAGGTCGTTATGTTTACCAGAAACCCTCAGACATTTCTGGCTATCAGCCACTCTGCTTGATTTGGCAGGTTCATTTCCCAGAAAAATATCTTTAAATTGATTCATCCCTGCATTTGTAAACATCAGAGTAGGATCATCTTTTACTACTATTGGGGCTGATGGAACAATCGTGTGTTGTTTATTGCGAAAATACTCCAGAAAACTCTTCCTTATTTCAGATGATATCATAATGAGATAGTTATTAACATTTTTTTGCTCAAAAGCAAGTAGGATAAAATTTGCAAAGTTAGCCGAAATAATTAATTTTGTTCCTTGAACATACTATAAGAATCATTATTTTTGTCAGGCAAATAAAAACATGGCAGATCCAAAATATATTTTCAATCACAAAACGCTTTCATACGAAAAATATCAGCCTGGATGGCGACAAAAAATGATGCGTTTTTTATCCTATTTGCTTACTACAGCGGCTTTTGCCCTGGTAATTGTTGTTGCTGCATTTTACTTTTTAGGATCACCAAAAGAACGTATTTTGCAACGTGAACTTTCGTTCATGAACCTTCAATACCAAATTTTAAAGGATCGTCTCGAATCAATGGAAACATTGCTGGCGGAAATGCAGGAACGCGACGACAATATTTATCGGATAATTTTTGAAGCAGAGCCCATACCAAATTCAGTGCGTAAAGCTGGTTACGGTGGGGTTGATCGATACGACAACCTAAGTGGATACAGAAACTCTGATCTTATTATCAATGTCTCGAACCGATTGGATCAAGTTGCCAGTCAATTATACGTACAGTCTAAATCTTATGACGAAGTATATGAAATGGTAAAGAACAAGGCAGAAATGCTAAGTGCCATTCCGGCAATACAACCTGTTAACAATCTTGATTTAAAGCGGATTTCGTCTTATTATGGAGTAAGAATGGACCCATTTTACAAGGTAAATAAATTCCATCAGGGTGTCGATTTTTCAGCACCGGTTGGGACAGATGTATATGCCACCGGAGATGGTAAAGTAATATCTTCCTCAAAATCAAAATGGGGTTATGGCAACACTTTGGTAATTGATCATGGTTTTGGTTATCAAACGAAATATAGCCATTTACACGAATTCAAAGTTAAAAAAGGCGAAAAGGTAAAAAGGGGACAACTTATTGGTGCTGTTGGAAATACAGGCAAATCAACAGCACCGCATTTGCATTATGAAGTACATAAAAACAGAAGACCTGTAAATCCAATTCATTTCTTTTTCAATGATCTTTCGCCGGAAGAATATGAAATGATATTGGAATTTTCTGTTCAGCCAACACAATCGATGGACTAAAACTAATGAGCAAAACTACTTCAAGCCAGCGTGTGTACTATCCAATTGGGAAAGTTGCGGAGATGTTTCAAGTTTCCACCTCTTTGATTAGATTTTGGGAAAAAGAATTTAATGTTTTACGACCAAGAAAAAACAAAAAAGGTAATCGCCTGTTCACCGAACGTGATATCAGGTATTTGCATATGATTTATCATTTAGTAAAAACTAAAGGATATACACTTCAAGGAGCAAAAGAAGTGCTTAAAAATGAATTTGATGAAGTAGAAGAAAAGGTTATCCTGTTAAGTGCTTTTCATAAAATCCGTAAGTTTCTCGGTGATCTTGATGATCAATTAGCTGAAAAACAAAAACATCAATAACGTAATCCTGATTTCAGGTAATTATTTACATATTCATTTACGCCATCTTCCAGGCTGCGAAACGGTTGATCATACCCAGCTTCCAAAAGCTTTGACATATCTGCTTCGGTAAAATACTGATATTTATCCCTGATATCTTCCGGAGTGTCTATAAAAACAATCTTAGGTTCTAAATCGAGGGCGTTGAAAGTTGAAACTGCAAGATCATAAAAAGCGCGGGCTTTTCCGGTTCCTAAATTATAAAGCCCATTGGCAGGTTTTTCATTCATCAGGAAATCAATAACCGCAGCCACGTCCATCACATAAATAAAATCGCGCAACTGCATGCCATCCTCAAAATCTGGACGGTGAGAACGAAAAAGTTTAACCTCACCTTTGTTTATTATTTGATTAAATGCATGAAAAATTACAGAAGCCATTCTTCCCTTGTGGTATTCATTTGGCCCATAAACATTAAAAAATTTCAATCCAGCCCAAAAAGGAGGGGTTTCGCTCTGGACTAAAACCCATTTATCAAACTCATTTTTAGATTTGCCATAAGGATTTAGAGGCTGCAACTGGTTAACGATTTCATGATTATCATGATAACCAAACTCTCCCAAACCATACGTAGCAGCAGAGGAAGCATAAACAAGAGGTAATTCATACTTTGTGCAAGCAGTAAAAATGGCCTTTGAATAGGAAATATTTAATTCCTCAAAAATTGAATAATTGAATTCAGTAGTATCAGTACGTGCACCAAGATGAATTATGAAGTCAACTTTCGAATGATTCAAATCCAACCAGGGGACAAACTCATTACGATTGATCAGTTGGGCATAATCCTTTTGGTTGTAATTCAACAGTTTATCTGCTCTTGAGAAATCATCAACCAGAATCAAATCACGTCTGTTCTTTTTATTCAAAAAGCCAGCTACAACACTCCCGATAAAACCTGCTGCGCCCGTTACTACTATCATAAATCTATATTTAGCCTGTAAAAATAAAAAATTCTGAAGAAATATAAATCAAAAAACCCCACTACAACAAAGTAGCGGGGAATTGATAAGGGGCGGCGA
>JACCQN010000027.1 GCA_015709215.1 Bacteroidales bacterium
GGTTCAAATGCTGTGGCGCCACCTTCGTAAGTAAGAACAGGTGTGAAATTCATCACAGCTTTCTTGTTGAAATACTTTGGAGGGAAATTACCCTTGATAGTAACCATAACGCTATCCCCTTGTTCTTCAAGTATTTCAGGGATGACTTGTAATTCAACTTTGCCAAAATCTTTGACCATTCCTTTTACGTTAGACCCTCCAAATTTGAAGCGGGCACCAATGTTGAAATAAGAATAAACGTCATTCTTAACTTCCATTTCACCCTTATATACACCATCAGCATAATCAGTTGTCATGTAGTTATAAGTGTAGTCACCATAAATATCCCACTTATCACTAACATTAAAAGTTACATCAATTCCAACCGGAACAGTGAGATCAACATTTCTCTCATTGATACCATTTGCTGTTCCACCCGACTTAATTCCTTCATACCCGTTTCTGGCCAGTTCGGCATCAGTATTCATATCATAAGTTATGGACTTCCATTGAACCTGGCCAACACCAAGATGAATTCCAAAATCAACCAGACGATCGTTGTAGCCTGCAAAAAGATTTGATAAGTTGATTCCAAGGTTTAAGGAACCACCATAATAATCATTCTCAAAATACATATCCCGACCAAATTGTGCATTAGGAATGATTGAAGTGGGAACATTTTCTTTTTCCCCTTTAAAAAAGCCACGCTCAAGCTTTCCGTAAGCATCAAAAATTGGAGAAAGCTGGCGGCCAAATGCTAGAGCACCATTGAAGTTGGTTTGACCAAAGTCTGGTGCAAATCCATATTTGGCAAGATCAGCATGAGACCATGTTGGCCCTATTTCACCCTGCAGAAACCAGTAGGGTGAAAATGATGCGTTTTTCTTGCTATCTTTATCTTCTCCAGTGTCCTGAGCAATCATGAACAGTGGAACAGATACCAAAAGCGACATGAGCAGCATTTTGGCTTGAAGTAAACGGTTTTTCATAACGTAATTTTTTAGGTAATTAATCAATTTAATAGGATCGTGTTCTATGCTTTAAACGTGCAAGATACGAATAATGTTTTTAAGTTGGTCTATAAAATAAAATTTAGTGCAAAATTAAGAATTTATAACGATAATACAAGAGTTATCAAAAAATCCAATGAATTATCCAACAGTTACCAGAGGTTTTATACGCAAAAGAAAATTAAAGGTTACCCATTTGCTTCCATTCATTAAAAAAATGCCACAAAACAATTCCAGCACATACCGAAATATTAAGGGAATGCTTGGTTCCCGCCTGGGGTATTTCAATGGCATCATCGCATAAACTCAAAACCGATTCACTCACCCCTTCAACCTCATTACCAAAAACCAAGGCTGTATTGCCGTCCATAAACCTAACATCGCCAAGAAGTTTACTCTTATCTGTTTGTTCAACAGCAAATACCATATACCCATCTGATTTTAAATACTTAAGAGCATCTTCCGTTGCCTCAAAATACCTCCAGGATACAGAATCTGTTGCCCCAAGTGCTGTTTTATGGATTTCACGATGTGGCGGACAAGCAGTTATTCCGCATAAAAATACCTCAGAAATCCGAAAGGCGTCAGCTGTTCTAAAAATCGACCCAATATTATGTAATGACCTGATATTATCGAGAACCAATACTACTGGCATCTTTTTCACGGCTTTATAACTTTCCTGATCCAGCCTGTTCAGTTGCGCTAAACTTAGTTGTTTCACATCATTTTTTTTGCAAATGTAGTCCAGATTGCCGAAAACATTTTAACATAGCCTTTCAATTAAAGACTGAATTCTATCTTTGTAGCATCATTTGCGAAGTAAATACCCCATGAGCAAAGTAACAAAATCGATTGTAGAAACACCCTTGATGAAGCAATACAATGCCATCAAAGCCAAGTATCCAGAGGCACTTTTGCTTTTCAGAGTAGGTGATTTTTACGAGACTTTTGGAGAAGATGCCATCAAAACCTCCGAAATTTTGGGTATCGTACTCACAAAACGCGCCAATGGAGCAGCCAGATCTGTCGAGCTTGCCGGATTTCCGCATCATTCATTGGATACTTACCTTCCAAAACTTGTTAAAGCAGGGCAAAAAGTTGCTATTTGCGACCAACTGGAAGACCCCAAACTTGCAAAAAAAATAGTAAAACGTGGTGTAACAGAACTTGTTACACCTGGCGTTTCCTACAACGATAATGTACTCTCACAAAAGGAGAATAATTTTTTAGCAGCTGTTCATCTGGATAAGGCAGCAACCGGCCTGGCATTTTTGGATATCTCAACCGGTGAATTTTTCGTTGCTCAGGGAAATATAGAATATGTTGATAAACTCCTTCAAAGCTTTAATCCTAGCGAGGTTGTCATTCAGCGTAATCAACGCAAAAATTTCATTCAAACTTTCACAGACCGCTTTTACCTGAGTGTTTTTGACGATTGGGTTTTTACGTCTGATTTTGCGCTCGAAGTGCTTACACGACATTTCAAAACCACTTCGCTCAAAGGCTTTGGCGTTGAAGACTTTCCAGAAGGTGTGATTGCTGCAGGAGCCGCTTTGCACTACCTGCTCGAAACACACCACGATAAAATTGACCATGTTTCAGGTCTTTCACGTATTGATGAAGGACAGTATGTTTGGTTGGATAAATTTACCTTGAGAAATTTGGAAATGCTGTCTCCTCTAAATCGGGATGCCAAAACACTGCTGGATATTCTTGATCGCACAGTATCTCCGATGGGAAGCAGACTTATGCGCCGATGGATTGCCTTGCCTTTGAAAAATCGTAACCTGATAATTGAACGACAGGAAATCGTTGGTTATTTTCTGACCAATACCGCAGCTGCAGCCCAAATATCAGAAGCAATACGCGCATCGGGAGATTTGGAACGTCTAATCTCAAAGGTTTCCCTTGGAAGAATTAGCCCGCGCGAACTGCAGCAGGTGGCCCGAGCCTTGCAGCAGGTTAGTATTATAAAAAAGACATGCCAGGAAATTGGTCATGAGTCACTGCAAAAAATTGCAGAACAGCTTAATCCATGCCAAATCATTGGTGATCGCATACTCAAACAACTTACCAATGACCCGCCAGCATTGCTTTCGAAAGGCAATATTATCGCTGACGGCGTATCTGATAAACTTGATGAACTAAGAAATCTCTCCCGTTCGGGTAAAGATTTTTTACAGCAACTCCAGAAAAGAGAAATTGAACTCACGGGAATTTCGAGCCTTAAAGTTGGCTATAATAACGTGTTTGGTTACTTTTTAGAAGTGACTAATGTGCACAAAAACAAAGTTCCTGCGTCCTGGATCCGAAAACAAACGCTCACTGGTTCAGAACGGTACATAACCGAAGAATTAAAAGAATACGAACAGAAAATTCTGGGAGCAGAAGACCAGATTCAACAAATCGAACTGGAACTTTATCAGGAACTTGTGATGGCCACCGCAGCATATGTCGCTCCTATTCAGCTGAATGCAAATTTATTGGCTCGTCTTGATTGTTTGATCAGCTTTTCGGTTGTTGCTAAAAATTCTAATTACAATAAACCCGAATTAAATGATGGTTATTCAATTGACATTAAAGCCGGCAGACATCCCGTAATTGAGCAACAACTGCCACATGGCGAATCCTACATTCCAAATGATGTGTTTCTGGATCAAAAAACACAACAAGTGATGATGATTACCGGACCCAATATGTCGGGAAAATCGGCTTTACTGAGGCAAACTGCTCTTATTGTGCTGCTGGCGCAAATGGGCAGCTATGTTCCGGCCGAATCAGCGGTGCTGGGGATCACTGATAAAGTTTTTACACGTGTAGGCGCAAGTGATAATATTTCGTCGGGTGAATCAACATTTATGGTCGAAATGAACGAAACCGCCAGCATTTTGAATAATATCTCGGGCAGAAGTTTAGTAATCCTCGACGAAATAGGACGTGGCACCAGCACTTATGATGGAATCAGCATCGCCTGGGCCATCACGGAATACCTGCATGATCATCCCTCCTATCGCGCTAAAGTGATGTTTGCAACCCATTATCATGAATTGAATGAAATGTCAGCTTCCTTTGCCAGAATCCGAAACCATCACGTGGCAGTAAAGGAGATGGGAAACCGCATGATTTTCCTCCGAAAATTAAGAAAAGGAGGCAGCGCGCATAGTTTCGGAATTCATGTTGCTGCTATGGCCGGCATGCCCCGCAAAGTGATCGACAGGGCAAATAAACTTTTGGTCATGCTCGAACAATCACACTCAAGCGAAACATTGGAAAAACAAAAACCCAACAACAAAACAACAGATGATTTACAGTTGAGTTTTATTCAACTTGACGACCCGCTTTTGCTTCAAATCAAAGACGACATACTCAACACAAATATCGACACACTAACACCGGTTGAAGCTTTATTGAAACTTCATGAGATAAAAAAGCTCCTGGGGAATAAATAAGTTGAAGCAAAGTATGGTTTCAAAAACCGCTAAAGCTCTTTGTTCCAATCAGGATTACCCATCAAAAAACCAGAACTGATCTGATAAAACTGCTCGGCAGCTTCGGCATGAACCCAATGTGAGGCCCCTTCGATGGTAATGATCTCTGCTCTCGGAAAATTGTGCCGTATATGAGGATAATCTTCCGGTAAAATATAGTCAGAAGCGCCACCACGGATAAACAATGTAGGCTTGGTAAAAACTTCAGCCGTTTGAATGGCATCAAACATCTGGTTAAGATTAGCAGCAATTCCGGCCAGATTAATGCGCCATTCAAGGTTGTTTTTGTCTTTCCAATACAAATTTTTCAACAAAAACTGACGAATTCGCTCCTGAGGCACCTTTGATGTGAGCTGCTCTTCGGCATCCTTCCTGCTTTTTAAAATGCTCAGATCAACGGATTGCATCGCTTGAATAATTGCCCTGTGATGTGGTCTGTCGCCATAAGCTTTAAGGCTGATATCAACCACTTCCAGCTTTTTTACCAATTCAGGATATTCGATGGCAAAGCGCATAGCAACTTTTCCTCCCATGCTATGGCCTAACAAAATCGGCTTTTTAAGATCAAGTTTTTCAACCATTTCCAAAAGATCCTCTGTCATGGCCAGATAATTGAAAACATCGCTGTGAGGCGATTTTCCGTGATTACGCTGATCAGGAATAATCACATCAAAGTTTTCATCAGCGATACGTTTGCCAAACGTTACCCAGTTATCTGAAAGCCCAAATAAACCATGCAAAATTATCAACGGCTGATCTCCCCGATTTCCATACCTTTTAAATGCCAGTTCCATACCTGTTTTGTTTTGTTGTATTTTTAGGATGCAAAATTACCCAAATTACTTTAGTCGTCCAATTGGAGTTCTGCTCCATATCCTTTAAGCCCGAAATACCGGCGCAAACTATAAACTCCAAGATAAACAAAAGGAGTATCGAAAAGTGCAAATACAACCTTAAATATAAATCCATTCAATAAGAGCTTCCCAAAAAGACTCCACTCCAGTATTCCAAAACTACTCATCAAAAACAGCACGGTAAAAGTATCTACAAACTGACTGGTAAAAGTCGAAAAATTGTTGCGCAGCCAAAGATGTTTCCCTTTTGTGACGCGTTTCCAGAAATGAAAAATCTGAACATCCAGAAACTGAGCAAAAAGATAAGCAGCCAATGATGCAGCAACAGCCAAATAAGTGAAGCTAAAAGCTTTGCTAAATTCCAGATCACTTAATGGCGACCATTCAGTTGCCGGAGCAAGATCGGAGATAATGATAATTAACAAAGCAAAAAAACTGGCAAAAATCCCTGCAATAACAACCTTATTGGCTCGCTTTTGGCCAAAAACTTCTGAGATAATATCTGTAATTAAAAAGGTTATCGGGTAAGCAATAATGCCAACACTCAATTCAAAATAGAAAAGCCCCAATGGATTCCAATAAAAAAACTTTTGAAATATTAAATTACTGGTAACCAATGCCGTCACAAACAAAGCCGCTAATATTAAAAATAGCGTTTCGGCCTTGCGACGGTGTTTCATGCTAATAGCTTTCTGTTCTGGATTTGGCATTTTTGATATTTTGCATATGAGTTGTTTTTAGCTTTTAATTTTCAAAGACAATTTTCCAGCAATTTTGTTTTAATCAGTTTACAAATTCACAGCCCTATTCCTTAATAGCAGAATCGATTATAATTGTCACAGGGCCATCATTTACGAGTCCAACATGCATATGAGCGCCAAATTCCCCGGTAAACACTTTGCGCCCGGAGATGTCTTTGAGCTTCTGGATGAAATATTCATAAAGCGGCACCGCTTGCTCCGGACGCGCAGCCCTGATATAGGACGGCCGGTTGCCTTTTTTTGTACTGGCATGTAACGTAAACTGACTAACTACAATAAAATCACCTTCAACAGTCTGAATATCAATATTCATTTGCCCTTTAGCATCAGCAAAAACCCTGAGCTTTGCCAGCTTGGCGCAAATCCAATCCGCATCTTCTTTGCTATCCTGGTGCTCAATACCAAGTAAAATCAATAATCCAAGACCTATTTCAGCTTTTCTTTGCTGATCAATTTCCACGTAGGCCTGGCTCACCCTCTGAATCACAACACGCATACCAATAGATTTTTAAATATCATGTAAAAGTAAAATTATCTTCCAAAGAATATTACACAAGATGTTTGAGTTTCCTGAATATACTTCCAGTCTATCAGTTTAAAAAAGCTATTGCAGTCTGCAGAAAATAGCGTGGTTTAAATTTGTAATTTTGCAGCCTTATTGCATATAATTTGCACAAAACTGTAAACCCGGATTCTATGACAAAACTCAGTGTCAATATCAACAAAATAGCTACCATTCGCAATGCCAGAGGCGGAAACATTCCTGATGTTCAACAAGCAGCCATCAATTGCGAACAATATGGCGCCGAAGGCATTACAGTTCACCCCCGCCCCGATCAGCGACACATTACCTATAAGGATGTTGAACTACTAAGGCCGTTAATCACCACGGAATTCAATATTGAAGGCAATCCAACACCTGAATTTATTGAATTGGTATTAAAACACAAACCCCATCAGGTTACCCTAGTGCCTGACGAACCCGGGCAGCTCACTTCAGATCATGGATGGAACACCATTAGATATAAAGATTTTCTCAGATCAATCATAAAACAATTTAAAGAAGCTGGTATCCGCACTTCCATTTTTGTAGATCCTGATATTGAAATGGTTAAGCATGCTCTTGATACTGGAACAAATCGCATTGAACTTTACACCGAGTCGTATGCCTGCAGTTTTCAAACGAATAAATCAGCTGCTATTGAGCCATTTATCAAAGCTGCTGAAGTTGCTAATTCAATTGGATTAGGAATTAATGCCGGCCACGACCTCAATCTGGATAATCTTGCTTTTTTTATTAAGGAAATCCCTATGGTACAGGAAGTTTCGATTGGTCATGCATTGATCGCCGATGCGCTTTATTTTGGCCTCAACAACACTATTCAAATGTATCGCAAACAACTGATTCAATATTAAGATTTTGTTCATGGAAATCCATCCCATCGGTACCATCAGAACGCAATATACTGAAGCAAAAGGAACACCTATTCAACCTGCTTTTGCCGAAACCAGTTTATTAGCCGTTGCAGAACTAGATGAAACTTATTCAGCAGGTCTCGAAGGTCTGGAAAAGTTTTCACACGCCATATTGATTTTTTGGTTTCATCAAAGCCAAACTCCTAAACTGAAACAAAAACCGTTTTTAGGTGATCGGGAATATGGCGTATTTGCTATCAGAAGCCCGCACCGGCCTAACCCTATTGGCATATCTGTTGTGGAGATTGTAAAAATTGAAGACCACCGGCTATATTTCAATCATGCTGATATGTTGGACGAAACACCACTATTGGATATCAAGCCATTTGTTCCTGAGTTTGACAATCGGCCACATGCCGGAAAGGGCTGGCTCGAAGGGAAGCTAGAAAAGATCAGTAAAAATCTTTAAAATTTCCGAACAAACCCATTAGATTCGCCATAATCCAGATATGGCGAAGCATAAAGCTAAAACTATCAACAAATTAATGTAGATAAATTTGTGCAAACAAAAATTAAGTTCTATTTTTGCACCCCGTTTTGGGAGAAGCAGGTGCTCAAAAGACACACGAAAACATTAAAAGTCAAATGAATACACTTAGTTACAAAACTGTAAGCGTTAGCAAAGAGAATGCCAATAAGCAGTGGTTTGTTGTTGATGCTGAAGGACAGATTCTGGGTCGCCTGGCCTCAGAAATTGCAAAAATTTTAAGGGGCAAGCACAAACCCAGCTTTACTCCCCACAGTGATTGTGGTGATTATGTAATTGTTATCAATGCTGAAAAAATTGCCTTAACAGGCAAAAAAATGGAGACAAAATATTACGTTCGACACACTGGCTATCCAGGCGGGCAACGTTTGCGTCCCATCAAAGAACAACTTGAGCGTAAGCCTATTGCAGTGATCGAACATGCAGTAAAAGGCATGCTCCCCAAAAATAAGCTCGGAGCCGAACTGTTCCGCAATCTGCATGTATATGCCGGTTCAGAACACAAGCATGAAGCTCAGCAACCTCAAGAACTCAAATTCAATTCAAATAATTAATCATGGAAGTTATCAACGCTTTAGGCAGAAGGAAAACTGCTGTTGCACGTGTTTATCTGAAAAATGGCAATGGCAGCATTACGGTAAATAAGCGGGATTACAAGGATTATTTTCCAACAGGTATTTTACAATATATTGTAGAGCAGCCTTTCATGCTTACCGATAATACTGGTAAATATGATGTAAAAATCAACCTGGATGGTGGTGGTATTAACGGACAAGCAGAAGCAGCCCGTTTGGCCATCAGTCGAGCATTATGCGAAATAGATCCTGAATACCGCCCTGTGTTGAAAGCCAAAGGTTTGATGCGTCGCGACCCGCGTATGGTTGAGCGTAAAAAACCAGGACAACCCAAAGCCCGTAAGAAGTTCCAGTTCAGTAAACGCTAAACCTTCAGCTAGCTTGCAATCGTGTTTAGTATCCAAATTGCTGAGACTTCCGGAAAGAACTACTCAGCAATTGTATTTAGTGAATGTAAACATTTAACAAAAATTTTATGTCAAGAGTATCCTTTGAAGAATTATTAGATGCCGGTGTACATTTCGGGCATTTGAAAAGAAAATGGAATCCCAATATGGCTCCTTATATCTTTATGGAGCGCAACGGAATTCACATTATCGACCTTTACAAAACTCAGGTAAAACTTGAAGAAGCTGCCAATGCTGCTCGCCAGCTAGCTCGTTCGGGTAAAAAAATCCTTTTTGTTGCTACAAAAAAGCAGGCAAAAGATATCGTTGCTGAGGAAATTAGCAAAATCAACATGCCTTATGTTACTGAGCGTTGGCCCGGTGGTATGTTAACCAACTTTGCAACTATCCGCAAAGCAGTTAGAAAAATGGCTAGCATTGACAAACTTGCTGTAAGTGATTCTTACCTCAACCTGTCAAAAAGAGAACGCCTCCAAATTCAGCGTGAACGCGAAAAACTTGAAAAGAACCTCGGAAGTATTGCCGACCTGAATCGCCTTCCATCGGCTGTTTTTGTTGTTGATGTAATTAAAGAAAATATTGCCATTGCTGAAGCACGCAAACTCAACATCCCGACATTTGCTATCGTTGATACCAATTCTAATCCCAATCTGATCGATTTCCCAATACCGGGTAATGACGATGCTTCAAAGTCAATTTCGCTGATCATTCGTTTTATTGCACAAGCTATAGAAGAAGGATTGAATGAAAGGAAAATGGCAAAAGAGAAAAGCCATGACGATCATGAAGAAGAAGAAGAAAGCTTCGACAACAAAAACAAATTTGCTGATGATGACGAAGATCAGGATCGAAACGAAAAACCTGGCAAAAAAACAGCGGAAGGCGGCCGTACCAAAAGACCGCGCAAAGCTGTAACAAAGAAATAAATCATTCATAAACCTGATAAACAAAACTCATGAATATTACTGCTGCTCAAGTTAATGAACTAAGAAAGCTCACCGGTGCCGGTATGATGGATTGCAAAAAGGCTTTGGTTGAAAGCGAGGGAAATATGGAAAAAGCTGTTGATATCCTTCGTAAAAAAGGTCAGAAAATTGCAGCCAAAAGAGCCGATCGTGAAGCTAAAGAAGGTGTTGTTCTTGCAAAATCAAGTGCAGATAATACTTACGGTGCAGTACTGATGATCAATTGTGAAACCGATTTCGTAGCTAAAAACGAAGACTTCATAAAGTACACCGAAAGCATTCTTGATCTGGCTATTGCCAACAAAGTTACTGACGTAGAAGACTTAAAAAAATTAGACCTCAACGGAAGAACAGTTGAAGAAACCATAACAGATCAAACTGGAGTAATTGGCGAAAAAATTGATATTGGTGCATTTGAAGTTGTCGAAGCGGCCTTTACTGCCTCTTATATTCACCCCGGGAATCGATTAGCAACAGTTGTTGGATTAAATCAAAACAACAACGAAAAACTGGCGCAAATCGGACACGAACTGGCTATGCAGGTTGCTGCTATGGATCCTGTTGCTGTTGAGGAATCTGATGTTCCACAGGAAATCATTCAGCGTGAATTAGAAATTGGCATGGAACAGGCCCGCAATGAAGGAAAACCTGAAGAAATGCTTGAGAAAATTGCCAAAGGAAAGCTGAATAAATTCTACCGTGAGAACACACTACTCAACCAGGATTTCGTTCGCGAAAACAAAAAAACGGTTCGTCAATATTTGTCTGAAGTTGACAAAGATCTTACCGTTACAGGTTTCAAGCGTCTTATGCTTGGATAAGAAATCTATAAAACAAAAAACTGGCTTCCCATTTAGGTAAGCCAGTTTTTTTATGTCCGTATTCTCGAATCAGACTCCCAACAAACTTTTCACGATTTTTGCTATTGTTTGATTATCTGCTCTGCCTGCAACTATAGCTGTCGCCTGCCCCATCACCTTTCCCATATCCTTTATCGAATTAGCTCCAGTTTGTGTAATTACCTCCTGAATTATTGCTTTCAGTTCATCCTCTGAGAGCGCCTGTGGCAGATAAGCTTCTATTATTTCCGCCTGATATGCTTCTTCCTGAGCAAGTTCTGGTCGATTTTGCTCCTTATAAACAGCTTCTGATTCTCTTCGCTGTTTCACAAGTTTCTGTAAAAGTTTAATTTCAACAGTCTCCGGAATTTCTCCGCTACTTACATCCTTTCCCGTTTTTTCTAATAGTAAAGCAGCTTTTATAGCCCGTAAAGCAGCCAGTTTTTTGGTGTCTTTTTCACGCATTGCCTGCTTCAAATCATCATTTATCAGAATTTCAAGACGCATAACTTATTTTTTTAATCAACATTATCGTGCAAAAAACTATTTCCTGTAGTAAGTCCGGATTGTTTTCCGTCACTGTTTAAGGCATAGCGCGAAACTTCTTTATCCGGATTTTCAGTAGCATCGTCCTGCAGTTTAGTTCCTCTTCTTAAATAGGCGGGCTGACGCTCAAGTTCCTCAAGCCCCTGAACTGAATGAAGTTTCATGCTCATTGCTTTGAGCCGCGATTGGCGTATCATCGAGTTTCTGTCAAGGTCATCAACAGGCGCTTTTTGTTCAACTTCCTTAGCTTTTACAATGTCGCCAGCATCCTGTTGTTCTTTAACATCAATATTAGCTCCTGTTTTGTCACCTTTTTGCTCTTTTGTTACATTTGAGTTCACTATACTTTTAGCGTCAACAGACTTTTCTTCTTCGCTAAAAGGCAATTCATATTCCGGCTTGTTCGATGCAGGTTTATCATCATCAAGCGTATGAACTCTTACGGCAGGTTTGGATTCGTTCTTCTCATCCACAAAACTAAATATGTTTTTATCAGCAGGCAAATCTGATGCAGGAGAATCATTTTTCGATTCAGCCTGTTCTTCTTTTGTATCATCTTCATCATGAAGATGGTGCCGAATCACTTTTCCATCACTTGGCGAATTGGCAGGTTTTGATTCTGATTCCGGATGTGATCTGGAAACAGTTTTATTGCCATATAAATCTGTAACAGAAACTCTTCGGGTATTCATTCCAATTGGTATATCCTCTTCATTATCAAATCCGGTAGCAATAATAGTGATAGCAATATTATTTCCAAGCGAATCATCTTTGCCATTTCCCCAGATCACCTCAGCAGTATTGCCGCATGTTTGCTGAATATAATCAGTGATTTCAAGCACTTCGTCCAACGAAACCTCGTCGTCGCCTGAAGTTATATACAGCAAGATATTTTCGGCACCGGCAATATTTGAATCATTGAGCAAAGGCGAGCGCATCGCATCCTCAATCGCTTTAAGGGCGCGGTTTTCGCCTTCGGCTTTAGCTGAACCCATTATGGCTTTACCACTATTACGCATCACAGTATTCACATCCTCAAAGTCAACGTTGATATAACCTGTAACGGTAATAATCTCAGCAATACCTTTAGCCGCAATGGTTAGCACATCATCAGCTCTTTTAAAAGCCTCTGTAAGCTTCATATTTCCGTATTCTTCGCGCAATTTATCATTTGAAATAATCAGCAGCGTATCAACATGTTTACGCATTTCTTCGAGGCCTTCGAGCGCCTGCTGACGGCGTTTACGACCTTCAAAACCAAATGGCAGGGTTACGATGCCAACGGTTAAAATATCCAGTTCATGTGCAACCTGAGCTACCACAGGCGCCGCACCGGTTCCGGTACCTCCTCCCATACCGGCAGTGATAAACAGCATTTTTGTATGGTGCTCAAGCAGCTCTTTAATCTCATCAACAGTTTCGAGCGCTGCTTCACGCCCCACAGCAGGGATGTTCCCTGCCCCAAGTTCGCGCTTACCAAGATGTACTTTTACAGGGACGGGGCTGGTATCCAATGCCTGCGAATCAGTATTGCATAGTATAAAGTCGACTCCCTTAATTCCCTGGTGATACATATGAGAAACGGCATTGCTTCCGCCGCCTCCAACACCAATAACTTTGATGATATTCGACTGGTCTTTTGGGTGTTCAAATTTTAACATTTCTGGCATGGTATAAAGAATTTTAAAATTAATGTCTTGAATGGTGATAATGAAGTTGATTAGTGAAAGTTTTCAACAACAAAAGGTTAATAGCTTTTTATTCAATTAAATCTCTATCAAATAGCTTTTTAATTTTATCCAAATAATTGCTTCCTTTTTTATCCAATGTTTGTTTTTGTTTGGATTTTGGTTGCGAAGGATCAAAGGAGGCTTTCAGTTTCTCCATTTCCTCTTCGTTAAGGTGTCTGGAAATGCCCTCAATAACCAAGCCAATACCAGTGGCATACATAGGACTGGTAAGCTCTTCGATAGTTCCTTTTGCAAGATGTTCGTTGGGATAACCAATACGAACATCCATTCCGGTGACAAAGGCTGCAAGTTGATCGATATGTTTCATCATAGCTCCGCCTCCTGTGAGCACAATGCCGGCAATTAACCGACGTTCGAATCCGGAATTTTTGATCTCATAATGCACATGCTCGAAAATTTCCTCCACACGGGCTTGTATAATGGAGGCCAGATTACGGAACGAAATTTCTTTGGGAGCTCGCCCTCTGATTCCGGGAATGGAAACGACCTCATCATCTCTGTTTTCACTGGCAAGTGAAGAACCAAATTTCACTTTTACTTCTTCGGCGTGCTTTTTAATAATGGTACAACCTTCACGAATGTCTTCGGTGATGATATCTCCACCAAAAGGAATCACAGCGGTGTGCCGGATAATTCTGTCGTGGAAAATAGCAATATCCGTTGTGCCACCACCAATATCAACCAGAACTACTCCAGCCTCTTTTTCGTCATCGCCCAATACGGCCTCTGCCGAGGCAATAGGTTCCAGAATTAGCTCAACCATTTCCAAACCAGCACGTTTTACGCACTTTAGCACATTTTTGGCAGCAGCAGTTTGTCCGATGATAACATGAAAATTAGCCTCCAGCTTACTTCCAAGCATCCCAACAGGATGTTTAATTCCCTGCTCATTATCTACAATATATTCCTGAGGAATAACATCAATAATTTCCTCACCGGCTGCCATGCTCAATTTGTACATATCGTTGGTCAGCTTTTCAATCTCAAGCTTATTGATCTCTTCTTCACTGTTCTCACGAATTAAGCTTCCACGATGCTGAAGACTCTTAATGTGCTGGCCTGCAATGCCAACATTTACATATTTGATATCCACACCAGAACGCGCCGAGGCCTCATCAACCGCCTTTCGAATGGAATTAACCGTGTCTTCGATATTGGATACTACGCCACGCTTAACGCCGATTGACTCAGTTTTGCCATGTCCTAGAATTTCGATTTTACCATTCTCATTTCTTCTGCCAACCAGGCAAGCAATTTTTGTTGTTCCAATATCCAATCCTACAATAATGTCAGATGATTTCATGGTTCTATCTTTTAGTACAAACTATTTGATTTCTATATTTTAAGTTCACCAGCCGATATTCGGCCAGTTCTGAACTGAGGCCTTTTTGAACATAAAAGGCTTTTAAATGGAGTAGTTTTTCATCCAAATGATTAAGATCACCAATTAAAATGGTGGCAGGTCCCAATTTAGGACTCAACTCCAACTCGCCCAGGCTATTGATATAAATCTGATCGATCAGGCTACCCAAAAATTCGTCATTGCGAAGTTTTTCGTTGAGCAGGTAAACCATCCTGAGTTCAGTGTTGCGATAAGCTGAATCAAGCAAAGTTGCTGTTTTATTTTCGAGCGCCGGAAAACTCAGGTAGCCGTTTACGATAGGCACACGGGCTGCATAATATTGACTTATCGGAAAAAGTACACCATCCTCATCAAGGTATAAGGATTGATTTTTACGGTTATAAGCCCTGAGCACCGGCTTTCGCTCCTTAACCACAACTTGCAAAACACCTGTTAACGAAGCACTTACATCAACATCTAAAATCCAGGGATTCTCCTGTAATTTAGATTCAAGTATTGCCATGCGAATATCTTTTATGCGTTTCCCCTTCAATGAATCTGATAAAGAATAAATGACTTTCGAAATCATTTCCTCGCTCAAAAAACCAACTTGTTGTCCCCGCGATATCTGAATCTCAAGATCACTTACCGGGCTGTTGCGATAATGCTGACGAGCCAGCAATACAAGCACCAAAACACCTGCAAAGGTGAGTATCCAAAATGATATGGTGAGTATGCGTTTTACCATTGGCTAATCATTTTTTCGAGTGGTTTAACAAAACGGTCGATATCCCCGGCTCCCATAGTAACCAAAACTTCAGGTCTTTTCTGATCAATAATTTTTAAAAGCTGATCTTTCCCGACAAGTTTCTTATCAGTCAGGTTTATCATTTGAAGCAACTTTTCGGAAGATACTTCCGGAATCGGTAGTTCGCGCGCCGGATAAATTTCCAGCAGAATAAGATCGTCAACCGCTTCCAGACTTTGCGCAAACTCACGCATAAAATCGCGGGTGCGACTGTACAAATGAGGTTGAAATACAGCAGTTATTTTCTTTTCCGGAAACAAAGAGCGAACAGCCTGCAAACAAGCATTTATTTCAGTTGGATGATGCGCATAGTCATCAACATAAAAATGTTTTTGGTCAACACGAATATCGAAACGTCTTTTAATTCCTTTAAAAGTAGCCAATCCTGCTACGATCATCTCCGGAGTAACGAGATTAATCCAGGCCATGGAAACAGCAGCAAGTGCATTACTCAGGTTATGCTTCCCTGCTAAAGGCAAGAATGCCCTGATTTTGACATTGTCAGGAAAAACAATATCAAAATGCTGACCTTCAGATGTTACTTCAATATTTTGTGCACGAACAGCTGATCGATCCGAAAAGCCATAACGCACCAAATGTGCCTCACAATCAATTTTTTGATCCTCCTGCAAAACCAAAAATCCATTTTCCGACATTTGGTTGACAAACTCCTGAAAAGCGTCCTGCAAATACGATGCATCACCATAAACATCCAGATGATCCGCTTCAATGGCAGAGATCACAGCCATATTAGCCCTCAGATACAAAAACGATCGATCAAACTCGTCCGCCTCCACAATAAAAACATCAGGTTTTTTGTTAAGAACCAGATTACTGTTAAAATTCTTTGCAATACCACCAATAAAGGCAGTTACTTTGATGCCTGCCCGATGAAGAAGCCAGGCGGTAAGCGCAGTAATAGAGGTTTTTCCATGTGTGCCGGCTATGGCAATTGTATATTCAGATTCGGAGAGTGCGCCCAAAAGCTGTGACCTTTTGAGTAAGAGGATATCCAGTTTTTTAACTTTGGCAAGCAATCTGCTATCGGATGGAATGGCAGGTGTAAACACCACAAGATCAAGCTGATCGGGTAGTAATTCGGGATCATCTTCAAAAATCACAGAAATTCCTTCTGCAAGTAAATCATCAGTGATTTCAGATTTCGTGCGGTCGTATCCGGAAACCAGAGCACCCTGCATATGAGCATATCTTGCCAATGCACTCATACCAATGCCTCCAATACCAAGAAAAAATATACGATCTCCGGTTTGTATCATCCTTTTATTGCTTGAGTAATTTTTCTATTTCATCCACTATCGCTTCATCTGCGTCAGGCATAGCAAACTGTGCAATCGCTTTCTGCATTTGCCGACATTTTTCATTATCTAAAGCTAATGCAATCATCGTTGGAACAAGTTTATCCGCTGCTTCCAAATTTGCAATCATTTCAGCAGCGCCTGCTTGTACAAGACGGCGGGCATTGCTTGTTTGGTGGTCTTCGGCAGCCGATGGAAGCGGAACAAAAATTGCTGCTTTCTGCACCACAGCCAACTCCGAAATTGCCATGGCCCCGGCACGCGAAACAACCAGATCGGCTGCTGCATAGGCAAAATCCATCCGATCGATAAATGGGGTAACATAGCACGACTTCCAATTTGACTGTTTCACAATTTGGTTTGCATCTGCTTCATAATTTTTTCCTGTTTGCCAGATCAGCTGAATATCAGATCGAGCCATCTGATCCAGCTTTGCTGCCATAGCTTTGTTTATAGCCATCGCACCCTGACTTCCACCAACAATTAAAACTACCGGACGCGAGCCGTCCATCCCGAAAAATTTCAAAGCTTCTTTTCTTTTACCTGCAGTTTGAACGGCATTTTTCCTAAGCGGATTTCCGGTTAATATTGTCTTTTCGGCCGGAAACCATTTATCCATCCGATCATAAGCTGTGCAGATGACATTTACCTTTGATGCCAAAAGACGGTTTGTTATACCCGGAAAAGAATTTTGCTCCTGTATCAAGGTAGGAATTTTCAATTGCACAGCTGCGCGCAAAGTTGGCCCGCTCGCATAGCCGCCTACGCCAATTACCAAATCCGGTTTAAACTTTTTAAGTATCCGTTGGGCATGGAACAAACTGTAAATCAACTTAAAAGGGAAGAGTAAATTTTTGAGGCTAATACTTCTTTGAAATCCACTGATCCATAAGCCGTTAATAGCATAGCCGGCCTGAGGAACGCGTTGCATTTCCATACGGCCTTTGGCTCCCACAAACTGAATTTGCGCATCAGGCATTCGCCTTCGCAGCGCATCAGCAATGGCAATAGCCGGAAAGATATGACCTCCGGTTCCTCCTCCACTAATTATAAACCGCTTCGTCTGCTTGGTCATGATGAATCAGCTCCTCCTTTTCTTTTTCTTTTCTTGCAATATCTTTACTAACACTTAATATTATTCCGATTGATAAACTTGTGAACCAGATAGAGGTTCCACCCATACTTACCAGTGGCAAAGGCTGACCGGTTACAGGTAGCAAACCAACAGCCACTCCCATATTTACCATAGCCTGAAAAACCAGGCTAAATGCCACTCCAATGGATAAAAAAGCTCCAAATGTTTGCGGAATCTTGGTCACAATTACTACTGCCCTAAAGAGTAATATTAGATAAAGCAGCACCATAAAACTACCTCCCAGCAATCCATATTCCTCAATGATAATGGCAAAGATAAAATCAGAGTAAGGATGAGGCAAAAAATTTCGCTGGGTGCTGTTACCTGGCATTTTGCCAAAAATCTTTCCGTTTACGATGGCTATCTGAGCCTGCTCAATCTGATAATTATCTCCGGTATCTTTTGTATAGCTTTCAATTCGGCTTTTCCATGTCCAGAGCCTCCCCTGCCGATCTTCAGGAAGTTGCAACAGAATTACTATAAATATGGTAAGTGCAACCAAGCCAATGCCAACCAGAGAGAAAATATATTTCATATTCACACGACCTATAAACAATAATACCAAACTAGTAGTAAAAATCATTGCTGCGGTGCTGAAATTTGCCGGCAATACCAGAAATACCACCAAAAGCACCGGCACCATCAGCGGAACAAAAGCCGATTTAAAATCCTTGATGTGGTCCTGTTTTTTGGTAAGCATACGCGCCAAATACATGATCAGGGTTAATTTGGCAAGGTCGCTGGTCTGAAAAGTTAGATTAAATGGCAAAGGCAACACACGTTTAGCTTCATTCAGGTTTAAGCCAAAAATCAAGGTAAGAAAGAGCAGTGGGATAGCGATCCATAAGGCAACCTGAAAAACAGGCGAAAAATACACATACCTGATTTTGTGCATCAGATACATAAACACAAAACCCAAAAACAGAATTACAAAATGTTTGAGCATATAATATTCCGTATTACCCCCCTGATACTTGTAGGCAAGTGTACCAGTTGAGCTATATACGGCCAAAAGCGAAAACAGCGACAGCAGTATCACTACTGACCAAATCACTTTATCACCTTTTATATCACCAAGAATTTTGTTTAGCATTGTATTAATTATAAAGCTTTAACGGCATTTTTAAAAATATCTCCCCGCTCTTCATAGTTTTTAAACAAGTCGAAACTTGCACAAGCAGGCGACAAAAGAACAACATCACCATTAGTAGCCAGCATCGAAGCAACCATTACAGCCTCTTCGGCTGAGCTCACTTCAACAATTGGTTCAATAAGCTCACCAAAAACCTGTATCAATTTACTATTATCGGCTCCCAGGCAAATCAATGCTTTCACTTTTTGCTTTACAGTCGGTATCAAACTGCTGTAATCATTGCCTTTATCTTGTCCGCCGGCAATCCAAACCACAGGCCTGTTAAAAGTTTCGAGTGCATACCAGGTGGCATTAACGCTGGTAGCCTTGGAGTCGTTATAATAAGCAATGCCATGTACATTCGCCACAAATTCGAGGCGATGGGCAATATTCTGGAAATCTGAAAGGCTTTGTTTCAAGGATTCTTTTCTGATATCCAGCAATTTGGATGCCACACCGGCAGCCATGGAATTGTAAGCATTATGCTTACCCTGAAGTGCTAATTGTTCGAGTGTCATATGAAATATTTGTTTATTTATCGTGATATGAATTTTTCCATTTTCCAGAAATGCCCCTTCTTCAGCCAGGATATTTCGGAGGCTGAAAGGATATTTTTTTGCTGCTATTTTATTAGCATCAAGCCATTTACTTATAATTGGATCATCAGCATTGTAAATAAATGCATCTGAGGCCGTAAGATTTTTTGTGATGCTCAATTTGGATTGAGCATAAGCATCAAAACTGTTGTTATAGCGATCAAGATGATCGGGGGTGATATTGAGCAGGATGGCCATGTTGGGATGAAAAGCAACCAAACCATCAAGCTGAAAACTGCTTAACTCCAACACGAAATAGTCGTGATCAGATTCTGCCAATGCAGCAGCAAAACTTTTCCCAATATTACCAGCCACACAAACGTCGAGCCCTGCATGCTTCATAATATGTCCTGTGAGCGCCGTTGTAGTAGTTTTTCCGTTGGTTCCGGTAATGCTAATCAGGAAGGCATCTGTGAAACTGGCAGCATATTCAATTTCAGAAATTACAGGAATATTATGTTCTTTGGCGGCCATCACAACAGGAGCCTGTTCGGGAATTCCCGGGCTTTTAATGATAAGGTCAGCCAACAGAATCCGCTCCAGATTATGACCACCCTCTTCGTACGAAAAACCGCCTTGATCAAGTTGTCTCTTAAAAGGTTTTGCTATTTGCCCAAAATCAGAAACAAATACCTTCCTGCCCATTTTTTGGGCAAGCACTGCTGCACCCAAGCCGCTTTCGCCAGCGCCGAGCACTACAATCTCCTGATATTTGTTTGCTGAAAATTTCATGTCTATTTACCTGATTTTTAAAGTTATAATTGTTAAAACTGCCAACATGATACCAACGATCAAAAAGCGCTGTACGATTTTTGGCTCGGGATAACCCAGCTTTTGATAATGATGGTGCAGCGGTGCCATTTTAAAGATTCGTTTTCCAACCCCGAATTTCTTTCGGGTATATTTAAAATAGCTCACCTGCACTATAACCGAAATGCTTTCGGCCAGAAAAATGCCGCACAGTATAGGAATTAACAATTCCTTACGAATCAGAATGGCAAAAACAGCGATAATGCCGCCCAGAGTCAAACTGCCTGTATCCCCCATGAATACCTGAGCCGGAAAAGCATTGTACCAGAGAAACCCGATATTGGCACCAACAAATGCGCTGATAAATATGGTAAGTTCTCCAGTATTTGGAAGATACATAATATTAAGATAATCAGCAAAGATGATATTGCCCGAAACCCAGGCAAGGATTCCAAGCGTTACGCCAATTATAGCCGAAGTGCCAACGGCCAGACCATCCATGCCATCGGTCAGATTTGCACCATTTGAAACTGCTGTGATGATTAGAATAACAATAGGAATAAAAACCAAAAATGCCCATTTATGATAATCCGGCCCCAGCCATTTCAGAAGTACGGCATAATCAAATTCATTATTTTTAATAAAAGGAATCGTCGTTTTGGTTGTGTGAATTTCGACGGGCGAGAATTTGTTGACAGACCCTTTAGCTGATAATTCAACCACACCCTGATCTTCCGGAGCAGCTTTTTCGCGCATCACAACAGAATTATCAAAATACATCACCGAACTAACTACCAAACCCAAAATCACCTGCCCGATAATCTTCACTTTTGGAGGCAATCCCTTTTTATCTTTTTTGAAAACTTTGATATAATCGTCTGCAAAACCCAGCCCGCCAAGCCAAAGCGTAGTAAAAAGCATAAGCAGAATATAGGTGTTGGCCAGATCAGTGAACAGTAAAGTAGGCACAACGATAGAAGCCAAAATAATAAGACCACCCATAGTAGGGGTTCCCTGTTTTTCAATCTGACCCTCCAGGCCAAGATCCCTTACAATTTCACCAACCTGTTTACGATTTAAATAATTAATCCAGCGATTACCAAACAGCAAAGAAATAATCAGCGAGGTGATTACTGCAGCAGCAGCCCTAAAGGAAATGTATTGAAACACACCCGCTCCCGGAAAATTAAACGCCTGATCCAAATATTCAAATAAGTAATACAGCATGGCTATCTTTTTCTTTCGTTTAGTGCTTCACTTAGTTCTTTCTTATCATCAAATGGATGTTTCACTCCACTGATTTCCTGATAAGTTTCATGACCTTTGCCGGCAAGCAAAATGATATCTCCTTTTTGCGCCAATGCAACGGCTGTTCTAATAGCTTCCCGACGGTTGCTCACAGCCAGTACTCTGTTAAAGTGCTCAGCTGAAATGCCATGGCGCATATCCTGAATGATTGCTTCCGGATCTTCTGTTCTTGGATTATCGGAAGTAAGGATGAGCTTGTTGCTTGCAGCAGCAGCCAGACGTGCCATCTCCGGACGTTTAGTTTTATCGCGATCACCACCAGCTCCGACAACTGTGATCAGCATTTCATTATGTGTTCTTATCGCATTTATGGTTTTTAAAACATTATCCAAAGCATCCGGTGTATGCGCATAATCCACAATTCCCGTTATACCTGAAACATGATAAATCAGATCAAAACGACCCGTGGCCGAATGTAATTTGCTGATTCCTGTTAGTACCTCAGCCTTTTCCATCCCCAAAAGGAGACTTGATGCGTAAATTGCCAAAAGGTTGTAAGCATTGAATTTACCTACCAGATGTGTGGATAATTCTGCTCCATCGACTAAGAGCAACAAGCCTTCAAAACTGTTTTCCAGAATTTTAGCCCGGTAATCTGCTGCTTTTGTCAAGGCGTAGGTATAAATTGCAGCCCTGGTGTTCTGCACCATGAAATATCCGTTTTTATCGTCAGTATTTACCAATGCAAAAGCCGTTGAAGGCAACCAGTCGAAGAATCCTTTCTTGGCATCTCTATAAGCTTGAAATGTTCGGTGATAATCCAGGTGATCGTGCGTGAGATTAGTAAAAATGCCACCTGCAAATTTCAATCCTGCTATCCGGAATTGCGCCACGGCATGCGAACTCACTTCCATAAAAGCATATTGGCAGCCCTGATCAACCATTTTACTCAACAACGCATTGATTTGCAACGGATCGGGAGTTGTATGTGTTGCAGGTAAAGTAGTTCCGTTGATCTTATTTTCTATCGTTGAAAACAATCCACAAGCAAAACCCAAACCAGTGAAAAGTTCGTACAATAAGCTCGCAATGGTTGTTTTACCATTAGTACCCGTTACTCCAACAAGTTTGAGGTTTTGAGAAGGATTGTTATAAAAATTAGCAGCCGCAATTGCCAGACTATATGCAGCATTTTCAACTTTTACGTAGGTAACGCCAATATGCTGTTCCTTGGGCATTTTTTCACAAATTACTGCTACAACACCTTGTTGAACAACCTGATCAATAAATTCATGGCCATCTGTCTTGGTTCCTTTTATTGCAAAGAAAACATCACCAAGAGAGCACTTGCGTGAGTCAAAACAAATCTGCATTATTGGCCGGTTTACTTCGCCAATAATTTCCCTTACCGGGCACCTATATAATATGTCTGACAGTAATTTCGACATCACAAATTCACCAATTTGAGTTCTACTTCACGATTCTTTGTTGGAGGCGTTCCAGGCCTTACAGATTGCCAGGCCACCTGTCCGTGTCCGTTTACCAACACTTTCAATCCCATATTTTCGAGCAGAAAAACCGCATCACGTACATTCATTCCGCGGACGTCAGGTATTTCTTCAGGGCTAATTTTGGCCGGTTGAAGCAAAAGCAATGAAGTATCAGCTTTGGCGCTCACCCAATCTTGCTGAGTGGCCTGATCCGATAAGCTAAGTCCTAGCAATTTGGATAGTTTTGTTGCATCCTCCTTATTAATTACTTTCTCCTGAAATGCCTGTACAGCATGCGATTTATCTATCAACGGCTGCTCCTCATGAATATCCAGACGGGTGGCATAAACTTTATCAGCAATTTCTTTGAAGACCGGTGCAGCAACAGCCCCTCCATAAATCTTACCTGAAGAAGGATTACTTACAACTACAATACAGCTGTAGCGCGGTGTAGCAGCCGGAAAATATCCAACAAAAGAAGCGGTGTAATTTGTCTTGTTATAGCCCTGGCTACCGCTTGCTATTTGTGCTGTTCCGGTTTTTCCGGCAATTTTAAAAGGACTGTTATTTAAATATCTGGCGGTTCCTCGCTCCACCACTCCTTCCATCAAACTCTTTACCGAATCAATAGTGGCTTGTGAAGCGATTGATTTATTGATTAGTTGCGTTTCGAAGCGTTCAATTGTTCTGCCTCCTTGTCGGATTTCCTCCACAAAGATAGGTTTCACCATCCTGCCATTATTGGCAACAGCATTATAAAATGTAAGAATTTGTAATGGTGTAAGACTCAATTCGTAGCCGATCGACATCCAGGGCAAAGTAGTACCGTACCATAATTTTTTATCCCTGGGATGCTTGATATAAGGTTTACCTTCTCCCTGAATTTCGAGCCCAAGCGGCTGATTGAGTGACATATCATAAAGATGCTCAACAAATTGTTCAGGCTTATCTTTGTAAGCATCCCACACCAATTTGCTAATGGCTACGTTAGAAGATTTTTCAAATGCCTCTCTTACTGTAAATCTTCCGTTGCGTATTGGATACACATCGCGCATAGTGCGGTTGTAATATACAATATACCCACTACGCCCAACATCCATCGTATCAGAAAGTCGCACTTTTTTATCTTCCAACAACGCTATCATAGAAGCCAGTTTAAAGGTCGATCCGGGCTCTACACTTTCGGCCAGAGCATAGTTGTAGGTTTCTTCATAACGTCCAGTTTTGGCATTAATACTCAGGTTGGCAATGGCTTTAATTTTTCCGGTAGCCACCTCCATTAAAATGGCACAACCCTCTTCGGCATTATTTTTTTGTAGGTTTCTGCGAAGCGCATCTTCGGCAACATCCTGGATATTAATATCGATAGTAGTAACCACATCTTTTCCGTTTTGTGGCTCAATTTCATTTCCATCAAAAAGAGGTTTCCAGTCGCCATTGTTGATACGTCTTTTTACCTGCTTTCCATCAATTCCTTTAAGCACATGATGATAGGCTCCTTCGATACCCACAAAAAGTTCTTCCTGCTCATTTTGATACCCTATTGTACGGCTGGCCAATTCGCGGAAAGGTTTTTCGCGCTTATCGTGCGGAATCAAAATAAGGCCGCCTTTGTATTTACCCCTCCGGAGAATCGGGAAAGTGCGTAATTGCTTGACCTGAGAATAAGTGGCACGATTCTGAAGCTGAAAATACCTATTTCCCTGCTTTCGGGCTCGCTTCAACTGGTTAAGATAGCTTTGCCGCGATCTGTCCTTGAACAAGCGCGACAACATCAGCGCAAGTGAATCAACTTTGGCATCGAAAAACGGCTGATCAATTAATGGAGAGGCTACATCCATGCGTACTTCAAAAACTGGTACTGAAGTAGCCAGCAAAGAGCCATCATCAGCCAATATATTACCCCTCAAAGCTTCCACATCAAAAACCCGGATTTCCTGCTTTTGAGCTTTTTCACGCAACTCATCACCATATTTCACTTGAATATAAACAATACGGGCAATGATTGTGATTCCAAAGATCAGCATGAATCCGTAAAGCAGATACACCCGCCACAAAACATCTTTCTTTTCATCCATCATGGCATATCCTCCTCACTGATAATGATTTTTCGAACCGGTTCAACAGATTCCTTCAGACCGCCTTTGCTCAATTTACTTGCGATAGTAGATTGTTTTGTTTGCTGCATCAACTCCGACTTGGTAGAAATATATTCATAATGCAGTTCTTTAAGTTCGCGGTTCAGGTTGTCGATCTTACGGCTCATATCTTCTGCATAATAACTGTTTGCGATATAAACCAATGCCAGGGCAGCCAGAAAAAACACAAAATTGATCTGCCTGCGCACCCAGTCATAAGCCAGGAAATCGCCTCCAAGCACATCTATAAACAGCCCGCCCAAAAAGCTTTTCTTCTTTTCGGATACAGGCTTTTCCTTCGGAATTTCCTGCTTTTCGACCAGAATATTTACTTTTTTAGCCATTTGATTTACGTTGTGCTATTCTAAGTTTTGCGCTACGTGCGCGGCTATTCTCGCTTATTTCTTCTTTCGTAGGGACAATTGGTTTTCGGTTTACCAATTCCCAGGGAGTAAGTGTATTTCCAAAAAAGTCTTTTTCAATTGTTCCGCTTGCATTTCCTGCCCGCATAAAGTTTTTTACCAGCCTGTCTTCCAGAGAATGATAACTGATCACCACCAGCCGTCCACCGGGTTTTATCACATCGGCACACTGTCCAAGAAATTTTTCCAGAACTGCCATTTCCTGGTTGACTTCAATCCTTAGGGCCTGAAAAAGCTGTGCCAAAACTTTGTTCTCTCTGTTACGCGGCAAAATAGGTTCTACAGCCTTACGAAGTTCAGAAGTAGTACGAACAGGGGCATTTTTCCTTGCTGCTACAATTGCACCGGCCAGCTGCCACGCCTGCTGCAGTTCTCCAAACTTTCTAAAAATATCCGTAAGCTGCTGTTGATCATAGGTGTTCGCTATAATCTCGGCTGTAATTTCCTGTTGCTGATCCATCCTCATATCCAGCCTGCCATCAAAACGCGTTGAAAACCCCTTCTCAGCCACGTCAAACTGATGTGAAGAAACGCCCAGATCGGCCAAAACGCCATCAAGTTGTTTTGCACCATTCAAACGGATGAAATTCTTCAGATATTGAAAATTCTGCGGGATAAAAACAAAACGGGAATCGTTGATGCTATTGACCTGCGCATCGGCATCCTGATCAAAACCAAACAACTTGCCATTGGGGCCAAGCTTTTGGATAATGGCTCTTGAATGACCGCCACCACCAAAAGTAACATCAGCGTACACCCCATCGGGTTGCACCTGTAATCCTTCAACGGATTCGTGAAGTAATACCGGTTTGTGATACATGATTATAAGCTTGTTTGGTCGACGCTTCCTAGTTTTTCCGTTGCCAATTTTTCGAATGCGTCCTGATCAAGGCTGCTGATACGCGCTTCGTAGGCAGCCTTGTCCCAAAGCTCCATGTTACTGGTTAAGGAGGTCAAAATCACCTCCTTCTGCAACCCTCCTGTTTCAATCAGATTTTTTGGAATCTGTATCCTGCCTGTTCCATCCAGTTTCACCATTTTGGCACCGGCATTGTACTTTCTCACCAATTCCACATTAGATCGCACAAACTGATTCAAAGCACGGAGCTTTTCCTGTGTCTTTGTCCAATCGCTCATCGTGTATAATTCGAGGCACTGATCAAACAAGCCCGGACGAAGCACAAAGCCTTCCCCAGCAAGCTCACCTAACTGCACCTTGCAATCTGCCGGAAGCATCAGTCTGCCCTTTGCATCCAGCTTACATTGATATTGACCAATTGGATAATTCAAAATATTGACATTTTGTGCGATAAAATTAGTGCATTTTTTACCACTATTTCCCATTTTATACCACAAAAGTTATCAAATGTTTCAAAAAATTGCATAAAAATTATCTGGCCATGCGTTATAGTCTGATTTAGTGTGTTTTACAAACACAGAAAAATGCATAATTTGCTTACTACCCGAGAATGAATTAACTTTATTAACAATGTTGTTGAGAAACACTTGATTTTCAGTAACCTCAGCCTGACAATTAGCTGATTCTTTTGAATTATTTTCAAAAAAAAGAAATACACCCTATTTCATACTGCTTTTATATTGACTTTTAACAATACATTTTCTGTATTTTTGTTGCGATCATTAAGCAAGGCAGATGGCAGACAATCCACAAAATATGAAATCACAAACTGATCAGTTGATTGATATTGAAGCTGTTTTCAGGCAAAAAAACCCAAAGCTTTTTAGGACTATCCCGGCATTTGTGTTTTCTTATTTAAAAAGGATAATACACCAGGATCAGATCAACGCTTTAATTCAGCACTCAAAACATCTGTATGGTCTTGATTTTGTGGATGCTGCCATTGTAGAATTCAATCCTACAGTCATTCTCAACGGGCTGGAAAACATTCCTGTAAACGATCGGATTATAGTGGCATCAAATCATCCGCTGGGTGGATTGGATGGCATTGTTTTGATGCAAGCCATTGGCAAAGTGAGACCTGATATTCGGTTTCCGGTCAATGATATCTTACTCTATGTTGATAATCTGAAACCGCTTTTTATCCCCATCAACAAACATGGAAGTAATGCTGAAAACATACGTATTTTAAATGATACCTTTGCCGGGGATGATGTTATTTGTTACTTTCCTTTTGGACTGGTTTCCAGAAAAAAAGGTAGAAAAATCTATGACCTTGAATGGAAAAAGACTTTCCTGACCAAGGCAAAAAAATATAAAAGGAATATTATTCCAACACACATTGCCGGAAGAAATTCAAACTTTTTTTACAATCTTTCCAATCTTCGCAAACGACTCGGCATCAAAGCCAATATTGAAATGCTGTATCTTGCAGATGAATTTTTTAAGCAATATAACCAAGAAATCATCATAACATTTGGACAACCCATTGATTACAAGGTTTTTGACAAAAGCAAGACTGATCAGGAATGGGCTATCCAACTGAGAAACTTTGTCTATAAATTAGGTAAGAATCCTAAAGAAACTTTTGATCCTCAAACCCATTACACCCTCGAATAACCTGAAAACCAATGTCATGAAATCGTTAATAAAACCGGTAGATAAAGATTTGCTCCTCAAAGAACTCTCTTCAGAGCGTTTTTTTCGAAAAACTAACAACGGAAATAATGAGATTTATATTGTTTCTGATCACGATTCGCCAAATCTAATGCTGGAAATCGGCCGATTAAGAGAACTCGCTTTCAGGGCTTCGGGAGGGGGAACCGGGAAAGAAGTTGATATCGATTCATTCGACCTTGGTGAAAATGGTTTCAAGCAGCTTATTGTATGGAATCCTGATGAATTGGAAATTATTGGCGGTTATCGTTTCATCGAATGTAAATACCTGCCTATCGATCGGGAAGGCAATGTTCATACACCCACAGCAAAACTTTTTACCTATTCCGAAAAATTCATTCAAGATTATCTTCCTTTCACAATTGAGCTGGGCAGATCATTTGTACAGCCCAAATACCAACCTGCCAAAAACATGCGCAAAGGCATGTATGCACTTGATAACCTGTGGGATGGTCTTGGCTCGTTGATTTATCTTTTTCCTGAAACTCGTTACTTTTTTGGTAAAGTCACGATGTATCCACATTATGATAAAATGGCCAGAGATTTAATCCTGTACTTTTTAAGTTACTATTTTCCTGACGAAGATAAGCTGGTTTATCCAAGAAATCCGTTGTCATATCATCACGAATTAAAAGCGCTACAAGAAAGGTTTTCCGGTAATTCCTATAAGGAAGACTATAAAATACTCATGAAAATCGTTCGTGAGCGTAAAGAAAACATTCCACCGCTTGTGAATGCATATATGAATCTTTCATCAACAATGAAATACTTTGGAACGGCCTTAAATGAGACTTTTGGAGCAGTTGAAGAAACTGGAATTATCGTAACCATCGGGGATATTTTTGACTTCAAAAAAGATCGCCATTTACATTACGACCCAAACGAAAAACCATCACATCTAAAATGATGATCCAGGAAGCCCGTTTTTTACAAAGCAACACAAAAATTGAAAAATTACCTGAAGCTAAGTATCCTGAATACGCATTTATTGGACGATCGAATGTAGGAAAATCGTCGTTGATCAATATGCTGACTGGCAAAAAACGGCTGGCAAAAATTTCGTCAAAACCCGGCAAAACAATCACTATCAATCACTTTTTGATCGATGAAAGTTGGTATCTGGTAGATTTGCCCGGTTATGGTTTTGCTAAAAGATCAAGAGAAGCACGCGAAAAATGGGCGTTAATGTTGCGACAATACCTTAGGCAACGCACAAATCTGATTTATATGTTCGTGCTTGTGGATAGCCGCATTGAACCTCAGATCATTGACCTTGATTTTATCAATGAATTAGGTGAAAAAGGAATCCCATTTATTGTGGTTTTTACAAAAATCGACAAGCAGAGTAATCGTAAAACCATTGCTAACGTGAAGGCCTTTCAAAAAGCTTTAGAAGAAAACTGGGAAGAACTGCCCAAAACCATACTGAGTTCTTCACTTAAAGGAACAGGTAAAGATGAGATTTTAGCAATAATTACCGCTAGCAATCAAGCGTTTAGTAAGACCGATATTTCGACCAACACCTGATTTTTTACAACACGCTGACCTTTTTCTACGTTCAGCACTTTTACTTCTCCCGAAAAAGGTGCTCTGATTTCGTTGAGCATTTTCATAGCTTCGAGCACAACCAAAGGATCTCCTTCCTCAACTTTTTGCCCCGCCGTAACATAAACTTCGGTAATTGTGCCCGGAATAAATGCTTTCATCTCTCCAGGAATGATTTCGGCATAAGGTTTACGGGCGTTGTACTTTTTCGTGAGGGTAGTTTTGTATTTTACGTGATCGATAATTAGTGTTTCGTATTTCACCTTAGTTACCACAACTTCTTCTTTATTCATACTCTTAAAGCTTTAATTAAGTGCATATTAGTATAATTTCAAAACTTCTTCCCTATGGAAGAAGCTCAAAGTAAAGGGTGGCTTTTAGAACGGTGGAATACCGTGCTTTTTCATTGGCACTTCTACGATTTTATCCTTTGAAATATCCAAAGAATGGATCAACATCCTACGGGTCTCAATCGGTTCTATTACAGCATCAATATAGCCATAAGCCGCTGCCACATAAGGATTAGCAAACTTATTTTTATACTCTTCCACTTTTATTCTCCGCATTTCTTCCGGATTTTCGGCCGATTGAATTTCCTTACGGAAAATAATATTAGCTGCACCTTCGGGCCCCATCACTGCAATCTCTGCAGTTGGCCATGCAAAAACAAAATCAGCACGCAGGTGATGTGAACACATGGCGATATACCCTCCTCCGTAAGCTTTGCGCATGATCACAGTAATTTTTGGAACAGTTGCTTCAGAATAGGCATACAACACTTTGGCTCCATGACGAATCACGCCGGCATGCTCCTGATCAATACCAGGCAAATAGCCCGGAAGGTCAACAAGAGTAACAAGAGGAATATTGAATGAATCGCAATAACGGATAAAACGAGCTGCTTTATCGGATGAATCTACATCGAGGACGCCGGCCAATACATTAGGTTGATTAGCAACAAAACCCACAGTATCGCCATTCACGCGACCAAAACCGATAACGATATTGGCAGCAAACAATTCCTGAACTTCCAAAAATTCTGAGTCGTCGGACAATGATTTTATCACGTCGCGAACATCATAAGGCAGGCGAGCATCTGTGGGTAAAATAGTGTCAATTTTGTAAATTCTCGTTTTTGGAGCCTTTTTGGGAAAACGTTCAGCTTTTTTCATATTATTCCAGGGAATAAAACTAACAAGCTGTTTAATCTGACTGAAGCATTCTTCCTCACTTATAGCATAAAAATGGGCATTTCCGGTTATTTCCGCATGCACACGTGCGCCTCCAAGTTCCTCCATTGAAATTTCTTCGCCCAAAACAGTCTTAATCACTTCGGGGCCTGTGATAAACATCTTAGAGATATTTTCCACCACAAAAACAAAATCGGTAAGAGCCGGAGAATACACGGCGCCACCAGCACATGGACCCAAGATAACAGAAATCTGAGGAATTACGCCTGAAGCCTGTGTGTTACGATAAAAAATCTCACCATAACCAGCCAAAGAGTTCACCCCTTCCTGAATACGTGCACCTCCCGAATCGTTAATTCCGATCAATGGCACTTTAAGTTTCATGGCATGATCCATTATTTTGGTGATCTTTTTAGCGTGCATCCACCCCAGCGAACCACCTGCAACAGTAAAATCCTGGGCGTAAATACACACCGGATGCCCTCGTAATGTCCCAGTTCCGGTGATTACCCCATCTCCGGGCAGGTATTTTTTATCCATGTCGAAATCCTTGGCGGCATGTTCTACAAACAAATCATACTCGTGAAATGATTTTGGGTCAAGCAAGGCGATGATACGCTCACGGGCTGTGAGTTTCCCAATCGCTTTTTGCTTTTCAATGGCTTTGTCGCCCCCACCCATAAGGGCATCGCGCATACGCCGTTGCAACTCGGAAGTCTTCTGTTTAATCCCCATGCTGGTATTTTTTGGTTCAGTAATCCTGAATAGATTTCTACAACACTTTTCTTATTCTTCGAATATGCTGCCTCGAACGACAGCTGCCTAATCATGCAAAAATAAGCCAAATATAAAAAATAACAACTTTTCATTTTTGTCAGCCCGAAAGTATAAGCTTTTAACCTTTGGTTTAAGACGCTTTTACTGCCGGAATAACACCTTGTATTAGATGCTGATTTTTTTTGAAAGAAAAATTTCAAACGTTTTCGAAGACGACAAAAGCCGGTAAAAAACCGGCTTTCTGTTGTAAAAATAAACAGTTTTCCTTATGCTTATCTTCTAACGATCAACTTTTTAGCAAAGGCTGATTCTTCGTTCAACACAAGATTATAAAAATATATTCCTTCGGGTAAATCGGCCACCGAAACTTGAATTTTGCCATTAATACCTGTGAAGGATTTTGACAAGACTTCCTGCCCTACGAGGTTAAACAATTTAAGTTCAGCCTTTTCAACTCCGATTGGGAATTCAAAATCAATGGTAAACTGATTTGTTGCGGGATTTGGATAAGCACTGCTAATCAATGCGTTTGATAGTATATCATCCACTGATGTAGGACTAATTACATAATTTACCAAAAAATAAACCTGATCATCCGGCTCGTTTTCATTAAAAAAGGTGTATTTAACCGTAGAGGTTCCAACATATCCCTGTGGGAGATAATGACCTGAAAACACAGTTTCCGGCGTCATCTCACCTGCAGGTATAGTATAGGCATTGGGTGATTCCGTTACATCATCCGGATAACAGGATTCCCAGCATAAATAATTCTTAGAACCTGTTACAACATCAATATCCTCACGGCGCGCTTTAACGGGCATATCGCGATCAGTATTATTTTTGACCAGTACATGAGAGAGAAACTCCTCATAAATATTATCAGTCATTTCGCCATTTACATTAACTGTTGCACCGTTTTCGATATCCTGACCATCCCAATGCAAAGTTAAAACCTGAGCTCCGGCATATACTCCAGAGATCAACAATACAGCTAAAAATAAAAATTTTTTCATTTCAAATAGGTTTTATTCATCAAATTATTTACAAAAATCGTGCTATAATATCTGATTTGCTTAATTTTCGAACTTAAGACAACTTTTTAAAAGTAAAAGTTGTCTGTAAGCAAAAGAATAATCTGCAAGTTTAAATATTTTTTTAGATTTGTTGCACCTCACTACTTATATTTTTGCCTTATGAAAAAACAAATTACTTTGATTATGATTGGCCTGTTGTTGCCATTTTTAGCCTGGACTCAGATGCCACGAATGTTGTTATCAGAGAATTTCACCAGCACTACCTGCGGTCCTTGTGCTCAACAGAACCCTGCTTATGATGCTCTTTTGAGTGCTAATGAGGATATAATTACCTCAATAAAATACCACATGAGTTGGCCGTCGCCGGGTAATGACCCGATGTATCTTCACAATACCATTGATAATAATGCCCGCAGAACTTATTATGGCATTAACTCCGTTCCACATTTATACATGAGTGGAAATTTGTTCCATGGAATGCCTGTTCAGGTAAGCCAGGCCATGATTGACAACTATGCCACCAACAATCCTTCTCCTTTCGAAATTATTATGCAGCATCGGTTATCGGATGATCAGGATAGTGTTTACGTAACCATGCTCATCAGAGCAGATCAGGCTGTGAGTGGTAATTTGGTTGCTCAAATTGCCGTGATAGAAAAAAATGTCATCTTTTCATCACCTCCGGGAACAAATGGCGAAACCCAATTTCATAATGTGATGAAAGCCCTGATTCCTTCCCGCAACGGGACAAGTCTTCCCGATTTTGAGGAAGAAGATTATTACATCGTTGAAGCGGCATGGGAATTGGCCAATGTTTACGATATCAATGAAATTGCAGCTGTGGGTTTTGTGCAAGACAATACTTCCAAACATGTACATCAGGCTGCCAACAGCAGCACTAATCCGCTCACACCTTTTTATGCCAATGATGCCGCAATTAAAAATATCAGCAATACTACCAGTGTGAATTGCAGCGGCACCATGGAACCAATTATCACCATTGTAAATTATGGCTCTGAAGCGCTAACCAGTGCCACGCTGGAGTTTTTGTTAATGACGAGCCTGTGCATAGCATGGATTGGACTGGCTCACTGGATTTTTTGCAATCAACAACAGTAGAGGTTGGTGAGCTTGCATTTTTCCTGCAAGAAGAAAATAATTTGGAGATCGTTATCAGCGGAACTAATGGCGTTGGCGATGATTATCCAAAAAATAATGTCATGAATTATGAATTTATGCAATCGCCCAATGTAAATGGGGTTAACGTAAGTTTATTTATCCTGCTCAACAATGCTCCGGAAGAAACCAGCTGGGAACTGATTAATCAAGCTGGTGATATGGTGCAAGCTGGCGGACCATACACCAATCCTAACAGCGTGGTTAGCATGCCATTGGAAGTTTCTGATTTAGGATGTTATGAGTTTATCATGTACGATGCAGGGGGCGATGGACTTTGCTGTGGTCAGGGAACAGGCTATTATGCTGTACTTGGTGCTGACAGCGATCCGTTGTTTACAGGCCAGTCTTTTGGTTCAATAGACCGAAACGAATTTGCATACGGCTATGTAGGGCAAGATGAAATTGCATCAGCTTCTGGTATAAAAGTTTATCCAAATCCCCTGGAAAGCGGAAACACTTTATTCTTCAGTCTGGGTAGCATTTCTGTAGTAACAGCCGAAGTATATACCATTACCGGAAAACTAATGGGTAAGGCCGATTTCGGAAAGCTAAATCCCGGCAATCATTCGCTGGATCAGTTAACCGACAAACTAGCCAAAGGCATATATATCCTTTCGCTCGAATATAATGGACAAAAACATATTGAAAAGGTCGGTATTCAATAGCATATAAAAATGATAAAAGACCGGTTTCCAATAGGATTCCGGCCTTTTTTTACGTTGCGATAATATCTACGAGCCTACAAGTCGAGGCTTTCAATTAGTTTTTCGTCCGCAAAATTCGGGAGTGTAACTTTTAGGCTAGGCTCTTGCTCCATAGCACGTTTTATGGTAAAAACAGCTTCTTTATTTCGTGCCCAGCTACGACGAGCAATACCATTGTTCACATCCCAATGCAGCATCATATGCAGGCGCCGGTCTGCTTCGGCAGAGCCATCAAGTAACATTCCAAAACCACCATTGATTACCTCGCCCCAGCCAACGCCACCACCATTATGAATAGAAACCCAGGTAGCACCTCTGAAGGAATCTCCGATAACGTTCTGAATAGCCATATCAGCAGTAAAAGCTGAGCCATCATAAATATTAGAGGTTTCGCGGTAAGGAGAATCAGTACCAGAAACATCGTGATGATCTCTTCCTAAAACCACAGGTGCGCTAATTTTTCCCTTTGAAATCGCCTCGTTAAAGGCTGCTGCAATTTTTATTCGACCTTCTGCATCGGCATATAAAATCCGCGCCTGCGAACCAACTACCAATTTATTTTTTTGCGCCTCTCTGATCCAATGAATGTTATCGTTCAGTTGCTGCCGAATTTCTGTGGGTGCAGTTTGTGCAATTTCTTCGAGCACTTCACAGGCAATTTTATCAGTCAATGCCAAATCTTCGGGTTTGGAGGATGTGCACACCCATCTGAAAGGACCAAAACCAAAATCGAAGCACATCGGGCCCATGATATCCTGGACATAGGAAGGATATTTAAACTTTCCATTTTCGTTCATGATATCAGCTCCGGCTCTACTGCTCTCGAGCAAAAAGGCATTTCCATAATCAAAGAAATACATCCCTTTTGCTGTCAATCTGTTGATTGCATCAACCTGACGAACCAGGGATTTTTTTACCCATTCTTTGAATTGCTCAGGATCATCAGCCATCATATTGTTAGCCTCTTCATAGCTTAATCCGGCAGGATAATAACCACCCGCCCAAGGATTATGAAGTGAGGTTTGATCAGATCCCATATCTACGGTTATCTGGCGTTCGGCAAGCCGTTCCCACAAATCAACTACATTACCCAGATAGGCAATTGAATGTGGTGTATTGCGTTTTTGCCATGTTAAAGCCAGATCAATTGCCTGATCAGTATTTTCAACAATTTCGTCAACCCAGCCTTGTTCATAACGTTTATATGCCGCCTTTGGATTAACTTCCGCCGTGATGCTAACCACACCAGCAATATTTCCAGCTTTGGGCTGTGCACCGCTCATACCTCCAAGACCTGCAGTAATAAAAAGCTTGGGCCCGCCTACATAATCCGGATGCTTTTTCATCCTACCGGCATTAAGCACAGTAATAGTAGTTCCGTGAACGATGCCCTGCGGACCGATATACATAAAAGAACCCGCCGTCATCTGGCCATATTGCGAAACACCCAGGGCATTAAAACGCTCCCAATCGTCTGGTTTTGAATAATTTGGAATAACCATGCCATTGGTCACTACTACACGGGGGGCATCAGGATGTGAAGGGAAAAGTCCCATGGGATGACCCGAATACATGGCCAAAGTTTGGTTGTCAGTCATGGTAGCTAAATATTGCATCGTGAGCAAGTATTGAGCCCAATTTTGAAACACTGCCCCATTTCCACCATAAGTGATGAGTTCGTGGGGATGTTGTGCCACAGCATGATCCAGATTATTACTAAGCATCAGCATAATGGCAGCAGCCTGTTTCGATTTGTGCGGGAAAGCCTCGATGTTCCTGGCAAAGATTGGATAATCCGGTCGAAAGCGGTACATGTAAATCCTGCCGTATTTACGGAGTTCCTCTGCAAATTCAGGAGCGAGTACCTGATGGTGTTTTGGATCAAAATAACGTAAAGCATTTTTCAAAGCCAGCTTTTTCTCTTCCCGGCTAAGGATATCTTTGCGTTTTGGTGCATGATTAATGGATGGATCATAAGGCCTGGGTTGAGGTAATTCCTCAGGAATTCCTTGTAAAACAGCATGATGAAAGGCATTCAAATCTTCAGTCATATCCTAGTTTTTTTTATTGCAACAAAGTTAATAAAAGCTCTTTTTAAATAGCGTTTTTGTCAAGAGTTAAAGTAAATACAAGCTTAAACCGGCTTAAATACTATCGCGGCTGCTTTCGATAATATGCAACAATAAAGCTCTGGCTCTGAACAACTGGGCTTTCACTGTACCCAGTGGAAGGTGAAGTATTTCGGTGATTTCTTCGTAACTCAGTTCATCAAAATAACGCAGGGTAATCAAGTTTCGATAGTGTGGTTTAAGCTTATCAACTACCTCCCGCATCAGCCTGATTTTTTGTTTGTGCATCAAATCTTCTTCAGGATCAAGGATTTCGGAAGGCAACTGCTCAATTAGTTCATCCTGATCTTCCGGTTTCCACTTATACTTATCTGCTGAAGGAATGCGGTTGTTGCGCCGGAGGAAATCGATACAATTATTGGTAGCAATGCGATAAAGCCAGGTTGAAAAAGCATAATCAGCCGTGTATTGCCGCAAATTTTTAAAGGCTTTACCAAAAGCTTCGATAGTGAGGTCTTCGGCATCATAATGATTGGCCGACATTCTAAGCATCAAAAAATAAATAACATCCCGATACCGCTTAAGCAGCTCAGCATAAGCCTGCTGATCTTTGTGATTGATAGCCCTGTCAATCAGCACCAAATCGTATTTGGCTTTCTCGGTAAGCTGATCATTTATTTCCATTTTGGCTTGCGTACAAATATATTTAACGTGAGTAGGAAAGGCGTAAAAATAACAAAAAAGAAATCAGCGAGCGGAATCCACCATGTCAATCCCGTTTCACCCAGTTTTTTGGCAATTTGTGCAAATAGTGTCCATTGTATTAAAGTTTTCAAAAAAAATAAAAACAACAAAACCGCTGAGTTGAGCCAAAACCAATCAGCATAATAAAATGGCGGATTAACAAACCAAAGGGCCACAAATAGCGCATAAAACAGAGAGGCACTTGCATTATACCCACCTAACAGAAGTTTGATTTTTAGCGCATAAAAACTTCCTGTCATCAAATGCCGGCGCTTTTGTCGAATCCATTCTATAAAAGTTTTTTTTGGTATCGAAATCATGCGGTCTTCTGACTGAATCAAAACACTGGTATTGTGTTTGTTGGCAACCTGGTGGATAAATAAATCATCGTCGCCCGAAGCTATTTTATAATGTGAAGTAAAGCCTTTGTTGCGCATAAACAAGGATTTGCGATACGAAAGGTTTCGGCCAACTCCCATATAAGGCAGTCCGGCAAGCGCAAATGAGAGGTATTGAATAGCAATATGCAGCGTATCATAACGAATCAGCCTGTTGAGCAGATTTTTGGCACTTTGGTAAGGGCCGTAAGCTATAACCACTTCTGTTTGAGGACTATAAGCCGCTGCCATTGTCCTTAGCCATTGATCTGATTCAGGATAGCAATCAGCATCCGTTAAAACCAACAGGTCATTTTTTGCAGATTTAATTCCCATGCTGAGTGGGAACTTTTTGCCCTGAAAAAAATTCAGGCTTTGACGCAGATGAACAGGTTTAAGCTTTGGATTGTGGCGTGCCATTTCGTCAAGCAATTCAGCTGTTTCATCATCTGAACAATCATTTACAACCACCACTTCAAAATCAGGATAGTCCTGGGCTAGTATTTGAGGAAGGAAACGAGTAAGGTTTTCAAACTCATTGCGTGCGGATATCACTACCGAAATGGGTTCAAAAGTTCTTTTTTCGGAAATATTTTGAGGTTTGTAAGTGATAAGCCGCCTGAAAAACACCCCATAAAAGAAAAGCTGAATCAAAATCACCAGTAGAAAAGCCATTAGAAGCACAAACCCTATCGAATCGTAGATTATTATCATGCAGCACTGCCATTTGAAACCAGCAAAATTATCCAAAGATTGCTGAATTCACACATTATCTTTTAAGAAACTAATGAACAGCTCAACAAACCCATGAGTAAAGCCCCGAATGCAACAAACTACCAGCAACCCAGGTGCATCAACCTCAAAAAAACTCGTACTTTCGCGCAAATTTTTAAGCATGGATTTCGTAATCGATGGACTTGATAGCAAAAGCAATGCACGGGCAGGAACAATAACTACTGCTCATGGAACTATCGAAACGCCTATTTTTATGCCGGTCGGGACGGCCGGAACAGTAAAAGCTGTGCATCAGCATGATTTATATTCTGATGTGGAAGCACAAATAATTCTTGGCAACACCTATCATCTTTACTTGCGCCCCGGCCTGGAAGTTTTAGAGGCAGCGGGTGGTTTGCATCAATTTAATGGCTGGAACAAACCCATTCTAACTGACAGCGGCGGCTATCAGGTTTACTCACTAAGTGCGAGACGAAAACTCACTACGGAGGGCGTTACTTTTCAATCGCATATTGACGGATCTCGCCATACTTTTACGCCCGAACGCGTTGTGGACATCCAACGAGGTATTGGGGCTGATATAATCATGGCTTTTGACGAATGCACTCCCTATCCTTGCGATTACAACTATGCTGCGCGTTCGATGGACATAACCCATCAGTGGCTAAACCGCTGTCTGAAACAAATGAATGAAACAGAACGGCTTTATGGATACGATCAAACCCTTTTCCCAATTGTTCAGGGATCAACTTATAAAGATCTTCGCAAAATTTCGGCCGAAACGATAGCTGCTGCCGGAGCTGATGGCAATGCCATAGGAGGGCTTTCGGTAGGCGAACCTCCCGAGATGATGTATGAAATCACAGAATTAGTGTGCGGAATACTTCCCAAAGATAAGCCACGCTACCTGATGGGAGTAGGAACGCCGGCCAATATTTTGGAAAGCATCTCACTTGGCGTGGATATGTTTGATTGCGTGATGCCCACCCGAAACGGCCGAAACGGCATGCTGTTTACCAGCAACGGCATTCTGAATATGCGCAATGAAAAATGGAAAAAGGATTTTAGTCCGATAGACGAAAACGGAACATCTTTTGTTGATACACAATATTCCAAGGCCTATTTGCGTCATTTGTTTGTGGCAGGCGAAATGCTGGGAAGCATGATAGCCAGTTTGCACAACTTATCCTTTTATCTTTGGCTGGTGAAAGAAGCCCGAAAACATATCTTACAAGGCGATTTTGCCATCTGGAAACAGCAAATGATTCCAAAAGTGACCCAACGTTTGTAGCCTATGAAGCTGATTGACTGGTATATCTTTAAAAAATTCATTGGAACATTTTTCTATGCAATCTCGTTGCTGATTATCATCGTGATTATTTTTGATATATCCGAAAACATTGAAGATTTCCTAAAAAATGAAGCACCGGTAAAAGAAATTATCGTCGATTATTACATCAATTTTATCCCCTATTTCATAAATCTTTTCGTTTATCTTTTTACATTTATTTCGGTGATCTTTTTTACCAGCAAAATGGCCGGAAATACCGAAATAATTGCTATTTTAAGTAGCGGGATAAGCTTTATGCGGATGCTTAGGCCTTATTTTTTTGCCTCACTTTTATTGGGCGTATTCTCCTTTTATCTGGGTAATTTTCTGATACCACAGACCAATGTAACACGCAGGGCATTTAAGGACAGGTATATGGAAGACCTTTCGAAAGATAAAGACCGGAACATCCATCTTCAGATTGAAAAAGGAGTGTTTATTTTTGTTGAAAACTACAACGTAAAACAGCAGACAGGCTACCGTTTCACCATCGAACATTTCGAAGATGAAAAGCTGACTTTTAAGCTTTTGGCAGACCGCATCGAACTGGATACCACTCGTGGTCCAAATGCCTGGAAAATAATAAACTACACCAAAAGATACATCAACGGCCTGGAAGAACATATAGAAAATGGGAAATCGCTTGACACAACTTTAAACCTGCTTCCAACAGATCTATACAAGATAAAAGAAGATTTTGAAGTAATGAATTTTTGGGAGCTAAAGGAACACATCAACAAAGAACGACTAAAAGGAAGTCCGGGAGTAGTAAATTATGAAGTTGAGATGCAAAAACGCTTAGCCTCTCCTGCTGCCATTATTATTTTAACTTTTATTGGAGCAGCCTTATCCAGCCGAAAAGTGAGAGGTGGCATCGGAATGCATCTGGGGCTGGGTATTGCCATCACCTTTTCGTATATCCTTTTTATGCAGTTTTCGACTGTTTTTGCCACCTTCGGTAACCTCTCACCTGTTTGGGCAGCCTGGATACCCAATACTTTGTATGCCATTTTAGGCGTTTATCTTATTATTAAAGCTCCCAAATAAAGCGTTGCCTAAGTTAAGGCACCTTGACAAAGCCGAATTTCTTACTTTTGTGATCATAGAAAAATAACTTTATGGCATTCATTAGCACCGTTGCATCCTGGTTTATTAAAAAGCGGATGCATCAGATCGATCTCTTTATCAAATATCCGCACGAAGTTCAGGCTGAGTGGTTTAAGCGCCTGATTATGACGGGTAAAAATGCTGAATATGGAAGAACCTACGACTTTAAAAGCATTAAAACTCCGGAACAGTTTGCCCAGCGGGTTCCAATAAATAACTATGAAGCGCTCAAGCCTTATATCGACAGGCTTCGCCAGGGCGAGCAAAATATCCTTTGGCCCGAAGAAATAAAATGGTTTGCCAAATCATCCGGCACTACGAGCAGTAAAAGCAAATACATCCCCGTAAGCAATTCCTCCCTCGAAGAATGCCATTTCAAAGGTGGCAAGGATATGCTAAGCATTTTCATTAATAACCATCCCGAAACGGAAATCTTTGATGGCAAAGGGCTGGTAATGGGCGGCAGCCAAACAATCAGCGAAGTTAGTAATGCCTCCTATTATGATGGTGATCTTTCTGCTATCCTGATTCAAAACCTGCCTTTTTGGGTACAACTGATGAAAACACCCAACCTGAGCATCGCGCTGATGGACGAGTGGGAACAAAAGATAGAGCTGATGGCACGTGAAACCATGCAGCATGATGTAACCAGCATTTCGGGTGTCCCAAGCTGGACTTTAGTATTGATCAAACGCATCCTTGAAATTACGGGCAAATCTAATCTCTCGGAAGTATGGCCAAATCTGGAAGTGTTTTTCCACGGAGGTGTTAATTTTGAGCCTTATCGCGAACAATTTCAGCAGTTGATTCCGCACAACGGAATGCACTATATGGAGACTTACAATGCCTCCGAAGGCTTTTTTGGCCTTCAGGATCAAACAGATAGCAAAGAACTTTTGCTAATGCTCGATTACGGCATTTATTATGAATTCATCCCGATGGAAACACTTGAAGACGAACATCCCAAAGCGCTCGCCCTTCACGAGGTGGAAAAAGATCAAAACTATGCGCTCGTCATCACAACCAATGCCGGCCTGTGGCGTTATCTGATCGGCGATACCGTTACCTTTACCTCGCTCAACCCATACAGAATAAGGATTACGGGAAGAACAAAAAACTTTATCAATGCCTTTGGCGAGGAGTTGATCATCGACAATGCCGAAAAAGCCCTGGCAATTGCCAGCCGAAAATGTCGGGTAAATATTTTAGACTACACTGCTGCCCCGCTTTATTTTAGCGGAAAAGAATCTGCAGCACACGAATGGCTGATCGAATTTGAACAAGCACCCGAAAATTTGGATTTCTTTATTGATACATTCGATAATGCATTAAAATCACTCAATTCAGATTACGAAGCCAAGCGCTACCACAATATGGTGCTCAGACCACCAATGGTTAAAGCTGTTCCGCAAGGCACTTTTTATAAATGGCTCAAAAACAAGGGAAAACTTGGCGGACAGCATAAAGTTCCCCGCCTGTCGAACAACAGAATCATACTTGAAGAAATACTGGAGCTGTTGTAAAGCTTTTAAAAATTATTAATTTCGCTCACAAAACATTTATCATGCATATCGCCATCGCCGGCAACATCGGTTCCGGAAAGACCACACTTACAAAGTTATTGGCCAAACACTTTAATTGGACACCGCATTACGAAGATGTTGAAAACAATCCCTATCTGCACAGCTTTTATGAAGACATGCAACGGTGGTCGTTCAACCTTCAGGTGTATTTTCTCAACAGCCGTTTCAGGCAGGTGATCGAGATTCGCAACAGCGGTAAAACCATTGTACAAGACAGAACCATTTATGAAGATGCCTACATTTTTGCCCCCAACTTGCACTCCATGAACCTGATGTCAACACGCGATTTTGAAAATTACAGCTCGTTATTTGAATTGATGAGCAAATTTATCCAGCCCCCCGACTTGCTGATTTATTTACGAGCCAGTGTGCCAACGCTCGTCAATCAAATCCAGAAACGTAACCGTGACTACGAAAAATCTATCAGGCTCGATTACCTGAAACACCTCAACGAACGATACGAAGCCTGGATATCCAAATATAACATTGGCAAACTACTGATTATTGATGTGGACGAAATCGACCTGGAAAAACCAGACGACCTGGGTATGGTAATTGAAAAAATCAATGCCGAAATCCACGGTCTTTTCTAAAGCCTTTTGTCAGAACACTCCGGATGAAAATACTTGCTGTTATACCTGCCCGATATGCCTCCACCCGCTTTCCGGGGAAGCCGCTCGCCTTGATTCGGGGCAAAACCATGATTCAAAGGGTTTACGAACAAGTTAAAAAAGCCAGCTTAATTACAGACATTGTGGTGGCAACCGACGACAATCGAATCGCCCGCAAAGTGGATCAGTTTGATGGTAATTTCATTATGACCTCCGCAACCCATCCCAGCGGGACTGACCGCTGCTTTGAGGCTTTATCCAAACACCACAAATCCTTTGATGCCGTGATTAATGTGCAGGGTGATGAACCTTTTATTGCTCCCGAGCAAATCGATCAGCTGGCCCAGCTAATAAAACCCGAAAATATTGGCATAGCAACACTTATTCAGCGCATCAGAGATATATCACATTTATTTGATCCTAATGTAGTTAAAGCAATCACAAATCAGGAAGGTAAAGCCCTTTATTTTAGCCGCCAGGCCATTCCCTATCTGCAAAATTTTGAAAAGGAACAATGGCTCAAAGAACATGTTTTTTACCGGCATATCGGCATCTACGCCTACAAAAGCGATGTACTGCAACAGATCACCAACATGCCTCCTTCTCCGCTCGAAAAAGCCGAATCGCTTGAGCAACTTCGCTGGCTCGAACACGGCATCACCATTCAAACCGCACTCACTGATCATGCACAGTTTGGAGTGGATACTCCGGCCGACCTCGAAAAACTTATCAACAAAATTTGATCAACAAAGATTTGTGTCGTATCTTAGCAGGATGATTCATAGTAACCAAAGTTTGCAAATCCGTTTTCGATCATAGTAAAATGAAAATTGCCAGTAGCATAGCTGATTTATTATTCGAACACGAATGTGTTGTCATTCCGGGCTTGGGAGGTTTTATAACCAAAACAAATCCTGCATCGGTGCATCCGGTTAAGCACCAGTTTAAGCCTCCTCACAAAGAGATTGTTTTTAATCAGCATTTGCGCGCCAATGATGGCATGTTGCTAAATCATATCGCTCACAAAGAATCGCTGCCCTACAGCGAAGCCAAAAAGAAAATGGATAAGTTCGTACTGCGCTGCCTGCAGGAAATGCAAGCCGGACGAAGGATTAACTTCAGGCTTATCGGCAGTATTTCGATGGACGACAAACAGCAAATTGTGTTCGATCCTGATTTGAGTCAGAATTATTTGGCTGAATCTTTTGGGCTTACTGGATTTGTATCGCCAGCTATAAAAAGAGAGACTTTTGCCCAGAAACTTGAACAACAGATCAAGCAGCAACGCGAAGAAAAGTCCCAAAAAATTAATAGCGATACGTCCAAACGCAGAACTAAACCCAAAGCTCCAAAACAAAAGGTTTTCAGGGCTTCAAGAAAAAAGAATCCCTATAAAAAACAATTGATTTTTATTGCTGTTTTGCTCATTTTTATGGCATCAGGATGGGCTTATATGAACAAACAGCTGGTTCAGCATTATTACCAAACCTATGCCAGTTTGGTTCCCTTTTTCTACCCCAGCCCCAATGAATACATGGCAACGCATATGAATCATTTTGGAATAACAGCTTTAGCTGACAACAGCAATCCAAACACCATTGATCATGCTACTCTTCCTGTCGAAGATTTGCGCACAGAGAAGCCGGCTGAAACCCTTCCAAACACAGCATTTTTGTCTGAAACAAAAACCGAAGAAGAGCTTCCCGCCGAAACAGAGGCCGTGAAAGAACTATTGGAAACTCCTGCACCTTTACATGATGAATTTATCCCGGCAGAAACAATTGCTGAGCCAACAAAAAAGGTTATTCAAAATCCTGTCCAACACATGGATCAACCAAAATATTTCATCATAGCAGGTGCTTTTCGCCAAAAAGCCAATGCCGACAAGCTCATGGACGAATTAAGAGCTAAAGGTTTTAATGCGGTATTTGCCGGACAAACCGCAAGTGGTCTTCACCGCATTGCCTTTGAAGTACATCCCAACAGAAGCGCTGCCTTATCAAGGCTCGAAGCTATCAAAAAAGAAGAAAACGAAAACGCATGGTTGTTCAGCATGTAAACCTTTGCATGATAGATTCATTTTGAAAACAAGCCTTTATCTTATTATTAATCCAATTAAATTTCAGGAAGTTCATAGCCGTGGGGAAAAAGAAAAAATTAGAGCGATTTGCTGAGAATGAAACCTTTAATAACTTTTTTCAATATCATTACGAGCAGTTGCAACGGGGCCGCTTTCCGTTAAAAGGACAATGGGGCACTGATTTCTTTCATAATGCCAATCCAATTGTGCTTGAATTGGGTTGTGGCAAAGGCGAATATACAGTTGGTTTAGCGCGTCATCGCAGTGGATTCAATCATATCGGCATGGATATTAAAGGAGCCCGCATGTGGCGAGGACTGAAGGATGCCCAGGAGTTAAACTTAGCAAATGTGGCCTTTATCAGAAGCCGGATTGAGCTTGCCGAACATTTTTTTGGACCTGAAGAAATAGCAGAAATCTGGATTACCTTCCCCGACCCACAGCCACAACAATCGCGCATCAGAAAACGTCTTACCGCACCCCGCTTTCTGGAGCAATACCGAAAATTCCTTCGTAAAGATGGTATTGTACACCTGAAAACCGACAGTGATTTGCTTTATACCTATACCAAAGAAGTAATTGCACAGGAAAATCTACCTGTATATGATGATGTTCCTGATCTTTACGCTGATGAGCGGGAGCTGGAAGTGAAAAATATCCGAACCTTTTACGAACAAATTTGGCTCGAACAAGACCTTACAATCAAATACCTGCGTTTTGGAATCTTTAGCTGATTCAAATAATTCTTTTTTTGAGCAGGTTTACGCTGTAGTACGACAAATTCCATTCGGTAAAGTCACTTCGTATGGAGCTATTGCAGCTTTTTTGGGTTCGCGGCAGTCATCGCGCATGGTTGGCTGGGCGTTGAACCAATCTCATCGTAGTGGATTGAATATCCCGGCGCACAGGGTTGTAAACCGCAATGGCCAGCTCACCGGAAAAAATCATTTTGGCCATCCTGGCCTGATGCAGCAACTGCTTGAGCAGGAAGGCCATAGGATTGAAAAGGATACAATCGCAAATTTCGAAAAAGTATTCTGGAATCCCAGGCAGTTGCTGTGATAAACATTGTTTGTTTGTAGTATTTAAATGGCATTGCAATAGCATTGAAAGGGTTTTGCATGGTTATTCCAATTGACCCTTTACTGAAAATCATAGCGCACCTAAGCTAGAACATGGCTGGCAAAGACTCGAGCATCTTCTTTATAGCACTTTTTTTGTGCCCATTAAAGGAAAATTAATAAAGTGCCAGCGATTGAAGAAGTGTGAGTATTGAGCAAGAGTATTGAGCAAGAGTATTGAGGATAGTGTTAATTTAAAAATGAATATGCTGATTTAGTTAAAACGAACCCCCGCTAAGCAGGGCTAACCGCTAACAGCCAAAAGCCTAATAAAAGAAGTGTGAGTGTGAGCAAGAGTATTGAGG
>JACCQN010000028.1 GCA_015709215.1 Bacteroidales bacterium
CCTGTTTGCAAACGGACAGCAACTTTTAATAAGTGGAAAAGTTTATCATCTGCACACTAATGAGCCACTCCCCTTTGTAAATATCAGTAACGGAAACCCAAAACAGGGTACGAGTACAAATCTAAAAGGTCAATTCACTATCCAGATTGACTCTCTCGATCAAGCCATATTTATTTCGCATATTGGCTTTAAAGCCGTTGAAATTGTGATCAACAGCAATAATCTTAATGAACTTCAAATTGGTTTGGAACCCGAAGAAATCAATCTACAGGAAGTAAGTATTCTGGCTGAGGTTGCTCAGGAAAGATATAATCCATTATCCTTTAATCAAATTGATGCTCAAACTATTAGCAGTCGTTTAGGCGACCGTACCCTGCCTGAAATCATGGAGCGAACACCAGGGGTTTATGGCAGCAGGGATGGCGGCGGTTCAGGAGATGCAAGTCTTTCAATAAGAGGATTTAAACAGGAAAATATTGCTGTACTACTTAATGGTGTGCCGATTAATGGCGCCGAAAATGGCCTGATATATTGGAACAACTGGCTTGGACTTACCGAAGCAACCGCCGGTTTGCAAATTCAACGTGGCATCGGAGCTTCTAAGGTGGCATTGAACTCGGTTGGAGGAACGGTAAACATCATTACGTCGCAGGCTTTCCCTAAAAAGCAGGGGTTCGTGAGCAGCAACATCTCAAGTTATGGCAATCAAAAATTTACGCTGGGCTACCAAACTGGTCAGATGGATAATGGCTGGAGCCTCTCCTTTTTAGGTTCACGTTTAAGCGGTGAGGGATATATTGATGCTTCCTACGTTGATGCGTGGGCGTATTTTTTTAGCGCCGGCAAATCAATAGGGAAAAACCAAAGGATTGTGATTACCCTGTTGGGCGGACCAGAGCGGCATGGTCAGCGAACCTTAAAGCTTAGTCAAAAAGAAATTGATGCTCACGGAATAAAATTTAACAAAGACTGGGGCAGTTATAATGGTATAATCAACAATGCATCAGAAAATTTTTATCATAAACCCCATTTATCTGTAAATCACTACTTAAACATAAGTGAAAAAGTATATTTAAATACCGCTGTTTATCTTTCGCCAGGCTGGGGAGGTGGTAAATGGAACGATAGTTTTCAATATGGGCCCGGTGTTTTTGATTTCAGAAATCCTTCAGGTCAAATAGACTGGAATAGTATATACCAATACAACGCTAATAATACTGATACTTACCAGCTTGCAAATGGAAACACTGTTAGTGGTTATTCAAAACTTGTCCAGACACACTTTCTGGCCAGTCATTTTTGGGGTGGTTTAATGAGTACAGCCGAATTCAAGCCCACCAAAAACCAAAGGATAATCACCGGTATTCATTACCGCTATTTTCAATCAACTCTAAAACAAAAGCTTAATGATTTGCTGGGTGGATCATTTTATATAGACGATTACAGTTGGTCAATGGCGGGAGTTGCAGGCCGTGATCAAATCAAAATGCCGGGTGATGTAATCCGGATAGACAACGGAGCCTTGCTTCACCACACCAGTCTGTTTGCTCAATGGGAATTCGAAACCGGATTATTTACATTTTTTGTTGGCGGAACCCTATCCGACAATCGTTACCGAAGACATGACAGTTACAACTATCCATCCGACAAATGGAGTGAATGGGTCACACTGCCGGGCTTTGATATTAAAGGAGGAGTAAATGTGAATCTCAACCAACAGCAACACCTTTATCTCAACGGCGGGCATTTTAGCAAAGCCCCTTATTACAAATTCGTTTTTGGAAACAACACCAACACTCCGGTTACCGGAATCAAAAACGAAAAAGTATCCACTTTGGAAATGGGTTATGGTTTTAGAAACGGCAAGCTTCATCTAGGATTAAATGCCTATTACACCTTTTGGCAGGATGTATCATTTTTAAACAATGAATATATTCAGCTGGAAAATCAACTTCAAAGCAGGGCGATGGTGCAAGGACTGGATGCTTTGCATCAGGGCATCGAATTTGAAGGAAGCATAAAATTGAGTAAACAAATTCGATTAGGTTCCTACCTCTCGATAGGTAACTGGCAATGGAAAAACGATGTGGAAGCTGTTCTTTTCAACAATCTCGATGTTGCTGTTGATACGGTTAAGGTATTTGCAGACGGACTTATGGTCGGCGGACAACCTCAACTGCAGGCTGCTGTTTATCTTGATTTCAGACTGTTCGATGTGTTTGATCTAAAAGTCGATCTCACCCATTATGACAAACATTTTGCTGATTTTGCACCTGACGGACGTCAAAATCCTGAAGACAAAGTTCAAAGCTTCCAGATTCCGGCTTTTACACTATTAAATGTTCATCTTGGAACACAACTTATGATCGGGAAATTCCCACTATCTATCTATTTAAATTGCAACAACTTAACAAATAAGATATACATCCTAAAAGGAGAAGATGGCTTACATCACGACAGCGAAAGTTTTAGAGGATTCTGGGGGTTTGGCACAACTTTTGATTTGGGAATGAAACTCACCTTTTGATAACAGTCCGCTAATCAAATGAATAGGAAAATACTTTTCAACAATGAAAAATTTATATCTTACTGAAATTCAGTTTTTTTAACAGATATTAAGACAAAACATCAAATTTTGTTAACAATTAATTAAAGTATTTCAACCAGCAAAATTCTACTTTTGAGCTGTTTAAAATTAACCATAAAATCAAACTTTAAACCTATGAAAAAAAACCTACTCATCAGCTTTTTAGCAGTTTTGATGATTTTCGGTTGGCAAAATGTTTTCGCACAAGGCACAACCACTTCCGGTATGAACGGAAGGGTTTTTGATAATGCGGGCGAAACACTTCCCGGAGCAACAGTTGTTGTTTTGGATTTACCTACCGGAACTCAATTTGGTACTGTAACAGATGCCAGCGGCTACTATAGGATCCCTAACATGAACGTTGGTGGTCCTTACAAAGTAACTGTTTCATTTGTTGGTTTTCAACCTTATGTGAAGGATGATATTTTCCTCACATTGGGTCAGACTCTAAAACTTGATGTTAAACTCAGCGAATCAGCCATCACACTTGCCGATGTGGAAGTAGTAGCCTCCCTGAACGACATCTTTGATGGTAACCGTACAGGTGCTGAAACTTACGTTAGTAACGCTGAAATTGGCAAGTTACCTACACTCAGCCGGTCGATTGGCGATTTTGTGCGCTTAACACCTCAGGCAAGCGTAAGTGGTGGTACAGGCGCCATTATAGTTGCCGGTATCAACAACCGCTACAATGCTATCTCGTTTGACGGTGCTGTGAACAACGACGTTTTTGGTTTAGCTGCATCAGGAACAAACGGTGGTCAAACAGGTGGCACACCAATCAGTTTGGATGCTATCGACCAGTTCCAGATCGTAATTGCCCCTTATGATGTTCGTCAGGGCGGATTTGCAGGTGCCAGTATCAATGCTGTTACCCGTCGTGGTACAAACGAATTTGAAGGATCAGCCTATATGCTTTACCGCAACGAAAGCCTTGCAGGCAAAACTCCAGGTAAAGATATTGAAGACAGAACCAAATTGGATGAATTTACTGCCAAAACTTACGGTATGCGCGTTGGCGGCCCAATCATCAAAAACAAACTCTTCTTCTTCCTGAATGCAGAATTCCAACGTGACGAAACTCCGCAGCCCTTCAGTTTTGCTGATTACACCGGAAATGCTACAGAAGCAGATCTTCAGGCATTTGCTGCTAAATTGCAAGGATATGGATATGATCCAGGCGGATTTATTAACAATACCCGTGAACTGAACAGCGATAAATTTCTTGCTCGTTTCGACCTGAACATCAGCAAAAATCACAAATTAACACTTCGTCACTCATACACAAAAAGCACTTCGATTGGTGCAAACAGATCGTCAAGCAGAACCATCAACTTTTATAACAATGGGGTGCTTTTCCCAAGTACTACAAACTCAACAGCGCTTGAATTAAAGAGTAACTGGAATACTATGTCAAATAATTTGATCATTGGATACACAACAGTACGTGACCAACGTGACCAAATGGGTGATAAATTTCCTTATCTGATTATTTATGACGGCCCTGCAACAATTTATGCAGGATCAGAACCTTATTCTACAGGTAACCAGCTTGATCAGGACATATTGACCATCAATAATAACTTTACTATTTATAAAGGTGCTCATACAGTAACATTTGGTGTGAACATTGAATATGGCAGTACCTACAACCTTTTTATGCGTCAGGCATTTGGACAATATCGTTTCAACAGCCTAGCTGACTTTATGTCTGATGCTCCGGCAGTTAGATACGACCGTGGATATTCACTTGTTGATAACATTGTTGGTGACGGATCAGCTGCGGCAGCAGATTTCCGCACCATGCAATATGGACTATATTTACAGGACGAATGGCAGATCAATGACAAATTCAAAGTTACCGCTGGTTTGCGTTTCGATGTTCCTCAATATCTTGACACACCAAATGCTGGCAGTAATCAAGCTGTATGGGATGATTTCAACAATAACACCATTCCTTTGATCGAATCTTTTGGTTATGACCTGAAAGATGCCAAAATTGGTGAAATGCCAAAAGCTTATGTAAGTGTTAATCCACGTCTAGGTTTCAACTGGGATGTTTATGGTGATCAAACGACACAACTTCGTGGTGGAATCGGGTTGTTCACAAGCCGTCTGCCTTTGGTATGGCCAGGAGGTTCTTATACCAATAATGGTGTAACCGTGGGTGGCGTTTTCTACAGAGGTGATGTTGATTTCAGACCACAATGGGATAACCAATATACTGCAACTGATTTCGGGCAGGCCGATGCTATCCCAAGCGGTCAGGTTGACTTGTTTGCTAAAGACTTCAAAAACCCTCAGGTGCTAAGAACAAGCCTTGGACTAGACCAAAAATTACCTTGGTGGGGTTTGATAGGATCTGTTGAAGCTATCTATACTAAAAACATCAACAATGTGATTTACTATGATGTTAATCAGAAACCAGCATATGGAACTACCGTAAACAACGGCCCGGATCATCGTCCTTACTACCCAGGTGAACGTATTGAGGGTAATTACACCCGTATCATTTATGGTACTAACACAAACGAAGGATACACTTACAACTTAACTGCTCAGGTTACCAAACCTCTTAGCAAAGGATTAAGTGGAACATTGGCTTATACTTTTGGCCGTGCAACTTCGCTGAATGATGGTACTTCTTCACAAAACAGCTCGCAATGGCGTTATATGGAAAATGTTCGTGGTCTGAACCACCTCGATCGCAGCTATTCCGACTTTGATTTGGGCAGCCGTGTACTGGCTTTCCTCTCCTATCGCATAGAGTATGCTAATAATTTTGCAACTACTTTGAGCCTTGTTTATAACGGACAAAGCGGACAACGTTACTCATACGTTTATAACGACCGTGGTTATTTGAATGGTGAGGGAGAAAACCCTGGTAACTTGATTTGGATTCCTGCTAACCAAAGTCAAATCAACCTCATTGATATGCTTGATGATGATGGAAACGTAACAAAAACTGCTGCCCAACAATGGGCTGACCTGAATAGCTTTATCGAAAGCGATAAATATCTGAGCGACAACCGTGGTGATTATGCAGCTAGAAACGGTAGTCGTCTTCCGTTCGAAAGCGTAATTGATCTAAAACTTGTTCAGGACTTCTTCATCAACGCTTCAGGAAAACGTCATACCCTGCAGTTGACCCTGGACATCTTTAACTTCACAAATCTGTTGAATTCTGAATGGGGTATCCGTCGTTATATCACAAATGACGCACTTCAGCTTGTTGACTATTTAGGAACAGATGCAGATGGCAAAGCTATGTTTAACTATTCTGGCCCTGCTGATGTTGAAGAAGTTTATAATGTAAGCGATGTGGGTATCTATGGTTCACGCTGGACCGGCCAGGTTGGTATCAGATACATCTTCAACTAAACTAAAAGTTTAATCTTCTCTTAAAAAGAGGCTCCTGATCGGGCCTCTTTTTTTTCTTAATTTCGTTGTTCTATTAATTGAAACTTTTACAAATGAAACAGCTATCCATACTTGTAATCACAATTTGTTTTTTACTGCTTTTCGGTTGCTCCCCACAAAACAATAAAAATCAAAATGACGAACGCATCCTTGTTGTTCTCTCTCTTGACGGTTTCCGCTGGGATTACCCAAAAATTCACGGCACACCTCAGCTGGATCAAATGGCACTTGAAGGCGTTAAAGCCGAACGCATGATTCCCAGCTTCCCCTCTACTACCTTTGCCAACCACTACACTATGGCAACCGGATTATACCCTGACCATCATGGAATCCTCGTAAATAGATTTTACGATCCGATTCTTAAAGAGACTTATAACGAAACAGGCAAAAGAAGCACGGTAGAAGAAGGAAAGTTTTATGGTGGCGAGCCTATCTGGGTAACAGCCGAAAAACAAGGCATAAAAACAGCCACCTTTTTTTGGGTAGGAAGCGAAGCTGATGTTCAGGGAATTAGACCTACTTACTGGAAAAGATACGAACATAATTTCCCTTACGAGCAAAGGCTCGATACTGTAATCGCATGGCTCAACATGCCTGAGGAAACACGACCCCGCCTAATCATGTGGTATTTCGACGAACCCGATTCAAGCGGCCATCGTTACGGACCGGAAAACGATAGCCTTCAACCTGTGATTCATCGGGTTGACAGTCTGATTGGTGTGTTCCGGAGTAAACTGACATCTCTGCCCATTGCCGACAAAGTTGATTTTATCGTCGTTTCGGATCATGGAATGGCTACTTTGTCGCCTGATCGCCAAATCATTTTAGATCAATTTGTAGATACCGCAATGATAACATTTATCGATGGCTGGAATCCGACAATGAACCTTATTGTAAAGGATGAATTTGAAGAGAAGGTTTATGATACTTTTAAAAAAGTACCACATCTGCATGTCTGGAAACATGGTGAAGCACCCGAACACCTCCATCATGGCACACACCCCAGAACACACGATATGACTTTGCTGGCCGATGACGGTTGGAGCATTTTCTGGTCATGGACAGTAAATAGTGCCCGGGGAACGCATGGTTACGATATCAAAAACACAGATGTTCATGCTATTTTCTATGGCGTTGGAGAATCATTTAAAATAGACACAATCGTTTCACCTTTCCAAAATATTCACCTCTATCCGCTGATGGCAGATATTCTTGACCTTGAACCGGCAAAAGTGGATGGTAATCTGGACAGTATTAAAATGGTTTTAAAATAACATCCTATGAAAAACCAGTTGATTAGAATTCTTTTATTATTGCTGTTGGTTTTATCTTCCGTTTTCTCACAAGCTCAAAATGCACGGCTATTGCAATCGGGACCAATGGTTGGCTATGCTGATATGCAGGAAGTGTTGCTTTGGGCACAAACAACAGAACCGGCAGAAGTACAGTTCACATATCATGAGCTAAATCAGGCAAATCCAGTCTTTTTGACAGAAAAGTATGTCACCACTAAAGCTGAGGCCTACACCGCTAAGCTTATTGCTGATCAGGTAGCTCCCGGAAAAACTTATGTTTATAAGCTCTTTATCAACGGAGAAGCGATAGAGAGGCCTTATCCCCAGCAGTTTAAAACTCAGGAGATTTGGAAATGGCGGGGCGATGCACCTAATTTCAGTTTTCTCACCGGAAGTTGCGCTTACATCAATCAAGAAGAACACGACAGGCCAGGCAATCCTTATGGCGGAGACTATCAGATTTTTGAAAATATGGCTTCGCATACAACAGACTTTATGCTTTGGTTGGGCGATAACGTATATCTGCGCGAACCCGATTGGAATACTAAAACAGGAGTTATGCGGCGCTATACACATACCCGTTCCACTCCTGAAATGCAAGCTTTAATTGCCAGTCGAAGCAATTATGCCATTTGGGACGATCACGATTATGGCCCGAATGATGCCGATAAAGGCTTTTTTAACAAGCATCTTACTCTCAATGCATTCGATTATTTTTGGGGTAATCCTACCGTAGGAATCAATACTATTGAAGGGGCCATAACAAGCTTTCAATGGGCTGATCTTGACTTTTTTTTGCTGGATAATCGCTGGTATAAAGATGCCAACAGAATACACAAAGAAGACAAAACCATATTGGGAGAGAAACAACTTGAATGGTTATTTAATAACCTGGTTAGCAGCGATGCTAGCTTTAAAATTGTTGCCATGGGCGGACAATTTTTGAGTGACGTGGCACGCTACGAAACCTATTCGGCAAATGGTTTCAATCCTGAGCGTGAAAAAATTATCGCATTCATTCAGGAGCATCAGATTAAAAATGTAATCTTTTTAACCGGAGACGTTCATTTTTCGGAAATTAGTAAGCTTGAAACTTCAGGCGGACCAACGATCTGGGATTTAACTTTCTCCACTCTGAGCGCCGGTCCTAACAAAAGAGGACATGAGTGGAAAAATTCCTATCGCGTTCCGGGAAAAGTTTTTACAGACAGAAACTTTGGTTTGATTAAAGTGACCGGCCCACTCCAAAACAGAAAGCTGGAAGTATTTTGTTACGACAAAAACAACCAGCTTCAGTATGAATTGACAATCCCGAAAGAATAATTAGTGTTAGTTTAAATGTCTGATTGCTGTGTTATGCTTTTATAGACAGGCACTAATTATAATTTATCAGCCTGCTGTTTAGCTCGCTGCATAATGCTATCCGCTTGTTGCTGAGCTTCCTGTTCAAATTGTGCGGCACGCTGATTAGCTTGTTGCCTGACGCTTTCGGCTTGTTTGTCAGCTTCTGCACGTAACTTTTTCGCTGCTTCTTTTGCTGCAATTTCTGCTATCTTGCCATTTTTCTTACCTTCAACTATGAGATTATTAGCCTGAACCTCAGCTTCATCTCGAATTTTTTTGGCAGCACCGTCAGCTTCATCTCTTGTCTTTTGCGCTAAAATAGCAGCCTCTGCTACCAACCGATCAGCTCTGGATTGCGCTTCACTGATAATTTTTGCAGCTTCTTCGCGTGCCTGATCCCGTAGTTTCTCCTTCTCCTCTTCAATTTTTTGATTTACCTGATCCGTAATTTGCTGTTTCAAATTAGCCGCATAATCTTTATAATCAATACTTATGTCGGGATCTGATACAGTTCCAGTCATCTTAGCTTTGATTTGCATTTCATCATTATTAGCTAAAGATAAGGCATTTCCGGCAAGATCTGATATCCCCTTTTGAATAGATGAACCCAGAATCCCATACGGTACTTTAAATAACAGGTCATAATCCAAGGTTTGATCGAATCCTGTACTACCCGATACGACGGCTTGTTGTCCTCCCAACCTAATTTCAAATGGTTTCTGATATACGCGTCCATTGACAAATTCAAAAGAAATATTTAAACCATCTGTCACCATACGGTTAAACTGTTCTGTTCCGAGCAGTGCATTCAGTTTTTGCAGGCTGTTCAGATTGGATAAGCTAAGCTGGCTGGTTTGCAGGCGGCCTCCCCCCTGCATACTCTCGTAAACCGGATTCATCTCTGAGTCTAAGAGCGTATTTAGTTCGAACTGGGCTGATAAATTTCCTTGAGCCTGTTGGGCTACCGGTGCAGCTTTTCGCAAAAGTTCAATTGTTTCCCAAGCCTTTGGTATGTCAATTTCAGAAAGTGCAAAATTTAAGCTTACCTGAGGCAAATTATCAGTTATTGCAGTAAATGCACCATTCATCTTAATTTGTCCGTCGAGTGTATTTGCCGAAAATTCATTAAAAACAATAGTCTGATTCTCAAAGTGTATCTTTGACTTTATAGCCGTTAATTCGTATGGATGATAAACAAGTTTTTGAATTTCAGAATTAAAATCAAACACCAATTTCGCAGGCAGTTCGATAATAGTAGTAGAAGTGGTATCTGTGGGAGTGCTTGTAGCTTCATCCTCATCACTTAACAATGTCAATAATTCATCAACATCCAACAATTGAGAACGATGGTCAAGTTGTCCGATCAATTCACCATCAGCCAAAAAATAGGCCAGGTAATTCTTAATTCTGCCATCAAGCTGTAAATCGGTTTTGCCAAGTTTTAAATCGGTGTTGAAGAGATCAATAAACTGAGGCGAAAGATTAAGTTGGGCATTTGTAATTGAAATGGGAAGTCTAATCAGGGAAGTATCCAGAAATTCAAAATTTTGCAAAACGAGGCTTCCGGATGCATTTACCTGATTGAATCTGTTGTTTTCAATATCAGACATCTTGCCTTTGAGTTTGAAATCGGCTTGCAATTCTCCTTTTATTTCCGCTCTTTGGTCTTCTGGTAATAAAGCTGCTAGTTGCCCAAAATCAAGCACTCCCGAAGAAGAGACATCAAATTGCGGATCTGAGACAGGCGTCTTCAAACTCAAATCCATGCGAAATGGCTGCCCTGCCAATTCCCAGTTAAAGTCAGTAAGTCGCACTTCTACATCGTCTGTTTCACCTGTATTATTGTTCACCGAAGCTTTGAGATTCATTTTTTTGACACTCGAAGGTAAATCAGGATAGCCAAAAGAGGCATTGTTTATAGCAAGATTTAATCCATACGCAGGCATTTGTGCATCACTGTAAGTTCCTTTTACAAAGCCATTCAGATTAAAACTTCCCTTTGCATCAAGCTTATCAAATTCGTTGGCATACAAAGCAGGGATTAAAGAAACCAATTGTTTAAAGTCAGTTTTTGGTGCATTGAAATTCAAAAGCAAGGTGTAACTCTCCGGATTCATGCCCACTGATCCTTCAAAATTAACAAGTAAATCATTCAGCAACAACTCATTATCTTTGAAGGTATAAATACTATTCGCCATATCAATCAGAAACATAGCATTAAATCTGGTTTTTACATCTTTGAGGTAAGGGAAACCTTCATATGCCAGATTAAGAGACGAGACATTAAGTTTAGCAGCAAGTGTAGATTTATCTGCTGATAAATCACCTTTCATGCTCATGCTAATTCCTTCAAGACGCGTGTAAAAAGCAAGACTTTCGTCCAGATACTGCACAGTACCTTCAGAAATACTTAACAGTTTAAGTTTTATATTTAAAGCTTCTCCATCATTGGATTCAGCAGGTGCTGATGCCGTAGAATCCACAGCAACGATATCCCAGTTAGCAAGTCCTGCATCGTTCACATACAAATTAATATAAGGTCTGAATAAACGCAATTCCTTTATCTCAAAGTTGCCATTAAAGGCTTTAAACAAATCTATTCTAAAGCTCAGGGCATTAAGTTTAAGTAAGGTGTCACCTAAAAATTCATTTGTTCCAACAACACTTAACTCATTTAAATCCAAGGTAAAATCAGGAAATTGCCTGATAAGGCTCAGATCTGCATCAACAAAATCTATTTTTGCTGTAACTTGTTTATTCAACTCCTTTTTAACCATCTCAACGATTTCAGCCTTGAAAAACAAAGGTAGAATCAGTAATAAGGCCAGAACAAAAACAACAACAACTGTTAAAATCTTAAAAAAGCGTTTCATAAGTTTAAATATTTAGTGGTTTGTTGACGGAGCATATGATCCATACAGACGAGGGCTGCCATTGCTTCCACTATTGGGACAGCACGTGGCACCACCGTTACGTCATGACGACCTTTACCTTCCAAAGATACTGTATTTCCTTTTACATCAATAGTTTGTTGCTTTTTCATCAATGTAGCAACGGGTTTAAAGGCCACATTAAAATATACCTTTGAACCATTTGTGATACCTCCCTGGATGCCTCCGGAGAAATTTGTTTTGGTTGACAAAACATTATTCTCCAGGACAAAAATATCATTATGAGATTTTCCAGTCATTGAGGCGCCGGCAAACCCACTACCATATTCAAAACCTTTTACAGCATTGATGCTCAACATTGCTTTACCCAGATCGGCGTGAAACTTATCGAAAACGGGCTCTCCCAATCCTGAAGGCAAACCTGTAACCGAGCAGTGAATTATTCCTCCGAGTGTATCGCCTTCAGCCTTAGTTTTTAGAATCAGCTCTTCCATTTTTAGAGAAGTGGCCTCATCCGGACAGCGCAATGCAGAAGCTTCAACTTTATCCAAAGTGATTTCATCAGGAAAACCTGACAGCTTTACACTTCCTATTTGGGAAACAAATGCTACAATCCGGACATTTTTGACAGCCAGGTATTGTTTGGCCACAGCACCTGCAAAAACTCTTGCTGCTGTTTCGCGAGCCGAAGAACGTCCTCCACCACGATAATCCCTGAAACCATATTTCGATTGCCAGGTAAAATCGGCATGCGAAGGCCGGTAAACATTTTTGATATGATCATAGTCGGCAGGACGGTGATCATTGTTTCTGATCAGAAAAGCCAGTGGAGCTCCGGTGGTCTTATGTTCAAAAACACCAGACAAAATTTCGAAAGAGTCGCTTTCTTCTCTGGAGGATGTAAGCCTTGTTTGGCCAGGCTTGCGGCGATCTAAGTCGGCCTGAATAGCTGCCATATCAAGTTTTAAACCGGGAGGACATCCATCAATTACACCTCCGATTCCAAGGCCGTGTGATTCTCCAAAAGTTGTTAACTTGAAAAGCTCCCCTAATGAACTACCTGCCATAATGATTTTTATTTTGAAATAAATAAATCAACTTTGCACAAAGTTGTTACGAATATATGAAACACTGTTGAATAAACAATTAAGTTTGATATAAGTTCGCAGTACAGTTTAGCACAAAATTTGATGAAAAATGATTTTCTATTGGAAAAATTAATGCCTCACTTCAATGCTTTTAACGTGAATTTTATAATCCGCATTCTGATAATACTTTTATTTTCATTCACTTTTGTGTTGAATATCTGTCATTTATCCTCGTCTGAAAGAATACAAATTCAGTAAACAAATAAAAAAATGGCAATGCCTAAAACATTGATTACTAAGGCTGCACATTTGCTGATCCTGCGAAAACAATCTCAAGCCTTTAATAATCCGACAAACGCTACCATAAAACATTTGGCAAAACGAAAACTTACAACCCTAGCTCATACCGGTCGGAAAGTTGTGGTAATTGCAACTACACAGCCAGAAATAAACCGACAATTAGTTCTGGTTCAAAGATTTGACAAGGCTGAAAAACCATTTAAAGTAATAATTAATCCGGAAATAATTGCTAAAACTGAAGCTCTATACACCCTTGTCGAAGGATGCCTCAGCATTCCTGCTATCAGAGAAAAAGTGACAAGGCCATGTTCGGAAACCGTTAAATTTCCGGATACTACCGGAAATACCATAAGCGAAAGCGTAAACGGATATACTGCCCTTATTTTTCAGCATGAGATTGGTCACCTCAATGGCACACTTTTCACTAACAGATTAGTGGTTGCCTGATAAATTTATCTACTATGAAATCAAATATTTACACAAGAGCACTTATTGCAATTCTTTTAAGTTCAACAATTTGGCTGTTTTCCTGTGAAAAGACGGAAAAAAACGTCCCTCCCCTTATCACTAGTGAAGTTTCGGCGCTGTTTAAAACCTACACCGTATTTGATACCAATAGTTATTGGGTGTATCAAAACATGCAAAATCAACTAACTGATTCAATATCAATCACTGATTTTTATACCGAAAGGCGTTTTCACTCTCCCATCAATCAAAATCCTGGTTTTTATTACAATGCCTATGAAATCCTATTTCAAAGTGGTGAAATAGGTCTTATCAGAGGAGAAGTAACGGGAGGATATTCGACAGATTTTAAAGATTCACTTCCCGAAAACTATCGCATATATTTCGATAATGGAAGGTATTTCAGCATTTTAACACCCCAATATCCCCTAGGAGAGGAACAACTTTTAGGCATCAACGAAGGAAATTATACCAATGAAGCATTTCATAGCACTTATGAATTAAATGGTAATACCTTTACTAATGTTTTTCAAGTAAGGGTAAAAGATTATCAACAAGCACCCGACACAGTTTTAATGCGCTTTTTTATGGCCAAAAACGTAGGATTGATCAGGTATTTTCGTCAGTCGGAAAACAGAACAGACGACTGGGTATTAAGCAGATGGGACGCAAAGCCAGTTCCGGAAAATCCAAAAAAAAACCCCGTTCACAAAAACAGGGTAAGTTTTTAAATTTTGAAAATTTTATTGCTCAATCAGTATTTTGAGTTTTGATTCCAAAATCTTGAGATCATTTTTCGCTCTGCTGATCTTCTTTTCATATTCAGCTTTCATAATTTCGGCCTGTTTGCTATGAGCGAAGAAGCCAATATTATTTTCCCAGAGCTGAATTTCTTCACGCAACTTATTTACTTTTCCTGACAGGTTGTTACGTTCCCTTCGTATGCGATCGCGCGAATCAGGATCATCTTTCATATTTTCGACCATACCACGATATTCAACAGCAGTAAGCTCTGCTTCAGAAATTTTCATACGATCGAAAAGGTTATCAACAACCTTGCGATACTGTTGTTGCAACTGATCTTTTTTCTTGATCGGCACAAATCCAATCTCCATCCACTCGCGCTGAAAAGCTTTCGCAGCATCCAGGTTTTCAGATCGGTTTTTCTTCACCTCAAAAGCTTCAATACGGCTGATTAGCTCTAGTTTTTTCTTCAGGTTATCTTCTTCATTGGCTTTCATGCCCGTAAAATGTTCAGCTTTACGCTTGAAGAATGAATCACAAGCCGACCGGAATCTCTTCCAAATTTTGTCGGAATGCCGGCGTGGAACAGGTCCGATAGCTTTCCACTCCTGCTGTAACTGCTTCAATCTGTTGGTTGTTTTGCGCCAGTCGTCAGAGTCCTGAAGCGATTCGGCTTCCACACAAAGCTCGAGTTTACGATTGTAGTTTTCGAGTTGCTGATCTTTGATTACTGCAAAATAAGCTTTCTTCCCTTCGAAGAAAGTATCCATCGCAGCCCTGAATCGATTCCAAACCTCGTCGTTCATCTTTTTGGGTGCCTGACCTACTGACTTCCAAAGCTTAAACAAATCATTGATCTCGTTCGACTTTTTCTGCCAGGCCGATACCGATTCCGGCAGTTCGGCAACTAGTTCTTCTGCCTTTTCGCACAAAGCCACTTTTGTTTCAAAATGAGCCATTTGCTCTTCATGAACCTTAGTATAATGCTCTCTTCTGAGGGTATTTATTTTGTCGGTAGCCGTTTTGAAACGCTCCCATATCTCATCTTTATTCTCCTGAGGAACAGGGCCAATTTCTTTCCATTCATCGTGGTATTTCTGCAACAGCTTGAATGATTTAGTAATGGAGGTTTCAAGCAAAAGCTCTTCAGCCTTTTCGCACAATTCTATCTTTGCTTCCAGATTCTTCTTCAGGTCGAGATCACGCAATTCGCGATTGATTTTCACCTTATCAAAAAACTTCTCAACAAGGAAATGATAATTATTCCAAAGATTGGTTATCTCACCAGCAGGAACCTGACCAATAGCTTTCCATTTGTCCTGAAGGATTTTAAACTCGTCGTAAGTTTTCTTGAGTGTTTCTTCCGAAGCAATAAGCTCTTTAAGCTCATCCAGAATCGCATTTTTTGCCTGTAGGTTTTCCTGTTTTTGTTTTTCCAACAGTTCATTAAACCTGGCCTTATTCTCTTTATATTTATTGAAAGCCGCTTTGAACCTGATTTCCAATGGGTCATCGGTATGTGTATAGGACTCTTTATCGCCACCATCGAGGATAAACTGCTCCATCTCCCTTTCAATGTCCTCTTTGTTAAGCTTCAGGAAATTAACTTTAATAGAAGCAACTTTGCTTTTAATCTGTGGTATTTCCGAATTCTCAACGGTTTCCTCAAGCAATTCAACAAGCTGAAGCTTGTTTAAACTCGAAAAGTCGTGAGCATCATCCTCTTCATCATCCTCATCATCTAAATGCTGATCAGGTGCGATTAATTGTTGAATCTCACTAACCTCTTTAGGTTTAATGAGTTCAGTAATTTTTTCTTTTACTTGTTCCTTTTCAGGATTTGGATCTTGAATCTCTTGAATGTTGTCCTGTAATTCTTTACCTGTGATCAGTGCGATAATTTTATGTTTTTCCTCTTTGCTGATCAGGTTTTCGACTTTAGTCATAGTTTTCTCCTGTTTTTCAACGTTATTGTTTCCGGCATTGTTTTCCGGTTGGATTCCATTTTCGCTGCCAGCAGCGTTTTCGGATGAGTGCGATTGTTCTAAATTGTCCATTTTAAATCATTGTTTAAACGAATCAGAAAAACCATCATGATGGCATTCCGTTTAGCGGTTTCAAAATAAGGTTGCAAAAATAGGAATTATTTGACAAAAAAGCTTTTGCACACCTCATGTTCAGTAAGATATTTATCTAAAAAAGAGGAAATTTATGATGTTTTTGGGGCTGAATGTGCGATTCGGGCAATTAGGTATCCTTCGGGCAAAATATTAATAGCTTAATTCATCCGAATTTGATTTTTCAGCAGATTTTTTAGCAGATTCCGTTTCAATTGGCTCAACTTTATTCAACTCATTACGAACCATTCCTTTGGTCATTTTTATACCCAACTGAACTGATATTCTCGCCAGTGCATGTGTAGAAATGGGTGCTGTGGCAATAACAAAAGCTATTAAAAGCAGTGATCCGAGAGCAACACGCCAGCTGGGATGTGCGATAATCAAAGCAATTAAAAATAGTATCGTTGCCAGTGATGAGGCTTTTGTTATGGCATGCATCCGCATGTAAACATCTGGCAATCTGACGATACCCAAGGCAGCTACCAGCGTAAAAAATGACGCAAAAAGCAAGAGAAATGCTACTATTGTATCAATCATCTTTTCAAGGTTTTTTTAAGGTATCGGGCAAAGGCAATATTCCCCATAAACATCACCAAAGCAGTTATCAAAGCCACATTGAGGTAAACCGTTTCGCCGCTTGTTATGATCACCATGATTACCAAGCCAATCAGAGAAGAAGCGGTAAGGTCGAGCACAATCAGTCGGTCGGTAATGTCAGGACCTTTGATAAGCCTGAAAAGCGCGGCAAGAAAGGCAAGTCCCAGGCTAATAAATGCCACATAAACCGAGATATTTAAAAATACTGATTGTGATTCCATTATTCAAAAATTTCCTTAATCCTCTTTTCAAAATTAACTTTTAAATCTTTCACAAATCCCTCAGGATCTTCAAGATACATGCTATGAACATAAAGCTTTTTACGATCAGAACTCAGGTCAACACTCAGACTTCCGGGAGTCATTGAAACCAGATTAATAAAAGCTAAAACGGCTGTATCAGATTGCAGATCAAGATCTACAGCGACAATACCATGCCTGAAGCTTTGCTGCGGACGTAGTATGTCGTAGGCCAATACGCTACTCGATATGATCATTTCGCGCGCGTAAAAGGGAATAAACTTCACAAAAGCCCAGATACGCTTTGGCAAACTCTTGAGTGTAAAATTCCTTTTCTTCGACATAACTTCTCTTTTATTTAGCAATTAATTCGGGTAACACAGCTTTTATATAATTCATTGGATCAATAAGTTGTTGACCTGCCTGCGCAAAATAATCGTAGGTAAAGCCAACGGTCAGCCCCAGCAAAAGTGTAAAAACGACTGCAATGACTGTCCCAACCCAGGCTGCCGGCCGAACGCTTTTCACACTTAAATTAGCCGATTCAACCTCAGGCTTCCACATAGCTTCGTTCCATATCTTGACCATTGAAAACAGCGTTAAAATACTCACAACCAATGCAACAATGGTTATCGTCCAGTGTGCACCTTCAAAACCTGCATACAACAGAAAGAACTTACCAAAAAACCCTGGCGTTGGCGGTATTCCGGCAAGTGAAAGTGCTGGTATTAAAAACAAAAACGCTAAAAAGGGTTTTGTTTTGTAAACCCATCCCAGCTTTTTGAGATCATAAGTACCTTTATATAAATAAATTAAGCCACCAGCCATAAAAGTAGCGGTCTTCGAAAACATATTGTGAACGATAAAAAAGATTGCACCTGCCAGCCCAATCACCGAAAACAATCCGATTCCCATCAACATATAGCCAATCTGGCTGATGATATGAAACGACAAAATCTTACGAATGTCATAGGACGAAGCAGCCATTAACACTCCAAAAACCATAGTTAATCCAGCTACGACAAAAATCACAGGCTGCCAAAAAGGTGCATCAAGTTGCGCAAACAAGCTGTAAAATCTCAGCATCACATACACGCCTACTTTGGTAAGTGTAGCCCCAAAAAATGCCGTTATAGCAATTGGAGGTGTTGGATAGGAGGCCGGAAGCCAAAAGAAAAAAGGAAATACAGCTGCTTTAATCCCGAAAGCAATAAAAAACAACATAATTGCACTGTTCACCAGCGGAGGTATGGCCTCTGAGCGGAGTTTGTAAGCAATATCGGCCATATTCAAAGTCCCTAACTGACTGTAGAGCAATCCAATAGCAGCCACAAATAGCATCGATCCAATGAGGTTCATCACCAGGTATTTTACAGATGCACGAAGTTGTTGCTTTTCGGCTCCCAGCGTGATCAAAACAAAAGAAGAAATCACCATCACCTCGAACCAAACATACAGATTAAAGATATCGCCGGTAAGCAAAGATCCATAAACACCTGTTAATAACCCTTGAAAAAGTACAAAAAGACCACCGCGCTGCCGCACCTGATCAACAAAACCAATGCTGTAGATAATAGCAGCGACGGCAATAAGACTGACAGCAATCAGCAATATTGCACTGGTATAATCAGCCACGAAAGTAATGCCATAAGGCGCAGGCCAGCTTCCGGCCTGTGCAACAAGATGTCCTGTTTCGCTAAGGTTAAAAAAAATCGTAAGTGCGATAATCAATTGTGCTAAAACCGATACAATGCTAAGCCATTGCTGTAGTTTTAGCCGATGCCGGCTTGCGATCAGCAAAATGATCGATATCAAAGGAATTAGTATGGGTAAAAATAGCATCATAACTTTTCAATATCGCTAAGGTCATCCAAATCAACTGTGCCGGTTTCTTTGTAAAAGCGGTAAATCAATACCATACTAAAGGCCGCCACTCCAAAACCAATTACCAGTGCAGTCAAAATTAAGGCTTGCGGCAAGGAGTCGCTGGTCATAACGGCACTCTGTGCTTCAGATGCCATCACAAAGGCAGGGCTTGTTTCGGTTAATCCGCCAGCAAAAAACAACATCAAATTTGTTGCATAGCTCAAAAACAAAATGCCAATCACTAGTTTCACGATACTCCTGCGCAGCAGCAAATAAACGCTCACCGCATATAAAAACCCAATTAAAAGTGCAATTAACACATTCATACATCTTCCTCCATCACTGAAAAAATTACTTTTACCAACATCCCTGCAACCGTAAAATATACCCCCAAATCAAAAAGCAAAGGTGTACCTAACTTCAGCATATAATCACCAAAAGAAATACTGGTCCACACTCCCGTCAAAAAATTGTCAGCGCCATTCATCAAGCCTATTGTGCCACTAAAAATCGATAACGATATTCCTAATCCCATAAAGGTTAAAGGTTTGGCCAGCAAAAGCTGTTTTGCCTGTATCACTCCAAACGCTCCGGCATAGATCACATAAGCCATTCCAGCCATAAGTCCAGCAATAAAACCGCCCCCGGGCTCATTATGTCCCCTGTATAAAACAACCAAACTCAACACCAGCAAAAACGGCTTGAGATGTGCAGCAGCTATTTTTAATATTTCCGTTTTCATCTGCTACTCTTTTTATGGGCATTTAATTTCAAAAGCGAGACAATCCCGATGGCAGCAAGTGCCAGCACAACTATTTCGCCTAAAGTATCCAGTGCCCTGAAATCAACCAGAATCACATTGACGATATTCTCACCAAAGGCTTTTGTGTAGCTATTGGCAGCAAAAAAGGCTGATATTTTATCCATCCCTTCAGGGCTGGTGGTTTGCAAGGCCAGGTAACTCATTACACCGCCAAAGAAAACAGCCACAATTCCATCCCGAATGCGTGCTCCAACACCTGAATAATCAAGGTATTTTGGCAGATAATACACCACCATCGCCCCAATTACTACCGTTAGGGTTTCAACCATCACCATTGTAATTGCCAAATCCACACCACTATAAATGATAAAGATGATTGTGATGCCAATACCTACAAAACCCGTAGCAATAAGCGCCAGCAAACGACTTTTGGCAGTGATTACAACAACACTTCCGGCAATGATCATAATGGCAGCAAGGAAAATCAAATAATTCAAAGGACTCTGATGCCAGCTAAAATCCACAGAAAAATCAATTGCATTCGTTGTCAGCAATAAGAGTAATCCCGCCGAAATAAAAATTGTCATCAGGTAGAACCGATGGTATCCATGTTGCACAACAGCAGTCTTTTTCTTGGTCAGGCTTAAGAAAACATCAATTCCTGAAAAGAATTTTTGAGAAAGCTTTGCATTAAAAAAATTGAGGTTCATATAGGAAACCACCTGAATAATCTTCGCTCGAAAAGCAAACATTACAACTCCCAGCAAAACAGTGAGAAAACTCAACAATAATATCTCATTAAAGCCATGCCACAGTTTGAGTTTGATAAGCTGCTCAGCGGGAAGGATAGCTTGAAAAGCCGGCCCGAGCAGATCCGCAACCTGATTTGGGAAAATTCCAAGTACAAGACTTATCAGCACCAAAACAGCAGGTCCGGTCAAAAGTGAAACATCTGGTTCGTGAGGTGGTTTTTGAAACGCGACTGATTTGCCCCAAAACACCTCATAAGCAAACCGAAACGACACAAAAACAGTGAAGGCATTAGCCAGAAAACCCATTATTAAAATAAAATTGCCAGCTTCTGGAGCATTCAGTTTTGCTTCATACATCAGCTCTTTGCCAATAAAACCTATCATCGGCGGTATTCCCGACATGGAAAGCAAAGCCAGCAAACTAATCACTGTGGCAACAGGCATGTAACGACTCAACTGCCCCAACTTTCGAATGTCGCGCGTACCTGTTTTCTTCTCGATATTTCCTGCCATCATAAATAAGGTGGCTTTGTAAAAGGCATGCACGAGCAAAAACACCAGTGCGGCAGTTATGGAATAAGCAGTAGAGGTGCCTATCAGTAATACCAAAGTACCCAGAGCACTAACTGTTGTATAAGCCAAAATTTTCTTTAAATCTTGTTGTGCCAATGCAAACCACGCTCCCACAATCATCGTAACGACACCAAAAACCGACAAGGTGTAAATCCATAATTCCTGCGATTCCATCACCGGATGTAATCTGGCTAAGAGGTAGATACCAGCTTTTACCATGGTAGCCGAATGCAGGAAGGCACTCACTGGCGAGGGAGCTTGCATGGCACCAGGAAGCCAAAAATGAAAGGGGAAGATAGCTGATTTTGTAAAAGCTCCGATCAAAATCAGGATCGTTGCCGGAATAAAAAGTTTGCTTTCAAGGAAAAGCTCAGGCGTATTGATTACCGCATCAAAACCAAAATCTCCGTAGGGTAACGACATCATTATCAGGCCTGCCAGTAAGGCCAAACCTCCAAGACCTGTGATCAAGAGAGCTTGCAAAGCAGCTTCGCGGGCGGCAGATTTTTCGTGTTTAAACCCAATCAAAACAAATGAACTTACACTTGTAAATTCCCAAAACATAAAGAGTAAAATCCAATCACTAGCGGTCACCAAACCCAACATACTGGCCATAAAAAATACCAAATAGCCAAAAAATCTATTGGTTTTTTGGTAGCTGCGCATGTAGTAACCTGCATAAATCAGAATCAAGGCCCCAATTCCTGTCACCAACAACGCAAAAAGCAATGACAAACCATCCAGCTCAAACGAGAAATTTATTCCCATGGCAGCAAGCCAGGGATAGGATTCTGAAATTGAAACGCCCTGAACAACAGCAGGAATTTTACTTAAAAACCAAACAAATAAACCAGCTGGCACGAGACTAAGCAACCAACCCGATAGCTTTGGAAACCGCTGGTTGACAAAAGGGGCTATAGCAGCCAAACCAAAAAGCATGAAAATACTTAATACAATATTCATGTTATTTGTCGATTAGCTTATTAACAACCTTTTTGGGCATTAGTTTGAAGATTAGTCAAAATTTGAGCGATTAAACAGCAGGTAACCAAAATTAATCACGAATAAAAACTTGTTATCCTCGCGATCATAAAAGTTCACTGCAGCACTCAAAGGCCCAAGAGGTGTATTCACTACAACCCTTCCTGAAAACAAAAATGATGCATTCGGAAATCTCAACCCTAAAACTGGTTTTTCATTAATCTCTTGGTTAATAATACGTTCGTAAGGCTGAAAAACATACGCTTCAGCCCGTAAATCAAGATTTCGCAATGGATTGTAGATAAACTTCAACCCACCTCCCACATAATTAAAAGCTCTGTAACGTTCCAAAAACAGCGTTTTCATCTCATTCACAGGTTCAAATACAGGAGAAGCCAAAACCGTTGCTGTATAATTACTTTGTAATGGTTGATCTGAAAGAACCGCTTCGCCTAAAAAACCAAAAGTAAACTGTCCTGTATGGGCAAAAAAGTTATCGTAATGCACTTTAAATCTATAATAAGCCTGATTTTCGCTGAAGATTAACGCCCTGTTTAAATTTGATCCCGGCCTGTTAGTTTGTTTGCCGGTAAAATAAGCCAATTCCACAAACCAACGCATTCCGGCATTTGCTAAGTATTTTTTGTTCAACGAATTATAATACACTCCCAATTTCGGTTTCAGAAAATCAAACTGACTGATATCAGCAGTATCATTCCTACTAAAATTATTAGACTGATAATAGTCGAAGCCCCTTCGGCCTCCGGCCATTCCCAGAGCCACCTTCAAATTATTACCCATGCTATGCCCAATTTCGATGGATAAGCCGGATTCGTTTTCAATGATAAATGCCGGGGTTGGATCCTCAAAAAAATATGTGCTATTTTTGAAATAATCCTTTCGGGATAACTGCCCGCGAAACTGAGCAAAAAAAGGCTGCGCACCCGGCAAATCATAGCGTACAACACCCTGTACAGAGGAATAAAACCTTCCAAAATAAGCATTTACACCATAACGACTTCCAATGCTGGAAAGTTTACGATACGACAAACCCACAAAAGCCTGATTCGTAGCAGAAGAAGAAATGTTTCCACCAATCTCAGCTAAAAAAGGCTCTGATAAAGTTACATCAAGTAGTAAATTAAATTGCTGATTAATTGTATCATATACCATCTGCGGAAAAATATAACTTATTTTGTCATCTGCCAAAAGATTAAAATAGTTAGCCTTCAACTCACTGATGCTACTGATGGCATTATTGTAATTTAACTTTCGATGGATATAGTGTGCCTGAGTAGGCTTAACACCCCTTACAATTATAGAATCAAATTGCAAAGCTGGAAGTTTTTGTTGAAAAGAATTCCTGTGTTCTTTAAGCAAGACGGTATCTGCCTTCCGGTTGATGCGGGCTTTTATTAGAGGAATACTTCTCAGCGCTGCCTGATAACCGCTATCAATAAACATTTGTACGCGTGCAAAATCGAGTATTCCGGCAGGACCAACCAACGAACGAATCAGCACTCCATCTTCATCGGGCAGGGTAAGATCAGCCTTGCGCATAAGCATATTTTGCAATTGCGAAATCACATCATTATCTCGTGGTGCATCATAATTACCAGCTGCAACACTACCAATAATCAAATCAGGATCAAATTCTTTTCGGGCAATATCAGTTGGAAAATTATTAAACATCCCTCCGTCAAAAAGTAAACGATCATCAATGCGCAACGGCTTGATTAACAAAGGAAATGTTGCAGAAGCCCGTATTGCAGAGCCCAATTGTCCATTTCTTAGCACCACCAAAACTGAAGAATCCACATCTGAAGCTACGCATCTGAAGGGCACAAATAAACTGTCAAAATCATACCCAGATGCAGCTGAAGCTTTGCTAAACAGCTCCATTACAGCATAATCCATTAGGTAGGGAGAAATTAAACTTGATGGCAAACCCGAAACAAAAGGCTTCTTGATACTAAAAGGAAATGTGATCCAGGAAGGGTTTGGGTCTTCGAGGCGATAATTAAAAAAACGCTCGTCGATAGTACCGGTTACCCAATATCGGAACTCTTCACTTTTGACCAGTGCTTCAATCTCATCCGGAGAATAACCTGAGGCATACAGGCCTCCAACAATGGCTCCCATCGAATTACCTACAATATAATCAATGGGAATCTCATATTCTTCAAGGGCTTTGAGCACACCAACATGGCTTAAACCTTTGGCACCGCCCCCACTCAACACCAACGCAACATCCTGTGCCTGTATCTTAACAACCAGGCTTAGCAAAAAAATGCTAATGAAAGCTGTTTTTCGAAGTATAATCATGGTCAGAAAACTGTTGCGAAAATACAATTATCCATATTATCATTCGAATAGCTTTTATAAAAAATCCGTTAAAACCACTTGGTCATAACGGATTTTGTCAAAATTTTGGTACTAATTACACCTGATCAAGCGCCTGATCGAGGTCGGCAATAATATCTTCAACATTTTCGATACCAACAGACAAACGGACAAGCCCATCAGTGATACCCGCTATTTCTTTAGCTTCTTTACTCAATTTGGAATGTGTCATACTGGCAGGATGCTGAATCAGTGTTTCAATGCCTCCAAGCGATACTGCGAGCAGGGCAAGTTTTACGTGATTCATCATTTTTTTACCAGCCTCAAAACCACCTTTCAAGCCAAAGCTAATCATAGCACCTGGGCCTTTCATCTGCTTTTTAGCTAAAGCAAATTGCGGATGCGATGGCAATCCAGGAAACAAAATCCATTCTACCTTAGGATGTTGCTCTAAAAACTCAGCCACTTTTTGAGCATTTTCCTGAGCACGATCGATGCGAATACCCAGAGTCTTCAGGCCGCGACGTGTGAGCCATGCCTGATGTGGATCCATGTTAAAGCCCATATTTACCATCAAAGCACGCATCTGTTTGTAGTGCGATTCCGTTTTGGGAATCACCATACCGGCAACGATATCAGCATGGCCGTTAATGAATTTTGTCATGGAATGTAATACAATATCAGCGCCCAAATCGAGTGGCTTTTGCAGGTAAGGACTACAGAAAGTATTATCCACACAAACCGGAATGTTGTGTTCGTGAGCAAGCTTACTTATTGCCTCGATATCTGTAAGACCAATTGTAGGATTAGCCGGAGTCTCAAGGAAAATCAAAGAGGTATTTGGTTTAATGGCTTTACGAACATTTTCAACATTGGTGGCATCAATAAAAGATGATTCAACGCCAAATTTGGGATAAAGGCTTTCCATGATGGCACGCGAAGGGCCGTAAAGTGAGTTATGAGCAACCAGATGTTTGCCAGCGCCCAGGAAAGCCAGATACACAATGTTTACTGCTGCCATACCAGAGCTAGTTGCAATACCTCCATAACCGCTTTCGAGGTTGGCTACTGCGTTTTCGAGTTCGTTGATGGTAGGATTGCCAATGCGGGTATAAATATATCCATCCTCCTCGCCGGAGAAACACTTGGCGCCATGTTCAGCGCTTTCGAATTTAAATGTTGATGTTTGGTAAATCGGCGTTACCGCACTACCCAGAGGATCCTCAAAACCTCCGGCATGTACTGCCCGGGAGTTGAATCCCAAACTTTCGTCTTGCATGATAAATTTGATTTAAAAATTAATTAAACGAAACAAAAAACCGGCTTTTGCCGGTTTTTGAAGTCATAGTTAGCCTTAAAATGGCCAGAATTGATTATCGTTCCAGATTTGCTCTTTCAGGTCTTCACTTAAACGATGTAACAGGCGATGGTGTGTTTTTTCCCAGTCGGCCAGCATTTGATACATCTCTTTCTCATTGGGATCGGTGGCAGCATTGGCACGTTCGGTATATACTTCAATGGCTTTGTTTTCGAAGTCGATAGCGGCCGAAATAGCCGCAGCCTCAAAACTGGCTGCGGAGATTTCATTTTTCACTTTTTCGGATAAAATGCGTTCCACATCGGTTTCGTTTACATCCTTGTGTAACTCGTTTTGTAGAAAGTCGTGATTGGTTTCGTAATGTTTAAATTGTTTTGAAAGAAATTCGATATGGGCATTTTCTTCCTCGGCCATCGTTTCAAAAATCTGTTTGACGGATTTACTTTCGGTTTGACGTGCCACTTGCGTGTAGAATGCTTTCCCGTTGCGCTCCAGCAATATTGCGGTTTTCAGGATGTCGATTGTGCTTTTACTGTTTTCCATGAGTTTTGCGTTTTAATGGTATTTCTTTGGCATCAAAGGTAAAAATTTTTGTATAAAAATGATGCAAATTGCTTTCTAAATAGCGTTTAAATTGCAAGATTGCTTTCTCAAAAAATCTTTAGCAGTATCTTTGTGTATTAATTATCCAAGTATGCATATTCTCATCCTCAATGGCCCCAATCTGAACCTGATCGGTAAACGCGAACCGGATATTTACGGCCACAAGACTTACGAACAACTCATGACTGAACTCACGGCAGCTTTTCCTGAAGTTCAACTCACTTATCTTCAGTCGAATATCGAAGGAGAGCTGATTACTATGCTGCAACAGGCGGATGAATCAAATGAGGCTGTAGTTTTTAATCCAGGTGGTTACAGCCACACCTCAGTAGCCCTTGCTGATACAATTAAAGCTATTTCCATTCCCGTTGTTGAGGTGCATTTGAGTAATATTTTCGCCCGGGAGAGTTATCGGCAACAATCCCTCACTGGTGCAGCAAGTGCTGGAAGCATCTCAGGTTTTGGAATGGAAGGATATCGGTTGGCGCTTCAGTTTTTAATCAGGAAAAATCAGCAGGATCAAGGTCGGTAAACTTCGACTTCTTTTTGATAAAGTGTTGAATAACAATATTTTTTTGATACATCTGACCCACTTTATGGGGTTTAATTTTTTCGCGTTTCATTGCCAAAGAAGGTAGTTTCCGGTAAAAATGCAAATGCGCTCGTGCAACTGCCAGGAAATCACCAAAACCTCCTTCAACCAAAAACTTTATACTCGCCACGCCATCCAATATCAAACGGATAAAGATCACACGAAAGAGTCTGTTCTGTGGCAGGTTCTTATATAAAAGTGATAAATTGTTTCTGAAATTCAGGTAAGTTTTTCGCGAAGAAATCTTTGGCAAAGTGCCCCCTCCAACATGATAAACCACAGCATCCGGACAGTACATGATCTTGTACCCTTTATTTTTCATGCGCCAGCAAAAGTCAATCTCTTCCATATGCGCAAAAAAACTGTCATCCAATCCACCAAATTGGTGAAAAAGCGCGGCCCTAACAAACATGCAGGCGCCACTAGCCCAAAACACTTCAACAGCATCATCATACTGCCCCTGATCTTCTTCTATTTCCTGAAAAATTCTGCCACGACAAAATGGATAACCAAATTTATCGATAAAACCTCCTCCGGCACCGGCATATTCAAAATGTCCGGGAGCATGGATCGCTTTTATTTTAGGCTGACAGGCAGCAATAAGCGGATCCTTTTCCATTAAGTCTATAACAGGCAAAATCCAATTGGCTGTAACTTCAATATCCGAATTCAGCAACACATAATAATCTGCCTCAATCTGCTTCAAAGCAAGATTGTACCCCGTTGAAAATCCTTCATTACGAGGATTTTTAATCACTCGTACCTCAGGATAATACTCCTTAAGAAAAGCAACCGAATTGTCTCGAGAAGCATTGTCAGCAACAATCACCCCGGCTATTCCCCTGCTGTGCTGCAGCAAAACAGGCAGATAACGTTCGAGATAAGCTTTCCCGTTATAGTTGAGAATAACAACGGCAATTTCAGGCATCTGTGGTTGTTTTTGTTCGTTGGTGTTTCCAGCGTCTGTGCGACCAAAGCCAGTTATCAGGCTGTTCTACTATGGCTTTCTCAAGCATGCGAACATAATTCTCTGTGATTTCGTTGGGAGCAGTTTGCCTTGGCTGGAGTGTAATAGGAGTGAGTTTTATCTTATAATATCCTCTTCTTATCCGCGAATTTTCGACAAACATAACAACATAATCAAGTGCTTTGGCCATCTTTTCGAGGCCATTGAAGAAAGCTGTATCATGGTTTAAAAAATTCGTCCAATAGTCTTGCTCGCTTCCGCTGGGGCTTTGATCAGCTGCTATAAAAACGGCGTTATTTTTGTCATTTAATTGTTTGAGGCCTCTGTAGGTGGTTCGTGATTCGAGCATTGTAAGGTTGTTATGATTGGTTCTGATTTCCTTTACTAATTCTTCAAATGCCTTGTTTGACAGCTGTTTGTATATTGCAATTCCATTGTGATGGGTGTTAAGAGGAATGGCTTTGCCAAACCACTCCCAATTGCCACAATGCCCAGTAGCTAAAAATACACTTTTACCCTGATCAGCAAGTTGTTTCAATAATTCAGGGTTTTCGTAATGAACTCTTTTATATAATTCTTCTTTGCTAATCCTGGCCATTTTAATATACTCAGCAAAAAAATCGGTAAGATTATGGTAAAATTTCTTTTCAATGGTCTTTATCTCAGATTTTGATTTTTCAGGAAAGCTGACCATCAAGTTTTTCCATACTACACTTCTTCGGTATCGAAACAGATAATATCCAAAATAATAAAGAATATCAGAAAATATATATAGAAACCACAATGGAAAGTAGCCCCAGAAACGGGCAATACTTCTAAGTATCTTATATCCCGTGCTGTTCATTTATATGGTTTCTTTGCATGAGTTTTAAAATAATCAGGCAAAGGTAAGGATTTTTAAACCCTGAAAAAGCACCTTTTCAACGCTCAATTGCTAACATTTGACAAGGCCGTTTTTATTTCAAATCGTTGATGATTTGAGAAGCCCTGTTGCCCCAAGTATCCTGGGGTGCTGTTTCGTCGATGTTGTTAGGATCCCAGGTACGGCGATAGATATCCAACTGCCAGCGGTAATTGGTCAGTTCGCCAAATGCGTCTGAATGAATCAACACAAAATCGTTGGTGACCATATCGCGGGTATAAAAAATAAACCGTTTATTACGTTGATTCCCAAGTGTATAATATTGCCATATTTCGTAAGGATAGGCTCCCGGCTCGTTATAGCTTTCCATAATTTGATTGGGTGGCCCATATTTTAGATAAACTCTTCCCCTGTCAGTAGCAAAGCCTTTTTTGGTTGGCGTTTTAAATGCAGCATTAACTTTTTGAACCTCATAATAGTATTTTTGCCAGGCATCTTCGGGAGCTGCATAATTGCGTGAAACCCAAAAATTATAGAAATACTTTTTCATTAAATCCACATCACCTTTTTCAACTAAATTAAAGACATAATCCCTTTCCACTTCAGAAGAGAGAGGCTCCAGACACAACAAATATTCCTTCAAACTATCCGCTTCCGTCATTTTACTAACAAAAGTGTTTGAGATATTTACCGAAGCCAGGTCGTTCATCTTAAACTCCTTGCCCGGATTCGACCTGCGGAAAAAGACACTGTTTTGGGCCACTTGCTGATTTTCGCGATCGCGTACTTCCATTACCAATTTGTAATTTCCAGAAGGCAACTCACTAATATCAATTGCATTAAACACAACGTTCACTGTCCGGGCATCCATTCTTTTTCTAAAAAGAAAACCCTCTATTGTTTTTCCACTCTCAAAAGATTCAATGAAATAATTCAACAGAAATTTTGCATCGTTGCCCAATACTTTATTAGCATGATAAATCTCTGAGTAAAACGACATTACATTCATCGATTCGGGATAATAGGCATAAACTAGTGGCACGAGGTTATATCCATTTTTTGTCAACATCCCAACTTTATCCGTTTTTTCATAGCTCTCAATTAGTTGAATCCCACTAAAACTCACAGCATCTTCCGGAAATCCCAGTTGAATCTCTTCAACCGTTTGAAAAGGAGGCTCTGTTTCATTATTCATATCAGAAATAATCAATTCATACTGATAGTTGCCTGCAGGCATCGAAAAGCGTTGCTGATCTATAAACCCAAAATCGATCGTACTCGTATCCTGTATAGTAGGGCTGTTGAGTGCATATTTGGCATAATCAACAATGGAATCGTGCTGCTTGAACAACATAATTATTGCCAGACTTGCTTTAAAATTTCCGGGTGATATCTCCTTGAAATAAACAGAGTTTCCATCAACGGCCAAATAGGTCTCAATGTAGGGATCAGCCTCTGGTGCATTAAAAGTTGCATAAGAAAGGTAAGCACGCATATTCTTATTTTGGTTTTGAGCCACAGCAAACAGCATGCTTCCTGCAAACAAAAGTGTTAGTAGTTTTCTCATAATTGAAGTGTTTAGTTAGTCATGGCAAAGCAAAATTCCCATGAAAAAATCAGTAACAACTATAGAGCAAATATACAATCAAATGAAATCAAAACTCAAGACAAAGCCAGCTAACGGCTAAAAGTTATAAGTTAATGCAAGATTTTCAATGAATTAGAAAAAAACCTAAAAAAATAAAATTAAACAATTATCTACCAATGATTCCATACAAATAATCAGTCTGAGCTGATAAAAAATCCAAGCTTTTTTAAAGGCACCTATTTGCATGGAAACAAAATTTAGTACTTTTGCAGCGGAGGAATGGCAGAGTGGTCGATTGCGACGGTCTTGAAAACCGTTGAGGTGCAAGCCTCCGGGGGTTCGAATCCCTCTTCCTCCGCTGAATCATTCAGATGCCTGCAACAGCAGGCATTTTGCTTTTAGCGCTGTTTAGTAAAATATCTTTTTTAGAACCTGTGACAATAAAACTTTAGCCTGCTTTTGACCAGCCAGCAGATCAAAATGTGAGAAACAGCGGTTAAGTTCTGACTAAATTTTCGCACTTGAATAGTCCATCCTCATATATTTTAGTTAACCTATCTGAAGTATATACTGTATTTGGACAAAATTTTTATCTGCGCTTAAACTCCAGTCCTACAGCTATGAATAAGAGCTATAAACCACACTGTGCACTGGGCTAAAAATCATTCCTTTACTGTGATGCTAAAAATCCAACCTTGAATAAAAATAGAAAAGCTACAGTGTTGATTATTTGTTTTGTACAGAAAATACAATTATCAATTTTTGTCTCATTATAAAAAGCTTAATCAAAGCATGAAACTTCAGTTTATCCTTTTCAACCTTAAAAGTGGCCGAACCCTTTCGGATTATGACAAACCTATTTTAGGAATGGAAAGCCATTAAACCATAAACTCCTATACCACTTCCGCTACAACAAAAGTACTTCCTCCCACATACACCACATCTTTGGCACCGGCCAGCTCGCGGGCATGGCGATAGGCCTCCGTTACTGTATGGTAAACCTCTCCCCTGAGGCCAAAGCCAAAAGCAGTTTTTGAAAGCTCTTCTGCATCCAGTCCACGGGGGATATCCGGGCGACAGAAATAATACCTGGCATTGGCAGGCAGTAACTGTAAAATATCGTCCAGCTTTTTATCATTGACCACACCTAGCACAACATGCAGTTTTTCATAGCGCAACTGACTCAGCTGCATCATATTCTGACGGATTCCGGCAGCGTTATGTCCTGTATCAGCCACACAAAGCGGCATGCGACCCAGCACCTGCCAGCGTCCTTTAAGGCCTGTGAGCTGCACTACATTTTCCATCCCATGCCACAAATCGTTGTCTGACCATTTAAACCGATCCCTGATCAGATCCAGCGCACAAACCGCCGTTACGAGATTCATCTGCTGATAATGACCCAATAAGGGTAAGGTAAGGTCTTCGTAATAAATCTGATCGCCCTTCCACAGATCGAATCGCTGGCTCATCTGACTGTCCTGTTGTATGCGGCGAGCCTCGAAAAGCTGATCTGCGAAATATGTTTTGCTGCCCTGTTTAGCCGCTTTTTCGGTGAACACTTCCTGCACTTCGGGCTGTGTCTCCCCTATCACAACAGGCACCCCAGATTTGATGATACCAGCCTTTTCGGCAGCTATTTTGGGCAAAGTATCACCCAAAAACTGCATATGATCAAAACCGATATTGGTAATCACACTCAGCACCGGATGCACCAAATTGGTAGAATCCAGTCTGCCACCCATGCCGGTTTCTACTACTGCAACATCCACTTTTTCAGCAGCAAAATAATCAAAAGCCATTCCCACTGTCATTTCAAAAAATGAAAGCTGCATGGCCTCAAAGTCCTGCTGATGCTTTTCGATAAAGGAAACTACTTTTTCTTCGGGGATCAGCTCGCCATTGACGCGTATTCTCTCTCTGAAATCACGCAGGTGGGGCGAAGTGTATAAGCCTGTCTTGTAACCCGCTGTTTGCAGTACAGCAGCAATCATATGCGACACAGAGCCTTTGCCATTAGTGCCGGCAATATGGATTGCCGGGAAATGCTGTTGCGGATTGTCCAGCAACTTTAACAATTGGATGGTATTGTCCAGATCGGCTTTGTAGGCGGCCGCTCCCACGCGTTGATACATGGGCAGCTGAGCAAACATCCACTGGAGGGTTTCGGAGTAATTCATGCAGCAAAGATAATAAGTAGCACCATTTTCAGCTTCCTGGCCATAAAGTTTTTTGCTGAATCTTCACAAAAGAAATATTTAGCCCCTATGCAATCGTTAGAGCTAATCCTGTATTCACAATAATACGATCCTTTACTCATGTGCTTCGATTATTTTTAAAAATGCCCTATCCTGAAAAAACTTTGGCTGACATCCATTTTTCTATTAATTTTATGCAGTAATCAAACAACGGCTTATGAAAGCAACCTCTTGTATCATCATCGATGATGAAATTAATGCCCGGGAGGCTTTGGATGGACTGATTCAACGGTATTTTAATGATAAAATTTCCGTTCTGGAGCTCTGCAGTTCAGTGGAAGAAGGTGCCAAGGCCATCAACAAACATCAACCTGAATTGGTTTTTTTGGATATTGAAATGCCTCACGGGAATGGATTTGAGCTTTTCAACTATTTCAGCAGCATTACTTTTGATGTGATTTTTACAACGGCACACCGCAAATATGCCATCGATGCCATTAAGCATGCTGCCTTCGACTACCTGCTCAAGCCGGTAAATATTATTGAACTTCAGGAAGTGTTGAACCGCTTTCAGCTGAATCAGGTAAAAAAGCAAAAAGAGGAAAGAATTGAAAAATTGTTGACCAGTCTTGTTGGCTCTGGCAGTCGCTTTTCGCGCATCGCCTTTCCGACCCTCACCGGATACCAACTCGAAAACTACCACACCATTACCCATTGTTTAGCCGAAGAAAATTACACACGGCTTTTCACTGTTGACGGCCGTCAGCTGGTGATTACCAAAAACCTGGGTGCCCTGGAGGAAAGTCTTCCGGACACCTTATTTTTCAGAATCCACAAATCATGCCTGGTGAATCTGAATTACGTTAAGAATTACAGCCGCTATCAAAGGCATTACGTCATATTGGAAGACGGCACTGAGTTGGATGTGGCTAAGCGCCGGATTGATGAATTTGTGCAAACCATCGCCCGATTTAATCAACAAACACAGCGATGAAAAGAAGATTCGTCATCTGCCTGTTAACCTTAATCAGCTTTGCCCAGGCTGTGGCGCAACAGTTTCATTATAATCAATTTACGACAGCTGAAGGGCTGCCAACCAATTCGGTGCGTTCTTCATTGATTGATTCGCGCGACTGGCTCTGGATTGGCACTGATGCCGGTGTGGTACGCTATCAAGACGGCTTTTTTGTGCCAGACAACCGATTGGATACCCTCATCGGAATGCGCATTTGGGCCATGATCGAAGATAATCAGGATAAAATCTGGTTTGGCACTTATGGCAACGGCCTTGCCCGCTTTGATGGCGACAGTCTGGTTTGGTTCAACAGCGAAAACAGCGCGCTTGCCAATGATGAAATCAGGATTTTGAAGTTTTTGCCGGAATACCAACAACTGCTAATTGGCGGAAAAGAAGTCTTTGCGGTATATTTATTAGATGACAGCCTCATCAATTTCAAGCTTGATTCTATGGCAATTTCCGCGCGACATTTCACATATTTCCTTGAAAATGAGGATAAAATTCTTGCCCTCAATAATGAGCCAGCATATACCCTGACCTATGACCCGGAAACGAAAAAACTGGAACGAACCGCGAGAGACTTTTATTCAGAAACCAAAATCTGGTCGGGCATTCATACTTCTTCCAATGAAACTTATTACGGGTTTAACCGCGACAGTTATTACTACAAATCAGCTGATCATGAATTCGTTAAGCCAGGTATCGGACAAGTTTTCGAATGGCTCGAAGATCCTTATGGAAACATATGGGCTGCAGCCTGGGAAGCCGAAGGGCCGGGAGGACTTTTCCGCTTTAACGCAGGTGAAATGGTGAACTACAATAAAATGCTGGGAATAGAAAAAATCAATGGCTGGGGACTCGAATATGATCCTACCAACAACTGCCTTTGGTTTTTGTCGCTCGACCAGGGATTGATCCAATTACCGCTGCAAATTTTCAGCAGCCTGCCGCTTCCTTTTTCGGATAAATCAGAAACGGTTAGCAACATCCAGCAGGATTCAGCTAAAAATACCTGGATCAGCACGACCAAAGGATTGTGGCGACATAACGGACAAACATACGAAGCAATTCCGGCCGAAAGCTTCTATAAAACCCTGCTGACTACTTACCTCGCAAACTATGATGAATGGTTTTCGATCTTAAAAAGATTAGATTTAAACAACAAAAATATCTCTGATACAGCCTACAGCTATTATGACAAATCAGGCGATTTTACTGTTTACAATTTAGTCGAATTGATAAAAGTATTAGAATTAGACAATAATTCTTTCTATGAAATCGACGAATCGACTTTTTTAAAACTTAAAGCAAAACTGATCCAAAAATTAAATACGGCTACCAAGAAGCCTCAACCAATCAAATTCAATAAAATCCTTCCGCTTAGCCAGGATAAAATCCTGGTAAGTACAAGTCTTGGCACCTTTAGTTATGATATAAACAGGCAGAAAATAAAATACCTGAATTCCCTTTGGCAAGAGAATGTAACACTTAATCAGGATAACCTTTACTATACCTTTAACTTCAACCTGGAAGTAATGCGTGCAGTACTCAAAGGAGATGAAACGATTGGCCTCCCCTGGATGACCAAAGAAAAGCATCCTGATTTACCACAATTCACAATCGCCTCCGAAGCACGTGCAGGCAGAATATGGTTTGCCTCACGTTTTCAAGGTTTATATAGTTATTATGCCGACAGCTTTACGCATCTCAACAAGCTCTACCCCGGTCTCAGCAATAATTTCACCTCACTGGCCTTTGTCGGCGACAGTCTGCTAGTGGCTGGCAGCTCCGATGGACTTATTCATCTTTTCAGCAATGACAGCGACACACCCAAACTGCTAAAAAGCTTTTCCCCCAACGACGGAATTACGGGCCGCACCATTCAATGGGTTAAATGCGACAAGGAGGGATTTCTGTGGGCAGGAACCAACAGCGCCCTGAACCGCTTCGACCTCCGAGCATGGCTAAAAGACCACACAAACAACATAAGCGCTTATGGAAACCCAGATGGCTACAATGCTTTTGATGTTAATGCTGCCACGCTGGATGATGAGGGAAGGATATGGCTTGAAAATGGCGATGAATTACTCCTGATCAACACCCCAAAAGCCAATACTACTAAAAATGCTCCCTTAAAGCCCGAACTGCGGCAGCTGGATCTTTTCCTGAAACCCTTCGATTGGCCAGCACAGAAAAATATACCGCACTTTACCAAAGTGCCGTTAAACCCAACTTTTAAACACGACCAAAACTACCTGAGCTTTCATTTTGGAAGTAATAACCGTATCGAGCCCGAAAAGGATTTTTACAGCTACCGCTTGCTCGGCCTCGATACCACCTGGTCGCAATCCAGTACTGAAAAACTAGCTGTCTTTACAAACCTCGATCCGGGCGATTATATCCTGGAAGTGCAGCTTTGTAAACCTATCCACAAAATACAAGGAAGCATCTCCTACCCTTTCAGCATACTAAAACCCTGGTGGCAGCAATGGTGGTTTATCATACTTTTTGTCCTGGCTGCTGCTGCACTGCTCCTTGCTGGCATGAACTGGCGCATCCGTTACCTGCGCGAACAGCAAAAGCGCAAATATGAGATACAGCAGCAGCTGGCCGAACTTAAACTGCAAGCCCTTCAGGCACAGATGAATCCACATTTTATTTTCAATGTGCTCACCGCCATCCAGAATGCCATCCTCAAAAACGAAATCGACAACGCCATCCGCTATCTATCCGATGTATCACGCCTGATGCGGCGCACACTGGACTATGCCTCCGAAAAATTCATCAGCCTGGAAGAAGAAGTGGAATACATCGAAAACTACATCCGCCTTGAAAAAATAAGGATGAATGGCAAGCTGGAGACTCATATTTTTATCGACCCAAACCTCGACCTGCAAAACACCCAGATACCGCCCATGCTGATACAACCCCTTATCGAAAACGCCATCAAACACGGCGCAAACAAAGCAGAAGAAACCGGAATTATCAACATCCGATTTGAACAAATCAGCCCCGAAGGCTACCAATGCATTGTTGAAGACAACGGCCCCGGCATCGCCCCCGAATCAACATCGACACACAAATCCCGCGGACTTGAAATGATCTACACCCGTATCCAACTCCTCAACGAAGAATTTGGCGCAACAGCCTTCGCCTTTGCGGTGTCCAATAAAATAAAACCTGAAAGCGGGGCGAGGATGGTTGTGGAGATGAGTTTAGGACCATCATTTCAGACAGAATCCTGATTTTTTTTAATCCCTTTTGTCGGGAATTTTTCGCTAATCCCATGAAATCGACCGTTTATTTAATATATCTACCGTTTAATAAATAACAGGAGAATAACCAATTTGTTTTTCCACCTTTGAAAGGTAAAATAAGTGTTATTTAAAACGATTCTAAATAGCACTTTAAATTTTGAAGATGACCTACAATTACCAATTAGGAATCTTCAAACAATTTATTGAAGTTGTAATAACCAAAAATGTTAGAGCTATGCGCTTTTTAACCTTCACCTTGTTTGCTATTTTCCTGTTTGCAGCCACCCATGGAAAAGCACAAATGTATATCTTAAACGAGGATTTCAACACTGCAAATGGCACTACACCGCCTGAAAATTGGAATAACATCAACCAAACCGGTACTCCGACAGATTTATGGCATTTCGATAACCCGGGAAGTCAAACGATTAATTTTCCGATTACCGAACCATTTGCCATTTTTGATGCCGCTGCTATATCCGATAATGCTCAGGAAGAAACAGTTATACTCGAAACACGTAGCTTTGATGCTTCGGTAAGTAACTTCATCCTGCTGCAATTTGATCATTATTTCAATCCTGGCAACAATGCCACAGCTAAATTATCAGCTTTTGATGGTGAGAATTGGGTAGTGATTTCATCTTGGAATACTGCTACACCAAATTCAAAGCCGGAAATTATCGATATTTCAACTGCCGTTGGCGGAGTAACCAATGCCAGACTTAGGTTTAGCTGGGAGGGCAACGGTACTGGATTGTGGGCTATGGACAATATGCGTATTTTGGCTCCCTTGCCAATTGATGCTGGCCTCACCAAATTAAACAGCCCTCAGATGCCATTTGCTTCAGGTGAGCATCCTGTTAGTGTCACCTTATCTAATTTTGGTTATCAAAATCTCACAAATACTACCATTAACTGGAGAGTTAACGGAGAAATAATGCCAGCCTATAGCTGGACTGGTAATCTTTCGTTCACCGAAACCCAGGAAAACATCCAACTGGGCAGCTACGATTTTCAGGAACCGGTTTTACTCGAAATATGGCAAAGCAACCCCAACGGACAATCAGATCTTAATCCTGACAATGATTCCATTGTAAGAATGATGCGTCCTTCACTTTGTGGGGAATACACCATAGGAGGAAATAACCCTGATTTTGAAACATTTGGGGAAGCTGTTGATGCAATCAATCATGCAGGCATATCCTGTCCAGTAACTTTCAAGGTTAGAGATGGCGTGTATGAAGAACAACTAGTCATTCGTCAAATCACCGGTGCTTCAGAAATTAATACCGTCACTTTTGAATCTGAAAGTGCTGATAGCTCTGCTGTCATCATACAGTATGATCAACATGAAGATGCAAAACTAAAACTAATTGAAACTGCATTTATTACCTTAAATAAAATTGGCTTTATTGGAACTAACATATTGGATATTAGTAGATCATCTAAATATATTAATGTTAAAAATTGCTATTTTCAATCTAGATATTATAATACTTTTAACATAACTTCAGGATCAAACAATATTAATATCCAAAATTCTAACTTTATAGGTGATAGAAATGAAGGTTATTCAATCGTTCTTTCGAGTTCAGATGGAACAGTCTCAGAAAGACCTTATAATATATCAATATCTGAAAATAGCTTTTCTAATGTAAGTCACGCCTTATATGTCGAGCAGGCAAGGAATGTTCAATTCGAAAATAATTTTTCAAATACAAGAGAGAGAGCTGTTGGAGCACATAATGGCAGCAATATTGTTATTCGTAACAATTTCATGAAACAAAATGCTAATCATACAGGACAGGCGATCTATTTACACTACTACGATTCAACACTGATTTATAACAATTACATCATTACTCACGGGAATTTCTCATCCACTGGAATTTATCTCTATTATTCATCAAACAGCAAAGTCTTTTTTAATTCTATTAACATTAAAAATGAAGATATCAGCGAAGGAAGCATTGGCTTGCTTTTAGTTGGAGGCAGTAATAATCAATTTAAAAATAACATATTTAATATCTATACCGGAGGAACTCCTGCTTTTATAAGTAGTGAAGCACTAGACTACTCTTTCGATTTTAATAACTATTACCACCCTAACGGCCTGATTGGTCACCTTGCCGGCACAAACTATTATAACCTTGATGATTGGGGGCAAGCTATTAATGGCGATGCTAATTCATTTGCTGTACCACCATTTTTTGGAGAAAACGAGGATTTATCAATGAATCAAATCCTGTTAAATAATGCAGGTACTCCCCTTTCTGAAGTAAGTCATGATATAGACGGGACACCACGCAACCAGACCTCACCCGATCTTGGAGCTAAAGAGTACGAACCTTGTCAACCTGATGCCGGTATTAACTTTATCCTAGCACCGCTCAGCCCGGTTGATCCCGGCAACAATAATGTAATTGTGGAACTACAAAATCAGGGCTCCGCTAGTTTAAATGCAGTAACAATTGAATGGCAAGTTAACAACCAATTGCAAACTCCTTTCCAATGGACTGGCAACCTAGCATACAAAGAAAATACTGAAGTCACTATCGGAAACTTTGATTTTGAAGGTGGACTTTACGAAATAAAGATATGGACTAGTCTGCCCAATGGATCGACAGATTGTAATGCGGCAAATGATACCATTGCAACAAATGTTGCATCAAAGCTGTGCGGTGAATATACCATAGGAGGCACAAATCCTGACTTTATTAATTTTAGTTCAGCAATTGAAGTCTTAAATCATGCAGGCATATCCTGTCCAGTAACTTTCAAGGTTAGAGATGGCGTGTATGAAGAACAACTAGTCATTCGTCAAATCACCGGTGCTTCAGAAATTAATACCGTCACTTTTGAATCTGAAAGTGCTGATAGCTCTGCTGTCATCATACAGTATGATCAACATGAAGATGCAAAACTAAAACTAATTGAAACTGCATTTATTACCTTAAATAAAATTGGCTTTATTGGAACTAACATATTGGATATTAGTAGATCATCTAAATATATTAATGTTAAAAATTGCTATTTTCAATCTAGATATTATAATACTTTTAACATAACTTCAGGATCAAACAATATTAATATCCAAAATTCTAACTTTATAGGTGATAGAAATGAAGGTTATTCAATCGTTCTTTCGAGTTCAGATGGAACAGTCTCAGAAAGACCTTATAATATATCAATATCTGAAAATAGCTTTTCTAATGTAAGTCACGCCTTATATGTCGAGCAGGCAAGGAATGTTCAATTCGAAAATAATTTTTCAAATACAAGAGAGAGAGCTGTTGGAGCACATAATGGCAGCAATATTGTTATTCGTAACAATTTCATGAAACAAAATGCTAATCATACAGGACAGGCGATCTATTTACACTACTACGATTCAACACTGATTTATAACAATTACATCATTACTCACGGGAATTTCTCATCCACTGGAATTTATCTCTATTATTCATCAAACAGCAAAGTCTTTTTTAATTCTATTAACATTAAAAATGAAGATATCAGCGAAGGAAGCATTGGCTTGCTTTTAGTTGGAGGCAGTAATAATCAATTTAAAAATAACATATTTAATATCTATACCGGAGGAACTCCTGCTTTTATAAGTAGTGAAGCACTAGACTACTCTTTCGATTTTAATAACTATTACCACCCTAACGGCCTGATTGGTCACCTTGCCGGCACAAACTATTATAACCTTGATGATTGGGGGCAAGCTATTAATGGCGATGCTAATTCAAAAAACCTGCCTCCCCTGTTTGCTGCGGAGGACAATCCCTTGCCTTATCAGCGTGAACTAAACGGAGCAGGTATTCCTATACCTGGAATCTTGCTCGATATCAATGGCCTGATACGCAATGATGCGGCTCCTGATATTGGTTGCACAGAGTTTTTTGTTGATTTCGGTGTAACAGACCTTATCAATCCCAACCTGGATTGTGCTCAAACCGAACTCGAAGACGTGACGGTGATGCTTCGGCAGTTTGGCGACATTCCTTTTATTGATTTGAAATTGGCTTATCAGGTAAATGGCGGGCCTGTCTTTTACGATACTATCCCCGGTGCAATCTATAATGACATTGAGTTCACCTTTGATGCCACTGTTGATCTATCGCAGGATGGTGAATACCGTTTCAAAGTCTGGCTGATAAATACCAGAGATGACAACCTCAATAATGACACCCTGGTTGTTACCAGGTATTCTAAGCCTGCTCCAGAAGTGATTAGTAGCTGGGATAATCTTTGCACTTGGAAAGAAGTACGCTTTGAAGGTTCGGCCACCATAGCAGAGCCTTATACCATTGCTTCCTATATATGGGAATTTGGCGATAGCACCTATACAGAAAACCCTGTAGCTGCGCATATCTATGAAAGTCCGGGCAGCTACGAAGCCACCTTTAAGGCTTTCAGCAGTGCAGGTTGCTTTACCGAACAAAAACATCAGGTTTACATTGACCCCAGCTATCAGTTGCTTCAACTTTCAGTTAATGTGGGAAATGAAGTTTGCTATGGTGATGGAACGGCCTCCGCAACTTTAAATGCCTCTGGCGGAACGCCACCATACCAATATTTACTAAATAACGAAACTGCCTCGGCTCAGCTGAGTAACCTCAGTTCTGGTGAATATCTTTTTACTGTTGTAGATCAGCAACAATGCATAGTTTCAAAAGATACCACTATCTATCCGCTTGTTTACCTTAACCCACAAATTACAGCGCTTCCAGACAGTGGATTCTCACCGCTCGAAGTCCAGTTTTCGTTTACAGCCAATAACCCTGATTCATGGGTATGGGAATTTGGGGATGGCACTTCTGATACTACGCTCCAGCCTATCCATAGTTATACAAGTTATGGTTACCAATATCCAGTATTGACACTTAATTCGGGTGAACCACATTTTTGTGTTGAAACGGATACGGTATCGATCTTTGTTGATGTAAAGGTTGAAATGGAAGCCAATAATGTTTTCACACCTAACGGCGATGGTTACAATGATTTCTTTGAGGTTAGAACGGAAGGTATTGGTGAGCTGGAAGTGAGTCTTTTCGATCGGCAAAACAAACTCATTTATGAAATCAATGAAGTTGGAGGCAAGTGGGATGGCAACAATTCTTCGGGTAATGAAGCTCCTGAGGCTGAATATTATTACTACCTCAAGGCCACAGCATTTAATGGGGACAGTCATGAAAAACAAGGAGTTGTCATGCTTTTACGTGACGATAGCAAGGTTTTTCCAAATCCGGTTAAGTCTGGCTTATTCCTGAAGGCAGAAGGGTTTACTGATCAAAGTATTGATGTCAACATCTTTAGCATAGAGGGCACAAAAATGCTAAGCAAAATTGTCCCCAATGATGACATAATTAGATTCGACATTGATTACTTACCGGGTGGACTTTACATTATACAGCTAAAGGACAGCAAGATGATCAAGTCAATTCGTTTTATAAAGTATTGATTTAATTAAAAATTAGCTCTTACAGTTTACAATCAGAAATACATCCGATTATGAAAAAATATTTCGTCTTAATTATTCTTGCCAGTTCCATGCTACTACCCTGGAAGTATAGCTTTGCCCAGGATAAGCTCATCGAAAAAGGGGATGCCTCAGTTAAAATGCTTCAGTACCATTCTGCTTTGGAGACTTACCTCAAAGCATGGGATAAAATGGATAAAAATTCCTACAAAAAACAACAATTAGCCATTAAAATTGCCGATTGTTATTTTGAAACCAGAAACCATATTGAGGCTGTAGTTTGGTATAAAAAGATTGCAGATGCCAAAATCACTGAAAAAAATCCAGAGCTCTGGAATCGGCTAGGTCTTGCTTTACTTAGAACACATCAACCGGCTGAAGCTGAGTTGTGGTTTAATAAAAGGCTGAAACAAGACCCTGAAAATGCTATTGCCTTAAAAGGATCGGAAATCATTGCTTTTCAAAAGAAGAATCACCCAAATTATCCTTTTGAGGTTGTTAACTTGACAACTATTAACAGTGTTGCTAATGATTTTGGTCTTGCCTTCAGCCAGGAAGATCACAAGGAGATTATTTTTTCCTCTAACAGAAAAGGCAGCGCAGGCAAGCAAATGGAGCAGTGGACTGGCGGATCCTTTTCTGACCTTTACAGTGCCAGGTTCGATGGCAACAGCTGGTCACATATTACTAGCGTTGATGAAGCCAAAGTAGTGAATACAGAAACCAATGAAGGGGGCCCGGCTTTCAATGGCAGGTTTACTACAATGTATTTTACCAGATGTTTGAAAGGTTCAACAGAGATTACTTACTGCGAAATCTTACAAAGCGACAGAAAACGCAATGGCTGGAGCAAGCCTCAGATAGTGCTAGCTGAAGCTGGTGCTAATGTTGGACATCCTTGGGTAAGCGCAGATGAACTAACTATTTACTTTGCTTCAAACAGGCCAGGGGGTTTTGGCGGAAAAGACATATGGATGGCTAAGCGGGCTGCACGTCACAGAAATTTTGAATCTCCACAAAACCTGGGTAATGTAATAAATACGCCGCTCGATGAGGTTTTCCCATTTGTTTGGGGAGATTCAGTTTTATTTTTTGCTTCGGAAGGACATCCTGGTTTTGGAGGTTTGGATATTTTCAAATCAAATATTCAGGATACTACTTTCACTAAAGCTGTTAATTTACATCAACCCATTAACTCAGTTGGGGATGACTTCAACTTTGTACCAGATGATGCATCTTCCGGCCTGTTATCAAGTAACAGACCTGGAAGCATTGGCGGGGATGACCTATACAGCTATGCCAGGTTTCCTTTATATTTTGACTTAAGGGGTGTTGCATCAAACGAAAACACAAGTTTACCCATTCAGGAAGTGATGGTTACGCTTTTTGACAAAAATCAAACAGAAATTACTCAAGTACTTTCTAATCTGGCAGGAGCATACCATATTGATTCCTCATTCCTATCCGAAAACCAGGATTATACCATCAAATTTGAAAAGAAAGACCATTTTGCAGTTGTAAAACAGCTTAGTACCAGAGGATTTTTATCGGATCAGTCTTTTGTGATTGATGCTGTTTTGACGCCGATTCCTGAAAAACCGATCGTATTGCCTGAAATCCGTTATGAACTCGACAGATGGGATTTACTCCCGCAATATAAAGACTCTTTGCAATTGCTCGTGACTATCATGAAGGATAATCCGGGACTCATTATCGAGTTAAGGTCGCACACCGACCCACGAGCTTCGGATGAATACAACGACGAGTTGTCCCAAAAAAGGGCCCAAACGGTTGTTGACTATCTTGTAAGCACAGGCATTGATCCAGAAAGGCTTAAAGCAAAGGGCTATGGTAAAAAAGTTCCGAGAATAATGGAAAAAAATATTATTATTGACGGATACCTTTTTGAAAAAGGTGTTGAGTTAACCGAAGCCTATATGAATCGTTTAACCCCCAGGCAAAAACAAGAGGCAGCATTTAGCTTAAGCAGAAGGACAGAGTTCAGGGTTTTGGCTAGAAATTTTATTCCCAAAGAGCTCCCAGCGATCAATCAGGTAGAGCCTATTGTGGATAGTTTGCAGAATCGCGTTTTATACGAATCTTCTATGCATGGCAAACCTTACCTTAGCATTATTGTATTTGAAAACGCTTTGATGGCTGAATGGAGGTCGGATCAAAAAATATCCAGCATCAGTGCCGCTAAAGTTTTTGATTTATTGATAAATAATAGCATTACAAAAGAAAATATCAAGGCCAAAAATGTGGAAGAAGCAATAAAATATGGCTTCCAAAGAGGCGAGGCTGTCCTGATTGCTGAAAAGCTTGAAATTGGAGAAAAGATGATAAAAAATTGTGAGTTTCTGATTGTGCCCGATTTAGAGGTAGAGGCTCGGTTTGGACAAGATATCATCAATAAGTCGAAGCCTTATCGTATTGAAAGTGATATTAACACCATAATTTTCGAATAGCATGAAAAACATTACTACACTTATAGGCTCGCTATTACTGTTTGCAGCAACTCTTACTGCTCAACAGGATAGAGCATTTACAAATTATATGTTTAACCAATCAATCATTAACCCAGCTTTTACAGGCTCTGAATCCTGTGTTCATGCTACCTTGCTTACACGTCAGCAATGGCTGGGTTTTGAGGACTTTGAAGGGAACAAAATTCATCCACAAAACTACCTGATGAATCTGGAGACACCACTTTTCAGCATCAATAGTGGATTAGGAGTCATAGTCCAATATGATAACCTTCCCTTGAATCAAAACTTAAATATCAGGCTGAACTATGCCTACCACAAAAAAATTAATGATTCTCATGCCCTAAGCGGAGGTCTTTCATTCGATTTATCCCGAAGAACATTGAATTTTGATGACTTTGTTTACTTTGACCCTGGCGACCCCTTGCTGGCTTCTTCAGGCAAACAATCGGGTTCTATGTTTGATCTGGGATTGGGAATGCAATATGTTTTTAAAGAAAATTTGTTTGCAGGTGTTTCCATATATAACGTTTTAGGCGCTAAAACTGAAGTTGGATCTGTGGAATTGAATCAACAAATGCTTTTTAATTTGATGGCCGGTTATGAGATTAAACTCCTGGACAGATTCAGAAACAAGCTTGATCTTGTAACCGGGGCTTTATATTCCGGAACCAAGAGTTCGAATTTCATCGAAGTGCATGCTATTTTAAAATACAATGATTTTATCTATGGGGGGCTAACCTATAAAACTCCTAATGAATTTGGAGTTCTGGCCGGCTTGAAATGGAATAATTTCTCTGTTGGAGCTGCTTATGACCTGGGAATAAAAGAATTATCCAACAAGCTGAGCTACGGCAGTCCAGAAGTTTATGTCTCTTACTGCTTCCCCATCAAACCTAAAGTGAAAATGAAGGGTTTTTATAATGTGAGATTGTTGTAAAATGAACAACCCTATCTAAATAAAACTTGCCATGAAACAATTGAGCATTACATATAGACCTGTGCTAAGACTATTAGCAATAGTTACTTTTATCTTATTTCAGAAAGTCCCTGGCATCTCTCAAAACAATTCTGACCCAAAGAGTAATCTCAATAAGAAAAACTTAAATGTTATTCAAACGGCTGTTCCCTTTCTCTAGATAGCTGCAAATTCCGGACGATACTGACCCCCCATTCCGGCATACTGACCCCCCTAAAATTTGGGTTTGTTAATGATA
>JACCQN010000029.1 GCA_015709215.1 Bacteroidales bacterium
TGATGATTATTGGCGTTGGGTCGTATATGATGCGGAAGAGAATCAAAGGGTTGCGTCGCATAGGATTGCTAAAGCATTGGCTCGAATTTCATATTTTTATGTGTACACTGGGGCCTATTTTAGTGCTTTTTCATACAGCCTTCAAATTTGGTGGTATCGTAGCAATTAGTTTCTGGAGTATGGTAGCTGTTTTTTTAAGCGGAATTTTGGGTCGTTATATCTATTTGCAGATTCCTCACACTATCGAAGGCAGAATGATGTCACGAACGGATATTCAAAACTTACTCAAGGAATCGGAGCAGACCCTGCAAAATTTAATTACCGATGATGTAGTGCGTGAATCGATCACAGCAGAATTGCAGGCGTTATCTTTTACAAACAGGGATACTACTCAAAGCGCTTTGAAACCGGTTAAGCTTAGCTTGATTTCCAGCCATCTTAAAGAGGCTGGTGTTCCTGCTGAAAACAGATCAGAAATTATTGCAATTTTAAAACGCAATTTAGCTTTTGGCAGAAAGATTAAACGTCTTGAAACGATGCAAAATCTTTTTCGCTATTGGCATGTGGCTCATTTGCCCTTTGCCCTATTAATGCTTATAATCATGATTATACATGTTATTGTTACGCTTTTATTCGGCTATAAATGGATATTTTGATGGACACCGTTTTTACAGAACAAATTCTGATTTACGGGGCTGTGTTTTTGCTTTTTGGGCTTATCATTCTAATCTATGTTCTAAAGCTCAGAAGGCAATCCCGGCTCGTAGGCCAAAAGATTGAGCAGGCACGCGAATCGGGCTTATACGAACCTGTTTCACTTCATCCTGTAATCAATCCAAACAAGTGTATTCAAAGCGGTGCATGCATTTCGGCTTGCCCCGAAAAAGACATCATTGGCATTATGAATGGCAGGGCAACAACCATTAATGCTTCACGCTGCATCGGTCACGGCGCCTGCTTCCACGCATGCCCAACAGAGGCCATCACCCTGCACATTGGCACAGCCACAAGAGGTGTGGATCTGCCACATGTTAATCAATATTTTGAGAGCAATGTGCCGGGAATTTATATTGCTGGCGAATTAGGAGGCATGGGGCTAATCAAAAATGCTGTGGAGCAGGGCAAACAAGCGGTGGAAAATCTTGCGCAACAGCTCCACAAAAGTCATGGTGCTACTTATGACCTTATTATAATAGGAGCCGGACCTGCTGGCATTTCCGCATGTCTTACGGCCAAAAAACTTAGATTAAATGCTTTAACTGTTGAACAGGATACACTCGGGGGGACTGTATTTACGTTTCCTCGATCTAAAATAGTAATGACTTCGGCCATGGATTTGCCACTATATGGTAAAGTTAAGTTGTTTGAAACCAACAAGCAGGAGCTGCTAACTATTTGGAATGAAGCGCTAAATAAAAATGGATTGGCTATAAAAGAACAAACCAAAATTGAAAAAATAGAGAAAAAAGAGACATATTTTGAAGTTGTTACCGCTAAGGGCGAAACCTTAACTGCTGCTAAGGTGCTGATTGCTATCGGCAGAAGAGGGACACCCCGAAAGCTCGGTATCCCCGGCGAAAACAGTCAGAAAGTGGCCTATCGCCTGCTCGAACCGGAAGATATTAGCAATAAAAAGATTTGTGTGGTTGGGGGAGGAGATTCGGCAGTGGAATCAGCCTTGCTGTTGTGCGATCAAAATGAAGTGATGCTGTCCTATCGCAGGGATGGTTTTCAGCGGATTAAACCTAAAAATCAGGAACGGGTTGAAGCGGCAATAGCACAAGGAAAACTGAAGGTTTTGTTCAATTCTAACTTGCTGGCTATTGAAGATGCTACTATAACAATAGCGGTTGATGGTGATCAATATCAACAAGCTAATGATCTGGTTTACATTTTTGCCGGGGGAGAACTGCCTTCAAAATTTCTTGAAAATGCCGGTATTACAATTACTAAAAAATTCGGAGAAGCCTTGCTGAAACATTAAAATGAATAGTAATCTAAAAAGCATAATAGTTTTTCTGCTGATAATAATCGGTTCACAGCTTAGTTTACGGGCTCAGTTGTCGCCGGGCGACCTTGCCGAACCTCATGCCCATCTGGAGGGACTGAGCAATTGCACACTTTGTCATGAGTTGGGGAAAAAAGTTTCCGACCAGCTTTGCCTGGACTGCCATGAGTTGCTTAACGAAAGAATATCTCAAAATAAGGGATATCATGCTTCTGAAGAAGTAAAAAAAGAGGCTTGTATTGCCTGCCATAGCGATCATCACGGCAGGAAGTTTAAAATTATAAATTGGGATACCACCACTTTTAATCATGACCTTACCAGTTACGAATTGCAGGGGCAGCATGCCGAAACAAGCTGTAAATCATGTCATACTAAAGAATTTATTACCAATCCGAAAATTATAGAAAAACAGTTTTCCTACCTGGGTTTGTCAACAGATTGTTTAAATTGTCATGCTGACTATCACCAGCAAAGTTTGCCGAATGATTGCTTACAATGCCACGATTATAAAGCTTTTAAGCCTACTTCTGCCTTCGATCATCAGGAAACACAATTTCCGCTTTTAGGTAAGCATACCGAAGTTGATTGTATCGAATGTCATCCCATAACAATAAAAAATAACAACGATTATCAATTATTTAAACCAATTGATCACCAGAGCTGTGTTGCCTGCCATGAGGATGTGCATAACGGAAAATTTGGAAACGATTGTAAGAAGTGTCATAGCGAAAACTCCTTTAAACAGATCAAAGGATTAATCAGTTTTGACCACAATGCAACGCAGTATCCGCTCACAGGGCGTCATAAAAGCCTGAGTTGCAAGTCGTGTCACAAAAATAGTTATACTGATCCCCTGCCTCATAACCGCTGTATGGACTGCCATACCGATTACCATCAGGCTGAATTTACGGCATCCAATTTTAATTCGGATTGTATTGACTGCCATACAACAGCAGGTTTTACGCCCAGTAATTTCGGGATTGAGCAACATCAGCAGGCCTCGTTTGCCTTGCGTGGAGCTCATATTGCCACCCCTTGTTTTGAATGTCACCTTAGTAATGATCAATGGCATTTCCGGAATATTGGCGAGTTTTGTGTTGATTGCCATCAGGATCCCCACAAACCTGCGATCAGTCCAAAGTATTATCCCGAAAATGATTGCAAAGCCTGCCATAGTGAACAAAGCTGGCAGCGCATATCATTTGACCATGAGCTCACAGGATATCAGCTGGAAGGCGAACATGCCAGCCTCGAATGTCGCGAATGCCATATCAAACCCAACCCCATTACCAATCAAAAAGAGCATATTTTTAACCAGACCAAGCAAGACTGTAAAACCTGTCATACTGATCCGCACGCCGGACAATTTGATCAAGAGACATCCAATGCTAATTCATGTATTACCTGTCATAGTGCGCAAAGTTGGGATCTATTGCTTTTTGACCACAGCAAAACCCGTTTTGTGCTTGATGGTGCACATCAAAACCTGGCTTGTAGTGATTGCCACAAAAAAACACTGCTTAATAACCAAACTGTTACTCACTATAAAATTGATTACCGATGCGAAGCCTGTCATTGATTTTTTTATTTCTGGTATTCCTTATACCACAAATATTTGCGCAGAACCCTCATGGGGAGGAGCTTAAAATAGCTTGCAGTGATTGCCACAACAGTGAGGGATGGAAATTGATTCTTGGCACTTATCCCTTTGATCATGTTTCGACAGGATTTGTGCTGGACGGTCAACATGCTAAAACGGATTGTCAAAGTTGTCATCCAACCCTGGTATTTAACGAGGCAGAGCCCTCATGCATCAGTTGTCATACCGATATTCATCAGCAAACAACCAGTCAGGAATGTGGTGATTGCCATCAAACCAATTCCTGGATCGTCAATAACATTACGAGTATTCACCAGATGAGTCGGTTTCCTTTGCTGGGGGCTCACTTCACGGCAGATTGCATCGACTGTCATACCTCGGCCTCCACGCTGAATTTTGAACCCCTTGGAGTGGATTGCATTGACTGCCATGAGCAAGATTACCTTCAGGCAAAAGAGCCGGATCATGTAGCCGGGAATTATTCTTTAGATTGTATTGAATGTCATCAGTTTAATGCATTCAGTTGGTCGGGTACTGATATCAATCACGACTTTTTCCCGCTTTCAAAAGGACATGATATTCCTGATTGCAGTCAATGTCATACCCAGGGTACCTATAGTGGCCTTTCGACCGATTGTGTTTTCTGTCATTTGTCAGATTATCAAACGTCAAACAATCCCAATCACAGCAGCCTTAACTTTTCTGAAAACTGTAAAGAATGTCATACAACAGATCCTGATTGGAGGCCGGCAGACTACAGGCAACATGATATTTTTTCTTTTCCAATATATTCCGGCGAGCACAATGGCGAGTGGAATAGCTGCACAGATTGTCATCAAACCGCTTCGGATTATGCACAATTTACCTGCATAAGTTGCCATGATCACAATAGGTCGGAGATGGACGATGAGCATCGAGGAGTAGGCGGATATATATATGAAAGCACGGCATGTCTTGAGTGTCATCCGCTGGGAAATGCTGATGATGACAGCTTCAATCATAACCTCTCAAATTTTCCATTGCTTGGGGCACATACCAGCACAAATTGCGAGGAATGTCATGCCGGTGGTTATGCCGGAACGCCTACAAACTGTGATGCCTGTCATATGGATGCTTATCTGGAAAGTTTAAATCCGAACCATACAGCTTTGGAATTGGAAACGACTTGTGCGGATTGTCACGACGAGCAACCCGGCTGGCAGCCTGCCAGTTTTCCTTTGCATAACGACTATTATGTATTGGCTGGTGCACACAATGTAATAGCAAACGATTGTGTTTTTTGTCATGACGGAGACTACAACAATACTCCAAATACTTGTTATGCTTGTCATACGGAGGAATACGTGCAATCGCAAAACCCACCGCATCAATCCCTGCAGTTTTCAACAGAATGTTTTGAGTGCCATGATGAAAATGCCTGGACGCCATCAACTTTTGATCATGACGGTCAGTATTTTCCGATTTATACAGGCGAACATCGTGGAGAGTGGGAAAGCTGTGCTTCATGCCATACGCAGCCTTCCAATTATGCCTTGTTCAGCTGCATCGACTGCCACGATCATAATCAACCTGATACGGATGAAGAACATCAGGGAGTACCTGGATACGCCTACGAAAGTGAAGCTTGTTTTGCCTGTCATCCAACCGGAAACGGCGATGGAGGCTTTAATCACAACCTGACCGAATTTCCACTCACCGGTGCACACAATACGCTACTTTGTGCCGAATGCCACGCTGATGGCTATGTTGACACCCCTATGGAATGCGTTGCCTGCCACGAAACTGCCTATAATCAATCCGTAAACCCAAGCCATGAAGCCTTGGCCTTGTCAACAGATTGTGCATCTTGCCATACAACCGAACCCAACTGGCAACCGGCAACTTTTCCCATCCACAATGATTTTTATGTGTTGAATGGCGCTCATGCCGCTATTGCCAACGATTGTATGCTCTGTCATAACGGCGATTATATAGCGACTGATAACACATGTTATGCCTGCCATACAGATGATTACAATCAAACAACAGACCCGCCGCATCAGAGTGCACAATTCCCCACAGATTGCCAGACTTGCCATACCGAAATAAGCTGGGAACCTTCCACCTTTAACCATGATGCGCTCTATTTTCCAATTTATTCAGGTGAACACCGGGGTGAGTGGAACACTTGTGCCGATTGCCATACGAATCCAACTAATTATGCCATATTCAGTTGTACCGACTGTCACGAACACAACCAAATTGATATGGACGACGAGCATCAGGGAATTAACGGATACGTGTATGAAAGCAATGCTTGTTTGGAATGTCATCCAAATGGTGATAGTGATAAGCTAATCCGTTGGCACAACAGCAAAAAAAATATCCGATGAAAAAACTTGTTTTCCTGATTTTTGCTTTTGGCTATTGGTGGCTGCCTGTTTCTGCACAAGATACCGGCGTCGAAATGCAGGGCGAAGTTTCTTACATTACAAGCGTCAATGTTTATGTAAGATTCGCACAAACCGAAGGCCTTAAAGCCGGTGACACCTTATATTTTAAAAGTAGTGGTCAATCTGTTCCGGTTTTGGTTTTAACCAATCTTTCCAGTCTGTCGGCCGTTGGTAAGCCTTTGCCTGCTGCGGTTGATCTCAAAGTTGGTGACAAACTTTTCAGCTTTGTATCTGCTAAAACTGCATCAAACGAGAAAGATGACGGTTTAGTTAAAAATGAAGAGGATCCGGTTTCAGCATTTATTAAGGAGGAAGAATTACCTGATTTTCCGGAAAGTGTTGGTCAAAAGGAAATTGCAGATACAGCACCGAAATTGAAAGCCGATATAAGCGGCCGCTTCCGGGTGGCATCCTATTCGGGATTTTCGAATACCGAAGGAGGTAACAGCCAGAAAATGCGATACAACTATGCCATGAAAGCACGTAACTTGCTGGATGGTAATCTCAGCCTGGAAACTTATCTTGTTTTTAGTCACCGCAATGGACAGTGGGATGAAATACAGAGGAACCTTTACAATGGACTAAAGATTTATGACCTTTCGTTAGGGTATAAGTTTAATGACCATTTTGCGCTCAGTTTTGGCCGAAAAATCAACCCAAAGTTAAGCAGCGTGGGTGCGATAGATGGATTGCAGGCCGAATACAGGCAGGGCGCCTTTACGATTGGCGCTGTGGGTGGCGCACGTCCTGATTACAGGGATTACAGCTTTAATTTTAACCTGGCGCAATTTGGAGGCTATATCAGTCATCAGGTCAATTCAAAAAATGGTTTGCTACAAACTACGCTTTCGGTGATGGAGCAGCAAAATAATGGCCTTACCGACAGAAGATTTCTTTATGTGCAGCATTCCAATACGATCTTTGAAGGATTATATTTTTTTGGTTCCGCTGAATTTGAGTTGTATAAAAAAAACCTGGATATAGCTTCTGACCGTAGCGCACTGACTAATCTTTACCTGATTTTAAGGTATAAATTTAGCAGAAAACTCTCTGCTAGTATCTCTTTCAACAACAGGAATAATATCATCTACTACGAAACTTATAAGGACATTGTAGAACGTTTATTGGAGAAAGAAATGCTGCAAGGCTACAATCTAAGGCTTACCTACAAACCCATAAAACTTCTGACAATTGGTGTGAGTGCAGGTTACCGCGAAAGGAAATCAGATCCCAGATCATCAAAGAATCTCTATTCCTTCGTTTCGATAGCCAGAATTCCCGGCACACAACTTTCGGCTAGTCTGTCGCATACCTACCTCGAAAATGCCTATCTCAAGGGTAATATTTTAAGTGGGATGTTTTATCAGTATTTGAATAAAGGCAGGATTTCGTTGGGTTTTGGCTACCGCTATGTCAATCAATCCTACTTTGATATGCTTAGCAAACTAAAACAGCATATGGGAGAGATTAACATGAATGTTCAGCTAACGCGAAAACTTTCTGTTGGCATCTATTATGAAGGTACGTTTGAGTCCGCTTCAAATTATCACCGAATTTATGCAACACTATCACAGCGTTTTTAAGCAATTAACCTGTAAAAATGCATCAAATCAAAACATTAGACTGACTTATCGAATCGGATAGAAATTTGTGTTCCTTTGTTTGGTTTGCTTTCAATAAACAATTGAAATCCTAATAACTCACAGGCCTTTTGAACGATGGATAAGCCCAATCCATCGCCTCGCTCCCTGGTGTTTATAGCTTGTTGCGATCGGTAGAAAGGATTAAAAATTTTTTGTTGTTCCTCTGGATCAATACCAATACCTTCGTCTTTTATGCTGAAAATAAAGTCGTTTTCATCGTCCGGGAGTTCTATTTCGACGGTTCCACCAACGGGAGAATATTTTATGGCATTTGAAATCAAATTTTCAAAAATGATATCTATGAGAAAAGGGTCTGTTTGCAAGTCGAGGTTTTGCTCGGGTACAAAATTAATAACAAGATTTTTCTCATTTATTTGTTGAGAGAAGCGCTGAATAATATCATCCATAAGAGACACAAGCGATACAACAGTTTGTTGTTGCGTGTAGTGAGTGCTATCGAAACGTGCCAAAAGCAGGAGCTGGTCAACAATTGTCCCCATACGGTTAATTTCAAGAACTGTTTCTTGAATGGTTTGTTTATATTCTTGCTCGCTGCGGTTTTTCCTGACGAGCACTTCCAAAGTGCCTTTTAACACAGCTAAGGGTGTTTTTAATTGATGGGCAGCATCTGCAGTAAATTGTTTTTCGCGTTGCATGCTGTTCTCAATGCGATCGAGCAAGTCATTAATGGCCATCACCAGTTCATACAATTCATCCTTGCGAACGGGTATTGGAATACGTTGATTAAGGCTATCCCGCTGAATGGTGCGCGCTTTGCGGGTAATAATATTTACGGGTTGTATGCTCTTACCAGCCAGATAGCGGGCAATAAAATAAAGCACAATTAATAGAAAGGGAAAACTGGTTAATAAAATAGTACGCAGTATATGGAGCGTTTGTAGCTGCCCGGCAATAGGCAAGGCCGCAACGATATAGCCCTCAACAGTATAGTTGTGGATGATTGGTAGTATTTTGGCCCGGATAAGCTGATTGTTTAATCTGGTATTATAAGCTTTTTGCCTGGTTTTTTCATAGTCGAAACTGAGGCTTTCGCTTTTCAGGTTGGGCGATTTGTCGCAGAGCTTTCCGTTTTTGTCACGTACTTCAATAAAAAGTGGCGTAACATCAGCCTCCAGATGTTCGCGTTCTTCCCATTCCGATTTATTTATGAATCTAATCTTTCCGTTTTCAATTGTAACTTCCTGTGTGTGTTTTATACAGGCAGTATGGAGCTGCCTGTCGATGTTGTGATAAATGGATGCCTCAATGATGCAATAAATCAAGGCAAAAACAAACAGAATCAGGCTGGCAGTAGCACCTATATAGTTTGATGCAATTCTGTTTTTATAAGATATTGGTTTCATGTTTCGCGCATAATGTAACCAACACCTCTTACCGTTTGAATGTATGCTTCAAGATCGTCTGCTCCAAGTTTTTTTCGGAGTGAGTTAATAAAAACATCAATCACCGAAGTGTTGTAATCGAAATGAATATCCCACACTTTCTCTAAAATTAAAGTTCTGCGGCACACCTGATTTTTATTTCTCAGCAAATATGCTAAAAGCGAAAACTCTTTTTGGGTGAGTAAAATTTCCTGCCCCTCTTTGAAGACCTGATGGGTAGCTGTATTTAAAGTGATGTCTTTGAACCTGAATATAGCATGTTCGCCAGTTTTAGGCCTTAACTGCACCCTGATCCTTTCGAGAAGCTCTTCGAAATGAAAAGGTTTTTTAATAAAGTCGTTGGCTCCGGCTTTCAGTCCTTCCAAGGTGTCTTGCAAGGTGTCTTTGGCAGTAAGAAAAATAATGGGCGTATCGGTGTTCTGTTTTCTGTAAAGCCTGCATACCTCAAGGCCATTTAATCCCGGAAGCAGCCAATCAAGCAATATCAGATCATAAATACCTGATAACGCAATGTCTAAACCCAATTTTCCATCGCCCGCAATATCTACACTGAATGACTCTTCCTCTAATCCCTTTTTTAAAAAGTTAGCTATCCCATCTGCATCTTCAATAATAAGTAGTTTCATGATATCAGATTTTTAAGGCAAAATGTTTGAGGCGATCCTTAAATAATTTCTTAATACGCTTTAATCACATCGGCTCAGATTAATGTGAAAGGCTAAATTAAGCAATAATGATAAATATTATTAAAACCCAGGTCTGTTTTGATCTTTCAGGAAAAGCATTAAGCAATGAATGCATTCCGAACTTGATGCCTTCAAAATATGAGCCATTCTTTCAATCATCATCGTCTTCATATTGTTCGCTGTTTTGTTTCGTTGTTTCGTTGTTGTTTATGGGCAGGTTATAGGCCAAAAAGAAAAGATACAATGGAACAATAAACCAAAACAAAACATAAATCTTATGAAAAGTATTTAATTTGGCATTACTGGCCTCAATGTTTTTATGGCCAGTGAAAATAGACTGAAAGGTGCCTGTTTTTTTATGAAACATAATATCGCCCAGTATTCCAAGTAAATGCGCTATTACTAAGATTAAAAAGGTATTGGCAAGCACTTCGTGTACTTCTTTCAGCGAATCATCCTGAATGCCCAGGCTTAATACGTTATTTTCTGTGGCGTACAACAAATAGCCTGAAATGCTGCAGATCAAGCCTATAATAAATATCAACAGCATAACAACAGCTGCTGTCGGATTATGGCCGGCATAGTTTTTCGCCTTTGAAAAATAATCCTTTATAAATCCCTTTTGATGTTTAAGGCCTATTGGAAAGTCTTTAAAATTCGAATACTTTGGGCCAATGATCCCGAATATTATTCTGAATAGGATTAATGACCCAACGAATGCACCAAAAGCAAAATGCAGGTTTTCAAACTTGTCAAAATCACCTAAAATGTAAGTGGTTGTAAATGCGATTGCCAACGACCAGTGAAAAACCCTGGTTGGTAATGTCCAGATATAAGATTTCATAATATGATATTTTGAGGGTGAAAGTATATTCCTTTTTATCTGTATCCGGAAGTTTTAATCAGAGAAAACTGTTGCAAATCAACAAAATAGAAGTGCAATATAAATGCCCGCAAATTGCCATATGCCAATTATCTGTAATTTTTGCTTATTCTCCTTGCAAAGCTAATAATGCTTCTTCACATATTGTCTTAGTTTTTGATTAGGATTTCATTAAAAAGCTTTGGCATCAAAAGTGATAAATAATTTATTTTCAGAAAATTAATTCATACCTTTGCCGCTCATTTCCAATACATTTTATGCCTACATTTAACGATCTCGGGTTAAGACCCGAACTTTTAAGAGCCGTCGAAACACTCGGCTTTAATGAACCTATGCCAATTCAGGCTGCCGTAATCCCCGGATTGATTCAAAACCCTACTGATTTGGTAGGGCTTGCACAAACCGGAACAGGGAAAACAGCAGCATTCGGGCTGCCATTGCTGCATCATATTGACAGCGACAGGGCAGAAACGCAAGCGCTAATTTTATGTCCAACCCGTGAGCTCTGCGTGCAGATCACCCGCGATCTGGATGGCTTTGCGCAATTTCTTCCTTCTATAAGAATCACCGCTATCTATGGTGGTGCCAGTATTGATGGCCAGATAAAATCATTACAAAAAAAACCACAGATTGTGGTGGCTACTCCCGGCCGTTTGCAGGATATGATGCGGCGTCGCAAGATTGATATGACGAAAATCAGTTGGGTAGTGCTCGACGAAGCCGATGAGATGCTCGATATGGGCTTTCAGGAAGAGGTGGATTTGATTTTGTCATCCGTGCCCGATGAGCGTCATATTTTACTTTTTTCGGCTACCATGCCGGCTGTTGTCGAAAGTATCCTGGCGCGATATATGAAAAGCCCCGTTGTGAAATCGATGGGCAAACGTAACTCAGGAACCGCTAATGTGCGCCACAGCTATTACCTGGTGCATGCCAAAGACCGCTATAAAGCCCTCAAACGTATCGTCGATTTTCATCCTGCCGTTTATGGAATCGTTTTTTGCCGCACACGTGCCGAAACCCAGGAAATTGCTGATCAGTTGATCAACGACGGCTATAATGCTGGTGCATTGCATGGCGATCTTTCGCAGGTTCAGCGCGATCATGTGATGAATCACTTCCGCGAAGGAAACCTGCAGATTCTTGTGGCTACTGATGTTGCTGCACGGGGGCTCGATGTGAATAACCTCACCCATGTGATCAATTACAGCCTGCCCGATGACCCCGAAAGTTATGTGCATCGCAGTGGTCGTACAGGACGTGCCGACAAAACCGGCGTGTGCATCAGCCTGATACATATGCGCGAAAAAGGTCGCATCCGGCAAATCGAGAAACAGCTTTCACAACCGATTGCGCCGGCAAAAATACCTACCGGAATGCAGGTGTGCGAGAAACAGCTCTTCAATTATATCGACAGGCTCGAAAATGTTGAAGTAAATCATGAAGAAATTGATGCCTATCTGCCTGTAGTGTTTCGTAAGTTGGAGTGGATGTCGCGCGAGGAACTGATCAAACGCTTTGTTTCGCTGGCTTTTAACAGGTTTTTAGACTATTATCGTGATGCACCGGATCTTAATGTTGACGAAAGTCGCAGCCGATACGAAGATGAAAGGCCTGGCAGAGGAAAGAAAAAGTCTTTCCGCGAACGTAGTGGCGGACAGGAATCGGGCTTCACAAAATTGTTTTTCAGCCTCGGCAAAAAAGACAACATCAAACCCAATAACCTCATTGGATTGATTAATCAGGTGACGCGCTCGCGTGATGTGCGTATTGGTCATATCAAACTGATGGATAATTTCTCTTTTGTAGATGTTGATGACCATTCTGTTGAGCTTGTATTGAGTGCTTTTGCCAATAAAAAACTTAATCCCGAAAAGGTACGCGTTGAACGCAGCAGTGAGCGGGATATGTCTTCGGGATCTTCAGGGAAGCCTTCGGGTTCACCTTCAGGTTTACCTTCAGGTTCATTTTCAGGGAGACCTTCCTTTAAAAAGGATAAAAGGAAGAAGCGTTAAAGTTTGAAGAGGGCTGATCGATATTTCTGGACTTCTATTCACAGACCTTCAAGGTTTCTAAAACCTTGAAGGTCTGTGATAAATATTTTTGCTGAATAAGATTTAATTAGTTTTCCGAGAACTGTTTATTTTTATCCGAAATTATTTGATTTCAAACCTGCCTAACACAACAGGAAATGGCTTCTGTACAAGTACCACTGGAATATGGCGAATTTTACCACATTTACAATCGGGGAATAAATGGTTGCAAGTTGTTTCTGGAAAATGAAAACTATGAACATTTTCTGCATTTGTATAGCAAATATATTTCGCCGGTAGCAGACACTTTTGCCTGGGTGCTGATGCGGAATCATTTTCATTTTTTAATAAGAATTAAAACTGTTGAGCAGTTAAACCTTCAAGGTTTTCAAAACCTTGAAGGTTTAAAGGGAACAAACAGAAATTTTGCGAATCAACAGTTTGCCAATCTCTTCAACGCCTACACCAAAGCAATTAACAAACGATATTACCGCACAGGTAGTTTATTTGAACATCCTTTCAGGCGGATTCAGATCACCTCAAAAGATCATTTGCTTTATCTGATTTATTACATCCACCACAACCCGATTCATCACGGTTTTTGTAAGCATTTTCTGGAATATCCCTGGAGTTCTTATCTGAGCATTTTATCCCCGAAAGAAACAAATTTAAAACGAGATGAAGTGCTCAAGTGGTTTCATGATAAATCTTTTTTTAAAGAGTTCCATAGCAAGGAACAAATTGAAAAATATAGTGAATTGCAGATCAATTCTAATTTTGATTTCTAAGACCTTCAAGGTTTTCAAAACCTTGAAGGTCTAACATGAAAAACTGTATAACATAATACTGCTAACAAAATCCTTTTGGGTATAAATACCTCACCCCTTACTCTTCAAAAAATGCTGTGAATTTCCCGGCTCGTAATAGCAGATTTTCTCGCCAATGGCTTCGATCACCTGATTGAGGCTGCTGGTGCTAAGTGCAGGGTCTTTGTCCAGATTGGGTTTGTTGTTGTAGAGCTGATAGTTTACTCTGTTGATTACGGGTGTGAGGTTAGGCATCACTACATTGGCTCCGGCCAGCAAGCCGCTCTGCCGCCCAAGCGGGTCGAGGGTTTCCAGGGCTGTGGAAGAAGCTATATTGATATCGGGCATCAAAAGGCGCAGCGTGGCAAGCATCAACAAGCTCATCCTGAAGCGTTCGACTGACGGCCACAGCAACGTAAACTTTTCAAAAAGTGGGGTTTCGGCATGTTCGATATAGGGACCCATGCCAACCATGTCAATATCAAGGGATTTAAAGAAGAGCAGGTCATCTGCCAGATCAGCGATGGTTTGTTCGGGAAGTCCGATCATCACGCCGGTGCCTACCTGATAACCCGCTTTACGTAAGTCTTCCAGCGCTTTGATGCGTTTTTCATAGGCATGAAGTGCGTTTTCGGGATGGATTTGGTAATACAGCTTTTTGTTTGTCGTTTCGATGCGTAAAAGATAACGGTGTGCCCCCGCCTCCTGCCAGCGTTTGAATACTTCGTATGGCTGTTCGCCGCACGAGAGTGTGATGGACAATTCAGCATTAGTGCGCTGATGGATGCCTTTTAGCAAGCGTTCGATATGGTTTGCAAATGCCGGACTGCTCAGTTCTCCGCTTTGAATCACCAGAGAGCCAAAGCCTTTGTGCCAGGCAAAGTCGGCGGCCTGATATACTTCCTCATCTGTGAGAGTGTAGCGGTTTACATGCTTGTTCGATTTGCGGATGCCGCAATAATAGCAGTCTTTGGCACACACATTCGAAAGCTCAATCAAACCGCGCAGATAGACTTTTCTTCCAACTGTAGCAGCTTTTACTTCAAGTGCACGGTCAAGTACTTTTTGGGTGTTGTCGCCTTTTACCGATAACAATTGAATGAGATCCTCGCGCGAAAAATTTTGCTGTTTGAGCAGATTATCCAGCATATCAGCTATTTATTTTGTTTTTGAAAGGTTCTATCACACGATCAAAAATGCCATTTATCCAGGCAATAGTCATCCCGTAATTGCTCACCGGAATATTGGCGTTCACGGCAGGCCGAAGCCTGTTGATAAGCTGTTTGCGTGTCACCACACATCCACCGCATTGGATTACCATCCGGTAATTGGTGATTTCGGGGATGTCAGACAAGCCTGCAACCACATCAAAATCAAGTTTTTTACCACTAAATTCAGTGATCCATTTAGGTAATTTATGGCGACCGATATCTTCACAGCTTACCTGATGTGAGCAGGATTCCAGAATCAGTATTTTATCACCATCATTCAATTCCGAAAGGGTTGGTGTGCCTTGAATATAATGATCAAAATCTCCTCTTAATCTGGCAAAAACAATGCTGAAACTGGTAAGGGGAACATGCGCCGGCACAATGCTGTTGACAAATTCAAATGCCTGACTGTCAGTAATAACAAGTTGAGGTTCAGGTTTGTGCTGTTCGAAATATTGTTTCAGGTGGGTTTCTTTGAGTACTATGCAAATATTGTCGTTATCCAGCACATCGCGGATGGCCATTACCTGCGGAAGGATCATTCGTCCATCGGGAGCTTCTGAATCAATTGGTGTCACAAGCAAGACGACACCATTTGGTTCGATGATGCCACCCAATAATGAAGGTTTTTGAAAAGAAGTTTCCGGGATGGTTTTCTTTAGAAGCTCAACCAAGGTATCAGTTTGGGTGTGATTGGCAACACTAAAATCAATTACTTCAGCTTTGCTAAATGTTGCGATATTTTCGCGGGTGAGTTGTTCAAGTGGTTGTAAATCGCTTTTGTTGTGAACGATGAAATAGGGGATGCTGTAGTCACAAAATTTTTTGATCAGCTCTTTTTCGTAAAAGCCAAATTCGTTTTTGGCTATCACCAAGATGGCGCAGTCGATGGTTTTGATGGCATCATAGGTTTTCTTTACCCTTTTTTCGCCCAGCTCACCACTGTCGTCTATTCCGGCTGTATCCACAATAATTGCTGGCCCAATGCCGAAAATTTCGATAGATTTTTTTACGGGGTCGGTGGTAGTGCCGGCTTCTTCCGAAACGATGGCAACCTCTTGTCCGGTCATCAGGTTGATGAGGGAGCTTTTGCCGTTGTTGCGCCGGCCAAAAATACCGATATGTGGTTTAAGGTCTCTTCCCTTGGACATGATAGTTTAGTTAGTTAAAGTTAGAAAAATAGGTCGCGTTCACCTTGTTTAATGCGTTCGATACGCGCATTTACTTCTTTGATGTAACGTTCATCACCCAGACTTTCCAGATTCCTGTCGATCACCTTCCAACCTTTAGCAGCTGTTTCGGGAGTGGCATAATCCACAATATATTCAGCCAAAGTGAGCATGGCATTTGGGGTGCAGAATTTCTTGATGAAGCCCGGCACGCTAAATTCCATAAAATGCTCGCCCGTGCGGCTTTTGCGGTAGCATGCTGTGCAGAAAGAAGGCAGATAATCGCTGTCGAGCAGTTCATCAATCACCTGATTTAGGGTGCGATCATCATTGATCTTGAATTGCTCTTTGTGAAGGTTTTGATCAATTTGGGGATTTTCGGAATAAGCACCAATCTCCAGTTTAGTGCCGGCATCAATCTGCGAACAGCCAAAAGCCAGCACTTCTTTTCGTATCTTTTCCGATTCGCGGGCGGTGAGGATAAGACCGGTATAGGGAACAGCCAACCGAAGTATGGCCACTAATCTTGTAAATTCAGCGTCAGAAACAAAATATTTATCATCCAGATCATATTCCGAAGCATCCTGAATACGTGGGAACGAAATGGTGTGAGGCCCAACGTTGTAGCATGCTTCCAGGTGATTTACATGACGCAAAAGTGCCAATACTTCAAAACGCCAGTCGTATAAGCCAAATAAAGCGCCGATTCCAACATCATCGATGCCGGCTTCCATAGCGCGATCGAGCGAGGTGAGCCTCCAGTCGTAATCAGCTTTTTTGCCCGAAGGATGCACCAAGGCATAGGATGGATGATGATAGGTTTCCTGAAAAACCTGATAGGTTCCGATTCCGGCTTCGTGGATTGTTTTAAAGTCTTCAATATCAAAAGGAGCAGCATTGATGTTCACACGACGTATTTCGCCATGATCTTTTTTTACGCTGTAAACTGTGCGTACGGTATCGGCAATAAAATCAGCGGAATAAGTGCGATGTTCACCATAAACTAAAATCAAACGTTTTTGGCCGTGTTCTTCCAGAGCTTTCACGTTTTCGATCAGTTCTTCTTTGGTGAGGGTTTTGCGGATAGCACTTTTGTTGGATGCTTTAAACCCGCAATACCGGCAATTATTTGAGCAATAGTTGCCCACATACAGCGGGGCAAAAAGTACGATACGTTTCCCGTAAACCTTTTCCTTAAGTTCGCGGGCTCCGTTTTTGATTATCTCAATAGATTTGCTGTCGGTAGCCTTGAGCAAAACGGCGGTATCGGCCAGGCTTAGACGTTTTTTATCTAGTGATTTTTGTACGATGGTCTTCACCTTATCGGGTGTGGATTCAGTTTGATTGATGTAATCCCAAATCTCTTCATCATCAATGAAGGGCTGCATGGGAACATCCGTCATTTTATAGTTTTCGGGAGTGAATTTCACGTTGGTATAGTTTTAATGTTTTAAAGTCGTGGTATAGATAAGGTGAAAGTAGTTCCTTCGTCAGGCTTGCTTTCCACTTCGATGGTGCCATTGTATTGTTCGATCATTTTTCTGGTGATCGACAAGCCTAGTCCGCTTCCGGTGATTTCTTTGGTTTTGGAGTTTTTGATGCGAACAAAATCCTGAAAGATTTTGTCGCTTTCTTCGGGGCTCATCCCGATTCCGTTATCGGACACTTTTACTTCCAGATCTTTACCGCGATCGCAAATATACACATCTACTTTACCGCCTTCTTTATTGTATTTCACCGCGTTGGATATCAGATTGTTAAAAATAATTTCCATTTCGTTGGCATCAGCTAAAAGTTGAGGGTCGCCCTGTACGTCGAGTTTCATTTTTACAGATCGCTGAATGGCATAAGGCTCCATGGTATCCATTGCCATTTTAGCTACTTCGGCAAGGTTCACATCACGCATTTTACGTTCTTTTTTGCCTGATTCAATTTTAGTAAGATCGAGCAGATCCATAATGAGGTTGCGCATTCCTTTGAGCCGGGTAAGCGAGCGGTCTATAATGCGGTCGTAATCTTCTATTTTGTCGCCAAACTGTTTTTCCTGCATCATCTTCAGGTAGCCTTCCACAGCGTTGATGGGCGATTTAAGCTCGTGCGAAAGCACCGAAAGGAACTGGAAACGAATCTGTTTACCTTCTTCCTGCATCTTACGCGTCATGCGTTTAAGGAAAAGATGCTTGGCCACATTTTCGATTGACGCGCGCAGTTCCTGAGGCGTAAAAGGCTTTGGCATAAAATTATAGGCTCCGTTGCGCGTGGCTTTGATGGCTAAATCGAGTGAGGCATATGAGGTGATCATCATAACAGCTAAATCAAAATTTTGCTGATTGATGTATTCCAAAACTTCGATACCATCGATGCCGGGTAGTTTGTTGTCGAGTAAAACTACATCAACAGTCTGATTGTTAAGCACTTCAATGGCATCTTCGCCGGTGCCGGCTTCGATCAGATGAAAATCAAAATCTTCATCCATAAAAGGATAGCCTACGGTATAATTGCCTAAAATGCGCGATACACCGGAGCGGATACCGGGCTCATCATCCACAACAAGCACGTGTAAAGTTGCCATGATAAGTTAGCTTTAGAGTTTTAACAGTTTATTGATTTCGCGGTGAAGCTGATCGGGGCGTATTCCTTTTTCGAGATAAAGGTCGGCTTTGATCCAGTCGCGATCGTTTTCGTTGTATAAATCGAAATTGTATCCCGTTTCGGCAGTAACGGCAGAAGCCAGGATGATCGGCATATCAGGATATTTGCGTTTGGCTTTGTACGACAAGATAAAGCCGCTGTCTTCCTGTTCCATCATCAGATCAAAAATAGCCAGATCGGGTTGGGTAGTTTCCAGTACCTTTTCGGCTTCAGCTTGGCTTTCGGCTGTTTTAACCCTAAAACCGAGGTTTTTTACCATTGCTTCCATCTGGAAGAGGTAATCGGCGTCGTCATCGGCAATCAGAATCAGTTTTTTTTCGTTGCTCATAGTTTACGATTTTATCAATTTTTTAGGCCGGATTGCGGGGCAAACGGATTGTAAAAGTTGTACCTGTTGGTCCTTTTTCCGGTTCATTATTCGATTTTACATCAATTTTTCCTTTGTGCATCTTCACGATGCCATAGCATAAGGGCAGTCCAAGACCTGTGCCTTTTCCTACCTCTTTTGTTGTGAAGAAGGGTGTGAAAACTTTTTCCATATTTTCGGGCGAAATGCCAATGCCCTGATCGCTGATGGCGATAATCACATCTTCTCCTTTTTCGCTAATGGATAGGGTGATTTCGCCGCCTTCGGGCATAGCTTCCACGGCATTTTTTTCGAGGTTGGTGAGCACTTGCATCATCTGATCGGCATCAAAAAAAACATAGGGATCATCCAAATCGACTTGTAGTTTGATGGTAATATTTTCGGGACAGATGATGCTTTGTATGCTTCGGCTTACAAACTTTTCGAGATGTATTTGTGTGAGCCGAACCTGATTTTTACGGGCAAAATTGAGTAATCCACCCACTATCTTACGGCAGCGTTCGGCTTGTTCAACGATCAGTTTTAAGTCGGTTTTTGTGGTGTCGTCGGCAATTTCATCTAATAACAGGTTGCTATACAGGGTAATTACGCCAAGTGGGTTATTTAATTCATGAGCGATACCGGCCGAAAGTTGACCCATATGCGCCAGCTTTTCGGATTGCTTCAAGGCTTCGCGCGCACTGGCCAGTTCCTGGTTGCTCAGGTTAACTTTATCGATAGATTGATGTAGTTTTTCAATGGTATAGGGCAGGCACATTTCGGTTTCGGCAAGTCCTTGCACAATGGCAATGGCATGTTCTACGCAGGTGTCATAACCACATGCTCCACAGTCGAGGAAATCGGATGGGTCATTTTTACCCATTTTTTTGAGTATTTCAGCAATATCATTTGACGATGGGATAGGTGTGCGGCGGTCCATCTGTACGAAGCTGGTTGACAGGTCAATAGATTTTGCTAATTCCATATTAGCTTTCCATTGCTCCTGATCAAAATCTTCTAGTTTTTGAGTTACGTAATTGGATATACAAGAACGGCGCATGTATTTTTTTCCTTCTTCGCTCATTCCTGGCCCCATGATGCAGCCTTCACAACAGAGCAGCTCCAAATGGCGGGCATTTAAGGTGCCTTGCGAGAATTCGGTCAAGGCATCCTTAACATTGATGCGGCCTTCGGCAACTATCACATTACCTTTGGTGATATCTGCTTCTACGTCCATATTTTGCAACAAGCCGTGGCTCACCGGAAATATGGCTCCTTTGCCTGCAAAAGGTGGATCAAAATCGCATGCCAGATCTTCATCCGGTTTGATGCGATGCTGTCTAAACATTTCACGCAATTCAGTAAAAGTGAGCGCATAATCAATTTCATCCGATTCTGCTTTTTTAGCCACACAGGGTCCGATAAACACTATCTGCAGATCATCACCGTATTTCTTTTTTAGGAATCGTGAGCTGGCAACCATAGGTGAAACCAGTGGGGCCAGGTTATCAACCATCTCGGGTAAGTAATGCTCTACATAATATACGATGGCCGGACAATCGGAGTTAATAATGCCCTTTGAATCTTGTTGATGATACAGCTTTTTATAGGCAACGGACACCATGTCGGCACCAAAGGCCACTTCGGTAACCAATTCAAATCCAAGTTTTTTAACCATTCCAACCAGAATACGGTAATCTTTGATTTCTGTAAACTCAGCCGGAAAGCTTGGTGCCAGACATGCTGCCGTTCGTTGCCCGCTTTTTAACAATTCACTCACCTCGTCAGTTAACCGTAGATACACTTTAGCTTCCTGACGGCAGACACGCACACAATTGCCGCAGCCGATGCAGCGCTCGCTGAGCACCTCGGCCTGGCCGTTGATGATTTTGATGGCTTTTACAGGGCATTCGCGCACACAGGTATAACACACCCTGCACCGATCCTTTACGGTAAAAACCAATTGTCTATAATTTGTATTGTGTGCCATTTTAGGGTTTTATTGCTAGTTTACATCCCTTTTTTGATAGTGGGTATGCAGCAGTTCATGACTCTTATGTCCGAGCGGCTTACCCAGGAATTTATCATATAACTCGGTGATGTAGGGATTTTTATGTGAGACCTTAATAGCATCTTTTTCGTCGATATCATAAAGCGACATCATTCTCGATTTAACGGCTTTTTCGTCGGTACCGATAGGTTGCCCACCTCCGTTGATACATCCTCCAGGGCAGGCCATTACCTCAATAAAATGCAGATCGTTGCGTCCGTTCCTGATTTCTTCCATTAAGATTTCAGCGTTTTTAAGTCCGCTAACTACAGCTACACCCACTTCCAGCTCGCCAATATTTATTTTGGCTTCTTTGCGTCCTTCAAGGCCACGCACAGCTTTCACCTGGAATTTTACCATTTCTTTTCCGGTGATAAAGTAATGTACTGAACGGATTGCAGCTTCCATCACTCCACCGGAAGTGCCAAATATTTTACCCGCCGAAGAGCGCGTGCCAAGTGGTGAATCTGCTAATTCGGGCTCCAATTTATTGATATCGATACCGTAAAGCCGTATCATGCGGGCCAGTTCGCGTGTGGTAAGTACGGCATCAACATCTGATATCCCGTTTTGTATCATCTCTTCACGTTGTTGCTCAAACTTTTTGGCGGTACAGGGCATTATTGACACGGAATAGATATTTTCGGGGGCAATCTTTTCTGTTTCGGCAAAATAGCTTTTGATAATGGCTCCCATCATCTGTTGAGGCGATTTACAGCTTGAAAGGTTTTCGAGCAAATCTGACTGAAACTCTTCGGCATATTTTATCCAACCCGGACAGCAGCTGGTTATCATTGGCAGCTTACCTTGGTTTTGTACTCGATGCACCAGCTCCGAAGCTTCTTCCATAATGGTAAGGTCGGCCGAGAAGGAGGTGTCGAACACAAAATCGAACCCCATCAAACGCAGGGCGGCATTCATCAATCCGATCATATTTTGCCCGCCTGGCAAACCAAATTCTTCGGCCAACGACACGGAGATAGATGGAGCATACTGCACTACCACCGTTTTTTCGGGGTTTGCAAGCATATCTTTTACCTCCGAAATATGTCCTTTTTCTTTGAGGGCGCCGGTTGGGCAAACCATGATGCATTGTCCGCAATTGACGCAAGTGGATAGGTTGAGGCCATGGTTAAATGAAGTGCCGATAAAGGTTTTGCTTCCGCGGCCAACAAATTCGATCGCTGAAACGCCTTCAATTTCTTCACACACTCTCACACAACGTCCGCAGAGGATACATTTCTCAGGATCGCGCACGATACTGGCACTCGAAACATCGAGCTTATATTTGTTTTTTTGTCCGCTGATTCTTCTTTCGCGTATGTTGAGGTCTTCCGAGAGGTCTTGTAATTCGCAGCTTCCGTTGCGTTCGCAATAAAGACAGTCGTCGGGGTGATTGCTAAGCAGCAGCTCTACGATGGTTTTTCGTGATTCGATAACCCTTGGTGAGTGTGTTTTGATTTTCATGCCGTTCATCACCGGCTCAGAACAGGCTGTAACCAAGTTGCGACGTCCTGCTACCTCTACCACACACATACGGCAGGCTCCGGTTGGGAACAAGCCTTTTATGTGACAAAGGGTAGGAACGTTTATCCCGTTTTGGTTCAGGGCTTCCAAAATTGTATCTCCCTGATTGGCAGTAATAATATTATTGTTAACTTCTATCGTTAAGTTCATTGTTTCAGGTTTTTATGAGGTTTATACCCATTTAGCTTACCATTACAGCATCGAATTTACAGGCTTCTTCGCAGGCACCGCAGCTGATGCATTTATCCTGAATGATAAAATGCGGTTGTTTGCGACCGCCGATGATGGCTCCTGTGGGGCATTTTTTGGTGCATATGATACAACCTGTACATTTTTCTACGTCGATGGTATATTCACGAAGGTTTGAGCATACACCGGCACGGCATTTTTTATCAAAAACATGCTCCTCATATTCTTCGCGAAACCATTTGAGGGTGCTTAAAACCGGATTGGGAGCTGTTTGTCCGAGCCCGCAAAGGGAGGTGTCCTGAATCACTTTGCCCAGTTTTTCGAGTTGCATAACCCCTTTCATACGTGCCAGCGGTTCATGTGTTTCACGGTTTTTTGGTTTACTGGTGATGCTTTCGAGTATTTCGAGCATGCGACGGGTGCCTTCACGACAAGGGATACATTTTCCACAACTTTCACGCTGGATAAAATCCATGAAAAACTTAGCCACATCCACCATGCAAGTGTCTTCGTCCATCACAACCATTCCTCCCGAACCCATCATGGCACCTACATTAATCAGGTTTTCGTAATCTATCTCGATGTCCAAATTTAATTCTGTTACACAACCACCAGACGGTCCGCCCATTTGTACAGCTTTAAATTTTTTGCCATTGGCAATGCCACCGGCTATTTTAAAGATGATATCGCGAACGGTTGTTCCCATTGGGATTTCGACCAAGCCTGTGGTAGCAATTTTTCCAGAGAGGGCAAACACTTTAGTGCCTTTGCTGGTAGCCGTACCCATGCTGTTGAACCAGTCAGCGCCTTTATTGATAATGGTAGGAAGGTTCGAGAGTGTTTCAACATTGTTGATGATAGTGGGTTTGCCAAATAATCCGCTCACTGCCGGGAAAGGCGGGCGAGGGCGTGGCATGCCGCGACGTCCTTCGATACTGTGGATGAGTGCTGTTTCTTCGCCACAAACGAAGGCTCCGGCGCCTTTTTTGATTACAATATCCAAATCGATTCCTGAGCCGAAAATGTTTTTTCCGAGTAGTCCGTATTCTTTTGCTTGTTTGATGGCGATCACCAAACGTTCGATAGCCAGTGGATATTCGGCACGGATATACACATAAGCTTTGCTCGCTCCAATGGCATAAGCTGCAAGAGCCATTCCTTCGAGCAATTTGTGCGGGTCGCCTTCAATAACAGCACGATCCATAAATGCGCCCGGGTCGCCCTCGTCGGCATTACAAATAAGGTATTTTTGATCGGCCTCGGTAGCGAGGGCAAACTTCCATTTTTTACCCGTTGGGAAGCCTCCGCCGCCTCGGCCGCGTAATCCACTTTTTTCGATGTAATTGCAAAGCTCCTCGCGGCTAAAAATTTTTAAAGCATTCAGATAAGCTTTATAACCATTGCGAGCAATGTATTCTTCGATGCTAACCGGATCGCTAATTCCACAGTTTTCAAGTACCAGACGCAGCTGAGGTTTAAAGAAAAAATGGTCTTTCAGGGCAGGAACATCAGCCCAGTCGGTTTCGTCTTCCTGTTCGGCAAATTGGCCAAGTACAGGATGTTGCGGGAGCTGCCCTGCAAAAATACTATCGAGAATGGTGGTAACATCTTTTCCGGTTACCTTTTCGAATGAAAGGCGTTTTTTCCCAGGCAGTTTTACGTCCAGGATAGGTTCAGAAGAACACAAGCCGATACAGCCAACGGGAATTACCTGGGCATCAATATTTTTTTCGGAGAGATAGTTTTTAGCCATCTTGATGGTTTCGGCTGCACCAGCTCCAAGGCCGCAGGTGCCGGCGCCCACAAAGATTACCGGTTTGTCGTTATGCTCCTTTTTTATTACCTGAAGTTTTTTTGCTGTTTCAGGATTGAGTGTGGCTTTTTCGCTCTGTTGCAACACTTGCTCAATTAAAAACTGCTGTTCTGTTTGCATGTTTATTCCTCCCTGTTTCTGTAGTCATCAAAAATTGACTTAATCATATCAGTTGTCACCTTGGCGTGAAACTCGCCGTTGATGCTGATCACCGGTGCCAGGCCACAGGCTCCGATGCAGGCCACTACTTCGAGGCTGAAAAGTTTGTCTTTGGTTGTTTGTCCGGTTTTGATCTTCAACTGCTTTTCTATTTCATCAAGCACAGTAGCCGATCCCAGCACATGACATGCCGTGCCGCGGCATACCTGAACATGATATTTTCCGGGCTGGTTGAATCGGAATTGATTATAAAAGGTTGCTACACCAAAGATTTTACTGGCAGGCATCTTTAGGTATTTGCCTACTTCTATCACAGATTCTTCGGATAAGAAACCGATCTTTTCCTGCACTTGCTGCAGAATGGGAATCAGGCTGTCGCGGCCTGCATCCGGATACTGGTCTAAGATTTCCTGAACAGTGGTTTTCATAGTATATATTTCAATTAAAACTTTCGGGCTTTGGTTGCAGCGTTAGTCTGCCACCTATTTCCTCTATTGAAACAGGCTTAATTAAGAGGATTAGCTGATTTTTGTTCCAGCAGACGTTCTACCTCCGGAAGAAGCCTGTTTTTATCGACCGGCTTGCGGATGAATCCATTTACCGGAACCCATACCGAATGGCCATTCTCGGCGCGGTAATCGATACCGGAGTTGCCAGTTACGATATCACGGATCAGAATAACCTGTAATTCTTTATAGTTTGGATCGTTGCGGAATTCACGAGCCATTGCCTGAACACTGGGTTTGGTGGTCATCAGCACTTCTATAGAGGTTTCTATCAGGGTGGGGATACCTGCCAGTTTGGGATTATCAACGAATTCACGTGCCATTTCGAAGCCTTCATAATGTGTTGTCATCATCACATCGAGGATGGCCAAATCCGGTTTTTCCTGTAATGCTTTTTCCAGTCCTTCTTGTTTGTTGAAGGCAGAAACTACTTCATATCCCTCGTTGGTAAGGATTTGTTCCAGCATGGTGATCACGTCCATGTCGTCGTCAACTACTAAAATTTTTGCTTTTGCCATTTTACTAAGTTTTTTGGGTTAGAACCATTGTTATATAATTAACAATCAAAGAGCAAAAGTAATGAAGATACATAAACCAAAACAGGTTTATTGTTACTATTTTCACAATGAAAAATTTGCTGATTAGTGCTTAATTTACCCTGTAATTTTACGCAAAGGAGGTTGTTAAAAATGGTAATTGCTAATATTCTCAAGGGGTCAAGCCTTTTCGTACCGACATAATTTGGAGTTTTTTATGGTTATGAAGTGCAGCGTTCGGTTAGCTCATCTACAAAATAATGTATTTTTGTCTCAAATCCGCGGGATTATGCAACAAGAAGATGAAAAGGACAATCGCCGACGACTTACAAGTTCCTATATTACTTCAGTTGCCAGTATTATGCTGGTGCTGTTTATGTTAGGACTTTTAGGACTTTTAGTTTTGCATGCCCGAAAGTTGTCGGAACACATACGCGAAAATATTGGTTTCGAAATCATTATGAAACCAGACGTGAAAGAAGGAGAGATTATCAGGCTGCAGAAGATGCTTGATGCAACACCCTATGTAAAATCCGCTGCGTATATCACAAAAGAAGAGGCAACGCGAAGACTGAGTGCCGATTTGGGTGAAGATTTTATCCAATGGCTGGGCGATGAAGAAAATCCTTTGCTTCCTTCGATTGATGTGCGTTTTAGAGCTGCTTGGGCAAACAACGACAGCCTGGCTGTGATTGCTAATGAGCTTATGCAACATAGCATTGTTAAAGAAATTTATTATCAAAAATCGCTTGTCCACCTGATCAACCAAAATGTACGTCGTATTGGTATGGTGTTGTTTTTTCTGAGTCTGTTGCTTCTAATTATTTCTATTGCTTTGATTAACAATACAATCCGGCTTTCAATCTATGCCAAACGATTTTTGGTGAAGAGTATGCAATTGGTAGGGGCAACCGAAAGTTTTATCCGTAGGCCTTTTGTTTGGAATGGCATTATACAAGGCCTGATTGGCGCATTTCTTGCTGTTATATCGCTTAATTTGGTGCTTTATGTAGCTGTAAATAACCTGCCAGAGCTGGTATTGCTTCAGGATATGCCAAGTGTTATCCTGTTATATATTGGAATATTTGTGTTGGGGGTTTTGCTTACAGGTATTTCTACTTTCCTGGCAATCAATAAATACCTGCGCAGCAATACCGATAAGCTATTTGCCTGAGGGTGAACTTAAACCTGGCTTATTTAACACCATTTAAGAAGGAGTTATTTGAGGTAAGCCTTTCGGGTATGACATAATGTTGTATTTTTGACCGTTTTTTCAACCTATTTAATTTTCATTCTGAACAAATTAAGCCATGAAGAAATCAACAACATCAGCCTCAGAAACCAAAACTGATCAGCTGTCGAAATCGGAAGCCTTTGCTTTTACACGTGAAAATTACAAATGGGTATTCATTGGCCTTGGGGTGCTGGCACTCGGGTTTTTATTGATGATTGGCGGTGGATCAGACGATCCGGATGTTTATAGTGATAAAATATTCAATTTTCAGCGATGGACACTTGCTCCCATATTGGTATTAGCCGGTTTTGTGATTCAGATTTATGCCATCATGAAAAAGCCGAAAGAATAGAATATGTCATTATTCGAAATTATCATCATTGCGATCGTTGAAGGAATTACAGAATTTCTGCCCGTTTCGTCAACCGGCCACATGATTATCACCCAAGAACTACTTGGAACCCAAATAGATGATTTTGTTAAAGCCTTTACTGTTAATATTCAGTTTGGCGCCATTCTTTCTGTTATCGTCCTTTATTGGAAACGGTTTTTTCAATCACTGCAATTTTATTATAAACTTTTTGTGGCTTTTATTCCTGCTGCAGTTATAGGATTGCTTGCCAGCGACTTAATCGATAGTTTGCTCGAAAATGTTGTAGTTGTTGCTGTGATGTTGGTAGTGGGAGGTATTGTGCTGATATTTGTAGATAAATGGTTCGAAAAAACGCCCAAGATCAATACCTTATCTTATCCGTCTGCCTTTAAAATAGGGTTATTTCAGTGTATAGCTATGATTCCGGGAGTGTCGCGCTCGGCTGCTACAATCATTGGTGGTATGACCCAGCAAATGAGTAGAAAAGACGCTGCTGAATTTTCTTTTTTCCTTGCTGTGCCTACTATGTTTGCCGCTGCCGGATACAAACTCGTGCAAAACTATGAAGTAATCGAAAGCAGCCAAATCACTACCCTGTTGATTGGAAATGTGGTTGCATTTATCGTTGCTTTAATTGCCATCAAAACCTTTATCAGCTTTGTAACCAAATATGGATTTAAAGTATTTGGGTATTATCGTATTGTGGTAGGAACCGCCATTATAATCATGTTGGCCATGGGCTACGATTTAAGCCTTATATAATGGAGTTTCATTTTGAAGAAGGCGAAGTAATCCTTATCGACAAACCTGTTGGCTGGACATCTTTTGATGTGGTTAATTTTATCCGTTCGCTCATCAAACGCTTTTATCAGATTCGTAAACTTAAAGTGGGTCACGCCGGAACACTCGATCCGCTGGCCAGTGGCTTACTTATCTTATGTACCGGAAAAATGACCAAGCGTATTCAGGAGTTTCAGGATCAGGACAAAATTTATACCGGCACTTTTTTGCTGGGGAAAACTACACCTTCTTATGATAGTGAAACAGAACCTGATGCTGTTTTCCCAACAGATCATATCGATTCGGAAATGATTGAGGCTACACGCAAACTGTTTTTAGGTGAGCAACAGCAAATACCTCCCAACTTTTCGGCCATAAAAGTTGATGGTAAAAGAGCATTCGATTACGCACGAAAGCAACAGGAGGTGAAACTCAATTCGCGTACTATTTTTATTCATCGATTGGAGCTGGATAAAAATAATTTTCCCGAAATAGCTTTTGAAACCGCATGCAGCAAAGGCACCTATATACGTAGTTTGGTCTACGATTTTGGCAATGCCCTCAACAGTGGCGCCTATCTTACAAGCTTGAGACGCACACAGATAGGTGTTTTTAATGTGAAAAATGCATTCACGCCTGAGCAAATGAAAACACTCCTTATCGCAGCCAGTCCCACGCAGCAGGAATTAAAATTTTTGAAAAATACCTAGCATAAACGTTCTCAAACACTTGACTTCGGCACGATATTGGGCTACCTTTGCCATCCCAATTTCGAGCCATGCTTATTTCGCCTGAAGATATTTATTAAGAAGGAAGTCGGATTTAATTAATTAAACTTATGAAATTATCGCAATTCAGGTTTAACCTGCCCCAGAATCTTATAGCCAGTTATCCTCCTAAAAATCGTGACGAATCACGTTTGATGGTGCTCAACAGAAAAGACAAAAGCATCGAACATCGAATATTTAAAGACATACTTGAATATTTCAAGGATGGTGATGTATTTGTTTTGAACAACACCAAGGTTTTTCCGGCCAGATTATACGGCGAAAAAGAAAAAACCGGTGCCAAGATTGAAGTGTTTTTATTGCGCGAACTCAACCGTGAAAGTCGCCTTTGGGATGTGCTGGTTGATCCGGCACGTAAGATTCGTATTGGCAACAAACTCTATTTTGGTGAAGACGAATCACTTGTGGCCGAGGTAATTGATAACACTACATCGCGAGGCCGAACCCTGAGGTTTTTGTTTGATGGTCCTTACGAAGAATTCAAAAAGACTATTCAAGCGCTCGGTAAAACGCCTTTGCCTAAAATTCACGACAGAGATGTGGAGCCTGAAGATGCCGAGCGTTATCAAACTATTTTTGCCAAACACGAAGGCGCCATTGCAGCCCCTACTGCCGGGCTGCACTTTAGTCGCGAACTGATGAAACGCCTTGAACTAATTGGAGTTTCATTTGCCGAAGTAACATTACATGCCGGAATGGGTAACTTCAGAAATATTGAAGTAGAAGACCTTACCAAGCACAAAATGGATTCGGAAGAAATGTTTATTACAGAGGAAAATGCAATTATTATCAATGATGCCAAAGACCGCAGAAGCAATGTAGTGGCTGTTGGTACAACGACCATGAAAGCCCTCGAAACAGCCGTAAATATTAATGGCAGGGTGAAAGAGATGAGCCAATGGACTAATAAATTCATTTTTCCTCCCTATGAATTTAACCTGGCCGATGCTATGGTAACCAATTTCCATCTGCCCAAATCGCCTATGATGATGCAGGTAGCGGCTTTTGCTGATTACGACTTTCTGATGAAAGCATACAAAGAAGCCGTGGCCGAAAAATACCGCTTCTTCACTTATGGAGATGCTATGCTCATTTTATGATAGTCTCAGAAAAACGAATTTTAAGAGGTCTGCTACAGGCCTCTTTTTTTGTGTTTTGTGGCTTAAGACATGCTTCAATTTCCTATTTTTGCGCCCATGATAAACCAGGAAGATTTTTTCAAAAAAATAACATCCCATGCCAAGGAGTATGGGTTTGTTTTTCCTTCGAGTGAGATTTACGACGGATTAAGTGCTGTGTACGATTACGGCCAGAATGGTGTTGAACTGAAAAATAATATCCGTCAGTATTGGTGGAAATCAATGGTTCAATACCACGAAAATATTGTTGGCATTGATGCAGCTATCTTTATGCACCCTACCACCTGGAAGGCTTCGGGACATGTGGATGCTTTTAATGATCCACTGATCGACAACAAGGATTCCAAAAAGCGTTATCGTGCCGATGTGCTGATAGAAGACCATATGGCAAAAATTGAGGGAAAAATCAACAAAGAGATCGAGAAAGCAAAAAAGCGTTTTGGTGATACTTTCGACGAAAAACAATATCGCGAAACCAACACACGTGTGCTTGATTATCAGCAGCAGATTAATGATATCAGTAAGCGTTTTTATCAATCGCTCGAGAACAACGATTTGGATGATATCAAAAAGCAAATTGAAGAATTGGGAATTGTTTGTCCAATCTCTGGCTCACGCAACTGGACCGAGGTGCGGCAGTTTAACCTGATGTTTTCAACCAAAATGGGCTCAACGGCTGATGGCGCAAATGAAATTTATTTACGCCCCGAAACGGCCCAGGGTATCTTTGCCAACTACCTTAACGTACAAAAAACCGGCCGCATGAAGCTTCCGTTTGGAATAGCCCAAACCGGTAAAGCTTTTCGCAATGAGATTGTTGCACGACAGTTTATCTTCCGTATGCGTGAGTTTGAACAAATGGAGATGCAGTTTTTTGTACGCCCTGGCGAGGAGATGAAGTGGTACGAATACTGGAAACAACAACGCATGCAATGGCACTTATCACTTGGCATTCCGGCTGAGAAATATCGTTTTCACGATCACGAAAAGCTGGCACATTATGCCAATGCCGCTGCTGATATCGAGTTTGATTTTCCGTTTGGATTCAAGGAGCTCGAAGGAATTCATTCCCGCACCGATTTTGATTTAGGCGCGCATCAGAAATTTTCTGGTAAAAAGCTGCAATATTTCGATCCGGAGACTAACGAAAGCTATGTGCCTTATGTGGTTGAAACATCTATAGGCCTTGATCGTATGTTTTTGGCCGTCCTGAGTCATGCCTACACCGAAGAAAAGCTTGATGATGGCAGCGAACGCGTGGTTTTGAAGCTTCCGCCGGTGCTTGCACCTTATAAAGCTGCTATTTTGCCCTTGATGAAAAAAGACGGCCTTCCCGAAAAGGCACGTGAAATACTGACCGATTTACAGGAAGATTTCATGTGTCATTATGAAGAAAAAGATGCCATTGGAAAACGCTACAGGCGACACGATGCTATCGGGACACCTTATTGTATTACCATTGATCATCAAAGCCTGAAAGATAATACCGTAACGATTCGTGAAAGAGATACGATGCAACAGGAACGGGTGGCAATTGCTGAGTTGGCTACTATTATCCGGGAAAAAATCAAGCCCGCGAAGTAGGCTTTAATTATGAAAACAATACCCCATTTTCGTTTTTGGCCGTGGGGTTTTTTGTTATTTGTTGTTGTATTTCGTCATCGTCCGTTCAATACCGATAGTAGTAAAACTGAGTACCATTTCTGCGGCAACATCAAGCCGCGGTTCTACCACATCAATTTCGGAAGGCTTCCAGCGTCCCAACACAAAATCTACCTGACGACCTTTTGGGAAATCGTCGCCAATACCAAAACGCAGCCTGGCAAATTCGGATGTGCCAAGGCTTTGGATGATATGATTGAGTCCATTGTGACCTGCATCACCGCCTTTTTTCTTCATGCGCAGCATGCCAAGTGGCAGGGCAATATCGTCGACTACCACAAGTAGCCTGTCAACAGGAATCTGTTCATGCTGCATCCAATACTGAATGGCTTTGCCACTCAGGTTCATAAAGGTAGTTGGTTTGATCACCACAAGGCTGCGTCCGCGGTGTTTGATCAGGGTGCTTTGTGCCAGCCTGCCGGTCGTAAAGCTTACTTTATGCTGATCAGCCAGCCGATCGGCAACCCAGAAGCCAATATTGTGGCGGGTATCTTCGTATTCAGCACCAATATTTCCAAGGCAGGCGATAAGGAATTTCATAGTTTATGCAGCTTGATATTACATAACAAAAGGCATAAGGCCTGAATCAACCCTATGCCTTTTGAGCATGAAAATGCAGTTTGGGTTATTCTTTTGGTGTTTCTTCGCTTTCGCTATCTTCGGCAGCACTTTTAGCTTCTTGCTCTTCTTCGCCTTCAATGGCAGCACCACGAGCTGTTTTCACATCGATAACAACCGCACTGGCCGGACTAAGTAAGGTGATGTTTTCGATAGAGAGGTCTCTCACTTTTATGGATTGTCCGATTTGAAGCTTTGAGATGTCCACCATGATATGATCCGGGATATCTTTTAATAAGCCTTTTAAGCGAACTTTGGTCATTTTCAGTTTCAACTTACCCCCACGAATCACCCCAGGAGAGGTGCCTTGGTATTTTACGGGCAAGTAAACAGCAACTGGTTTATTTTCTGTAACAAGTAGGAAATCGGCATGCAAAAGTTTGTCGGAAAGGGGGTGATACTGCACGTCCTGCAATACCGCATCATATTTTTTGCCATCGACATCAATTTTAATTAAAAATGTGTCGGGGGTAAAAATAATCGGTTTGAAACTGGCAGCATCTGCGGTAAAGTGGATTTGTTCTTTACCGCCGTAAAGCACACAGGGCACTTTTCCGGCATTACGCAGTGCTTTAGCATCTTTTTTCCCTACGTTCTCTCTCAGAGAACCGCTCAATGATACTGTTTTCATAACACTTTAAAATTTATAAATGATTATTTAGTTGAAGATCTGAACAGCGAGCTGATCGACTCGTAGTTTTCCACACGGCGGATTACTTCGGCGAAAAGGCCTGCTGTTGTTAGTACTTTTATTTTTTCGTGCTGTTCTTTCAGCGGGATGGTATCTGTTACGATTACTTCGGTGAAAGGCGATTTACTGATGCGTTCGTAAGCCTGACCTGAAAAAACAGGGTGTGTGCAAAAAGCCCTTACACTATTGGCTCCGTTTTCCATCACCAGCTCACCAGCTTTGGTAATAGAGCCAGCCGTATCGATAATGTCATCCATAAGGATTATATCGCGTCCTTTTACATCGCCAATAAGCGCCATTTCTTCCACTACATTAGGTTTTGCCCGTTGTTTGTAACAGATAACAAAGCCTGTGTTGAGCATTTTGGCATAGGAAGCTGCTCTTCTTGTGCCGCCTGTATCAGGTGAAGCCATAGTAAGATTTGGCAAGTTAAGACCTTTGATATAGGGGACAAAAATGTTAGAAGCATACAGATGATCCACGGGCATATCAAAAAATCCCTGAATCTGGTCTGCATGAAGATCAATAGTGATGATACGGTTTACGCCGGCAGTGTGTAAAATATTAGCAACTAATTTTGCGGCAATACTTACACGTGGCTTATCCTTGCGATCCTGACGGGCAAAACCAAAATAAGGAATAACGGCAATAATCTTGCGTGCAGAAGCTCGGCGAGCTGCATCAGCCATCATTAACAACTCAAAAAGATTATCGGAAGGGGCAAAAGTGGACTGTACTAAAAACACATCTCTACCCCGTATGTTTTCTTCGAAAGATGGCTGAAACTCACCATCAGAGAATTCAGTAACTATGGTCTTGCCCAAGGCAGAGCCATAGTTTTCGGCAATCTTTTGAGCCAGATACTCGGAGGCTCTACCCGAAAAAATACTTACAATTGGCTCTGGCATAGCAACTTATGTTTTGATGAAAACTGTTTGCAAAAGTATGAAAATCCTGACTATCAGCCAAATTTGTTTTCAATAAAATGTTGAATTGATAAAGAAAGCGTTTTGGACAATTTTTTGTTGTCATTTGTATCTGTAAAAAAAATCGTACTTTTGCGCCTCAATAATACCAAATCTAATGCCCGGATGGCGGAATTGGTAGACGCGCTGGTCTCAAAAACCAGTGAGGTAACACTCGTGCCGGTTCGATCCCGGCTCCGGGTACAAGGGAAGCACAAGAGCTTCCTTTTTTATTTAAGGAGCTATGTACACAGTATATGTAATAAGAAGTAGCACGAGGGATTGGTATTACGTAGGCCAGAGCAATAATTTGCCAAGGCGGTTGGAACAACATAATAGGGGCTATAACCGCTCAACAAAGGCTTATCGTCCGTTTGAATTAGTGTTTACAGAGGAATTTGCCACACGCGATCATGCGCGGAAAAGGGAGAAAGAGTTAAAAAGCACGATGGGGAAGCGATACATCAGGAATTATTATACAGAGCAACATCAGGGATAACACTCGAGCCGGCCTGTCTAACTGGCGTCAGCCAGGTAGATTCGATCCCGGCTCCGGGTGCGAAAAGGAGAAAACAAAAGTAGATAATCCATATTTATCAGCTTTTTTATTGAATCATGACGAAAAGTGGGGCTAAAAAACATGTTTTCGACAGGATTTTTAATCAATCTGCTGCATGTCAAAAAAAACTCTATTTTATAAAAAATTGCTTTCTTTTTACCCGAAACTATTATCTTAGTGCCTTAAAGCTTAACCGGACAGTTTGTAATGGTATTCAATAATGCCATTTTAGCTGTTCAAAAAAACAAATAACACCGCCTTATGAATAAAGTAGTAAAAAACGCAAAGGAAGCCATACACGGAATAGCAGATGATATGACGCTGATGCTGGGAGGTTTCGGGTTGTGCGGTATTCCAGAGAATTGCATTGCTGCACTGGTCGAAAGCAATGTGAAAGGCCTTACCTGTATTTCGAATAATGCCGGCGTGGATGATTTCGGGCTGGGTTTGTTGCTCAAAAAGCATCAAATCCGTAAGATGATCTCGTCTTATGTGGGTGAAAATGCCGAGTTTGAGCGCCAACTGCTGAGTGGCGAGCTGGAAGTGGAGCTTATCCCGCAGGGCACGCTGGCCGAGCGATGCCGGGCCGGAGGAGCTGGTATTCCTGCTTTTTTTGTTCCTGCCGGTTATGGCACCGAGGTAGCAGAAGGAAAAGAAATTCGTGAGTTTAATGGCAAGATGCATTTACTTGAGTATGCTCTTACAGCTGATTTTGCCCTAGTAAAAGCCTGGAAAGGTGATACACATGGCAATCTAATTTACCGCTACACGGCCAACAACTTTAATCAGGCCATGGCGATGGCGGGCAAAATCACCATTGCCGAAGTGGAAGAGCTGGTGCCCGCCGGCGAACTTGATCCCAATCAGATCCATACTCCCGGTGTGTTTGTGCAACGGATTTTTAAAGCAGAAAATCTTGAGAAAAGAATCGAATTTGTAACAACACGCAAGTGAACCTAAAAAACTGAAAATTATGGCTTTAGATAAAAATAGCATTGCCAAACGCATTGCGCAAGAAATTGAAGATGGCTATTATGTCAATCTTGGAATTGGTATTCCAACGCTGGTAGCAAACTACATTCCCGACGGGATGATGGTAACACTGCAAAGCGAAAATGGCTTGTTGGGCATCGGGCCTTTTCCGCATCCTGATGAGGTGGATGCCGACCTGATAAATGCCGGCAAACAAACGATTACCTTTACTAAAGGCGCTGCCTTTTTTGATTCAAGTACGAGCTTTGCAATGATTCGTGGTGGCCATATCGACCTTACTGTTTTGGGGGCTTTTCAGGTTTCGGAGCAGGGCGATATCGCTAGCTGGAAGATACCAGGAAAGATGGTAAAAGGAATGGGCGGCGCCATGGATTTGGTAGCTTCGGCCAAAAATATCATTGTAGCCATGACGCATACCGATCGTGACGGCAACAGCAAACTGCTCAAAAGCTGCGACCTTCCACTGACTGGAGTGTCTTGTGTGAGCAAAATTGTGACTGATTTGGCTGTTGTGGAGGTAACTGAAAAAGGTTTTAAACTACTCGAACGGGCACCAGGTGTGAGTGTGGAAGAAATTGTTGCAAAAACAGAAGGTAAGCTGATTGTTGAAGGAGTGATTCCGGAGATGGTTTTGTAGATTAGGGTTTACGGGTTAAAATGATTTGAAGATTTGAGGGATTTGAAGATTCAGAATTCAAGATTCAAAGATTGAGGTTGATTTCTTTATAGGTTTACGGGTTCATTGTCTTGCTTCCCGCTCTTTGGTCGAGTTGAATGGATTATAGTCTTTATACATTTATTCAAAGGAATAAATGATGTTAATTACATTTTTATAAAGGAAAAAATGTAGAATAATACATTTATTCAAAGGAATAAGGAGTATATTTGCAAAAAAAAGCATATGTACAGGTTGATTTTTGATCGGTTAAAAGAGTGGAAAAGTAAAAAAAACCGAAAACCTTTAATTATTCAAGGCGCACGACAAGTTGGGAAAACATGGGTTATGAAGGCTTTTGGCTCAAGCTATTTCAAGAAACATGTGTATATCAATTTTGAAAGCAATATTAACTTACAGCATGTTTTTGAGTCCGATTTGGACATAGCTCGGATCATTACCGTGTTTGAAATTGAAACAGGTATTAGCATTGACAATGAAACCTTAATCATTCTCGATGAGATTCAGGAAGCTAAAGGTGGCCTGACTGCTCTTAAGTATTTTTATGAAAATGCTCCACAGTATTACTTGATGGCAGCCGGCTCATATTTAGGTGTTTCATTACAAAAAGGACATACTTTTCCTGTGGGTAAAGTTGATTTCTTGCAGTTATATCCAATGAATTTTGAGGAATTTTTGCTCAACATCAAGGAAGAATTGTTGCTGAAAAACCTAAAAGAACAAAACTGGAAAGTCCTTTCTGCATTCCACGAAAAACTGATTTCGCTGCTTAGGATATACTACTTTGTTGGTGGCATGCCTGAAGCAGTTAATGAATATATTGACAGTAATAATCTGAAACAAGTAAGGGCTATACAAAGCAATATCCTTCTTGGCTATGAGAATGATTTCTCCAAGCATGCACCCATCAAATCTGCGCCCAAAATCAGATTGGTTTGGCAATCAATCATAGGGCAATTGGCAAAAGATAAAAAGAAGTTTGTTTATGGCCAGCTGAGAACTGGGGCAAGGGCAAAAGAATTCGAGAGCGCTATCAATTGGCTTGTCAATTCAGGATTGGTTCATAAAAGCAACAGAATCACAAAACCCGGCATTCCCCTCCTGGCATATGCTGATATGGATGCGTTTAAACTCTATCTTTTGGATATTGGTTTACTTAACGCAATGGCCGGTCTTGGGGAGAAAATCTTGCTGCATAAAAACCAAATTCTTGTTGAACATAAGGGCGCCATGACGGAGCAGTTTGTTAGCCAGGAATTGAAAATTAAGTATGGCTTATTTTATTGGTCTGCTGCAAATGGCACTTCAGAACTTGATTTTATAATACAACAAGAGAATAGCATAATTCCGGTTGAAGTAAAAGCAGAGGAAAATCTTAAGGCTAAAAGTTTGAGGGTGTTTGTGGATAAATACAAATCTACCCGTGCCATCAGGACTTCCATGAGTTTTTACAGGGATGATGATTGGCTGGAAAATATCCCGCTTTATGCTGTGTTTACAATCTGACAGCTTTTGAAACGAGCTAAAGGCAAAGCTAATGTTTAATCACCAAAAGCAAAGCCACACACAATTGCTGTAAATCCAGCTGTATGTGGCTTTTTTTTAGGTTTATTTTTAGTGATGTGTCTTGGGAATGAGTGCTTCGTAATCGGCCAAAGAGCCATGCTCGAGACAGGTTTCGATAATGTCCCTTCCCAAAACAGAAAGATCGTCTGTAAGGTATTGCGGTAATTCTTTCTGAAAGAATTCATCAATCATCTGAGCGCCTTTCATATAGCCTTCCATACCCATTTCGGGTTGTTTGTAAACTTTGAGGAATCGCGAAGGTACTTTAGATCCTTCGATGGTGAGGTAGTTGAGCTCGTAGCCCAGCAAACTGCTTGGTGCAGCGTTCAGCTGATCAGCCCTAAAGCGGGCCGTGCCGCGCCTTGTGAGGTATTCACGCATCAGCAACTGCGGCCGGAAACCAACTTTCCACACGCCAACATATTGATTTGGGGTTAGTACATAACGTGTGCGCGTATTTTTAATGATCTGATCGAGGAGCACATTGGCATGGTTTACTTTTTTACCTGTTGCGAAAGGCCAGAAAGAGCCAACGCCTTCGCTTCCCATGCCTCCATCAGTGCTGATGATGCTTGGGTTGGCATGGCCTCGGGGCGAAACAAGCCGCCAGAGCCATGCCAATGCCGGAGGCAGGATGTGGAAAAGTCCAACAATTCCAAAGCCGGGTTGCTTGGCAGAACTGGGTGGTGTGCGAACGCCAAAACTACGAACGTCAATAGAGGCAGGTTCAGTGAGTGTGCCTTCGAACATTTCGCGGGGCACAATAACACGCGGATTGGGACAAGGCTTGCCAGGGCTGTCTTCGATATGATTCCAGATGAGGGCCGTGCCGCCGGGATTAGTTTGGATATTTAGGAAAAGTAAGGGCTGTTTGGCATTAATAGTGATCTTTTCGAGAGTAGGATCAACTCCATAGCCAGTGATGTTGTCGGTGCGGATAAACCAGGCATTTTCGGCATCCAAAAGGCGCAAGCGTCCGCTACCAGTTTGAAACGAAGGATGCACCATGCCCATATCATCGCAAATGGGATGCGTTTCGCAAAATCGGGGAATGATAATAGTACGGCGTTCGCCGGTTTGTGTGTTTTCGCCAATCAACACTTCGCCACTTCTTTCGCGCACAATATGCTGCAACATCTCGCTCTTGCCTCCACCGCTGGCACCTTCATGCATAAAACGAATCACATTATCGTAAGGGCTCACCGATTCCACTGCCGAGCAATGGGCAGTTGCCCAGCCTTCGTATTCACCGATGGTGAGCATTACGCCATAAATACCTTTTTTGGCACTGGGACCCGGATAGAGGTTGTATGAAAATATTTCATAAGTTTCGTCGGTGCGGTTGTGCACTACAATCTGTTTGCCGTCGAAATGGGTGTGTCTGAATGGTGGTGCCACATACACTACAGCCCTGATCGCTGTTTTGGCCGGGATTGCACTGACTGGCACGATTTTTTGCAGCATGGCCAAACCCATAGCAAAGAAACCTGCATTAGCGGGGGCTATGGCTAAGCCGTAAGGACTGTCGTCGAGAAGTCCGATTTTGAAAAAGAAATAGGAGAGCTCCTGCTTTTTCATCCATTCAAAACTTTTCTGACGTAACGAATCAAAGGGCTTGCCGACTTTGGTTTCGTAGCGTAGCTTATCGGTTGGCATATCATCTCCAATCAGCATGGTATCAGGATCGCGGCGGCGCATATAGGGTTCGGTAAAGTTGGCCGAAATGCCGTTGCTTACGCGATGAACGACAGCTTCGACAACGCTGCCTTTTCCTGGTACTTCATAAGCCACTTCAAAGCTCATATTTTCTTTTTCGCCGGTGGCAGCGTCTGCCAGATCTTCATAATTTTCGAAAAGCCTGGCCGAAGGGCTATTATTGAGTAGTTCAGTAGCTTGCTTTGGGATAGTAAATGGAAAGGAATGTGTCATATAATATTTTTTAGGTTTTACATAAGTGTTAACAAATTAACAGATATTAGGTGTAATTGTTTGAAAATATACCTTAAAAGTTCGTGAATTGGGCTTATAACGGTTGCGGAGCGTTTATGGCTTGAGTGATTAGTGAACAGAGAAGGATTTTAAAGGTTTGAAAGTTGGAGGTCTGAAGGTCAGAATGTCGGATATTTAGGCTGGATGGTGACTGTTTCGCCGGGTTGGAGGTCGAACCAAAAGATAAGCTCGCTGCCTGATGGGCGGCTTTGGAAAGTTTTGTTTGTGATGCTGATGTTTTTGTGCGTTGTAATAAAGCTCAGGCCATGAATAGGCTTGTTGCCTTGGTGTGTTATTTGAATGCTTCCGTCGGTTTGTGGTTTGTAATTGAGTTGCCTGCATTGGCTGTTATACAGGATCAGTTCGCCCACGGTTGCGGGAAGGAGTAAACCCTCATTCCGCAGGCTGTCGATGCGGGCAAGCGCCTGATTGAAACCGTCTTCAGCTGTGACCTTATTGTGTTCATCGAACCGCCAGTAGCCCTTTTGCTCTTGCACCCAGGCAGGATATACATGGGTGATGTGAATATTGCGGTATTTTACAAGCCTCATCAGCCTTTCGTTGCTAAAATAATAACTCCAGAGCTGTTCTTCAGGCACTTCCAAAGTGCCGTGTGTAGTCCAGAGCCAGCCATCGAAGCCGTTGTGAAGCGCATGAAAGATTTTGTCCGGAAAGGCATCGCCAAATCCAGGATAGGGTTGATGCAACTGGCCATCAAAAGTCCAGCCCGAGAAAGGAGCCAGCTCTTCCTCAAAGGGATTCCAGAAGGCTTTTACCTCATATTTTTCCCAGTTTTTCCATGTCTTAAGCCGATTGCGCCTGAGCTGTCCGTCGCAAATCCAGTTTTCGCGGTTATTTTGTTTTGAATTATTATAGCCGTGATCAATCCAGACGGCTGAACCGAAATGATGTTGCATATAAGCTAAACTCTCCTGCAGGTTTTTGCGTGTGCTTGTAAATTGTTCGGGTGTGTGCAGGCATATTTCATGGCCTTGGTCAAACAGTTGTTTGAGCAGCAAAGCAAATTGGCTATCTTCAGCAATCGTGGCATGTTGTTCCTTAAACAGGCTGTCGCTGATAGTGGTATTGGTAATCCTATCAGGATTATTATAGAATACACTTTTGGTAACCGGAATATTGTAAAACACAAAACCGCCTATGGCGCTATCAGGATGAGTAATGTTTTCGTGGCCGAAATTTACTGCTCTTTGCGTACGGATATTAGTCCAGTCGGCATGCTCCGACCAGGCAAGTGCAGCTTCAAATCCAAGAGGCACAGGCATCAGGCGGGGCAGAAAAATCGGTTCACTACCCACAACAAGCTTGAATTTGCTGTGCAGCACAGTTCCTTTTCTGAGTTGACGCCGGCTTTTGTCAATCCATACATCTTGTGTGTCGGGCAACAAAGGGTAATGAATCATGGGGTGGTCAAAAGCAGCATCAATATTCAAAAAAGCTTGATTTGTGTAGCTGTCGAGTTGTATGGAGCTGAGTTTTGAAGGATGATACAGGCTAATACATTGTTCGTCTTTTCCAAATCGAAAGCCCTGATTATCGAGGTAATATTGTTTTTGAAAGTGGATGGAATCTATCTGCCTGTTTTTGCGGTACACTTCATTTAAGGGGCTGTTGAATTCAACTACCAAAGCCTGTTGATCGAGTTCAGCACGTTTTTTGAAACGGGTTTTAAGTTCGTATTCAATTAAGGGGTCGTCCCAGGCTGATATAACATCCATTTTGGTTACGCTCCACTTGGATTTATTTACCAGCCGGATGTGTGTTTTTCCATCTTTCTGCCGGATGCGACGCAGCTTCCAGGTGGCGCTTTGTTCGTTGTGTGGTTGTTTTTTGCGGTTCAAACTCGTGAGTACGCTCCATCCCTCAGTGAGTTGGCAGCCACGATTATCAGCCAGTATAAGGCTATGATTATCATTAAAATAGAGCAATTCGTAATAGCGATTTTGGAAGATAACCCGGGGCTGACCCAATGGTTTAATGACTTCCAAAGATTTCGGCAGATAATCCGGAGGGTCAAAAGTTGAATGACTCAGTTCCAGATCATCAATGGCAAACACAGTAGCTTCGGGATTCCAGAAATAGGCACGGAGCCTTGACAGGCGCAGGATATCAGCAGGAATATCAACGCTGTCGGAAACGGCATACCATTTTTCGGGAACTGAATCTGGGCTGTGCAGGTCAAAAGCATGCCAGTAAAGCTGCCTGTCGTTGCTATCCAAAAAGCTCAGTACGAGAAAAGCTTTTTTTATTGTTTCCTGCATTCTTAGCAGTACCTTCAAACGAAAGCGCAGGCCGGGGAAAGGTGTTTCAGGGCTAAAGGCTTGTGTGATTGCAGGGCCAAATTGTTGCGAAGCATCCACGCGAGCATAATGGCTGCCTGAATATGCCGAGCTGTCGGAAACGATCCGTGCATTAAACCATGCGTTTGGAAGGCTGTCATTTTCGAAATCCTGAACCTGCCGGGCATAACACGAAAACGTGAAGCAAAGCAAGAATAAAAAGCTTATACTGCTCAGCAGCTTATTCATAGGTGAATACTTCCACTTCGCCTTTGAGCACGCGGAGGGCGTTAACGGCATGGGCTTCGAGGTCGTTCACAGAAGGATAAAGCGCTATGGGTGCCAGCTTTCCAACACGTTTTTTCACATTATCGAGGAATAGCTGGCTGTTAAAAATATTTCCGGTGAGGATGATGGCATCAAGTTCGCCTTCGAGGGTGGCATAATGCGAAGCAATCTCCTTACTCACCTGATAGGCACAGGCTTCAGAAATGAAGAGCGCTTTTTCGTTGCCTTCAGCGATCATTTTATCAATTTGTGGAATGGAATCGGTTCCCAGATAGGCAAAATATCCGCCTTTAGAGTTTAGCATTTCAAGCACTTCCTGCTGAGAATATTTGCCGCTGAAGCAAAGCCTTACGAGCTGCCCCATGGGTAAGGTGCCGGCGCGCGTGATGGAGAATGGGCCGCCGCCGTCGAAGGCCTGATTTACATCTATTACCTGTCCTTTGAGGTGTGCTCCAACAGAAATGCCTCCCAGCCCAACATGGCAAACAATAAGGTTGAGGTCTTCGTATAGCTTATTGATGCTTTTAGCGTATTTGCGTGCAAAAAATTTATGGCTGAGGGCATGAAAGATGGATTTGCGCACAAAAAGCGGATGTCCGGTAACACGCGCCATATCAGAGAGCTCGTCAACAACCACAGGGTCGGCCATATAGGCTTTTATCCCAATTTGTTGTGCAATTTGATAGGCGATCAGGCCTCCGAGATTGGTTTCATGCATGCCCATCACACCTATTTTAAGATCGTGAATCATGCGTTCGTTAATTTCGTAAACACCTGATTTAAGAGGTTTTACAAGGCCACTTCGTGCCATGATAATGTGTACCTTATGCAGGTCGAAGTCGTTGTGCTCAAGTTCTTTGATAACAGCTTGAGTGCGGTATAGCGTTTGATCGGGAATGGTATCAAAGGTGGCCAATTCTTCTTCCGCATG
>JACCQN010000030.1 GCA_015709215.1 Bacteroidales bacterium
ATGGGTTTACGGGTTCAAGGGTTTATGGGTTGAAGATTTGGTAGTTATAGTAGGTGTGGAGGTGATCGAGCGGGTTTCAAAATCGTTTACCGCATTAACAAAAAAATCGAGGTCATCGGAGTACCGGTGATTAAGATAAGCGCGGCTCAAAGCAGTGCCATCTGTAAGATAAAACCCAACAGGAATTTTACCCATTATTTCAAGGATTTTATCTTGAAGCGGGTAAAGGGTATTTAGATAATAAGCGTCGTGCATTGGTATAATATGTGCGCCGTTGAGCAGGAAATAGTTTTTGAATGTTTGCGTCAGTTAATAACAGCAGTAGTTTTTGCCTTCCCAGTAGCCTGATTAATTCGTACCATTTAAGGCTATTAAGTGCTCTGATAAATAGTTTATCATCGTTTTGGAATGTTTCAAAAGGATCAGACAGCAAAACATCAATAATTTCCGATCGCTGGTTTTTAGGGATATCCCAGAGCATAGCATCCAATTTATGACGTAAATTAAGTTGCATGTTGGCAGATTTTTTGTAAAAGTACAAAATCTTAAATGATGGAGGTATTTTTGGGTTTAAGAGTTTTATAGAGGCATAGCTATTGAAGAAACATTGGTTTATAGGTTGAAACGAGCCCCCGCTAAGCGGGGCTAACCGCCAAGAGCCAAGAGAAGAGCCAGGAGCCAAAAATCAAGAGCCAAAAGCAAACAGCAGGTTTACGGGTTTATGGCGATCATTTCGATTTCGACGAGTACATTTAAAGGAAGTGTTTTTACGGCAAAAGCTGCTCTGGCAGGTGGGTTTTCCTTGAAGCGGCTGCCATAAACGACATTCATGGCAGCAAAATTGGCCATATCGCTAAGCAGGCAGGTAGATTTCACCACATGGCTGAAGTTGCAACCTGCAGCACTTAGAATGGCTTCGAGGTTTTTCATAACCTGTTCGGTTTGTATGGTGATGTCGCCTTCTACTACTTTTCCGGTAGCCGGATCGATTGGAACCTGTCCGGAGATAAAAACCATACCATTGGCTTGGATGGCCTGGCTGTAAGGGCCGATAGCACCCGGGGCGTTTGTTGTACTGATAACTTTTTTCATAGTGTTATTGTGATTTAAAGGGTTTGATGAAATTTCTTCAAGGCTTTTTTTCTGATGATCAGCTTTACAGCTTTAGGAACGATTTGGAAATCGAGGGGTGAGTTACCCAGTGATTCCCCGTCTGTTTCGAGGTAGATAGAATGGGGAGGTATGGAAGTTATAGTGATTTGTTTTCCGCTAAAGACGGAAACTTCGGGCAGGTTGATGAAGCTGCCATTATAAAGGTTTTTGATGTTTTTGAATATCCTGAATTTTGATGTTTTGCGAATCACTGTCATATCAAAAAGCCCGTCATCGGGAATGGCGTCAGGCAGTTGCATCATTCCGCCGCCATTGTATTTGCAGATGCCAATGCTCAGGCTGAACACCTTGTCGTTGAGCACCTCTTTATCGTCCACTTTGATATGCAGGTGAGTGTTTTCGTATTGAAACAGACCGGTCAGCAGGTTGTAGAGGTAAGCCAGCGTTCCGCCTTTTCCGCGGGCTTTCATCAGGTTGGTTTTTTGTGCTACCAGTGCATCATAACCCATGCCAGCCATATTGATGAAATAGCGGCTTTTGTCTTCGCTGTCGTAGCGGTATTTCACCTTGCCTACATCCTGCAAAAAGGTACGTTCGTTTTTGATGATACGAATGGCTTTCTCATATTTTTTTGGGAAATCGTACATCCTGCCCCAGTCGTTTCCGGTGCCAACGGTTATCATTCCGAGCATGATATCGGAGGAAGGGAAGCGATCCTGCTGAAAAATACCGTTGACCACTTCGTTGAGGGTTCCATCGCCGCCTACGGCAATAATTTTTTGATAGCCATGTTGTTGCACCAGATCACGAGTGAGGCTGATGGCATGAAAAGGGTGTGTGGTAAGGTGTGCTTCAAAATTAAAGCCTTCGCTGATGAGCAGCTGTTCGATTGCAGGCCAATCTTTGCCTGCGAGGCCAACGCCAGCAGTGGGATTGACAATCACGAGCCATAAAGGATTAGCGTAGCTCATAAGCTTTTGTTTTGGATAGAGGGTCGGGGTATTTTTTGCTTAAAAGTTCAAATATCGTAACAAAATATAAAACCACGCAGGGTAAAGCCTTTAGTGCAAAAGGTTTTATCCAGATTTCGCGTAATGTTTCAGGGAATAAATCCGTTGCAGAAAGCCCTGTGAGTAAAAAAATAAAAACTAACAAACTGATTCTAAAGGTATTTTGTTTGTAGCTTATAAACCATAACCAGGCACCGGCCATAGCAATGACGTAAGATGGAGATTCGGCCTTATGGTTGAAAATGACTACCCAGTTGAGCAGCAAAGCGAAATAAGCCAGACGCCAGAAGAAATTTTTGCGGGCTTTTACTCTGAATAATGGTAAGATCATGGTAATAAAGCCAATGAATAAAAACAGCCTATTGGGCAGTTGTAAGCCAAAAACAGCGTTAAAAAGGGAGCGAAAAGAATAATTCAGTTCATGTGGTTTATCGCCGATCAGCAGCTCGAACCATGCGGTATAGTGCTGCCATAATTGTTCGGGGCCTGTAATGATGATGGGAATAAAAAAGAAGAGCAAGGAGAAAGCAGCCGAAGCTAATAACATTTTTCGGGAAGCTTTGTAAAAGGGTGCCATCAGAACAAGCACAGCAGAAAACAATTTGAGGATAAAACCCAAGGCTATGGATAGAGAAGCGGTGAGTGGTTTTTTGTTTTCGAGCGAAGCAAAACCAAAAATCATCAGGCCCAGCATGAGGCCGTTGCTTTGGGCATTTTGCACGGAAGTGATCATCTCGATGAGGATAAAATAGCCAAAAGCGCTTTGTTGTTTTTCTGATAAGGGCAGCAATTTTATCGCCAACAGTGGGAGTAATGCATTGAGCCAATTCCACAAAAACACTCCCGGAATGCGCGGCAACCACCAAAAGGGGGCCATTAAAAAGGCAAAGGCAGGGCTGTATTTATACAGATCGAAATACTGATCGTCATAATTCAGGTAAAGGTTTTCGCCTTGAAGCAGGTGAATAAAACTATACCGAAAAATATCAAAGTTATTAAAAGAGGTTTCGCTGATCAAAAGGCGGTGCAGTGTTACGAGCAAAAAGATCAGGAAATAAATGACAATAACCCCTTTTAAACTTCCCAAAAATTTGATGAGCTGTTTCATTGTTGCCTGTTCAGCTGGTTTAGTCTGCGGTATTTCCACCAGGTTTCGATGGCACTGATTTTACAGATGATAAAACCATTGTATCCGTCCAGAAAGCCCCTTTTGATGATATAATTACGGATAAATTTGGCCACAGTTTTAACCACTGCATGAGGGAGGGAAGAGAAGTTGTTTTTTTGTTGCATAGCTTGGGCAGCGATATCGGCAAAATGGCGAGCCTGGCGGTAGTGTTCCTGAGTGCTGTAATAAGAATAGTGCAAAAGGTCGCCCGAAAGCTGTTTAGGCTGCTGCTCCTGAAGAAACTCAAATTTGTCGTGCGGATTTTGTCCTCCCCATTTGCCCAGGCGTTTATCAAACAGGCGCAGCTTACGATCGGGATACCAGCCGCAATGGTGGATCCACTGCCCACAATAATTGGTGAGGCGATTCATGGTGTAAGCTTTTGCGGGGAAGCCCATTTTCTTTTCAGCCATGATTGCGGACTTTAGCTCATCCGAGAGGGCTTCATCAGCATCCAGCGAAAGCACCATAGTGTGAGCGCATAAATCCAGTGCCACATTTTTTTGTTCGATATAGCCTTCAAAAGGATGAGTGCTAAATAGTACACCAAACTCCCGGCATATGACTTCGGTTTTATCCTTTGAAAAGGAATCCACCACCACAATTTCATCGGCCAGATCAGCAACGGATTCGAGGCAGCGGCGGATGTTTTTTTCTTCGTTGAGTGTGATGATGGAAACCGAGAGCTTTTCCATGAAGTATGTTGTGCATTAGTTGAGCAACAACTTATTACTAAATTGATGATAAGCACCGTTGAGGCGAATCATAATCACATCATACTTATTGGAGATACCCAGCCGGCTTCTGCTTAGCCTGATGCTGTGATTTCCGGCATCGAGTGGAAAGCTTTTTCTGCTGAGCATTTTGCCGGTTTTGTCGAAAAGCTGCAGCTCAAGCACATCCGACCGATTGAGTTTGAATTGCAAGCTGAAGTCTTCTTTCGCCGGATTGGGGCTGATTAGCAAAGGGCTTTTGGTATTTTGCTCGTCAAGTTTTGTAATCACGACATCAACTTCATTGGAAGGGATCGATTCATAGCTGTCGCGGAAGCTGGTAGCAAAATAGGTGTTGCTCATTTCCGGGTTTTCGTCCGTAAAACTCAATTCATCGCTATTAGTTTCGCCGATCAGGCTTTCGTTGCGATAGATTTTGAAGCCGTCGAAATTGAATCGGGATGATTTTGTGGTGAAAGAGGTTTTAATTTTTTGCGGATCGCCTGAATAATCCGGAAGCTTATCGACGAGTTTTTGGAGGGTTTGACCTTCACCACCGTTGTTCACCACCAAAGCATGGATATTCCAGTTGATATCCCAGCCGAAATTGTCAGACATGCTCACCCAATCGGAGCCATAAAGCAGCATATCACCTTTGAAAGGGATGGCAGGGCCGTTATCTGTTCCGGCGGGATATCCGCCTCCGGTATTGATTACCCGATAACCCACCCAAAGCTCCTGATCAGCATCTATTTGCACGGGATTGCTGAGTTCAATTTCGTTCCATTCGCCAGCAACGGGATTTGTTACCGGCTGGTCGATCAGCAGGTTGCCGGCATACGTTTGGCTGCCACCTTGCCACACCCTTATACTAAAATCAGCGTCAACAGCAGCAAAAAAGACAGCCACGCGCGAAATGAACTGGCCGTTGTAGGCTTGCAGGTCGGCGGGGATAAAACGGATAGCTGCATCAAACATGGAGATGTTTTCGCCTCCAACGGCATCGCTGTTGGTGCCGTCGTCCCAATGCAACCATTCGCCCTGGCTGGCCGGAGCGTCCCAGTTGAGTTCGACCGTTGTGCCGGTTGCCTGACCACTGAGGTTGAGCGGAGGAAACAGCAAGGCTTCGAGCGGGATAGTGATGTCGGTATCGGATGTAAGTTCGAGTCCGTTTTCATAATAACTGATAAAATCCTGTGCGTGCGCCTGGAGGTTGTATGTACCGGGCATGAGTTCCATGCTAAAATATCCTGATTCATCGGTGGGGTAGTTGATGCCATTCAGCACCAAAGTAGCGTTTGACAAGCCGTTTTCTTGCAGATCAGTGATTTGTCCGTTCAGCATAATGTTTTCTTCGAGCAGATTAAAAGCCCGAACGCCATAGATTTCATAAATAAAAGTACCATCCAGCGGTCTGAAATAACTCATAAATAATTTATCGGTTCCTAAGTCGTGATAGCCCATGATCTGAGGCCAGGAAGCATCTTCGGTGTTTTGAGAAAAGGGCAGCATATCCGACCAGTTTTGTCCGTTGTTGACAGAGTATTTCAGGTAAGCTTTGTCATTTTCGCTGTAGCTGCCATCGCTCCAAACCGTGTAAATGCGACGTTGGTCAGGGCTGTCTCCCGTAATCCAAAGGGAAGGCCGTTCTGAAGGGCCGCTGTTGTCGGAAAGGTTGAAAGGAGTTTGCCAGGTATCGCCAAGGTCATCAGAGCGGAAAAGGATGATATCGGTTTGCAGCTCATCAATTTTCGAAGAGGAAAGCGTATAAATGCTGTTGTCGATCACTTTGGTTTGCAGGCGGGCGTTGTAAGCCTGGTTGTTGCTAATGTTTTGGGGGCTGGTCCAGTTTAGCCCGAAATCGGTTGACTTACTAAAAAACAGGTCGAGGTCGTCGTAATCGGGGCCTGTTTGGTCGTTCCAGAGGGTAAATATCTTATTGCCCTGCAAAGCGACATTGCACCAGTGTGCGCCGGAATTGGTGTTGGACACATTAACGGGAGCCGACCAATTTTGACCGGCATCGGTTGAAGTCATCACAAACACTTGATAATCATAATTAATATCACGATCTTCATAAGCCAAAACCAGGGTGTCGCCTGCTATTGCGATTTGTGGTATTTGGGCTCCACTAATGGCATTGGTAATTTGTATTTCGCCGCCAAAGCTCTGCCCGTCGTTGGTGGATTTGAGCATAAAAATCTCGCTGTTATTAGATGTGTTTCGATAGTAAAACACAAAGACATTACCATTTCCGGCAGCAATCACAGGGTAGTTGGCGCTATAGTCCAATCCGGTATACAGGGTGATTTTTCCGCCCCAGCTTACGCCAGCATTAGTGCTTTTGCGATACATCAGATCGCCCCATTGATCCCAAACGAGGTAATATTTCTCGCTTTGATTTGTCATGGAATGATTGCGGGAAGGGCCGTATTCATCCGAGATGTTTACAGGATCTTCAAATTGAATTTGTGCCTGGACAGTGAAACTAAAAAACAGGATAAAAAGGATTTGTGCGAAAGTTTTCATTTGATACATTTTATGGGCAAATGTAAGGATTTAGATCGAAGTGCTGCAAGAATGGAGGTGAAAAGGAGATTGAAAAATGAAAATACTTTTATTGCCACTCTAACTAATAAATGTTAAGAAGCAAAAAAAGGCAGGTAACACGATGGAATCCTGCCTCAGTAAGCTTGAAAAACCGGATTTAGTTTTTGCTGCTGATAAACACCACCGGCCTGTAGTTGTAATTGCGGTTATGCACATGGCTTATGATATACAGCGTGTTGAAGGGGATGTCGTTGATGGATTCTTCTTCCGGAAGTTCAAAGTTAACCTTCATAGCTGAATCGCAGCGGTATTGGGCAACAACTTTTTTGGTATCGAAAGGGATATCGGCAATGTAAGCTTCTTCCTGTATGCTTATCAGGAAGTAATGATTATAGTTATTTTGGATGCTATCGAAAATTGCTTTAGTATCGAAAGGTATATCGTCGATGTATTGTTCATTTTGCAGTGTGATTCCTGTTGCCAAGCTATTCATGCTTATGATGAAGATTAAACTGATGATGATGTTTAAAGTTTTCATGTCGTTCTGTTTTTTAGTTCTTATATTTCTGTTTTTAAATACTTTTACTCTAATGACGTGCCAAAGTTTGTAAAGTATTAAACAGCAATATATTACAATGGTTAAATGTTTTTGTTTTATGCCAAGAGGCTGTATTAAAACCGAACAATTTTGTGCGGAAGCGTACGGTTTTTTGGTTAAGGCAATATTTTAGTGATTTAGAGCGAAAGGCCTTTCAGCATTTTTTTGTTGGGTTAGATGATCCATTTGCGAGGCGCAAGTCACACGCAGTAATTCGGGTAGTGGCGAAATTGCGGGGATCGTACATACAAAGAGCTAAAATCCAAAAGCAAACAGCTCATTTTAATAAAGAGCCGAGATATTAATGCCAAAAAGGAATTCGAAGACGGCTTGGTTGTTGTAAAAAGTTTGGGAGAAACGACCTCCAAGTATTACCGGAGCGGGTAAGTTCAAGAAATGCCAGTCGGTATAGAGTTCGGCTCCTGCACTAGCCAGTTCGGGGCTGTGAGCGTCTGAGGATTTCAAATAATCAACAAAGAGGGTCATTCGTATTCTTTGCAGGTAAAAGAAGGCGGGCAGGATGAGATCGGGATAGGCCAGGGGGAAAGCGTAATCCATCATAAGCACATTAGCATCGATGGGATAAAGATTTTTATATCCTCTTGGATAACGGATGATACGGCTGAAGTTATAGTTGCTTTCATGCCTCAGTTGTCGGGCGGCATAAAAGCGCAAGCCATGATGTGATAATAAGCCCGGGAAGTAAAGGCTGGCACTGAGGGCGATCTGTTGGTTGAGGTTGTCATCGAACAAGGAATGTTGAAAAACGAGCTGTAATTGCTGACCCCAACGGGGATAGAGGTCGCGTTTGGATTGACGCAGCTGGTTATAGGCAAAGAGCTGCAGGTTAATCAGGCTGAAATCGTTATCTCTGAACCGAAGTGCAATATCAGCATCCATTTTTCGGTTTAGTTGTTCCCAGCCAGCAAAAGGCTGAACACCCCGCAGGTATTTGTTGCGCGTAAAATTCAGGGGCAGACTCAAGCCAAGCTTAGCGGAAGTTTCGTACCATTTAAGATCAACAATTTCACCGTTTTCAGGATGTTGTATAATGTCTCTTCGCAGCCCATGGCTAAGATCAAAATCCACAACCGGATACCAGCCCCGGTATTGCAGACGCAGGCTTGTTTTTCCGGTTTGTTCGTTCAGGTCGTAGCTGTAACCAGCTTCGGCCACCATGGTGCTGAGGCTGTTTTGGGAAAAGAGGCTGATGCCCGGTTTCAGGCTGGTATTGTCCACATCAACAAAAACAGGCGACCAGCTGTGCAGGTTAAACAGGTTTGCAGCCTTGCTGTATTTTTTCACTGGCAGGCCGGCCTGATCCATTGTAATGGTGTCTATCAGCAGGCTGCCCATGAGGCTCAGTTCGTTGGCAAGTTTGAAGTTGCCCCGGTTAGGCCAATCAAGAGGCTTCATGTAGCGTTTATCCTTTTGGATTTTTTCCAGCCTGAAGCCATCGGCCTGATAATTAGCCAGGACGAGTGAATTGTTTTTGGGATTCCACACGGCATCAGCTGCAGCAAACTCGAGTTGAGTAAGTTGATAAAGTTTTTTATCGGATAAGCTGAGGGCAAAAATCTGGCTGCTTTCATCAAAAGAACCGCTGAATAGCACCATATCTGTGGTAACATCTGTGAGCAGGATATCAGCAAATGTAAACGGGCTCAACTGATGTGAAGCTTTGGTAATGAGATCGATAACAAAAATAGCCTTACCTTGTTCAGCTGTTGCGATCAGTATAACAGATTTGCCGTTGGGATGCCATTTTGGAAGGGAGAGGAAGTAATTTTCGATGGAAATATGATCCAGTAACCAACCGTTTTCTGCGCTAAGAATTACCAGACCCGACTTTCCGGAAGTTTCTTGTTGGATGGCTGCAATCAGGCTGTCGTTAGGGCTGATAGCCGGTGCGAAGTATTTGCTTTTATGCGTGAGCTGTTTGATATTACCAGATTTTGTGTCAGCAATTTTAATCACCGCATAGCTTTGATTAGGCCAGCGCACATCCGGTTGAAGCTCAGCCCACACCACTTTTGATGTTCCCACGGAAAGCGACTGTTGATAAATGGCTCCCGGAAGCAGCCAATTTGTTGTTTTGCCATTAGAATCAATTTTTACCAATCGGTTCACATCATTAATGGCAGTTTTAAGCGCCAGAATATTGCCATCGGGCAGTAATTGCGGGAAACGATAATTGGTGTAAGCATGGTGTGTGGGGCTAATTATTTCGGCAGGTGTGCTAGGTGCGACTTTTTCGAGCTGCCATTGTTCGTAGAGGTCGAACATGGTTTCCTGATAAAGTCTGTTTTTTCCTTGACCGGTTATTTTTTTGATACCGGTGTTGAAGGGAGTAAGCGACCAGGGGTTATGGGCTGTTAGCATCAATGTTTTTTCCCAGAGTGCGGGGCCATATTTTACTTTGTTATGACCGACAAGGAAATAACCAAGTTCGTAAATATCAGGGGTATAATCCTTGTAAGAGCCGAAATAAGCTTTGTCGTAAACATAAAAGCCTTTTTGCAGCAATTGTGCTTTGAGTTTGGCCAGAAAAATCCCGTCGCGGCCACGGCCGGAATGGCTGAGCATGGTTTCGTTAACCACGGCATCGCCTTCGATAAACCAGAGCGGCACAAAAGCCCCCAGCAAGGCAGCAGTGGCCTGTTGGCCCAGTGCTATATTTAAAACTTTGCCGGCCGAGCCGTCAGCTAATTTTTGTAGCTGTGCCACATGGCGTAATTCATGTGTAGCCAGTTGTTTGAACCAGTTTTGGGCATAACCGTCCTGCGGAGGTGTGGTGTAAAAGTCGAGGCGGCGGGGCGCCCAGGCCACGGAGGCATTAGAGATAGGAGATCGGGTGTGGAGGATAAGGTCGGATTTTACGGCGGGGCTGATCAGATCGAGCCGGCTGGCAGCATAGGTTTTATCGAGCAGCGAAGCCAATTGCTGTGCCTGAGATTCGTTTTCGTGCGGAAAAATGATTCGGAATTGTTCAGTTTGTATTTGTTTCCACCGGATGGAAGCCGGATCTTCTCCGCTAAGGTAGTATTGCGACCGCATAGTGAGTGAAAAAAAGAGAAAAAGTATGATCCAGCTGAGTTTTTTCATGGAAATGAGCATATTGTCATCACTTTTAAGGTGAAGTATCGTGATCTGTTTAGCAGATATTTTAGTTTATTTATTCGAATCAGATATGTTTTTTAGTTTGATTTACAAGGATTCATGTTGACCTATTTTTGCTACAATCTTTTAAATAAACTAGTTGGATCCTGACGAGAATCAAAAATCGTTACAATGTCTATCCTTGAACCTTTTATCCTGTAATAAAGCGTGGTTTGTTTTGTGATGACGCATTTATGAAGACCTTTAATTACCTCTGTTTAGGAAAAATTTCAGGATTTGATTGAATTATCAATTTATGAATAAAGTTATTCTTCAGCTCGGAGGATCATTCTGCTTCCAGATATTCAAGTAGGTTTTCCAGTTTGATTTTTGCTCGCCCTGATAAGTGAACTGTTTTATTTAGTTGTTTCTTTTTTGGGTTATTCATGGATTAGATGGAACGGTATTTTTGCATAAATGCTTCATAGGGATAGGAATCGCCACGTTCAATTTCTTGAATTACTTTTAAAATATCTTCCTTTTCAGCTTGCGATATGGAATTCCAAAAATCGTTTTCTTTTACAAAAAATTCTTTGATTTTCTTTAGCACCTCTGGAATCTCAGTATTGAGAATTAATTTTATGAGGGCAATTTTTTCAGCATATACATTCATTTTACAGTAGTTTGGGGATGCAACAAATTTTATCTTAACAAAACCACTAAAGCATATGGTTTATTCCAACATTAAAACAAAAATACTTCTATTTTGTCAAAAAAGCGATAACAAAAAAAGCCGAAGCAATGCTACTCCGGCTTTTAGGTTTTAAAAAAAAGGATATCAGGCCTTCAGTTCTTTAACGGCTTCGATAAACTGCGGCAACACCTTAAACACATCACCTACGATGCCATAATCGGCAGCTTGGAAGATAGGTGCTTCGGGATCTTTGTTCACGGCCACTATCACTTTGGATGAGCTCACCCCGCCCAGATGTTGAATAGCACCAGAAATGCCAAAGGCGAAATAGAGATTAGGAGCTATAATTTTTCCGGTTTGGCCAACATGCTCAGCATGCGGACGCCAGCCTTCATCCGAAACAGGACGCGAACAAGCGGTAGCTGCACCCAGAATGTCGGCCAGTTCTTCGAGCAGACCCCAGTTGTCGGCGGCTTTCATGCCTCGGCCGCCCGAAACCACAATTTCGGCATCCTGCAGCAAGACTTTTCCGGTAACTTTGTTGCTGCTCACCACAGTAGTCCCGAAGTCGGAAGCCGCAAGGCCGGCATCAAAAGCGGTGAGTGTTGTATCAAGATTTTTTTCGACCAGCCCAAAGGTATTGACTGCCAGCGTAAGGATTTTATGCGCTGATTTGATGTTAATATGTGCAAAGGCTTTGCCGGTGAATACCATTTTTTTAACCACAAAAGGCTCTGTGCTGATTGGCAAGCCCTGAACAGCAGAAACCAATCCTGCCTTCATTTTTACAGCCAAACGAGGCGAAACAGCCTTGCCTAAGTTATTATTGGCCATTACCACAATACTGGCATTTGTTTGTTGGGCAGCGGCAAAAAGTGCTTTGGCGATAGCGCTGTTGTCGAGGGTATTGTAAGCTTCATTGGTATCGGAAAGCACTTCCGGAATGCCATATTTACCCAATGTTTTTAGGGTGGCTTCGTCCACTTTTCCCAGCGAAACGGCTTTTACGGGCAGTTGAAGTTTTTCGGCCAGTTGAGCGCCATAAGAAGCCAGTTCATAGCTAAGTTTTTTGAGTTTACCATCCCAGTTTTCTAAATAAACGAGTACTGACATTGTTCTTATTTTATTAGGTTTTACAATACTTTGGCTTCTTCGTGCAGGATTCGGATAAGACTGGCAGCCTGATCTTCTTCAACCATTTTGCAAGCCGCTTTAGCGGGAGGCAGTTCAAAATATTCAAAAGCAGTAAGGGCTTCTGCATCAGCCGCAGCGATAACATTCAGTGGTTTTTTGCGGGCCATCATAATGCCACGCATAGCCGGGATACGAGGTTCTTTGGCAATGCCTTTCTGCACTACGGCAAGCAGAGGAAGCGACATGCTGAGTTGTTGAGCTCCGCCATCAATTTCGCGACTTATTTTAAGCAGGTCGCCTTCCAGGTCGATGCCTGAGACGGCCGAAACAGACTTCCTGTTGAGCAGTTCGGCCAGCATACCGCCAACGGCAGTGCCATTGTAGTCGGCGTTTTCGATACCAGCGAGGATAAGATCGTAATCGGCAGCCACGGCAGCCAGTTGAGTGGCGACATACAAGGCATCCAGCGGGTCGGCATCAATTCGGATTGCCTCGTCGGCGCCAACGGCAAGAGCTTTGCGCAAAGTGGCTTCTGTTTCGCTTCGGCCAACATTGGCTACTACAATTTTTTCGATAGCAGCACCGTGTGCTTCTTTCAGTTCAATGGCGCGTGTGAGGGCGAGTTCGTCCCAGGGATTGATGATCCACTGCACACCGCTGGCATCAATTGCCGTATTGTCGGCATTGAATTTGATTTTGGTGGTTGTGTCAGGCACATTACCAATTAAAACCAGAATTTTCATAGTGTATTGACTTTTTATTGCAATTTGTTTCGCATGAAAACCTGCTGAATCCGAATACTTTATCAAAGTTTACTTCACCAAAAAGGGATGAAAATAATCGGGTCATCAGCTGCATAATGCGGCAAATATAGCACATAATTTTTTTCTGCTCAGGCTTCCGTCCATGCTTTTCGCCCAGATCTGAAACATTCCGGCATTTCATGCGTTAGTTCAGCTGAGGAAATAAGGCTAATTTTGTGCTTCAAATTTGATAATCCTTTTAATTATGCTAAAGAAACCATTTGTTTATCTTCCACTGATATTTTCGCTCCTGTTGGCAGGAGGCATCTGGCTGGGCATGAGGCTGTCTGTTGATGACCAGCCGTATCAGATGCTCCGTATTCAGGGGCATAGCAGCAGTAAGCTTGATAATATCCTCACGTATATCGAAAATGATTATGTGGATGAGGTAGATCGAAAAACGCTTGAAAACGAGGCTATTGCTGCCATGATCGAAAAGCTTGATCCGCATAGTGATTTTATCACAGCAGAGGAGTTCCATGAAATGAATGATCCGCTTCTGGGAAAGTTTGAAGGGATAGGAGTTTCCTTTCGGATCGAAAAAGATACTATCACGGTTATCAGTCCGCTCAAAGGAGGTCCATCCGAAAAAGTAGGCATAATGGCGGGCGACCGTATTATTTTTATCGAAGATACGCTGGTTGCAGGAGTGGGAGTGACAAACCGCGATGCGATGCGTAAGCTAAAAGGCGATAAGGGAACCAAAGTGCGGGTAAAAGTATTGCGCAGGGGTGTTGACGGCTTAATTGACTTTACTATTACGCGCGATGTGATTCCGACTTATAGCCTGGATATTGCCTATATGCTGGACGAAAAGATTGGTTTTATACGGCTTAATAAGTTCAGCGCCACCACGCACGAAGAATTTTTGGAAGCAGCACTGAAGCTTCTCAATCAGGGGATGCAACAGCTTATTCTTGATTTGAGGGGTAATACCGGTGGATTTTTGAGTGCTGCGCGTGATGTTTCGGATGAATTTCTGGACGATGGCAAGCTGATCGTTTATACCGAGGGCAAAAATCGTCCGCGATCGTTTGCCTTTGCAACACAAAAGGGTTTGTTGCAAAATATTCCGGTCGCTGTTTTGATTGATGAAGGATCGGCTAGTGCGAGCGAGATAGTTGCCGGTGCAATTCAGGACAACGACAGGGGCATAATAGTAGGCCGTCGATCTTTTGGTAAAGGTTTGGTGCAGGAGCAATTACCGCTTCCGGATGGGTCGGCTTTGCGTTTGACTGTTGCCAGGTATTACACACCAACAGGTCGTTCTATTCAAAAGCCTTATAATGGAGATAAGATGGAATATCATCACGAAGCTATAGAACGCTACGAAAATGGCGAGCTGATGCATCCCGACAGCATACATTTTGCTGATTCATTAAAATATACTACCCCCGGTGGTAAAATTGTTTACGGCGGCGGAGGCATCATGCCCGATGTGTATGTGAGTCTGGAAGTGGATAGCAGTATGGTTTATTATAACCGTTTGGCCAATAGTGGCTTGTTGTTTCAATTTGCCTTTGAATATGCTGATGCACACCGGCCTGGGCTGAGCAGTTATGGATCACCGGAGACCTTTGCAGCGCAATTCAGGTTTACGGATGCGATTTATGAGGAATTAGCTGCTTTTGCTGCAGAAAAAGGGATTATTGGCAATCGTAAAGAGAAAAAACTGGCACGCGAGAAAACCGGCATTTTATTCAAAGCTTATGTGGGACGTAATATATATGATGAAGCCGGCTTTTATCCCATTTACCGTGATATCGACAATGTTTTGCAACAAGCTATTAAAGCCCTCAGGAAAACAGACAGTCCTGTGTGATGCTTGCTGAAATCATTTTGATTAGTGCTTCCTTTCTGCTTCGGCTGGCGACCTTTGCCGTGGTGGTAAACTATGTGAGCCTTTCAAGGCATCGCGTCGCCTGGTGGATGATTGCAGCAGCCATGATTTTAATGGCCATGGAAAATCTTTTTCAGCTGCTTGCCATCGAAGGGATTTCTGATCTGGCAGTCGGAAAAACTGTGCCGCCGGTTGCAGGATTTGTCGTGTCTCTTCTGATGCTTAGCGGTACCATTATGATTGGCACAATTTTGAAGCGACTTTCGAAAGCCGAGCGCACAAAGCTTAGCATAAATAGTCGCTATCAGATGCTGTTCAACACCAGTTCGGATCAGATTTTTGTGATTGAGACCAGCGGGCAAATTCTGGAGGTGAATCAGGCAGCCTGCGAGAGGCTTGAGTTTACGCGTGAGGAGTTGCTGAATCGTAGTTTTGCCTCGCTCAAGGCCAGCAATAATACCGAAGGTGTGTTGGATCATCTGGATGAAATCAGACAGCGCAAGATGCATATCTTCGAAACCGAGCTGCTTACGCGAAACGGGAAAAAGATTCCTGTGGAGATGAGCTGCAGGCTGATAGAAATTGATGAAAGGCCTTGCATCACCTGTGTGGCAAGGAGTATTTCGGCACGCAAAGAGCTGGAGAAGCGCGTACTGATTGCCACTATCGAAACCGAAGAAAACGAACGAAGCCGTTTTGCCCGTGAAATTCACGACGGCCTTGGGCCTTTGCTTTCGACCATCAAGCTGTATGTGAACGAGCTGGAGTACAACGAAAAGAAATCAGGGCATGATGCTAATATTCAATACATCAACAAATTGATTGATGAAGCTGTGAGCAGTGCCCGCAACATAGCCAACAATATCACACCAAAAATCATTACCGATTATGGTCTCATCCGATCGCTTGAGAATTTTTGCCAGTCGCTCAATGCAACTAAACTATTGGAAATCAACTTTCAACACGAGCATCTGTCTTCGCATTTGGGATCCACAATCGAGCTTACACTTTATCGTATCATTACTGAGCTGATTAACAATACCATCAAGCATGCGCAGGCACAGCGGGTGCATATCGAATTGATGCAGGAAGCCAGCAGAATCAGGCTAAGCTACCACGACGACGGTATTGGTTTTGATCTGGATGAGGCATTAGAAAAATCGGAGCAAACACTAGGTTTGAAGAATATCATCAGCAGGGTGCGATCGCTCAAAGGTAATTTTTCATTCAGAAATACACGTCCCGGCATTGAAATACTGATTGATTTAGATGCTGAGCAGGCGAAATAGTCGAATTATTTAAATGGATATCCGATATTTATTCCTAGGATAACCCCTATCTTTGTTGTGAAAAAATAAACAGTAACTTATGAATCCGGTAATACGCATCATCCTTGTTGACGATCATGAAATATTTCGCGGCGGATTGCGGATGGTCATCAACAAGCTGGGATATGCCAAGGTGGTTGGTGAAGCCAATGACGGGCAGGAATTTCTGAAGCTTATTGAGACCGTTGAAACCGATTTGGTGCTGATGGATATTGAGATGCCAAATATGAATGGCATAGAGGCCACCCGGCTTGCAATGGAAAAGCAGCCTTCGCTCAAAATTATTGCGCTCACCATGTTTAAGGAAGACGCCTACATCCAAAGCATGATGGATGCCGGAGTAAAGGGTTTTCTGATAAAAAACATCAGCAAAGAAGTGCTCGACAGGGCTTTGCAGGCGGTTTACAATGGTAAAACCTATTACAGTGAAGAGCTCTGGGATTATTTTACCAAGGCTGTTACAAAAGAAGAGAAACCGGAAGCAGAAATAAACATCACCCCGCGCGAGCTTGAAGTGCTTGAGTGGCTTGCCGAGGGTTTAAGTAACAAAGAAATTGCTGATCGTATGTTCGTAAGCGAACGCACCATCGTGGGTCATAAATCTAACCTTATGGCCAAAACCAATTGCAAGAATACTGTCGCTTTACTGGCCTATGCCATTAAAAACAAGTTGATTGAGATTTGAACTTGCCTCAAGAATTCAGGACAGGTAAAGAATGTATTTAGCTTTTGCTGCTAGCTTTTGGCAAATTGTTAGCCAATGAGCAATATCTGACAGCCAACATCGGTCTAATTTCATACTTTTCAAAACCAAATGCCTTTCAGATTGTTAGGGAAGTCAATAAATTATAAAGAAAGGTATGCAAAAGAATGTTTTTGGTGAAAAACTGCTCACATGCAGTAATCAACCACTCACGGGTTTTTACCGCGACGGTTTTTGTAGGACAGGCATTGAAGATCGGGGTTTGCACACGGTATGTGCAGTGATGACGGATGAATTTTTGGCTTTTTCGAAAGGCATGGGAAATGATTTGACAACGCCTGTTCCGGCTTATCAGTTTGCAGGGCTCAAAGCGGGTGATCATTGGTGCTTGTGTGCCAGCCGGTGGCTCGAAGCCCATCGCGAAGGCGTGGCGCCTCAACTTGTGTTGGAGGCCACACACGAAAATCTTTTGCGCTTTATCTCACTCAACGAATTGGTAAAATTTGCCTGGAAAAAAGAATAGTCATGTCACAATCCAAACCAAATAAAACAAAACAGGCTGTGATCATTGGTGCCGGAATAGCCGGGATAGCTTCTGCCATCAGGCTCAGCGTAAAAGGTTATCAGGTTACGGTATTTGAGGCCAATGAATATGCCGGCGGCAAACTCACGGTTTTGGAGCAGGACGGTTATCGTTTTGATGCCGGGCCTTCGCTTTTTACTATGCCGCATTATGTGGATGCCCTCTTTGCGCTTGCAGGAAGAAACCCGCGCAAATATTTTAATTATATCAAAAAAGACACTTCCTGCACTTATTTTTGGGACGATGGGACGCAGCTTACGGCCTGGGCTGATCAGACTGCTTTTGCTGATGAAGTTCAAAAAAAGCTGGGTGTGCCGGCAGAAAAAGTTACAAAGCGATTGCAAAAAGCCCGCAGGATGTATGAGCTGGCCGGCCGGATTTTTATGGAAAAACCGCTCAACCGCTTTGGCACCTGGTGGAGTAAAGATGTGGCAAAAACCCTTTTGCATCTGTCACAGCTTGATCTCTTAAAAAGTATGCATAAGGCCAATGCCGATCAGCTTGAAAATCCCAAGCTCGTTCAGCTTTTTGATCGCTATGCTACCTACAACGGTTCCGATCCGTATCGTGCTCCCGGCATTTTGAATATGATACCTCATCTGGAGCATGGGGTGGGCACTTTTTTGCCCAAAAAAGGCATGCATGAGATCACAACAAGTTTGGTAGCGCTGGCCGAAGAGTTGGGTGTTAGGTTTTGCTACAACAGCCGGGTAAATAAAATCCTTACTGATGGAGGAAAAACTTCCGGAGTTGTGGTTGGGCAGGAAACCTTTAAAGCTGATTTGGTCCTCTCCAATATGGATATCACCCCAACCTATCGCCAGCTGATGCCGGAGGTGAAAGCTCCGGAGACCAAACTCAATCAGGAAAAATCGAGTTCTGCGCTGATATTTTACTGGGGAATTAAAAAGGAGTTTGCCCAATTGGGTTTGCATAATATATTTTTCAGCAGCACCTATAAACAAGAGTTTGAGGATATCTTTAGGGGCAAGGTTCCAGCCACTGATCCTACGATTTATGTTAATATTACCTCAAAAGATATTTCGGAAGATGCCCCTGAAGGCTGCGAAAACTGGTTTGTGATGGTAAATGTACCCACGCATAATGGTCAGGATTGGGAGGTGTTAATTCCACAATATAAAGCCATTATCATTCAAAAATTGAACAAGATTTTGCAAACGAATCTTGCAAACCTTATCGAAACAGAAGATACCCTAAGTCCGGTTGAAATCGAAAGAAAGACTTCATCGGCTGGTGGTTCGCTGTACGGCACCAGTTCGAACAGTCGGTATGCAGCCTTTTTACGACATCCCAATGATCACACAGGCATTGAGGGTCTTTATTTTGCCGGAGGCAGTGTACATCCCGGCGGGGGCATTCCATTGTGCTTGTTGTCAGCCAAAATTGTTTCAGAAATAATTCCACAGCCATGAAAAGATTGCTCACAGACCGATTTAATTTAAGCCTGAGCCTGCTGGTAATTGTTTACACAGTTGGCTTTGTCGCTGTTTTTCTGGGTCATGCCGAATCGCTGATGCTCCTCACACCTTACAACCTTTTGTTTGCCTCCGGCCTCTTAATATACAATGCCGAGGGTTTCGACAGGCGTTATGGCAGCTGGTTTTTAGTCGTGATGCTTGCAGGTTTTTTGGTTGAAGTTGTTGGGATAGAAACAGGCTTGATTTTTGGAACCTATGCCTATGGAGAAGGTTTGGGCATAAAGTGGCTTGATGTTCCGCTGATGATAGGGGTTAACTGGGGTGTTCTGGTTTTTGGAACAGCGGCTTTGGTACAGCACTTTAAACTTGCCCGATGGCTAAAAGCAGCGCTGGCAGCAACGCTAATGGTGTCGTATGATGTATTGTTGGAGCCAGTTGCAGTACGCTTTGATTTTTGGAGCTGGGCAGGAGGGACGATTCCGATACAAAACTATCTGGCCTGGTGGATCATCGCTTTTGGCATGTTGCTGGGGGCATTTTATTTGGTTAAAAACTCGCGTAATCGCCTGGCAATATATATTATAGGCATACAGACTTTGTTTTTTATTTTACTGATTTTCGATCAGAATTTAACCATCCGTTAGCCATGAATAACCTCTATCTTACTATTGATTTACTCACTATTTCAGCGCCTTTACTGCTGAGTTTTGATAGACGGGTGGCTTTTTACAAGCAATGGAAATACTTATTTCCGGCCATGCTGCTGATGGGTGTTGTTTTTATTGCTAAGGATGTGATTTTTGCTGCTTCCGGTATTTGGGGTTTCAATGATCGCTATCTGATTGGTTTCAGGATGTTGGGGCTACCGATAGAGGAATGGCTCTTTTTTGTGGTGGTGCCTTATGCTATTGTCTTTATTTATGCCTGTTTGTGGGTTTATGTAAAAAAAGACATTCTTAAACATGTACATCGTCCGTTTTTTGTGACCTTGAGTGTGGTTTTGCTGGTTGTTGGTGTTTTGTACTATGACCGGCTTTACACCTCGGTGATTTTTATCCTGACGGCTTTGTTGTTGCTTTATAATGTTTACAAAAAACAGCCCTGGCTTAGTTATTTCCTGTTGGCTTACCTTGTTTCGCTGATTCCGTTTTTAATTGTAAACGGCGCTCTTACAGGCTATTTTACCGAAGAGCCCATCGTTTGGTACGACAATAGTCAGAATTTGGGTATCCGCATTTTAACCATTCCGATAGAAGATAGCATCTATAGCCTGATGATGATGCTGATGACGATTCAGGGCATGGAATGGATCAGAAAGAGCGAAAAGAAAAAGATAGAATAATAAAAAAGTTAAGGTTGAGAAAAACACTGGTTCAACCTCAACCTTAACCATAAATACACTACAAGCCTGCTGAAGCTTTACGTTTAAAGCAATCGCAACATTGTATTATTTAATCTCCACTTCAATCCATTTACTGCGATCGGGAGGAGTAGGGGATTTTACTTTTTTAACAGGGTTTTCTTCCAATTCTTTGAGTAAAACCTCAACAGCCTTTTCGATGGAGGGATCTTCGCCCACAGCCAGTTTTTCGGGACGATCAATCACTTCGATATCAGGATAAACGCCAACACCTTCGATGATCCAGTTTTCGTTTTCGTCGAAGATGCCGAAGCGAGGCACCGAGATATAACCGCCATCCACCAGGCGGGCATTACCCGAGATACCGACCAATCCGCCCCAGGTGCGCGTTCCGATAAGTTTGCCCAGTCCCAGTTTTTTAAAGAAATACGGGAATGCATCGCCACCGGATGAGGAGTAACCGTTGATAAGCATCACTTTAGGGCCATCATGTGAGATGCCGGGTGCTTTATCGGGCTGCATGCCGTTGCGATGCCAGTAGGTGAGGGTTTTGCGGTCGAGCAGGTCGGCCATACGATCAGGAATGAAGCCGCCGCCATTATAGCGGTCGTCGATGATCAGCGCTTCCTTGTTGTGGTAGGTGTACATGCCGCGATGCAGTTCGCGGTTACCTTCGAAAGCCGTATTGGGCACATGGATATAGCCAATTTTGCCATTCGAAAGTTCATCAACCATGGCACGGCGCTCGTTTACCCAGTTGAGGTATTTCAGTTCAATTTCGCTGTCGATGGTTTTTAGCTGTGATTTTCTGGCTGCTTTTCCATCGGCATTGTTGCTCACTTCCAGTTCGATGAGGCGATTAGCTTTGTTTTCGAGTAATTCGTAGGGATTCATTTGGGTGGTAAGCTCTTTGCCGTCGATACGCAGGATATAATCACCTTCTTTCACGTCCACGCCAGCCTCGGTGAGTGGTGAGCGGCGGGCCGGATTCCAGTTTTCACCTTCATAAATTTTCATAATACGGTATCTTCCGGCAGTGAAGTCGGCTTCCAGTTCTGCTCCCAGAAGACCGGTGTTGATGCGTTTTGGACGTTTGAAATCGCCCCAGTCAACATAGGCATGGCCTGCATTGGCTTCCGAAACCAGCTCGCTGAGGACATAATCCACATCAAAGCGGCTTCCGGCATAAGGAATCATTTCGCCATACTGTTTGCCAAGTCCTTCCCAATCGACACCATGCAGGTTATCCACATAAAAATAATCCCTGAAAATTCGCCATCCATCTTGGTAGATTTGTTGCCATTCCTGTTGAGGAGCTATTTTCATTTCGAGATGGTCGAGACTTAGCTTTCCAGTTCCGGGTTTTTGTGCGGGAGCAATTTTGGCAATGCCATAATCGGAGCCTGAGCGATACAACATCTGCTTGCCGTCGGCAGTGGGTGTGGCGCTTGAGGCCTTGTCCATGATTTCTTCCGTTTTTTGCTCTTCCAGGTTGTAGCGCATAATTTTTCCCTCGCTGCCATATAGCAATCCACCTTCCACAGCGCCCAAAATACGGTAGTTTCCGGATGAAACGGGGAGGGCTTCAATACGTTCGTTGATACCTTCGAAGGCAATGCTCACTTTAGCTTCTTCAGCTGAAGGTTTTTCTTCTTTTTTCTTGTCTTTTTTGCTTTCTTCCTCTTCTTTTTTCACTGTTTTCACGGGTTCTTCATCCGATTTGGGAGGCATTAGACGGGTGCCGTCATTTTGCAGTGCAACAGCGTAGATACGTGCTGCTTCATTATAAAGGTAATTGAATTCGAAGCTGGAAAACTCCAGGTTGAAGTCACGGTTGGAAACGAAAAAGATAAACTTACCATCTTTGCTGAAAACCGGCGACCAGTCGTTGAACTGATCATCCGTTAGTTGAGTGTTTTTGGCAGATGTGATATTATAAACCCAAACAGCAGAAAGGTCGTTATCGGCTTCTTTGGTATAGGCGATCCATTGCGAATCGGGCGAAAAAGCGTAGGAGCGTATCTCGTTACGGGTGGCTTTGTCAATGGCTTTTTGAGTGCCTGATGCCACATCAACCAGCCAAAGCTTCATCGTACGATCAGAGTAAACGAGGTATTTGCTATTGGGTGACCATTCGGCTTCGTATTTCCATGCCGATGAGCCATTGGTCAGCTGACGCGGAGTAGCATCGGCTTTGTTTTCGAGCAGGTAGATTTCGTATTCACCTGTGGCATCAGAAAAATAGGCGATGTATTTGCCATCGGGCGACCAGCTGGGATAAATTTCGCGCACGCCTTGGGTTTGAGTGAGGTTGATGGTGTTGCCATTTTCGGCCGGAACAGAAAAGATGTCGCCTCTGGCATCGAAAAGCACCCGCTTGCCACTGGGCGAAATGTTATAGCTATGGATATCATCTTTTACATTTTTGTAGTAAGCTTTGAGTTCGGGATTGTCAAAGTTGAGACTGACATCAATCTTAGTGTTGGAATTGGCAGCTAAATCGAAAACATAAAGGTAACCGCCATTTTCATAAACCAATTTGCCATTTTTGCCGGAGGGCCACATCACATCAAAATCGGTAAATTGTGTGAGTTGCTCGGTGTTTTTGTTTACAGTATTATACCGATAAAGGTTCAGGCGCAGATTGCGGTTGCTGGCAAAGATGATGTCGTTTCCCTGCCAGATAGGCCATTGGTCGGCACCTTTGAAATCGGTAATTTGTTCGGAGCTGTTGTTGTTCAGATCGTAAATCCAAAGATCGGTAGCACGACCACCCTGGTAGCGTTTCCAGGTTCGGAATTCTCGATCTACCGGTGTGAAGCAGAGCATATTATCATTGGGTGAGAGTGCAGCGAAGCCACCATTTATGATGGGCAGCGGTTCTTCTAAACCGCCTTTGATATCAACCAGATAATAGCGGCCGTTGCGTTCACCAAAAGGAGTACGATTGGCGCGGATAAGAATTTTTTTACTGTCGGAAGTCCAGCCTAGTACCACATGGTCGAAGCCTCCGCGTGGCGGCATCACGCCAACGGAATTGTACCAGGTGAGTTGTTTGGCCTCGCCACCTTTGGCAGGCATCACCCAGATTTGTCTGCTGCCCGAATATTCAGCCGAAAAGGCAATCCATTGGCCGTCGGGCGAAATTTTTGGAAACAATTCGATCCCTTCGTGTGAGGTAAGCTGGCGGGCTTCGCCTCCGGCAGCATTTACCGTCCACAGATCGCCGGCATATACAAAAGCGATCAGGTTGTTGTTAATGTCGGGATAACGCAATAATCGCGCATCATCCATGGCTGTAATGCTTCCCGAAAACAGGAAAAACAGCAGAAAGGCTGTTAACTTATGGGTAAAAGATGACATAAATCTGATGGTTTAAGGCTTGCTGATAGCAGCTATCAACAGGCAGTGTTTGAAGGCGAAAGATACATAAAGTTTCAAAAATTACGTTTAAAAATCAGTATTCGGTTGTTTTGCTTGTAACTTTTACATGAATCGACCTATAAAAAATGAAATGCTGGTGTTTTTTAAACATTTATACTTCCAAAAATCCTGCTTATGTCAGGGAAAAGGCTGATCGGTTATTCATTTTGTTTTTCGGCAATTCTCTTGTTGCTTACCACATGCTCTTTGTCACAAAAAAATTAAGGAGATGAAACTTGTTGAAAATGTTGATCTGGATCGGTATGTTGACATCTGATACGAGATCGCCCGTTTTACATAGAGTTTTTAGAAAGGATTGGCAGGAATCCTCCGGCATGGTTTCTTCTTTTTTAAAACCGCATGTAGGGCAGGTTATTACCGTTTTAGTGATGATGATGTTCATGTTCATGATGGTTTTGGTTTATGTCCAGCAAAACCTTTCCCGAATCCTTCAATAGCCCGACCGACCACTTAATAATTACGAGGGAGCTGAGTAAAGCTGCAATGGTATCCATAAATGGAATGTCCCAAATCATTGCTGCGGTCAGGCCCAGAATGGCGGAAACGCTGGTAAGTGCGTCAGCTATTACATGCAAATAGGCCGCCCGGATATTGTGGTCGGAATGTTCGTGTTTGTGGTGCAAAATAAAGGCGCTGGCAATATTTACCAGTAAACCAATAATGGCGACAAGTATTGCTTCTTTATAAACAATGTCCACCGGATTGTAAAAGCGTTGGATAGCCTCAACCATGATGACGACCGCAAAAATAAGCAGCATCAAACCACTGCTGTACCCCGAAAGGGAAAGTATTTTGTCTGAATTGCCTGTAAACTTTTCGCTTTTTGAAACCTTTCGTACTATTATGTAAGCCACCCAACTTAACCCAATGGCAAGCACATGTGACCCCATGTGAATGCCATCGGCTAATAAAGCCATTGATTTGGTTGTCAGTCCAAAAATAATTTCTACAACCATGGTAACGGCAGTTAAAAGAACCACCCACATGGTTTTATTTTCGTAATTATGGTTATTTTCTGTCATATCCGCCAATTTAATACTCAGACACAAAACTACTTATATACTGAATTTGTAACTAGTACTTATTATTCCTATGCTGGTACTTTTTATAAATTTCTTCCCGGAACTCGGACGGAGTCTTTCTTTCAAACCTTCTAAACGACCGTGTAAAATAGGATGGGTCTTCATAACCAAGTTCAAAAGCTATTTGACTAATATCAGAAGTAGTATGGTACAATAACCTTTTTGCTTCGAGCATAATACGGGATGCAATCATTTCGCCTGCACTTTTGCCGAAGTGTTTTTTGGAAAGCATATTCAAATAATTGGGAGTGATATATAACTCATCGGCATAATAACTAACACCTTTGTTCCGGGTGAAGTTTTTCTCTACTAATTCCAGGAACAACTGCATCTTATTTCCTTTTGATTTTATCTGGTTATGGACATCTTTTATCTCAGCCATTCTTTCGATAAGACGACAAAGCACAATCAGATACCCCAGGATAATGTCAGCCGAAAAGTTATCTGTTTCAACTGTTTCCTGTTCCAGCTTTTTTGCAATGGAAAGCACTTCATTTGACTGGTCTGATGAAAGGTCAAGATAGTTTCTGTTCATAATTAATATTGAAAGCAGGCTACTGACTGATTCATTGTTGAAATTTAGAATACGTTCAGAGAATTGTACCAATGAAATATTGGTATTGGTATTTAATTTCCAAAAGTGAACCTGAAGAGGGCTTACAATGAACAACCTGTTTGGCCTGACTTCAAATTCTTCAAAATCAATCACATGAATCCCGCTTCCGCTCCTTATCAGGCAAATCACATAAAAGCTATGCCTGTGGGGAAAACTTCGTTCTAACTGTTTTTCATTTTTATACACAGCGTTTTTAACGATTATCCCTTGTCCCTCCGGATATTTCGTATGTCCCAGGTGTAATTCAGGTATTCTCATTTAATTATCCACGTTTATGCAATTCCCTTAATTATCATTTGTATGCCTGATATTAGCAATAGGATTTTAACCAGAATGACGAATTTTTCTTTTGGCAATTTTTCTATTATCCTTTTCCCGGCCCAACTGCCTAAAATCATGGATATTCCAATAAATACGCCGTATAATAATTCTGTTTTTCCAATCAAATCGAAACGCTGGTAGATACAAAGCCTGCCACGCCTGAAATAACAGAAGCCAAAAAACCCACTGCAAAAAGAGCAATTAGTTCCATAAAAATTTCCGTAAAATTAAAAATACAATGACAAGCCAAAACAAAATAATCAAAACAGCAAACCACCAGGCTGATTTCTTTTTATTTTCAATATGCTTTTTCGCTTTCTCCCTGCATTCAACTAAAACTTTCTGTGGAATTAGTTTAATTGAAACCGCTATCAATAAAGGGAGTATTATTAAATCGTCCAAATATCCTAAAACAGGAATGAAATCCGGAATTAAGTCAATCGGACTCAGGAGATAGCCTAAAGTAATTACTATCAGAAATTTTGCATACCAGGGTGTCCTGTTATCCTGGTATGCAAAAACCAGGGCATAACTTTTGCTCTTTAATAATTTCGTTTTTTGTTTTAAAATCCTGATTAATTTCATTTTTTGTTCATTTGCACAGATGAACAAGGTACAGACCCATACGTACAAAACACGCAACAATCGCCTTGTTTTAGTTTAAAAACGACATGGCAATTTTCACATTAAAAAAAAAACTGACAGGAAACTTCCGGCATGGTTTCTTCCTTGTGATAACCACATTTGGGGCAGGTTATTGTTGACTTGTAAATTATTTCCATTAGTATGTCTTAACAATCAGTATCACAATATTTTTCTATCTGTTCGTTCTCAATTTGAAGGGTTGTGTGTCCTATCCCGAATTCGTGTTCAAGTTTCTGCTGTAGTTCAGAAATAAATTTATCACTAAACCCTTCAGGCATTATCAGGTGGGCTGTTAGCGCCACCTTTGTTGTACTCATTGCCCAGATATGCAGGTCGTGAATGTTTTCTACTCCTTTTTGTGTCAGCAGAAATTCCCGGACTTTTTCGAGGTTGATATGTTTGGGTACGGCATCTAAGGCCAAATCGAGAGAATCGGTAAATAAGCGCCATGTACCCCAAAGAATGACCAGAATAATTATAAAGCTCATTACCGGGTCAATCCATTGAATACCGGTGAGGTTAATCAAAAGCCCGGCAACAACTACCCCCAGCGACACCCCGGCATCGGCAGCCATGTGCAGGAAGGCCCCTTTAATGTTCAGGTCGTCTTTCTGGCCTTTCATAAAAAGCAAAGCAGTTAGGGTGTTGATAACTACACCAATGGCGGCAACAATCATTACCTGACTGCCCGCCACCGGTTCGGGGTTTTTAAATTTCCCTACAGCATCCCAGCCAATGGCTATTACTGCACCAAACAGCAGCAGCGCATTCAATATGGAAACAAGGATGGTTGTTTTGCGAAGTCCGTATGTGTATTTCCCTTTTGGTTTTATGGAGGCCAGCCACATGGCTGTCCAGGCAAAAACAAGCCCGAGCACATCGCTGGCATTGTGCCCGGCATCTGCCAGCAGAGCGGATGAGTTGGCAATTAAACCATAAATGACTTCAACTACAATAAATATTAAATTTAACCCAATACCCAGGGCAAAAGCTTTTCCGTAACTTTTTTGAGTAGTATGTTCATGCGCGTGTGCCATAACGTTTTATTTCCCCAATTTCAATATCCTGAAAGCTCCCCTTACCACGATTAAAAAAACGATGGCCCCAATGATTAAGTCTGGATATTTTGATTGAGTGAGCAATACCAAAATACCTGCAAGGATAACACCTGTATTGATAATGATATCGTTTGATGTAAAAATCATGGTGGCTTTCATGTGTGCTTCCTGGCTCTTTGACTTTTGCAGCAGATAAAGGCAAACAGAATTGGCAATTAGCGCCAGCGCCGATACGATAATCATGGTTTGAAAATCCGGCACTTCTTCAAAACTGATAAACCGCCGTATTACCTCCAAAAGACCCAGAATGGCTAATGCCAGTTGAAAATAGCCGCTTAGTTTCGCTACTTTTTTCTTGCGGGTTACCGTTGAACCGACTGCCCAAAGGCTAAGTCCATAAACCAACGCGTCTGCAAGCATATCCAGTGAATCGGCAACCAGGCCCATGGATTTTGAAATGAGACCTGTTGTGATTTCAAGGATAAAAAAAGCGAAATTGATAAGCAGTACTATCCAAAGAAGTTTCGATTGTGCGCTTGCATTATCTATAAATTCATCTTCCTGGATGTCGATAGTATCTTTGCGTTCAGCGCCTAAATTAAGTTCTTTCAGCCGTTGTTCAATTTCAGGGGTTTCTTCGGAATGAAAGACAGTGAGTTTTCGGTTTTCAATATCGAAGACCAGATTTTTAATGACAGAAAGCCCTTCCAGTTTCATCCTGATAAGGGATTCTTCGGAGGGGCAATCCATTTTATTTACGGTAAATACAGATTTGAACATGTTCGCTATTCTTTATACAACACCAGGTTTAACGGAATAAAGGCGCCCAATTCGGCATGGATACGGGTTATTTCCGTTTTGTTGCCATCAAAATCGTACCTCACAAAAGGGTTAACACGCACCCCTGTGATTACTTTTAACCGCTCGCTTTCCTGGGCATTTGTAGTAAAAGCACAGAAAAGCACGAAGGCAACTAACAACAGTTGTTTTCTCATTTCCAAGGATTCTTAAACTACTTTAGGGTAAAATTCCGGCCGTTTTATACGTTTTCAATGACCTTTTCAAGTTTCGCCCTGATTTCATCCGCAATTTCACCTAATTTGTCATTTTGAACCGCCTTCATGGATGCCACCGGGTCAACGGCAGCTACTTCTGTTTTGCCATTCTCCAGTTCCTGCACAATCACATTGCAGGGTAGCATGGCCCCGATTTTATTTTCGGCCTGCAGCGCTTTATGTGCAAATAACGGATTGCAAGCCCCCAAAATCCGGTATTTTCTGAAATTGACATCCAGTTTCTTTTTCAATGTGGCCTGCACATCAATCTCGGTCAGTACCCCGAACCCTTCTTTTTTAAGTTCTTCGGTTACTTTTTCTACTGCTTCTTCAAAAGCATAATCTGTGGTTTTCTCAAAATAATATTTCATACTAATAATTTATTAATGTTAGACATTCTAATAATATCAACATCAAAATTACTAATAAGTTAGTGCAACATTGTTGCAAAGTTTAATCACAGCGCGGACACACCCCATTAATAACGAATTGAGCATTATCATAAGTGTAGCCGTCTGGCAGTTTAATGTTGGGAATTGGAAGTTCCTTCATGCAACGTGTTCTGCCACAACGCGTACAATAAAAATGAACATGCAGGTCATGTATATTACAGGTACAATCCTCATCGCAGACGGCATACTTAACTGAACCTGAACCATCATTAACTGTATGAACGATGAAATTGTCCTCGAATGATTTAAGCGCCCTGAAAATGGTTGAACGCTCCACTTTTTCAAAACGTTGTTCTAAATCCGCCAGGCTCAGCGTTTTTCCAGAATCAGCAAGTGCTTTGTAAACCAAGGTTCGCATGGCAGTTGGTTTAACTTTTTTCGATTCAAGTTTCTTTTCTATTTCATTGTTTGTCATTTTGAAAATGCTGTGTGTTAGTTACTAAATAGTGCCTGAAAGAAACTAAGTTATTTTCAGTCTTTGATAAGAAAACGTCAAATACAAGGCTTTCGAAGTTTTTGAAGCTAAGGAGTTTACTATTCGTAAATGACTGTTTCAAAAACGAGAATAACGCAGTGGTTGGCGTTTTTTGCAAAGACTAAATACCATTGAAATACAACCAACTCTATTTAAAGTTGCAATTTACACAAAAAAGCTGTGGCAACCCTAAAGCTGCCACAGCTTTTTATCTGATTAATTCCCGTTTTTCAACCCGTCTTTTACCCGGTAGGCTTTTTCAACATCCGAAACATAAATGAGGCCGTCTCCCGGGTTCCCGGTACGTCCTTGTTCCGAGATGATCGCAACAATTTTATCCACATTTTCTTTGTTGCATACTATTTCAATTTTGGCTACCTGGCTGTTGGTGATTGAGAATTGTGTTGACACCGACGGGTCGGAGTTTTCAAGGTTTCCCGTTCCTTCCGCCATAGAAACCGTTAAATTTGGGAAACCGGCTTCGAGTAAGTGATGGAATATATCATTTACTTTAAATGGCTTTACAAATGCTTTTATCTCTTTCATGATGTTTATTTTTTGTCTTATAAAATTTGATAATTGATATTCTCCTTATTTGCTACTCTTCACCTGTTTCGCCTTTTTTCATTTCGGATAGCAGGTAGTAGGCATTGTTCATGGCTACCAGCGAACCGTTCTTCAAAGGTGAAAGCAATTTTATTTCAACAATCCCGTCCTCTTGCTGACCAGTAAGGATTTCAACCGGTTCAAATTTCCAATTGTCACCTTCCTGTTCCGAAATAAAAATAACCTGTTTCCCGTCTTCGTTTACAATGGCTCCCTCAGGGAGTGCAAAGGCATAATCTTCCCCCGTGGCAATTCTCCCGGTAATGTACATGCCCGATATCAGGAGGCCTTTTTTGTTCTCGATTTCGGCATGGATATGCACCGCCTTGGGGTTTTGTTCAAAGGATTTGCCCACGGCAAAAATTTTGGCTGACAATGTTTCACCGGGAAGGGATTCAATAGCGAAAGTCACATTTTGGCCTTCTTTCACCTTGTAAACGTCTTTTTCGAAAACCATTAAATCAGCGTGGATATGGTCGTTATTGATGACTTCAAACATTTGCATCTGAGGTTCTGCATATTGCCCGGTCTTCACGTTCACTTTTTCAATGAAGCCATTGATAGGGCTGATAACAGGAACTTGTTCAACAATATCTCCCTGTTTTATTTTCTCCGGGTCAAGTTTCAACAATTTCAATTGGGCTTCGAGGTTTCTCACCTCACCGGTAAGCGAGAGGAAATCGGATTGAACCTTTTGAAAATCCTTACCGGAACCTACCTCTTCTTCGTACAGTCGTTTTTGTCTTTGGTATTCTTTGTCAGTGTATTGCAACTGGTTCCATGCATTCAAATACCGGGTTTGCAGATTCAACAAATCGGGATGGCTCAAGTAAGCCAGTACCTGCCCTTTATTAACCTTTTTACCCTCAAAAACATCAATTGAAGTAATGTTTGCACCAATAATTGCTGTAACCGAAGCCTCATTCTGGGGCAATACCTCAAGCTGGCCATTGGCCACAACCACGCTTGAAAAATTACGTTTCGACAAGGTATCCACCTTCATCCCCAACGCGTTAAACTGTTGTGCTGTCAACACAACACTCGTTAAACCGCCTTCTGCATTCTCCTCCTGATTTTCGTTTTCCGTGGCGGCCTCCGGTTTTTGGTTACAGCCCGAAAGGGCAAGGATGAGAAACCCTGCCATGATTACCGTTTTCATTGTTATAAATGATTTTTTTATGATTTCGTTTTTCATTATTTTTATTTTGAAGCGTTTATAAAATACTCTACTTTAAACCGTAAATCGAGATAGTTGGAATAAGCGTCCCGGTAATCGAATTCAATTTGCATGGCGTCCCTCATGTTTTGGAGGAAAGTGACATAATCAATTGCCCCTTCCCGATAGGCGGTGATTGCGCCGTATTTTTGTTCTTTCGCTACCGGCAATGCCACGTTGCGGTAATATTCCGTTGTGGCCAGCCATTTTTGATATTCTTCATAGAGACTTTTATAGGCAGCGCTGATTTCCAATTCTTTTTGATAAAAATTCTCCCTGGCAATTCTGCTTTCAATTTTCGCCGATTCGGTTTTTCCCGATTGTGAAGCGAAAACCAGTGGAATGCTCAAACCAAACTGGTATTTATAAAACCCGGTCTGGCTGCCTATTCTCTGGATCCCGTATTCGGCGGTAAATTTGGGCAGGTATCCCGCCTTCGCCAGTTTAACCCTGGCATCGGCCAATTGCACCCTTTGCCCGTAGTATTGTAAAGAAGGATGTTGTTTTATGGCATCCGGAGATAATAATGGCAGCTCGCTGATTTCGTTTATGGAATTATCATCCACCGAAAAAAGTGTATCGCTGGCAAACCAAAAATTCAGTTTTTGCAGGGCAACCAAATAGTCCTTGTATGATTTTTCCTTCTGAATAATGATTTGTTTGGCCTGGTTGGAAGCAGACAGGTACTCAAGCTTTGACGTGGCTTGTGTTTCGTAGCGTATTTTGGCTGCCCGTTCAAAATCTTTGAAAACAGAGTCAAGCTGCAAATAAAGCTGATATTGCTTTTTCGCATTATACGCATTTCCCCAGGCGATTCTGACCTCGCGCGTTACTTCCAATTCGGTCAGGTCAAGCGCCGTTTGTGAAAGGGCTACCTGCTTCGCTTGAACCCTTGATTTAGCCCCGATACTTAAAACATCAAATTCCTGCCTCATGGCAATGGTATTATAGATTCCATTTTCCGTGTTGTTGCCAAGTTCTTCAGCTCCTGTTGAAAACTCTGTATTTCCGATATCCCAGGCAGTTTTTTTCAAGGCTTCCTGATTTTTTATCTCAAGTTGGGCAGCTTTTATTAACGGAAAGTTAATTTTTGCCCTGTTCACAGCTTCGGTAATTGTTATTTGGGGAAGTGAATCCGTTTCCTGTGCCTGGGTGTCCAATGAAATGAAGGATAAGCCAACACTCAAAAACAACAGAATAACTAAAGGGGCATCAGGCACAGAAAGGCGTCTTTGCTTCCTTTTTTGGGTAAATGATTCAACCAATGCGTACAAAACCGGAATGACCACCAAAGTAAGGAAAGTAGCGCTAAAAAGTCCCCCGATTACAACCGTTGCCAACGGACGCTGTACTTCTGCACCGGCAGAACCTGAAATTGCCATAGGCAAAAACCCCAACATGGCTGCGGTAGCGGTAAGTAATATCGGCCTTAACCTTTCTTGTGTACCAATGGAAATCCGTTCCATAATGTCGGTGATACCCTCTTTTTTTAACGAATTAAAGCGACTGATAAGGACCAACCCATTCAATACGGCAACCCCGAAAAGTACGATAAAGCCTACACCTGCTGATATACTAAATGGCATCCCCCTCAGCCACAGGGAAAATATGCCACCAATGGCAGCCAATGGCACGGCCATGTATATCATTATTGTTTGCGGGAATGAGTGCAAAGCAAAGTATAAGAGGATAAAAATCAAGGCTAAAGCGATAGGCAACACGATTGACAGCCGGTCTTTCGCGCGTTGCAGGTTCTCAAACTCGCCACCGTATGTGATGTAATAACCCGCTGGTAAATCGAGCTGTTTGTCCAGTTTTTGCTGAATTTCATTGACTACCGATTCAACATCCCTTCCCCTGACATTCACTCCTACATATATCCTCCGGAAAGTGCCTTCCCTCGAAATTTGCATGGCGCCGGGTTGAAAATTTATTTCGGCAACTTCTTTAATCGGGACTTGTTTGCCATTAGGCAGGTCAACATATAAATTCCGTAAATCTTCAATGCTTTTCCGGTGTTCTTTATCCAGCCGGATAACCATATCGAAACGCCTTTCTCCTTCAAAGATTACGCCTGCGCTGCTACCGGCAAAAGCCGCGCTGACATACCTGTTGAGTTTGGCGATATCCAATCCGTACTGGGCTACTTTTCCCCGGTTATATTGTACGGTCATTTGCGGTAAGCCCGCTGTCCTTTCAAGGGTTACATCTTCCGCACCAGGTACCGTTTTTATTATCTCCGCTATTTTCTCCCCTTTTTCAGAGAGCACGTCCAAATCTTCACCAAACAATTTCACCGCTACATCTTCCCTTACTCCTGTTAAAAGTTCATTGAAGCGTAATTCTACCGGTTGGCTAAAAGTGAAATTAAGTCCGGGAAGATGGGCCAGTTTTTCCCCGATTTTTTCTATCAGTTCTTCTTTTGTAGATGCAGACACCCATTTGCTTTTATCTTTCTCTAAGATGATAAAGCTATCGGTAAAATCAAACCCCATTGGGTCGGTCGGGATATCGGCCACCCCAATACGGGCGGCCACTGTTTTGACTTCCGGAAAATTTGCCATAATAATTTTCTCTATTTCCTTTTCCCGGTCAATGGTTTCCGACAAAGAACTTCCCGGACGAAGGAAGGCTTGCATGGCTATGTCCCCTTCATCGAGGCTCGGGATAAATTCGCCCCCCATACGGGAAAAAACAAAAACCGCACTCCCTAATATGGCCAATGCAATAACCAGGGTGACAGCTTTTCGCTTTAGCGCAATTCGGAGTACCGGGCTATAAGCAGCATGAATCCTGTTTAATAATTTACTGCTGATTTTTTCCAGGAAGTTTTCGAAACGGGCGAACCAACTGTTTTTGTTTTTCGTTGGTTTTAATACAATGGAAGATATCATAGGAACATAAGTGAGACAGAGCAGTATGGCCCCAAGGACGGCAAACCCGAATGTGAAAGCCATGGGTTGGAACATCTTGCCTTCTACCCCGGTAAGAAAAAGTATCGGTGCAAAAACAATCAGGATAATTAGCTGACCAAAAAATGCGGAATTCATCATGGTACTGGAGGCATGATAAGTAAGCTCATCCATTTCAGCCTGGGCAAATTTACCCTTCCCGGCTTTTATCCTTTTCTCAATTTCATGCACAGTGCCTTCAACTATGATTACCGCCCCATCTACAATGATACCAAAGTCAATTGCCCCAAGGCTCATCAGGTTTGCCCACACGTTAAAGACCTTCATTAAAATAAAAGCAAACAGTAGTGACAGTGGGATAACTGATGCTGTAACCAGCCCTCCGCGTAAACTTCCCAACAAAATAACCAGTACAAATATGACGATAAGGGCTCCTTCCATCAGGTTTTTGCTGACTGTGCTTGTCGTCCGCTGAATTAAATCGGAACGGTCGAGAAAAGGCGCTATTTCCAAACCTTCGGGCAAAGTTTTTTGCACTTCGGCTATCCGGGCTTTTACGCTTTGTATCACTTCGTTCGAGTTTTCGCCTTTTAACATCAAAATCATTCCCCCGACGGCTTCGTGCCCTTCCTGGGTAAAAGCGCCATAACGTACCTGGCTTCCAAAATGGACTTTCTCTGCGACATCTTTAATCAAAATGGGTATCCCGTTTTCGTTTTTTACCACAATGTTTTTTATATCGTCCAACGACCTGGCCAGGCCTTCGCCCCTGATGAAATTGGCCATGTGGTTCTTTTCAATGTATGCCCCACCGGTATTGACATTGTTGTTTTCCAATGCTTCAAAAACCTCGGTAATTGAAACACTCATGGCATTTAATTTGTCGGGGTTCAGGGCAATTTCATATTGTTTGATATTTCCCCCGAAAGAATTTACTTCAACTACACCCGGTATTAACGCCATTTGACGTTTTACAATCCAATCCTGAATGGTACGCAATTCCGTAGGAGAATATATGGTGTCATAGCCGGGTTTGGGTTTTATGGTGTATTGAAAAATCTCCCCTAAACCTGTTGTAATAGGACCCATAAATGGTTCGCCAAACTGGGCCGGTATTTCGTCTTTCACAGCATTAAGTTTCTCCTGAACGACCTGCCTCGGCAAATAAGTGCCCATGTTGTCTTTAAACACAATGGTTACTACCGACAACCCAAAGCGGGACACTGAACGTAATTCAATAACACCCGGTAAATTTGCCATCGCCAGTTCCACCGGATAGGTAACAAATTGTTCGATGTCAACCGTGGATAAATTTTGTGAAACCGTAATAACCTGCACCTGGTTGTTGGTAATATCGGGAACCGAATCGAGGTTAATCGTTTTTAAAGAATAAAAGCCGGCACCAATCAGGGTAAAAAGCATCAGGCTGACCATGAATTTATTCTTTATTGAATAAGATATTATTTTGTTTATCATTTGATTTCTTTAATTTTTAATGTGAATACATTGAGTAACAAGGCGTTTATCTCCATGAGATTATTCATAAAAACCTAAAATGTATGCAGTATCATGGCAACGAAATGCAGCATGAGCCTAATACACAATTTTGGGAAAAGAATAAGTGAATTATATTTTGGGCGGTTGCCAGATAGATGTAACTGGACTTGAAAATGCAGGTTCTTTCAATTTAATATCTAAAGTAATTTTTACTAAATTGATATTGGAAATACGAAAAAATGAAGGGAATGAAAGGGTTTGGCAACATTGACAAAAACAAAACGGGGAACATAAATCAACATCATTTGCCGGATTCGGGTTCTGTTTTGTCAGTTCGATGGAAACAGAATTTGTATTGGCAGCATGAACATCAACGCAAGGCATGGCTGTTAAGACCATGATATACACTGATAATGTGACTGCTATATATTTCATTCTACAAAAAACATTTTAATATCAACGGCAAAACTAATAAAAAGTTAATGCAACCATGTTGCAAAGTTATTTTTTACAATTTGAACAAACTCCTTTAACAACCATATTCACACTTTCGAGGGAAAAGCTATTGGGAAGATTAATTGTTGGAACCGGAATGTCGTTTAAACAAAACGTTTGATTGCAAATTGCGCAAAGGAAATGGACGTGCAGGTCTTCGGGGTGGCACTCGCAAGTATCGTGACACAAAGCATATTTTACAGAGCTTGTTCCATCATCAATGCTATGGATGAGTTTGTTTTCATGAAATGTTTTTAGCGTTCGATACAATGTAACCTTATCTGCTTTTTCAAATTTTTGTTCCAATTCAGGCAGGCTGATAGCTGTTTTTGTTCTGTCAAAATTTTTAAAACCAATTGCCGCATGGCGGTTGGTTTGATGTTTTTGGATTTGAGTTTGTTGTCAATTTCTTTTTCCATTATGTCGGTTCATTTCTTAATAACTCAAAAGTAACAATTTAGCACGAGTGCGTAGGCAAAATTGCAGCTCTTTTGCAAGCCTTGTCTTTATGCGTTTCCAATCAATCCGTTTTATGTAATTATTTCAATCTTTTTATAGCGTGTCAATGTATCGGTTCGGTTTTTTACACTTGCATACATTTGATGGTATATTTCGTTAAAATGTGTCAGTATGCTTATCAATCCTGAGTATAAGTATGGGACTAACAAGCTATATTCTTATCAGAATGACTTTTATTCACACTATTTTCGGTTTCATGCGGGGCTTCGTTTTTTGAAAGAGATTTTAAAGAAAAACAGAGAAACGAAATTTCACTAATCAAAAAACAACAAATTCAATAATTTTTTCATATTTTAGAAATGGCTTTATATCAATAATATAACTGATGACAAACGGTTACAAACGATTATATCCGTATGTACTCGGTAATTATACGACTCTGCGAATCAGGCTGCTGTAATTTTGCCTCATCGTTCTTTCACAACCCCGAAAACTTTTTAATCACTAAATACTTTACTATCATGACAACATTTAACAACACCGTGCAACTGATCGGCCGTGCAGGCAACGATCCTGAAATTAAAAGCTTTGACAAAGAGCGCAAAATGGCACGTTTTTCTATCGCTACGAACAGTTATTATTATAATCAGAATGGCGAGCGTGTAGAAGACACCCATTGGCATCAGGTGATTGCCTGGGGAAAAACAGCAGAAATAGTAGAAAAACATGTAAAAAAAGGCAGACAGCTTGCTGTTGCAGGCAAGCTGACCAACCGCAGCTGGGACGACAAGGAAGGCAACAAGCGATATGCAGTTGAAATTGTTCTGAATCAAATTCAGGCCTTTGGCAAGGTTGCCAGTTGATACGAGCAAAAACCCGTTACTGAATTAGAATCTTTAACCATTCATTAAACACTTGAAAATCATGACAACATTAAACGACAGCGTAAAATTAACCGGACGAGCCGGTAATAATCCAACGATTAAAAATCTGGAAAACACAAGAAAAATGGCACGTTTTGCCTTTGTAACCAACAGTGCTTCAACCAATGAAAATGGAGAGCGTATTTCAAAAGCCCAATGGCATCAGGTGGTAGCCTGGGGCAAGCTTGCCGATGTGGTTCAAATGCAGGTAAAAAAAGGCAAGAAAGTGGCCATTAGCGGAAAGCTGAGCAGCTGGAACTGGGAAGACCGGAGCGGGCAGAAGCGCACAAAAGTAGAGATCGTACTAAATGACATCCGAAGCGTGAGTTAGCTTCATCAAATTTTATAAAATCCATTATTGAATTCAACACTTATTCATTCATTAAATACTTGAAAATCATGACAACATTAAGCAACAACGTACAGTTAATCGGTTACGCAGGAAAAGATCCTGAAGTTAAAAAATTTGACAAAGACCGTAAAATGGCTCGTTTTTCGATGGCTACAAGCAGTTATTACTATAACCAGAAAGGAGAGCGTGTGGAAGACACACAGTGGCATCAGCTGGTTGCCTGGGGGAAAACAGCTGAAGTGGTAGAAAAAATAGTCAGAAAAGGTAGTGAAATTGCCATAACCGGCAAGCTTACAAACCGTACCTATGAAGACAAAGATGGTAACACCCGTTATTTTGTGGAGGTTGTATTGAATCAAATTCATACTTTCAGTAAGGCAGCCAGCTGATAATAACACAATCAAATTTACATTTAATTAATCAATAAACACTTGAAAATCATGACATCATTAAACAACAACGTACAGCTGATCGGCCGTGCAGGCATGGATCCGGAAATCAAATCATTTGAGAAAGAACGCAAAATGGCCCGATTTTCCATTGCCACAAACAGCTATTACTATGATCAAAAAGGCGAGCGGGTAGAAGAAACTCAATGGCATCAGCTTGTTGCCTGGGGGAAAACCGCTGAGGTAGTTGAAAAGCTTGTTAAAAAAGGTAAGGAGCTTGCCGTTTCGGGTAAGCTGATAAACCGTAGCTGGGAAGACAAAGACGGAAACAAACGCTATCAGGTTGAGGTAGTAGTAAACGAAATTATGGCTTTCTAAATCCGAGTAGGAATAAAAAAAGCGGCTGTCAAATTTGTTTGCCAGCCGCTTTTTTAAGATATTAAAGTTTCACACGTCCTTTAACTATCCTGAAAAAATAGAAAGTAGAATAGGGCTTTGATAAAGCTATTAAAGAATTGAAAAAGAAAAATAATAAAATATGATGAAGCCAAACTCCTAGCATTTTAAATATTTAACTGTGGTTTCAGTGCTAAAATTCAAACATTTAGGATCTGCTGAAAAACTGATTAATGATTATGGTTATTGTTCTAATAATTTCATGCAGAAAGATATTATTATCTTTGTCTAATGTGAATCAATACCAATTTATTAATGGTTTACCAGCAGGTTCTACTTATGCGTAAACGGCAAGGCAGTAAACATAAAAAGACCTTCAACTACTAAAAGAAATCCTATGATTCTGATAATCGGGCTAAAGTATTTTTAGGCATTAAGTTTTTCACAGCATGATTTTAATGAAATAGCTTTTCGATTTTATGAATGGCATGTGGAAGTGCAAACACCACAACTTTGTCGTTTTCTTCAATTTGGAAATCCCCCATGGCGATAAAGCTTTCGTCGCCTCTTACTATTCCGCCAATGATAGCACCATCGGGTATGTTGAGTTTGCAGATGGGTTTGCGTGTTACGGCAGAACCTGGCCGGGCAATCAGTTCCATTGCATCGGCATCAATGCCGCTCAGGCATTTGAGTGAGGTTACTTCGGCGCCCATGGTGTAGCGTACCATATAGCTGGCAGCAATCAGTTTTTTGTTGATAATGGTATCAACCCCAATGTTTTGAGAGATGTCGATATAATCGATATTTTCGACCAGGGCGATGGTTTTCTTAATGCCATAAGCGCGTGCCTGCAAACAGGTCAGGATGTTTGTTTCGGTATTATCGGTTACGGCAATAAAGGCATCAATGCTGCGAACGTCTTCATCTTCAAGCAGTTGAAGATTTCGGGCATCGCCATTTACAACAAGGGTATCTTCAAGATAATCTGTTAAAAAAATACAACGATCTTTATCTTTTTCGATCAATTTGATGTTCATGTCCTTTTCGAGCCGTTTGGCAGTCATCCGGCCTACACGTCCACCGCCAACAATCATTACATTGTGAATGTTGTGGTGTATTTTTCCGCCCATTCGGATCAGATTGTCGATGGCCTCGGGTTTGGTAATTACATACGACAGATCATTTTCTTCAAAGACGTCTTCGCCATGAGGTATAAAAGTTTCACGGTTTCGGTGCACGGCAATGGCGCGAAAATCAAGGTGCTTGTACTCCTCGGCGATTTCATTTAGTGTTTTATGCAAAACAGGTGCACCGTTTTCGAGTTTGATCATAAAAAGCTGCAGCTTGCCATCTGAAAAATCAAATACTTCAGTAGCAGCTGTTTGCTTAAGTAAGGAGATGATTTCCTGGGCAGCAATATCCTCGGGCGAAACCAGTCCGTCAATGCCTAGTTCCTGATAAATTTTCCAGTTTTCGGCGCTCAGGTTTTCCATGGTGTTTACACGAGCGATCACTTTTTGAGCACCCAGCTTCTTGGCTAAGATAGAAGTCATCAGGTTGATATGTTCATCATGAACAACGGAAATTACCAAATCGGCCTTGCGTACATTGGCACGCTGCAAAACGCTGATTGAAGTTGAGTCGCCCGTAATGGTCATCAGGTCGGTATGCGACTCAATCATTTTAAGTAAATCTTCATGCGGGTCAACAATGGTGATGTTGTGGTTACTATTTACAAGGGCCTCTGCCAAATACAAACCTACCTCGCCATCACCGGCTATCACAATATTCATTTCAAACTTTTTTGGGCGGTAAAATTATCACTTTATAGCTTTCAATTTCAAATAATTACTTTGGGTGCTTTGCCAAAATAATAATACATCAGGTTTTTAAGCCAATAAGCTCAGTTGTTATTTCCTGATATCAAAGGTATCCCAGTCGAGTCCGACATTAAATTTTGCTCTGAATCGGATCAATTCTTCCATTTTAAGGGTTGTTATCACGACAGATTCTTTTTCTGCAATCGCTTGCGCAAGAATTTGTCCTTTAAAATCGAGCAGTCTCGAATCACCCTGATAAGCGATACCTTGCGGATCGCTGCCAATGCGGTTTACGCCCAGCACATAAGCCAGGTTTTCTATTGCACGTGCCGTGAGCAATTGTTGCCAGGGCATAGCTCTAACGGCCGGCCAGTTGGCTACATAAAGCATCAGGTCATAGGCAAAAGAGCCATCTTTCAGGGTATTTTTGCTCCAAACGGGAAAGCGTAAATCATAGCAAACCAATGGTTTAATCTTCCATCCTTTAAGTTCAACAAAAAGTTGTTCATTTCCTGGTATGATGTGTTTATGTTCGCCTCCCAATCTAAAGACATGGCGTTTGGCGTAGGTCACGTAATTTCCATCGGGTTGCATCCAAATAAGCGTATTCTGAAATCCTGCTGCAGTTTCAAGCAAAACACTGCCGGTTATCACAGCGTTTTTATTTGCTGCTGTTTGCTGCATCCATTGCATCGTTTGGCCTGCTATAGGTTCGGCCCAGAGTTTTGGGTCAACCGGAAAGCCTGTTGTAAAGGTTTCGGGAAGCACAATCAAATCCGTTTGTTTATCGATTTGATTGATTAACATTTCAAAATGGGTGCGGTTGGCTGCTGGGTTTTCCCAATGCAGATCAGCCTGAATGAAAGCTAATGTTAAATCTTGCATAATATTTCAGTAGCTTTTTGAATGGTTTCGTTGGTTTTGGCAAAACAAAACCGAAGCTGGTGATTATTTTGATACTGATTGTAAAAAGGCGACAAAGGAACCGAAGCGATACCATATTCCTTAATCAGTTTTTCGGCAAATTCCATTTCGGGCAAATCACTGATAGCGCTGTAATCTAGCACCTGAAAATAAGTTCCTTTGGCCGGGATGATTTTAAAGCGGGATTGGCTCAGCTGTTGCACAAAAAGATCTCTTTTTTGCTGATAAAAATTACCGAGCTGCTGATAGTGTGCCGGATTGTTGAGGTATTCGGCAATGGCATGTTGGATGGGGGTATTTACAGCAAAAACAATAAACTGATGCAGTTTTCTGAATGCTGCTGTCAGATTAGCCGGAGCAAGCACATAACCCATTTTCCAGCCGGTAGCATGAAATGTTTTGCCAAATGAAGCTACTACAAGACTACGGGATGCCAGTTCGGGATAAAGGCAAATGCTTTCGTGTCGGTTATTATCGAATACAAGGTGTTCGTAAACCTCATCGCTCAGCACCAGCATATCCGACTGTTGGGTAAGGTCTTCCAGTGCTTTTAAGTCTGTTTTGCTAAGCAAACTACCTGTTGGGTTGTGCGGACTGTTGATTACGATCATGCGGGTTCGGTTGCTCACCATACGCTTTACTTCGTCCCAGTCGATATGATAATCGGGTAGTTTGAGTTGTGCGTATTTTACAATGCCACCACAAGCCTTTACGGCAGGGGCATAACTATCGTAGGCCGGCTCAAAAATAATTACTTCATCACCATCGCCAACAAAGGCAGCAATGGCCGTAAACAAAGCTTGTGTGGCGCCTGCCGTTATCGTGATTTCTTCATCGGGCGAATAGCTAAGTTGATAAGTGTTGTAAATTTTTTCTGCAATGGCTTCACGTAGTTTTGGCAAACCCGGCATGGGAGCATATTGATTGTGGCCGTTGCGCATGGCCTTGTGCACCAAATCGATTAGTTCGGGTGCAACAGGAAAATCAGGAAAGCCTTGCGAAAGGTTCACAGCACCATGCTCCTGAGCCATTTTCGACATCACTGCAAAAATGGAAGTGCCGATTTGTGGCAGCCTGGATGGGATGTTTCCTTCGAAAGTTAACATAAATATGTTTTTTTGTTATCGGCAAAGTTAAAGGATTTATTCCTAAAGGTAGCCCAAAGGCTTATTCTCCCACCATCCAATGCTGGAATTGATGGTAGCAAAATTGATATCTACTTCAGCAGATTATGAAAAACAGCTAAATAATATTTCACAACCATACTATGCGGTATTTTTTCGACTCGTTAAAGGCAGGCTTTTTTAATAAAACCTGGCCAGCTTCATTGTATTATTGGTTTGCTATTTCCTCAATCAGAAAAGCCTCAAATGCTATATTTATGCTTTTGCCACAGGCAAATACCCCGGCTTATAACACCAAATCTTATCAGGAATCTTTTTAAATTAAGCACTTCGCGAAATAAATTTCATTTTTACCTTGCATTTTTTTTGAAACAC
>JACCQN010000099.1 GCA_015709215.1 Bacteroidales bacterium
ATAACGGCTTCTCGGCTTCGCTCGAAGACCTTCGTTCATACTAAACAAGTCTCTTATTTCATTTACTTGTCTGCTTGGGTTGTTTGCTTACAAACGAATTAGCTTGAAAAAACCAAGGTGATCGAGCGAAGTCGAGAGCACCGAATTAAATGAGAGCACCTTGCAAAGGCGGCTTCTCGGCTTCGCTCGAAGACCTTCGTTCATACTAAACAAGTCTCTTGTGTCATTTAATTATGGGCTTGGGTTGTTTGCTTACAAACGAATTAGCTTGAAAAAACTAGGTGATCGAGCGAAGTCGAGAGCACCGAATTACGAGAGCACCGAATTAAATGAGAGCACCTTTCAATAACGGCTTCTCGGCTTACTTCACCAGGCCTTCTTTTTGTAATTGTTTGATCACCAATGCAGCATATCCGGCGCCAAAATCTCCAAGATTAACAGGCTCATAACTTTTGGATTGTAAGTTCCAAACTAGTTTTTCGGTACGCATATCATACAGGTTTCCTTCGATGAAATAAACATTTTCCTGCACATAGTAGCCAGGATCATACACGTATCCATATCACTATAACAGTTATAGCTGTAGTAAGTGCCATAAAAAGGATAGGAAATCATGAGAGGAGGTGTGCTTGCGGGCACATAACGTTCTTGAGTTCGTGAATGTAGAAGTGCAACAGTAAATACCGCATCAGCTTCACTTTCCAAAATTTTCTCCTCGATCAGTTCCTTATCCGGTTTCTCAGCCGAAAATCCAGAAGGAAGCACCTCAGAACCAACTACTGTTTCGAATCCTTTCTTTTGGGCAGCATCAGCAAAAGCATTTTCAACTACCGAACGTGAACCATTATTATCGCCAAGTGTCAAAATAAAAATCTTTTTGTAAGGTTCTGCAGGAAGCGCTTCGCTATTCATGCAACCACCTGTAACATAATGCGAAGCTCCTCATAAAAGGAAGTAAAGCCTTAAAAAGATTACTGCTAAAATACTTTTTTTATCCTCATTTTGTTGTTTTGCATGGCGTCATGATCCACCTTTAAAGGACTGCAATTATCAAAGGTTTCTTATCACAGCAAAGTAAAGGATTTTTGCATTCCTTTAGGCTAAAAAATGGCTGAACTTAAAATTTCAAGTATTTTTGTTCGGTAAAAAACAGGACTCAACTCATGGACAACTTCATCGTTTCTGCCCGAAAATACCGCCCCACCACTTTTGATACCGTGGTAGGGCAACAAGCCATCACCAACACCCTCAAAAACGCCATTCGCAACAACACCCTGGCGCAGGCATTTCTATTCACCGGCCCGCGTGGCGTAGGCAAAACAACCTGTGCCCGCATCATGGCCAAAACGATCAACTGCCTCAATCCTACTCCTGAGATGGAGGCCTGCGATCAGTGTGAATCGTGTATTTCCTTTAACCGATCCAACTCATTTAATATCCACGAACTGGATGCGGCTTCCAATAATTCGGTTGATGATATTAGGAATCTGGTCGATCAGGTACGCATCCCGCCTCAGGTTGGAGCCTACAAGATTTATATCATCGATGAAGTGCATATGTTGTCGCCGGCAGCTTTTAACGCCTTCCTGAAAACGCTCGAAGAGCCTCCATCCTATGCCAAGTTTATCCTGGCCACCACCGAGAAGCAAAAAATCATCCCTACGATTCTTTCACGCTGTCAGATCTTTGATTTTAAACGCATTACCCTTGAAGATATCAGCAGTCATCTGGCTTACGTAGCCTCCATGGAAGACGTAGAAGCTGATGCTGAAGCGCTTAATATCATTGCCCAAAAAGCGGATGGTGCCTTACGCGATGCCCTGTCAATCTTTGATCAGATGGTAAGTTTTTCGGGAAAACACATCACTTATAAAGATGTAATTGAAAATCTGAATGTACTCGATTATGATTATTATTTTAATATCACGGAACAAATCCTGCAAAAAGACACTTCCGGAGTGCTGTTAACACTGAATGAAATCATCGACAACGGCTTTGATCCACAGCATTTTATCCATGGAATGGGCAGCCACCTGCGCAGTTTGCTCGTGAGCAAGGATCAGGCAACCATACAGCTCATGGAAGTGAGCAAATTGTTGCAGCAGCGCTATGCAGAGCAGGCCCGCAAGTGTGATCCGCAGTTTTTACTGCAGGCACTTGATATCAACAATCAGTGCGATCTGAATTACCGGGCAAGCAGCAACAAAAGGCTGCACCTCGAAATTACCCTGCTGCAGCTTTGTGCTTTGTCGGGTGGAGGTTTGCCCGCCGCAAAACAAGAAATACGCCCTGCCCAACCAAAAGCTGCTTCAACCAAAGCTGCTCCAGCAGATACACCGTCGTCAAAACCGGCTGCTGCTCCACCAAACCCGGCTTCAACGTCTTCAAAACCCGCCTATACGTCACCACCTTCCCGGCCTGCCGAAACACCCAATCAGGTGCATGAAGCGCCGCCCCGCAGCAAAAGTGTTCGCACAGTTTCGATCAACGACGATGACACTGAAAGTCAGGAAAAACCCAAGGAGCCCGAGCCCGAAACAAGGGGTGAGTTTACGCAGGATATGCTCGTGGAAGCATGGAAAGATTTTGTTGAAAGCTACAAAGAAACCTCACCAAGTTTCTCCATGGCTATCGGGCGTTATGAGCCTGAATTGAAATCGGATCACGAAATCAATTTCACTATTGATAACAGTCTCGTTGCCAATGATAAACTCAATATGAATGCTCTTTACGATCACCTCAAAAAGCGTTTCAACAATAATCAGATTAAGCTAAAACCAATAGTAGCTGAAAAACCACAATCGGCCGGAGCCTATACCGACCGCGAAAAATTTAATCAAATGGTTATACATCGGCCTCATCTGATGCAACTCAAACAAGAACTTAACTTGGAAACTGAGTTTTAAACTACTACCAAATAATGAACCAATCAAACAACACTACAACAACTATTAAACTAAAAGGAAACACCTTTGAGATCAAGCTGAGCAATGAAAAAAAAGTACTTAAACAAGTACAAGTGCTGGATGATTCAGGAATTGGCGCATATCATCCGCTAAAAACTAAAGACCTGGAAGCAATTGCCCTTGATGGAGGTATGATTGTTGCCATGCACAATGAGCAAGTCATTGGCTATTCCCTGCTGTTATTTTCGGCTTTGGCCGGAATCAAACCCTTTGCAGAAGATGCAGCTATGCCCTATGGCACTTTTGTAAGCCCTGGATTCAGGCGTTTGGGACTGGGAGAGGCACTCATAACGCAACAGGAAGCACTGGCCAAAAACAAAAATTGAGGTGATCAATTAAATACTTATCTTGTGAAGGAATAATTGATTAAAAACTAATCAAAATGAAATTTACAGGAGAAAACAT
>JACCQN010000031.1 GCA_015709215.1 Bacteroidales bacterium
GTAACTGTATATCAATAGTAGATTTTTGCTGACCTATAAAGGCGGACAAGTCAGGTGGAAAATTAATGTACCACTGTTCGCTGGCTTCTCTTTTTATTAACTGAATTTTTGTTGGATATCCCATAATCACAATTTTTTAAATTAACTAGTATATTAACTAGATACAAAACTAAACAAAAAAAGTCAAAAGTGTGTAAATATTTTGACTTTTTTATCTAGTTAAATCTAAACTCAAGAGACCTGCCAGCTGGCAGGTCTGCAGGAGAACATAATCTTCTCTTAATTCAGCGATGGATCTTCAGGTAGTGTGAGCCATTTTTCGTAGGGACTGCCCATGCGTCTGACAAAATGTCGCCACATCAGGTGCGAACGTGTTTGCAGCAGGCTGAGCACAGAGGCGTCCGATACAAGCCACGAATTGCGCTCTAGCTCACTGTGCAGCTGGCCGGCTTCCCATCCGGAGTAGCCCAGGTAAAACCTGATTTGGCCAGGCAAAAGATGTCCTGTCTCCATCATCGAACGTACTGTTTCAATATCGCCACCCCAATACAAGCCATCCATAATGGGTTCACTCTGCGGAATCAGTTCGCCAAGCTGATGGATATAGAACAGGTTGTTTTGCTGCACAGGGCCTCCCAGATAAACCGGTGCATCAAATTCAGGAAAGCCTTGTACCACTTCGTTCAGGGTGCGACCGATCACCTTGTTCATGATCACTCCAAAGCTGCCTTCTTCCTGGGCGTGTTCTACCAAAAGTACTACCGAACGGCCAAAGTAAAAATCGTACATCAAAGGCTCCGAGATTAGGATTTTCCCTTTCTGCGGTGCCAGTTTGTTGGATTGGATATGCAGTAACTTATCGATATTCATAGAATGCAATATTTAGTTTTGCGATTGGATGCCTGCAATTCGCTATTTTTACACGCTGAAACAAAAAATATACCATAGCTTGAAAAGTACAGACCAACAATCGAAGTTTTTCCAATTACGACAAAAATACTCGTATTTTGTTTATCAAAGCTACCAAATTGAACAATGCCAGGAGCTGCTCAGGCTTACTTTTAACTTTAATTTAGCGGATTGCTATCATTTTAGTCCGGTAATAGAGATTCCTTTCCGTAGTTTTTACAGCTGGAAACTGCCTGAATCAAGTTTGCAAAACCTGGCCTTTCATATCGGGATGATCGAGTTGATCAGCTACTGGAAACTCAGCTGTGCCCCACAGGTAATTATTCGTCCGCATAAGCTTACGGAAGCTCAGCTTGCTTTTTGGAAAAAGCTTTATTATCAGGGTATGGGCGAGTTTTTTTATGTGAATGGTATCACTGTTTCTCAGGAAGATTATCTGCACCTTATCAGCGAAGGCATTGCGCTGAAAGCTGTTGAACAAGACTTTACCGATGGCGTACTTGTCCCTGTTGGAGGGGGCAAGGATTCGGTAGTGAGCCTGGAACTTTTAAAGGGGGAGGAGCGTGCTATTCCGCTGATCATTAATCCACGACCTGCCAGCAGCCGTTGTGCCGCAGTGGCTGGTTTTGAGGAAGACCAAACTGCTGTCGTATGGCGCCAGCTCGATCCTTTGATGCTGGAGCTCAACCAGCAAGGCTTTCTGAACGGGCACACGCCTTTCTCGGCACTGCTGGCCTTTGTTTCGCTCTTGATAGCTGCCGAAACAGGCTGCCGCCACATTGCACTTTCCAACGAATCAAGTGCAAGCGAAGCAACAGTGCCCGGAACAGATATCAACCATCAGTACAGCAAATCGTTCGACTTTGAACAGGACTTCCGGGCTTATGTTACCTCCTATATCCATCCTCAACTGAATTATTTCAGCTTGTTGCGCCCCCTCAACGAATTGCAGATTGCTGAGCGTTTCAGCCTGCACACGGCTTATCATCGGGTTTTCAAAAGCTGTAACGTGGGCAGTAAAACCGACAGCTGGTGTGGCCAATGCCCAAAATGCTTGTTCACCTGGATTGTGCTTTCACCTTTTTTGGGATCGAAGGAATTGGAAAAGATCTTTGGCAAGCCTATGGAAGACGACAGCACCTTGATCGATGTACTGGAATCACTGGCCGGACAAACGGCAGCAAAACCCTTTGAATGTGTGGGAACGATTGACGAAGTGCAGGCCGTACTGAACTGGCATCGTGGAAAAGAAACTGCCTTTGCCGGATCGCCTTTGCTGAGGCTTTACTTTGACAGAAATCCCAATCGGTTGGTTGGAGCGCATCAACTGACGAATTTGTTGCAAGCGCAGAACCGACAACATTTTGTGCCCCGGCAATGGTTAAAATTGATGGAGGATTAGCTATGCTGCAAACCATTATCGCAAGCCTTAAAGACAAGAAGATACTGATTGCCGGTTTTGGCCGTGAAGGCCGGTCGAGTCTGAAGCTGATCCGTGAAAACCTTCCCAAAGCGAAGCTTGCCATTGCTGATCACAATGAATCGTTGCAGGCAGAGATCGCTGCGCATTATCCTGAGTTACTTTTTTATGGTGGCCAGACCTGTCTGGACAGGCTGGACGAATTTGATCTGGTATTGAAATCGCCGGGCATGAAGCTGCCTGAGCTGCCTGGCAAAAAAGTACAAATCAGTTCGCAGACCGATCTTTTTCTGGCAGCATTCCACAGGCAGATTGTTGGGATAACAGGCACCAAAGGCAAGAGCACCACCTCGCACCTGATCCACCATTTGTTGCTCCAAGCCGGTAAAAACGCTGTGCTGGTCGGGAATATGGGCAGGCCTTGTTTCGACAGTATTGCAGCAATTCAACAGGATACCCACATTGTGTTTGAGCTCTCGGCACATCAGCTGCAGTTTGTGCGTCATAGTCCGCATCTGTCGCTGCTGCTCAATGTTTTTGAGGAACATCTGGATTATTTTGAAACGCTGGAAGCCTATCGTCAGGCCAAGCTTAACATTCTGCGCTATGCCCTGCCGGACGATCATGCCCTGGCTGATATCCGGCTGAAGGCGTATATACCCGACACCAATGCCCGGCTGCACTTTGTTGATCCCGCTCAAGTTGTGGAGGTGTCCTTGCCAATAAGTCTGCCTGGCCGGCATAACCAGTTTAATGCTGCCATGGCATTAGAGGCTGTTGCGTTATTGGACGTGAGCAGGGAAATAGCAATAAAAGCCATGGCCACTTTTGAAGGCCTTCCGCATCGCTTGCAGCTTGCAGGTCCCTACAAGGGTATGCGCTTTGTGAACGACAGCATTGCCACAGTGCCCGAAGCTGCTGTAGCTGCGCTGGAGGCCTGGCCTCATCCCGATTACTTGATTCTGGGAGGCTACGACAGGGGCATCAATTACGAAACACTGATCGAATACCTGCGGGATAATCCACCCGGAATGATTTTTTATACGGGAAAGGCGGGTGATAGGATTGTTGCAGGTTTGCAAAAGTACAGTTACAGCGGTTCTCTGCATCCTTTTGAAGCGCTGGAGGAGGTGTTTGAATATTTGAAATTAAACGCAAAAACCGGTCAGTTGTGTCTGCTTTCGCCGGCAGCAGCAAGCTACGACAAGTATCAGAATTTTGAACAGCGCGGGGATAAGTTTTTGGGACTGGCAAAAGGTTATTTCGACTGCGTTTTATGACATGGATTGAAGTAAAGTGAAAGAAGGATGTCGAATGTCAGAAGTTTGGAGATTATACCTGCATGATTTTGGAGGGCAGGCAGGAGTGAAAAGTGAAAAGCGAATTGTGAACATTGAAAGATTGTCGAAGATATGAAAAATACTACTGCACACACAATCGGACTGGAGCCCAAAATATTGAAAGTTGCGGTCGAAAGCAAACAGAAGGAGCATGGCATCAAAACCAGCCTGACAAACAATTTCCTATGCCATACGCACGACAAAAACAACAATGACAATCACCACTCACTTTTGTTTTCTAACACTAACAAAAAAATCATTTACTTTGTCTGAAAAATCACTACTGCTATGCATCTGGCCTTTGATCCCGCAGCTCATTCGGGCTTATTCAGTCTATCAGAAGAAGAATCGCGTCATTGTATTAAAGTGCTGAGGATGAATTCTGGTGATGCGTTTAGAATTACAAACGGCAAAGGGTTGATTTTTGATGCAACAATAATCGATGCACATCCAAAACATTTGCAGGCTGAATTAGCTGAGGGCGTAAAAGGTTACGATCACTGGCCTTTCAAGCTTAGCATTGGCATTGCGCCAACAAAAAACAGCAACCGGCTGGAATGGTTCCTCGAAAAAGCTACGGAAATGGGTGTAGATGAGATTTACCTGTTTGAGTCGTTCCATTCCGAGCGCAGAAAAATAAAACTTGAGCGGCTTCAAAAAGTTATGATTGCAGCCATGAAGCAGTCTGTTAAATCGCGATTGCCAAAGCTTTATGACGTAAAAAAGCTCTCAGCGCTTTTTCACCTTCCTTTTGATGGTGATCGTTTTATCGCCTGGATTGATGATGGAGTAAGGCTAACGCTTGTCAAAGCTGCAACACCCAGTCAAAACACTTTTGTACTGATCGGACCTGAAGGTGATTTTAGTCGCGCAGAGATTGAGGAATCAAAAGTAGCCGGTTTTGTTCCGGTAAGCTTGGGTGCCTCCCGCTTGCGTACTGAAACGGCCGGTGTAGCAGCAGTTCACACGATTCAACTTATAAATCAAATGTAATGAGGGTTTTCGCTATTCTGTTTTTCGTATTTGTTTCGTTTGCCATTCAGGCACAGGACTTGCAGCTGGCGCTCCTGAAATACAGAGGAGGTGGCGATTGGTATGCCAATCCTACATCTTTGCCTAATCTGGCACGATTTTGCAACGAACAATTGGGAACAGCCTTCTCCGAACAAATTGCAACGGTAGAACCTGCTGATCAGGCCATTTTTAATTATCCCTTTGTCCATATGACTGGGCATGGTAATGTGATTTTCGATGCCAATGAAGTGCAAAACCTTCGCAATTACCTCATTGCAGGAGGCTTTTTGCATATCGACGATAATTACGGGATGGACTCCTATATCCGGCCGCAAATGAAAAAAGTGTTTCCAGAACTGGATTTTATTGAACTCCCGACTTCGCATCCCATATATAACCAAACCTTTAAGTTTCCGAACGGAATACCCAAAATTCATGTGCACGACAATAAAACTGCACAGGCTTTTGGTTTGATTTACGAAGGCCGGCTGGTATGCCTCTATACTTATGAAACCGATTTGGGCGATGGCTGGGAAGATCAACGCGTGCATAACGATTCAGAGGAAACCCGATTGAAAGCTTTACGCATGGGTGCAAACATCATAAGTTATGTTTTTGCTCCGCAGCAGGTCGATGATTTATAATGAGCTAATTATTCAATGTCAACCTTATAAACTATGAGATATTTCAACAGTTTTTTACTTCTGATTGCAAGTCTCAGCATTACGGCGCAGCAGGCAGCAGAACAGTTGCCGCCCATGTCGGATTACGATAAATCCATGCTTTCGCAGCTGCCGGAATTTTCGCTAAGTCAACAAGCCTTGCGTCGAACCCTGCCCGATGTGGTGGATAACTCTGCCTACAATTATTTCAGGCCTTTGATCGCCCAGGTTGGCCTCGAATGTGGACAGGCATCCAGCATTGGTATTATGTTTACCTACGAAATGAACCGAATCAGAAATGTGAACGGGAGTTTGCCCGAAAACCAATATCCAACTCATTTTGCCTATAATTTTTTAAATAATGGGAGCGATGCAGGCGTAAACTATTATGAAACTTTTGAGATTATCAAACATGTGGGAACGCCCAACGTTGCTGATTATGGTGGCATGGCCGAAGGTGGCCCATCGCGTTGGATCAGTGGTTATGACGCTTATTATAATGGCATGCACAACCGAATCCATCAGGTTTATTCCATCAAAACAGCTACAGAAGAAGGATTGCATACGCTCAAAAACTGGATTTACGACCACGGAAATGGCGAGATGCCTGGTGGTATGGCTACTTTTTATGCCAATTTCAGTTATCCACCGCTTACTCTTCCCGAAGGAACACCCGAAGCTGGAAAACACGTGATTATCCAGTGGGGCAATTCGCCCAATCACGCCATGACTATCGTTGGCTATAACGACTCTATCCGCTGGGATTACAACAACGACGGACAATACACCAATCATATCGACATCAACCTGGATGGCGTGGTGGATTTAAAAGACTGGGAAATCGGCGGTTTCAAAATGGCCAATACCTACGGATCAATTTCGGGTTGGGGCGATGAAGGCTTTTCCTATATGACCTATAAATCGGTGGCAGACGGTTTTCAGCAGGGAGGTATCTGGGATAACCTGGTAGCGATTGTAAATGTGAAGGAAAACCATGAGCCAAAAATTACAGCTAAGGTTCATCTGAATCACAACTGCCGTAATAAATTGAAAGTGAGTGTGGGCATGTCAACAGATTTGCAGGCTACCGAACCTGAATTTGTATTGGATTATCCCATTTTTGATTTTCAGGGTGGTTGCATGGCTATGCAGGGAAACAATGGCGTGCTTGGTCTGGAATTTGGCTTGGATATGAATGCATTTCTGATGCATCTGGAGCCGGGACAGCAGGCCAGATTTTTTTTGTTGGTCCACGAGAACGATCCTTTAAGTCAAAGCATTGGGGCTGTTAATTCCTTTTCTTTGATGGATTATAACAGCATTCCTTACGAAATTCTGTGTTCCGAAACAGACGTTCCTATTGTTAATAATGGTGTCACTATGCTCATCATCGACGCTGTCATAAACTTTGATCCGGTGGTGATAGAGGAGGAATCGCTGCCTGCTTTAAAACTTTACGAACCTTTTGAAGCTCAGCTCAGTGCTGATGGAGGTGAAGGACCCTATTACTGGTCGTTAGTGCAGGATTATCAGTATGAGGAACTTCAGGCTGATTTTCCTGTTTTAGCAGATGAAGTGCAGCTAAATCCTTCTAATAACAACGATGGAACGGTACAAGTGATCTTGCCTTTTGAGTTTCCTTTTTATGGCAAAAACTATTCAACCCTTTATATGAGCGTGGATGGCTTTCTGCGATTTGAAGCCGGCCTGTCTCCCTGGCCTTATTATATTGATGGCCGAACCTATCTAAAACAAAATAAATTAATAGCTCCAGCTTTGTCAAAACCGTTTTATGTGGTGCCTTCCAATGGCGACGGACTTTGGATTGATGCTAAGGCAGATAGTGTCAGTTTCAGATGGAAAGTTTCGGTTAGCGGGCAATCCGGCTCCAGTGATGTGAATATGATTGCAAGCCTTTTCCCTGACGGGGAAATCAAATTTTATTATGGTGAACACCTGTCGGCTTCCTATGTGAGAAGATATGCCGGAATTGCAGCCGGCGACGGGGAGAATTTTATCGACCTCAATCCTGTTGGGATTTTTATCCCGCAAGCGAACACACATTATGACTTTCAGAATGAGCAAAATTATTCCGGCATCAGCCTTACAGAATCCGGAATGCTTAGTCTGTTTGTGGAAGACTTTACACCTGAATTAGCCGTCAACATTCAGGCGATGGATCAAAATAGCGTGCGTTCCCGAACTACTCTCACAGTGCCTGTTGAAGGTGTTCGACTCGACTTTGTGACGCAATCAGGTGATGATCAGCAAATAGACTTTGGTGAAACTTTTGCGCTTGATCTTACTTTACAAAACTTAAACGCTTTTAATCTGTCTGCAGGCGTTTTGACTTTGTCTTCCAATGATGATCAGTTTACAATTATTCAGGATGAATTTGCTGTTTCGGCTATGGCAGCAGGCGAAATAATTGAATTTTCAGAAGTTTTTGCAGTGGAGGTAAATGATGAGATTCCCAATGGATATCAGGCCGTCTTTTCACTTAATTTGGCTACAGCCGAGGACAGCTGGACGCGAACAATCACTCTGGAAGCCTTTAATGCCCAGGTAGAAACTGTTTCACTACTGGTTGATGATGGTGATAACGGAATTTTAGACCCAGGAGACGAGGCTGAGCTAATTGTTTTGTTGCGTAATGCGGGAGGGGCACCTTTGCATGAACTACAGGCAGTGCTTTCGTGCGAAAATTCTGATTTGTTGATCACCCAATCCATTGCCAACGTCGAATATTTGGGGGGCAACGAATACTGTGAGGCTGTATTTACAGTTGAACTGAGCGAAAATGCCATTCCTATGGAGTTGCTCGAACTGGTTTTAAATATCACTACCCTGGAAAATTATGAAGTGAGCCTTACAATCCCTGTGATGACATCTTTGATCCTGGAGAATTTTGAAACAGCTAATTTCCAGTTGTTTGAATGGGAATTCGAAGGGCAGGAAGCATGGTTTATCACAGATGAGGTTTTTTATGAAGGAAGCTACTCAGCGCGATCAGGCGTAATTGGTGATGACTATTTCTCTGCTTTGGTAATGGACTACGAAGTGCCTTATGATGATAGTATCAGCTTTTTTTATAAGGTTTCATCTGAAGCTAGTTACGACTTTTTTAAGTTTAATCTCAATAATCAAACGCTTGTGAATATTTCCGGCGAACACGACTGGACAGCTGCTAAATTCCCGGTTCCGGCTGGTGAACATGTTTTCAAGTGGAGCTACGAGAAAGACTATAGTGTGTCGAACGGCTCCGATTGTGCCTGGCTGGATTATATCGTTTTTCCTGCCCGAAAGGTTGTAACCGGCAACCTAATGTTTCAGGCAACTGCTAATCCTCTAGTACAAATCAACCCTAATCCAACAACAGATTGGATCAATATTTCGATCGATTGGCCTTCAGCGGAAACCTTACAATTGATAATTATTGACCAAAACGGACGACAGTTATTCGGAAAACAAATCAAAGAGAAACAACTGCAAGGTTTCGAAAAAATTGATGCCAGCCATTGGCCATCAGGCTCCTATACCATTATTGTTGCAGGAAAATCACAAAAACTTGCGAAACAGTTGATAAGATTCTGAGAATGAAAAAACTGACAGTTAAACAAATTTTATTTCTGCTGGTCATGCTGTTATTGATTTTGCCGGCATTACAACGCTATTTTATTTTCGTTGCAGAAAAGCCACTGTCAGGTGCTTTTGTAAAGCAAGAACCACCTAATTTTAGTGATATAACTGTCAGTAGCTGGATGGATGGCAGTTTTCAGGCTGACTTTTCAACCAGGCTCGAACCACATATTGGATTTCACAATACCTTGTTGAGATTATTTAATCAATTGGAATACAGTTTGTTTAGAGAAGCCAATGCCGAAGGTGTTATCGTTGGGAAGGCTGGAGAACTGTTTGAAGAGGATTATATCCGCGCTTTTATGGGCGAGTTTTACGTTGGGGAATCTGTCTGGAAGGACAAAGCCCTTAAAATCAAAGCTATTCAGGACACATTGGAGAAGCTTGGCAAAAGCTTTTTTGTCATTTTGGAGCCCGGAAAAGGCAGTACCTATCCCGATCGTTTTCCGGCCAAATATAAGGCTTCGGAGGCTGGCATTTCCAATTACCAGGTGTTTACCAAACAGTTGGCATACCATGAGGTGAATTATTTGGATCTGAGTGCAGTTTTCCAGTCGTGGCGCCATTCTGCACCTTACCGGCTTTTTCCAAAGGCCGGCACACACTGGTCTTATTATGGCGCTGCGCTTGCTGCTGATACTATGTTGCAGTACCTCAATCAACTTCATGGAGGAGGAGTGCCTCAAATGAAGATTGTGACACTTAAAGAAGATCAGCCAATCCGTCATCCGGATGATGATATGTGGCTGGCAATGAACTTGCTTGCTGCTGCTCCTGCGGATAATCTGGCTTATCCAGAGATTCAGTTTGAATCTGGAGCTTCCGAAAAACCAAAGGCTTTGTTTGTTGGCGACAGCTTCTATTTTAATTGGCAGAGCGATTTGATCATGCTGAATTCCTTTGCTGATGTAGAGTTTTGGTATTATAACAAAACCGTTTGGAATCGGCAGGGCGTTGAAACCGGAAGTGTTGACGACAAGGATTTAGCTGGCTCTATCGCGTTATCTGATGTAATTGCAATTATGATTACAGAGCGTTTTCACCATAATTTTGCCTGGAATTTTGATGAACAGCTGTATCGTCATTTTTTCCACGAAAAGGAAGATCCCATTCAGTATTTTGCGAATCAGGTTCGCATCAACAACATTCATTTTTTGCGAATGGTTGATGATGCAAAGGCAAACAGGATGGCGCTTCCTGAAAGAATTCATAAGGAGGCGGAGTATCTGCTTTATGAGGATTATCAGTTAAATCCGGAAAAGTACAAGCCTCATCGTGAAGCGATGATTGCAATTTTGATGATGAGTATCAGGCAAACCCCGCAATGGCTGGATCAGGTAAAGCAAAAAGCTGAAGACCAGCAACTACCGCTCGAGGAAATGATTCGAAAGGATGCGATTTGGATTTATGAAAATCAGATTGCCGGCAAAGATTGAATCAGCTGTTAATCCAACTGCCGATTTGATGTGCTATTCCCTTAGCATCTAATTGATATTTAGCAAGTAACTCTTCTGCTGTGCCAGATTCTCCAAAGCGATTTGGCATTCCAATCCTGAGCAAGCGTGCAGGAGAATTTTCAGCAAGTACTTCAGCTACAGCACTTCCAAGGCCTCCTGTAATTTGATGCTCTTCTGCTGTCACGATTTTCTCATACTTTTGTGCTGCTGTAATAATGGCATCTTCGTCTAGTGGTTTTATGGTGTGCATATTGATCACTGCTGCTTCAATGCCTTTATCAGCAAGCGTTTCAGCTGCCTGAATGGCTTCCCATACCAGATGTCCGGTGGCGATAATACAAAGATCTCTGCCATTGCGCATGCTTTGGGCTTTGCCTATTTCAAAATGCTGGTCTTCAACTGTAAAATCAGTAACTGCTTCACGGCCAAAACGAATATACACCGGATTATTTAACGCTTCAACGGCCTTTTGAACGGCAATAAATGCCTGGGTGGCATCACAGGGAGAGAGAATAGTCATATTTGGCAGTGCCCTCAAACTCGCAATGTCTTCCAGGGCTTGATGGGTGGCGCCATCCGGCCCAACAGAAATACCGGCATGCGCACCACCGATAATTACGTGTAAGTTGTTATAGCATAACGAAATACGAATCTGATCGGCTGCACGATGCGCTGCAAAAACACCATAAGTACTGAAAACGGGAATTTTGCCACTGAGAGCCAGGCCTGCTGCTACACCAACGGCATTTTGTTCGGCGATTCCAAGTGAAAAAAAACGCTCTGGATAAGCTTCTGCAAAAAAGTGCATTCCAACCGATTGAGTAATATCCGCACCCAGACCAACAATTTTATCATTTTTCGAACCGGCAGCTCTAACGCCTTCTCCAAATCCTGTCCGCGTGGGTTTTGATCCTTTGTTGATCCATTTAGTCATAGTACCTGCTTTTGTTAAGTTCATTCAGGAAGCCTTCTAGTTGTTCCTTTGAAGGAGCTTTTCCGTGCCAATGGTAATCATTTTCAATAGATTTTACACCTTTACCCATGATGGTTTTTGCTAGAAGCACAGTGGGTTTTCCTTTCATCTTTTGAGCCGATTCAAAAGCGTTCATTAAGGCAGCATGATCGTGTCCGTCAACTGAAATTACGTTCCAGCCAAAGGATTTCCAACGATCCTCCAGCGATTCCAGTTTCATCACCTGTTCGGTTGGTCCGTCAATTTGAAGCCCGTTGCGGTCAACAACGGCACACAAATTATCCGTTTGATGGTGAGATGCAGCCATAATGGCTTCCCACACGCTGCCTTCCTGCAGTTCACCATCGCCCAGGATGCAATAGGTTCTTCTGTGTTTGTTGTCCATTTTATCCGCCATGGCCATCCCCAAAGCTACTGACAAGCCTTGCCCGAGAGAACCCGCCGAAAGTTCAATGCCCGGGAGACCAAAATCCCGCCCGGGATGGCCTTGCAACCTGCTGCCAAGTTTCCGCAGGGTTTTGAGCTCCTCAACCGGAAAATATCCTGCATGGGCAAGAGTGGCATACAAAACCGGAGCCACATGTCCTATAGAAAGCACCAGCCGATCACGTTCTTCCCAGTCAGGATTTAATGGATTATGGTGAAGCACTTGGTGATACAGTACGGCAAACACATCAGCAAGTCCAAGTGAGCTGCCTGTATGACCAGAGCCAGCTTCAGCCAGACTTTCCAGTATCAACTTTCGTATCTGCCAGGCTTGCTCGTAAAACGTTTTCATTTCCTGTTTTTTCTTTTAACTTTATGCTACAATTAAATCCCGCACTACAAAATAACCAATAACCAGGGCATAAGCAATCTTGATGAAGGTTCCCGCCAGGAAACCCAGAAACGACCCCCATGCCGATCTCCAGGCATGCTCATCTGCTTTGCCTACCCATTTTTCGCCGATGTAAGCACCCAAAAAGGGTCCTAAAATGATGCCCAGCAAACCAAAAGGCCCGATTACAATACCCAAAAATGGCAATACGAAAATGCCTACTATCAGACCGATGGTGCTGCCCCAAACGCCTGCCTTGCTGCCTCCAAATTTTTTTGTGCCATAAATCGGGACGTAATAATCAAGCAAGGTGATTGCTAGTGCAAATAGGGCGGTTATAGCGAAGAATTCTGTAGAGTAGGAGATTTTCTCTGTCAGATTCAATACAATCAAAGCAAGCCAGGCAAAAGGAGGACCTGGTAATCCCGGAATAATGGCACCCAGAAGGCCAATTAGGATAAGCAAAAAAGCAAGAATAATCCAGATGATATCCATTAATTAAGTTTTATGGGACGAAATTAGCTAAATAATTGATATTTTGGGTGGTGATTCTTGCTTTTTCAATTACCAAAACTTCTTTTCTACAAGTTTTCAACAGACCGGATTTGTCTGAATTTTTGGGGTATTTTTGTAAAATCTGAGATGAAAATGAAAACCGTTTTAATCACTTGATAATCACAAAATTTAAGCATGTTTTTAATCTTTGACACCGAAACAACCGGATTGCCACGGAATTACAATGCGCCCGTATCTGATTCGGACAACTGGCCCAGAATGATACAGATTGCCTGGCAGCTGCATGATGAGCTGGGTAAACTTGTTGAGCAGGCTAACTATATCATTAAACCCGAAGGATTTACTATTCCCTTTAATGCAACCAAAGTGCATGGCATCACCACCGATCATGCCCTGAAACATGGTTTGCCACTTGAAACGGTTTTAGAAAAATTTGAACAAGCCTGCAGCCAATCGCAATTTTTGGTTGGACATAATATTGACTTTGACCTTAACATTGCGGGAGCAGAATTTTTTCGCATTTATGAGGAAGACAGACTGAAATCGTTCAAAAAGCTGGATACCTGTACCGAAACTACAGCCAGCATGTGTCAGCTTCCGGGTGGGAGAGGAGGTAAATTCAAACTTCCAAATCTGGCCGAACTGCACAGATATCTTTTTCACGAAGGCTTTGATGAGGCACACAATGCCTCGGCTGATGTGGCAGCAACAGCACGTTGTTTTCTGGAATTGCTGCGTACAGAGGTTTTCAAACCGGAAGATCTTAAACTTGATTATACTTTTTTCGACTCTTTCAAGGCTTCCAATCCCAATGTGATTCCTGCCCTTAACATAGCTGTTGCCCCGAATGTTGAATTACAAGAAAAAGCAGTTAATTCCCCGGAAATTGCTTTATCTGATACTTTTGATTCGCATGCTGTCCAATCTAAAGCAGGGCATTTTGCTCATTTGAGAAATCATACGACATATTCCATTTTGAATTCCACAACCGATGTGATCGAGCTGGTTAAATTTGCCGCCGAAATGAAATTGCCCGCCGTTGGTATCACAGATACAGGCAATCTGATGGCAGCTTTTCATTTTGTTACTGCGGTCGGAAACCATAATGCCAAAATGAAAAAAGAGGCTGAAACCGCTGGCGCTGAGTTTAAACCAATGAAAGCTGTTTTGGGTAGTGAAATCTATGTATGTCGCGATCATACCGATAAAACCACCAAGGACAATGGCTTTCTGATCCCTTTTTTTGCAAAGAATAAACAGGGTTACAAGAACTTGTCCATGTTAAGCAGCATTTCACATACCGATGGTTTTTATTACGTGCCGCGCATCGACAAAAATGTGTTGCTAGCCCATAAAGAAGATCTTATTGTGACCAGCGGCTCGCTTTCGGGAGAGATTCCGTCATTATTGCTCAATGTGGGAGAATTACAGGCCGAGGAAGCAGTTGTGTGGTGGAAATCGCAGTTTGGTTCAGATTTCTATTTCGAGATTAACCGACACGGCTTGCCTGAGGAAGATCACCTGAATGCCTTCTTGCTCGAAATGGCTAAGAAATACGATATCAAATATTTTGCCTCAAACAATACCTATTACCTCAAAAAGGAAGAGGCCGAAGCTCACGATTTTCTGCTTTGCATCAAGGACAACGCTAAAAAGAACGAGCCGATCGGCCGGGGGCATGGCTACCGTTTTGGCTTCCCGAATGATGAGTTTTATTTTAAATCACCGGAAGAAATGCAGGCCTTGTTTGCCGATATTCCGGAGGCAATTGATACGATATCAGAAATCATTGAAAAGATTGAGCCTTTTGAATTAAAACGGGATATTTTGTTGCCCGAATTTGAAATACCGGAGCAATTCAGAGACGAAAGAGATGCTAAAGATCATGGTAAGCGTGGCGAAAATGGCTACTTACGTCACCTGGCTTTTGAAGGAGCCAAAAAGCGCTATGGTGAAATAACGGAAGAAATCCGTAATAGGCTGGATTTCGAGCTCGAAACCATTCGAAACACCGGCTATCCGGGATATTTTCTGATTGTACAGGATTTGATTGCTGCCGCCCGAAAGATGGGCGTTTGGGTTGGACCCGGAAGGGGTTCGGCTGCTGGATCGCTGGTAGCTTATACCATTGGTATCACCAATATCGATCCCCTTAAATATGGCTTGCTGTTTGAACGTTTCCTCAATCCCGAGCGTATCTCCATGCCCGATATCGATATCGACTTTGACGATGAAGGGCGTGCAAAGGTTATTGATTATGTGACCACTAAATACGGACAAAACAAAGTAGCCCAGATTATTACCTATGGAACTTTAGGCACAAAATCGGCTATAAGAGATATTGGTCGTGTGCTTGATGTTGATCTTCCATCGGTGAATAAACTGGCGGCTTCAACACAAAATGTAAAATTGGGTCACTTTTTCACACTTAGCGATGAGAAACTTAAAAAGAAATATCGCCCTGACCAGATTGAAGCAGGATTACAGCTAAAGAAAAAAATGGATGAGGAAGGTGCTGAAAGTAAAATTCTAAAGAATACACTACAGATAGAAGGATTGGTTCGAAATACCGGAATACATGCCTGTGGTATTGTGATTACACCTACTGATTTGCGTGAGCTTGTGCCTGTTACTATCAGTAAGGATGCGCATTTGTGGGTCACCCAATTTGATAACTCTGTAGCTGAATCAGCTGGATTGCTAAAGGTTGACTTTCTGGGCCTGAAAACGCTTTCGCTCATTCGCGATACCATTCAGATTATTCAGCAAAGACATCAAAAAACGATTATTGCCGACGATATTCCGCTTGACGATCCCAAGACTTATGAGTTGTTTCAGCAGGGTGAAACCATTGGGGTGTTCCAATACGAAAGTGTGGGGATGCAAAAAAACCTGCGTGAACTGAAACCAACATCTTTTGCTGATCTCATTGCGATGAATGCGCTTTACCGTCCAGGGCCAATGGCGTATATTCCCAATTATATCAAGCGCAAACACGGACAAGAAGAGGTTTCGTACGATCTGGAGGAGATGCGTGAAATTTTGGAGGAAACCTATGGTATCACGGTATATCAGGAGCAAGTAATGCTGTTGTCGCAAAAGCTCGCAGGATTTAGCCGCGGACAGGCCGATACACTGCGTAAGGCCATGGGTAAGAAAAACAGGGAATTGCTTGCAAAATTATACACTCAGTTTGTTGATGGAGGCAAGGCGAATGGCCACGATCCAAAAGTGCTGGAGAAAATCTGGTCTGATTGGAATGCCTTTGCCGATTATGCCTTTAATAAATCGCACTCAACCTGTTACGCCTTTATTGCTTTCCAAACAGCTTATCTCAAGGCTAATTACCCCGCTGAGTTTATGGCTTCTGTTTTGAGTAACAATATTGGAGATATCAAGCAGGTTACCTTCTTCATAGAAGAATGCCGGAGAATGAAAATCAAGGTTTTAGGGCCTGATGTCAATGAATCGGAATATAAATTTACGGTTAACGATCAGGGCGAAATACGTTTTGGTTTGGGTGCAGTAAAAAACCTTGGTGAGGCTGCTGTAGCTTCGATTTTGGCCGAACGCAATGAAAACGGACAGTTTAAATCCGTTCTTGACTTTCTTTCCCGGATCAATCTGAGGCAGGTTAACAAGAGAAGTTTGGAGGCCTTGGCTACCTCGGGAGCTTTCGATTCGTTTGAAGGCGTGCACAGGGCGGTGTTTTTCCATCGGGAAGAGAATGATAATCAAACATTTCTGGAGCGCGCCATCAAACTGGCCAATCAGGCGCAGGAAGCCAAAAACTCTCCGCAGTTTGATCTTTTCGGAAGTGAAGTATCAGTAGAAACTGTTGAATTGAGTATTCCTGAATGCGAACCCTGGTCGAAGATGCGTGAGCTGCAGATGGAGCTGGAAAGCATTGGATTTTACATCAGTGCACATCCACTTGATATGTATAAAATTCCCATTCGCTTTTTCTCAAATACGCATATCCAGCAGTTTAAGCCTCAGCTTGAGCAATTAAAAGGCAGCCGTATTAGTTTTGCCGGTCAGGTAATGAATGCCGAACACCTCACTTCTCAACAAGGTAAACCCTATGCTCGTTTCAGAATTGAAGATCATAGTGATTCAATTGATTTGGTTGTGTTTGGTGAAACTTATCTCAAGATCAAACACCTCATTGATCCGGGTGCTTTCGTCTTGATTCATGCTATCTCACAGCCTGATTTTAGAAATAAGGAACAGTTTGAACTTAAGGTTGTTGATATGCAATTGTTGGACAATCTGCTTGAGCAAACATCAAAGGAGGTGCTGATTAAAGTGGATGTTAACAAAATGACCGAAACAGAAATGCAGGAATTAATCTTGGTTTTGAGAGAAAATCCAGGGAAACAAAATTATAGCCTGAGACTTGTGGATCAGGAGCTTAAATTAGCCTGCAGCCTGAAACCGATTCAGGGAAAAATCAATGCCCAACACACACTGCCACTGCTCGAAGCAATGGATTTTATTTCTTTTGACTTGAAATAGCCTTATCAATTCATGTTCGATTAATCTCAGCAAACATTCTTTTTTGTGAAACTTAAACTATATTTGCAAACACAATTTTAACCTGAAAATAAATCAAAATATGGCATTAGAAGTTACTGACAGCACTTTTGAGGAAATAGTATTAAAATCTGAAGTACCTGTAATAGTTGATTTTTGGGCAGTGTGGTGTGGCCCTTGCAGGGTGATTGGTCCTGTGGTAGAAGAAATTGGCCAAGAGTTTGGTGAAAAAGCCAAAGTAGTTAAACTCGACGTGGACAACAACAACCAAACAGCGGTGAAGTATGGCATTCGTAATATTCCTACACTGCTGTTTTTCAAAAATGGAGAGGTAGTTGATAAGCAGGTTGGCGTGGTTCCAAAGCCGGTTTTGGTTAATAAACTGGAAGCTTTACTCTAACAAAGTTTTAAGGCATTTTATCAGCCCGTTGTAAAATAGCAACGGGCTTTGTTTTGTTTGTAAATTATGGCCTATCAAATCAATCAGGAGAGCGTTAGCAGGTATAGCAGCCTCGAGTTTTTGGCACGTCAGGTGGTCGAAGGCTTTATCACTGGCATGCATAAAAGTCCTTTTCATGGCTTTTCGGTTGAGTTTGCCGAACACCGGCTCTACAATCCCGGCGAATCACTCAGAGATATCGACTGGAAGCTTTATGGCCGAACCGAAAAAATGTTTGTGAAACGCTATGAGGAAGAAACAAATCTTCGCTGCCAGCTGGTGATTGATCAATCATCGAGTATGTATTTCCCGATGAAAAACAAACCGGATATCAACGATCCTGATAAGCTGATTTTTTCTGTATATGCAGCTGCCTCCCTTATCGAAATGATGAAGCGCCAGCGTGATGCCATCGGCCTTAGTTTATTTGCTGATAAACTTCGGTTGCATACCAGGGCTAGATCAACGGTTTCGCATCAAAAACTGCTTTACAAACATCTTGAGGATTTATTACTGCCGGAGCAAGGTAAACTTAATCAAAAAACTACCACAGCGGAAGCCTTACATCAAATTGCTGAACTGAGTCACAAGAGAAGTTTGGTGGTGATTTTTAGCGATATGCTCGATAAAATGGCACAGCAAGAGGAGCTGTTTGCGGCATTGCGTCATTTACGTTATAACAAACACGAAGTGGTGCTTTTTCATGTGCATGATGCCCAAACAGAAATTGATCTGAATTTTGAAAACAGACCTCATCGCTTTGTTGATATGGAAACAGGTAAAGCAATCAAAATCAATCCTGTACATATTAGAGAAGCCTATCATAAAAGCCGCGAAGAAAGTAAAAAAGAATTGATGATGCGCTGTGGCCAATATCAGATTGATTATGTGGATGCCGATATCAACCAGGGTTATCATCCTGTTTTGCTGGCTTACTTACTCAAGCGGAGCAGGATGTATTGATATCTGAAACTTGGCGAAGCATCTTCCCCACTATCTGATTCCTAGAAACAAAATATTGACTTAAATCCTCACATCTCATTAACTATTTGCCAATATAAGTGATGACAGAAAGTTAGTTTTTTAGTTGGTACCAGCACTCACTTTAATACATTCACAAGTATTGTTACTTCCTTTGCAACATGCATAATAGCCAACAGAACAGGAAACTGAACAACTTGACCAAATATCACCAACTGAACAAGATGTAGAACCAGGCCCTCCTGATGTACAGTCGGAATTACTGCCTCCTCCACCTGGAGCCTCCTTTAAACCACTTACAACATTTTCAATAAAATCATTAACAGACGTGTTTCTGTTAGCATCTTTTATATTAAAATTGCTACGTTTCATAAATGACATTTGTATTAGATGCATTACGTCTATTTTACCTGAATATTCTTTCGCAAAATTCATTCCAGCTTCATTTTCAACCACAAATATTAGTGATGAATTCTCACTCTGAACTAGCATATGGTCTAATTCATAATCGAAAGAAAGGTTTTTATTTAATAAAAATTCACTGATTTGACTAATGTCACTAGTATCACTTGGTATAAGTGTTATCGCATTAGAATAAGTTTCTTTATTATCATCAACATTAAAGAAACAAATAATACCGTTTTGCGCTTTCACAACTGCTTTGTTCTCAATACTGTTTGCAAATACATGCTTATAACCTTGCACCTTCTTATATGTTAAACTAGGTCTATTTAACTGAGAATTTTCAGATTTCTCACAACTTGTAAATAATACAACACTTAAAAGTGCTATCATAAAAGTAACTAATTTAATTATATTTTTTTTCATTTTGATTAATTTTATTTACCACTATCAGATTAATACTTACGCTTTTGGACATTTTAGTTATGTTAATCTATCTAATTGTATATTAATTGATATTCTATTTTGCTTCTATATTTTAGATATTTGTGACATTCAGTTTTCCATATCTTTATGTTGCGAATATACAAAGCTAATTAAGCCAAACAAATATAATTAATCACTACTGACCGACAAAAATAATTCAGGAATTTAAAATAAATCGGGCGACAAAAGTTTCATCGCCCAAGAGGTTGTAAATTTGTTTCGCATAAAAATAATCTCTACAACCATGAGCAAAGATAGCAAGAAGAATTTAGTCGGTCAGCCGATTTTCAAGCAAATCATTAAAATGTTACCAAGAGAGCAATTTGATATATTAGTACATCAATTAGGAAGCGACCGCTTACAAGACATTTTTTTCGTGGGAACAGTTGATTGTAATGCTGTTCGGAATATTCTCAAGATGTGATTCAATGGGCGAAGTATGCGACAGTATGCAGGCTTTGGCAGGGAAACTGAATTATTTGGGCCCCGTCCAAAAGCACGGCAGGAGACGCTCTGCGGGATCGGGACAACGAACTTTTCAAGTTGTATTATTTTGCGCTGATTGAGTATTTCAAGCCGCTTTTGTCGGTCAGCCGGAAAGAAAAGGTAAGTTTTGAGAAATTTTACGCATTTGACTCAACCACCATAACGTTGTTTTCGGACGTAATGAAAGGAGTTGGGCGCAACCCCAAAGGCGATGGCAAGGAAAAAGGCGGTTTAAAAGTCCACATGCTGACCGATGTACATGCCGACACTGCGGTTTTTGCCAAAATCAGCGAAGCAAAAATGCACGACAAGAAGTTTTTGCGGCATTTGAACCCCACCAAAGGCAGCATGTTGGTTTTCGACAAGGCCTAAAATTTTTATCAGCAGTTTGCAGAGTGGACGGAAGAAGGCGTATTTTTCGTGTGCAGGTTGAAAGACAATGCCAAAGCCGAATTGCAAGAAGTTCTTTTTGATAAAACCTTATGCAAAGATGAATATGGTGTGTACAGGATTGAGCATATCCATTTGAAATACAAGAAAGACAAACAAGAGAAAACCTGTGTTTACGGCTTGTTTACTATAAAGACGAACAAGGCAGGAAATATAAATTCATCACCAACAATTGGGAAATAACAGCCGAAGAAGTTGCTTTGATATACAAATATAGATGGACGATAGAATTGACTTTCAAAAAATTGAAACAGAATTTTCAGTTGCATTTTTTCTATTCGGAAACAGAGAACGGGATAAAAACGCAAATCTGGTGCACTTTGATAGCTCATTTGCTGCTCAATGTAATCATGGCATTATCCAAGAGCAAAAAGGCATTTTCAACCATAGCGCGGCGTTGATAAGGATACACCTGATAAGTCATTTGGACTTGGTGTGGGTAGTAACCGAGGGCAGACGCGCTTACACCAAACGCAGGACAAGCCGCAATAAAAGTCCGACAACCGTACAAATGTCCCTCTTTTAAGGGGGGGTAGGTTTTGAAATAATAGAAAATGAATTTACAAATAACTGATTATGTGTTGTATAAAAATGAAACTGGCAACTTTTTAGTTTTTGTCGGTTAATAGTGAAAAGAAATAATTAAAAATATCAAAACTATCAACATGCCAACTACCAGAACAAACCGCTGGTAACCAATTATTTTATTATCCCCTAATATTTTAATCTCTGTTTTAGTCATCATCAGATTTTTTATAACTGATTTTAATTCCAGCACTTCCTGAAAAAGATAAACGTTCCCAGCTGGAGCGGATTCCAATCCGTTCACTCGCTGATGCAAGATGCATACATCACAGCTTCACCCTAAGTTGAATTTTTAGATCTGTTCGTTTATTTCCTTCAATAAGCTCAAGTCCCGTTCCAATTTCGTTGCGTGTGGCATACCAGGTTTGGCCAATTCTGGCCCAAAGATCCATGCTTTTGTTTATGTTGTATTTTACTAGAAAATATACACGGCTTCCTTTTTCGTAGAAAGCAGGAATGGAGAAGGCATATAACACATCATTTTCGTAAGCATAAATTCTGCTGTCGTAAGTGTCGGCATCAAAAATGGCATAGCGAAGCGTGAGTTGAATCCGTTCAGTTGGCGGTCGGTAAAGAATATCCTGATAGATTAGAAAGCCTGTGCTTTGCGGCTTTTCTTCATGTTTGTAAACAATCCATTCGGCCCTGTTCTTTAATGTAAATGAATTGCCAATACTGTAGTTGATATGAAAACGGTAACTGTCTTTATGATAGGGCACTACATAATCAATTCGGTTCCAGGGGTCATCACTGTTAATCAGCTTTTTCTTGGTTCTGAAGCGGACATAAAAATTGGCCTTTCTGCTGATCTCATGATCCAGCTGGGCAAAATAATCATGTCCATAACTCGGGGCATCCGTTCTGAAACGCAGCCATGGAAACTGAAAATGATCGGCATAGGCTTTTAGTTGCCAGCGTGGGGCAATAGCAGCATTTATTCCAAAATAAATACCTGTTTCGTTATTGGTACTGCTGCTTTCGGCAAAGGCATTGCTAAAATAGTTTTGATAAGATTTTTGGTAATTGCGATAAGCAATTGTTGTTGTCAAAAAACCAACGGGCTGCGCAGTAAAACCAGCAAGTCCGGCCATTCCGCCATTATCCGAACCAGCAATTTCACCAAAAAATACGATTTGCGGCAGTGTAAGTCTGAAATCAAAACCATAATTCATTAAATCGCCTTCAATCAGCTGAAATTGGTTGTATGGATAAATGCGGGGGATAAGATCAGCTTCGAGGCTGGTTTGATGAACTGTTGCACCAAGGTCGAAAAACCTTCCTTTATAGCTTAACCGTCCGCCAATCAACTGCTGTTGGATAGCATTTTTATCCAATAATTCGTTCACGGTTCGGTGCAGACCAGATTCCTGAAGACTGGTTACCACAGCAATATCGCCTGAAATAGAATCGAACTGATCAATATTGGCATCGATATTTTTAAGGGAATAGAAACCAGTAAGTTCAATACCTTTATAGCCAAATGTTGCAGCAGCTCCACGCAGGAAAAAGTTTTCGTTTACCGAAGTATTGGGTTTTAACCCTGCTCCATACCGCATTACCGAACTGGCTTCTGTTGATTTCCCAAACGAAAGGCCCGACCACATCGTAAGTCCCTGACCAAAAGCCAGGTGATAATCGCCAAGCGCCACTGCCCTTACAATTCCGAGATCAGCGGCATAAGCATGAACGGAATAAAAATCAAAGCCCGATTTGAGCTTGTCGCCTAAAAGTTGCTGAATACTGTCGTTCACATTATCTTTAAAGAATACCTCTCCGGCATCTTTTTCCATGGTCACGCCAGCCCTAAACTGATTACGATAGTTAAAATTATAGCGGGCATAATATTTCTCAGGACTTCCCAGATAGCGGCTATTAGGCTTAACCCACAGTGCCGAATCTGAGATGTGCTTGTAGCCTTCGCGTTGTTCCAAAACCATTTCGCTTCGTAACAATAATTGATGACGTGCATATTTGAAAACATTCTTAGCCTTGAGTTTGTATTGTGGTTTATCTGAACTCTCGATCACAGTGATTGGCTCAAGAAGTGCAATTGTTGTTTCATCAAAGCCGTCGATAGCCGACAATTCGAATTTACTTAGCATTGGACCAAAGTTTTCCAGATAAGTTTTAAGCTGCTCAAACTGATAGGTGTTGATCAGGTAAATTTCTAAAAGTTGTTCAATTTCTGCAGGATTGTTGATATTCACCGGATTTTCATACAGGAAAAAATAGGTTTCGGTAAGGTCGGTAAAGTCGAAAGATTCTTCAGAGTTCTCGGCAATGATCTCAAGTTGTTGTGAAAATCTCTCGGTTAAAACGTTGCGCAAACTATCGGCATTAGTCTGTGCTAATAAAGGGGTAAAGTACAGCAAAGAGCCAACAAAAATTGAAAAAATAAGTATTCGCTTTATCATGCTACTTGCTATTTCTGTTACCAAACTGGATAATCAAACTCGATTGTATGCTTGTTCCCAGCACTTGATGCAGGTTTCCGGCAAGGTCAATTCTTACAGGCCCCAGATCGAAACCTGCACCAAAAGTGAAAAGGCCGGGTTGGGTGTTTATTCCTGCCCTAACAAAGAATTTTTCCAGTACAAAATACTCCAAACCTGCTCTGATGCTGGCATCGCGATCAAAGTTTTTTTCAATTTCTGCTGTTCCGATTAGTTTATCTGCAAATGCATAAGCCAATCCAAATCTTAGGATAACAGGAAGCCGTTCGTCGGTATATTCTGACAGTCGGGCTTTACCTGGATTGAAAATATAGGCTCCCGTTGTGAGTTTCTCATTGACAGCATATTGAACGCCAAGCTCGAAAGTGATCGCGCTAAAGTTTTCGTAGCCTTCAGAAAAAGATGTGGAAAAATAGTCCAGTTTCAATCCGATGCTCAAATCCTCACCAAAAGTGCGTGCATAGCCCAGTCCAAGCATTTGCTCTTTATACAGCGTATAGCCAAATTGATTAAAACTCAAACCTAATACTCCAAATTTGGTTGGAGCCACTACACCAGCACTTTGCAACGAAAGCTCCTGCATCAGGAAACGGTTTTCGTAGGCAATTCCCAGGGCAAAACGATCTTGAAAAGCTATTCCTGCCGGATTATTATATAGCGACCAAAAATCACTTAAAGCTACTGATGAATTGCCCATAGCTGCTGATCTTCCGCCAACTGGTCCGATACCTTCTGCTGCTATCAGGTTAACAGAACCAGCCAGAAAAGTTAATGAAATGAGGAGTGTTCTTTTTAGAAAATTCATACTTTTGAAGTATTGCTGATTAGTGTTTTTAAGGTCACGAAATTAGGTTTTTTTTGAAAAAACTAAACTACCCATGCTAAAAATTATTCCATTTTTGAATGAATTGGCCCAGCATAATCATAAAAGCTGGTTTGATGAAAATCGCAATTCATATCAGGAAGCACGTGCTGAATTACTTGATTTTGTTGAGAATCTATTGAAACAATTGAGTAAAGCTAATCCCTGGATGCTGGCGCTTAAACCAAACACATGTCTTTTTAGAATCAATCGGGATGTGCGTTTCTCGAAGAACAAGAATCCTTATAAAACTCATGCCGGTATTTATATGGCACCTGGTGGGAGAAATAGCGGAAATGCTGGGTTTTATATTCATATTGAGCCATCAAAAAGCTTTATCGGTGGTGGAGTTTATGGCCCTGAACCCAATGTTTTAAAGGCCATTCGGCGGGAGATTTATTTTAATGCAGCCGCCTTTAAACAAATTGTTTTGAATGAGGGCTTTCAAAAGACATTTGGACAATTAATGGACGAGCGCCTTAAGCGGCCTCCAAAAGGATTTCCGGCTGATTTTCCGGATATGGAATGGCTCAAATATAAGCATTTTGTTGTATCACATTCGATTTCAAATGAGGATATTGGTTTTGATAAGTTATTGAATATTAGTGTGAAAGTTTGTGGGCAAATGAATCCTTTTATTGATTTTTTGAATCATGCTATTCTTAATGTGGAAGAGTTATTGCCATAAACTGAAAAAGTACAACCATTTGCCGTTTGTTTTGTGAAATTATTCACAATTCCGTATACTTTCGCAATCTCATAATTGGTTGGTTGTTTTATTAGTTTGAACTTAATGTCCTTGAGGGTTGTTTTTGGTCAATCAAAACTAAAAATTTCTTCAAGGACATCTTTATCTGGGTAATATGTTCGTAATTGATTAAGCTTTTACTTTTCTTGCTAAATATCATAAAATCAGACTTATAATAAATGGTGTTTAATTGATTTTGCATACTTTAACCTTATACTTTTTTGATAATGCCGAAAACTTTATTTATCTGTTAATATATTAACATTTTGATGTACTTTTGTCGTCAAGATTGGTTGGTTGTTTTATTAGTTCGAACAAATGCCCTTGAGGTTTGAATTGTTTTTGTTGTTTTTACAATTCATTTATTCCTCAAGGGCATTCCCTTTTTAGTTCGGTAGCAGGACGAACTTTTGAGAAATAATCCTTATACTTTTTGTTTTCGCCCGTTAGCTTATTGTGCAATATACGGTATCCAAAATCAGGCTTTCTTTGTCATCAAATTGGTTGGTTGTTTTATTAGTTCGAACTACATGCCCTTGTGATGCAAGCTGATTTCGTTGTTTATCAGTTCCCCGCGTCTCAAGGGCATTCCCTTTTTTCTTTAGGTCAGATTTTATTTAAAAAATGCCAATATCCGATCCCTTATTAAAACTCTCCGATAACTTATCAAGATCAAGCTATTAATAGTTTGAAATATACTTTTACCATCAAATTGGTTGGTTGTTTTATTAGTTCGAACTACATGCCCTTGAGGTGCAAGCTGATTTAGTTGTTTATCAGTTCCCCGCGTCTCAAGGGCATTCCCTTTTAAAGTAAATCGGTGAAATTACTTATAAGTCCAGCTGAAGCTTCGTTTGAATAGCCTGTACCTGTTGTTGCAGCTGCTTCACGGTTTCTGCAAGCGGTTCGCGTTCCCTGTTGGCATCTGGCATTTCGGAGCTGATATAATGCACAAATTTCCACACTTCTCTTATTTCACCCGCGGCAAGCTCAAAGGGTTCATACAGAGGGTTGAGTGAGCTGAGCCGTAGTTTTCCTTCTTCTTTTAATCTGTTTTCGACAATTTTAAATACAACGCCTTCCTCACGGGTAAGGATGATATAGGGCTGGTGGCTTCGGATAAAATGCCAGTCAATCACATATTCGCCCGTAACGTATGATTTATCCGGTATGGGATGCATCGAATCACCACTGATTTGAAAGGTGCGGTATTTTTTGCTTTTAGAGAGAAATGGCAGATGAAAGGCTGGTAATACTTTAATGAATTCAGGATCAGCAAAACCTGTGCCATAGCCGGCCTTGGCCTTTTCGGTTACCAACTCAATGTTTTCATTGTTGTTGGCATCCACAGTAGTGCTGAGTACCCTGAGCTTACTGCCTTTGATGTAGATATCGTAACCCCGCTCCAATTGCTGAAGCTCATAATTGCTGAGCTTAGTGAGATCTACCTTTATTAAGGTGTCAACAGCAACCTGAAAATAGTCGGAGAAGGCCATCAAAGCCTCTATACCGGGCTGTGCTACTTTGTTTTCGTAGCCGCTCAATGTCGAGCGTTTCATGTCGAGTGCCATGGCCACATCATCTTGTGTGCGGCCACGCCTTTTGCGTAAAAACTTAATGTTAGAATTGAAATACATGATATTGCTTTTTATGGTAAAACTTTTTTAGTCGTACTATCTCTGGTTTTATCGTGATTTTAGCTTGAAACAAGGCAAAATATTTTCACTAAAACTTGCAACAGTTATTGAAATATGTTTAAATTGTCGTCGTAAAAATGATTAAAAACACGTCAAATATACGTTAATAATTTATTTTGTCAAGTATTTAAACAAAAAAATCCGAAAATGTATCTGAATAACCATAGTTATTATAGTTTGCGGTATGGTACTTTATCGGTTGAAGCTTTGGTTGGACAGGCTAAAACGTTTGGTATTCATGCGCTGGCACTTACTGATATCAATAATACGATGGGCATAGTTGATTTTGTGCGCGAATGCCGACGGCAGGGAATAAAACCTATTGCAGGTGTTGAGTTTCGTAATGAAGATCAATTGCTTTATGTGGGTATTGCCAGGAACAATAAGGGTTTCAGAGAGCTGAATGAGATGCTGACAAAACATAATTTTGACGACAGCCCTTATCCGGAAGTGGCTCCTGTGTTTGAAGATGTTTTTGTGATTTACCCTGCCGGAAGCCGCAAGTATGGTCAGCTAAAGGAGTATGAGTTTTTAGGCGTCAGGCTTTCGCAGGTTTCTAAGTTGTTGAATTCTGATTTACGCTTTAAACAGGATAAATTGGTGTTGATGCAACCGGTAACTTTTCGTGATGAGGCTGATCGTTATATCCATCAAAACCTGCGTGCAATTGCGCATAACGAATTGCTTAGCCGGATGGAGCCTGCTACTTATGCTGCAGTGGATGAGTTTATGCTGCCTCCCGAACGATTACGTGCTGCCTTTGCGCTTTATCCGGGCATGCTTAAAGCCACGGAATGGCTGGTGCAGGAATGTGAGCTGGATTTTGATTTTTCGACCATTAAGAATAAAAAGACTTTTACAGGCAATGCTTCGGATGATCGCGATTTACTGCATAAACTGGCGTATGATGGTTTGCAATATCGCTATGGTTCTGATAATGAGCGTGCGAGACGAAGGGTGGAGGAGGAGCTGGCTATTATTGATAAGTTGGGCTTTTCGGCTTATTTTTTGATCACTTGGGACGTGATCCGCTATTCGATGTCGCGTGGCTTTTATCATGTGGGGCGTGGTAGCGGCGCCAACAGCGTGGTGGCATATTGCCTGCGCATCACCGATGTGGATCCGATAGAGCTGGATTTATATTTTGAACGTTTCCTGAATCCTAAACGCAGCAGCCCACCCGATTTTGATATCGATTATTCCTGGAAAGAGCGCGATGAAGTGATTGATTATATCTTTAAACGCTACGGAAACCGGCACACAGCTCTTCTGGGAACAATCTCCACTTTTAGAGGAAAGTCAATTTACCGTGAGCTGGGAAAGGTGCATGGACTGCCCAAAGCAGAAATTGACGAACTAGTGAGCAATCCCGGAAAGTTTTACAACTTGAACAAAATCACCCGTCATATTCACGAGCTGGCACAACATATTGTTGATTTTCCCAATCAACGCAGTATTCACGCAGGTGGCATACTCATTTCGGAAGAGCCAATCACCAATTATGTGGCACTTGATATGCCTCCCAAAGGTTTTTTGACTACGCAATGGGATATGTATGTTTCTGAAGATCTGGGCTATGAAAAACTGGATATCTTAAGTCAGCGTGGGATCGGACATATCAAAGAAGCAGCAGACATCATCCGTAAAAACCGTCGTATCACCATTGATATTCATCAAGTGCAGCAGTTTAAGGAGGATCCAAAAGTAAAGGATCAATTGCGACGGGCCGAAACAAATGGATGTTTTTATATTGAAAGTCCGGCCATGCGTGGCTTATTGCGTAAGTTGCAGTGCGACAATTACCTCACGCTGGTAGCTGCCAGCTCCATCATCAGGCCGGGTGTGGCCAAATCGGGGATGATGCGCGAATACATCCAACGGTTTCATCGTCCTGAGAGTTTTCGGTACCTCCATCCGGTGATGAAAGAACAGCTGAGCGAGACTTATGGCGTGATGGTGTATCAGGAGGATGTGCTTAAGGTGTGTCATCATTTTGCAGGGCTCGATCTGGCTGATGCCGATGTGCTACGCAGGATTATGAGCGGTAAGAAACGAAAGCAAAATGAGTTTGAGGAAATTGTTGGACGTTTTTTTGAGAATTGCAAAAAGCGGGGCTATCCTGATGAAGTAACCAAAGAGGTTTGGCGTCAGATAGAATCCTTTGCCGGCTATTCCTTTTCGAAGGCGCATTCTGCTTCTTATGCTGTTGAAAGTTTTCAGAGTCTTTACCTTAAAGCACATTACCCGCTCGAGTTTCAGGTGGCTGTCATCAATAATTTTGGAGGTTTTTATCACACTTGGGTTTATTTTAATGAAGCTCGCCGGCAGGGAGGCTATATACATTTACCTTGTGTGAACAACAGCCAATACCTTACTTCGCTGCAGGACACGACCATTTATATTGGCTTTGTACACCTCACAGGCCTTGAGGAGTCGCTGGCACGCCGGTTTATTGATGAACGCAGGCGCCATGGTGCTTTTAAGGGATTACACGATTTTATCGATCGGGTGAAGCCAGGATTGGAGCAACTCATCATTCTGATTCGTTCGGGAGCTTTTGCTTTTACCGGCCAACCCAAATCGGGATTGCTGTGGGAAGCACATTTGTATCGCAAAAAAAGCAAGACCATCGATAATCCTTCGTTGCTTTTTAAGGAACAAGCCCGGCGATATCAACTTCCACAGCTGGATAGCGAAGCTGTTGAGGATGCTTATGATGAAATTGAATTGCTTGGTTTTCCGGTGAGTATGACAGATTTTGATTTGTTGATTACCAAATTCAGAGGTGAAGTGCAGGCCGAAACTATGCTGGATCATGTGGGGCAGCGCAAGCGTATGCTGGGAAAGCTGGTTACAGTTAAATATGTGAAAACTGTAAGAGGCGAACTGATGTATTTTGGTAATTTTGTGGATCATCGCGGCGAATTGTTTGATACCGTGCATTTTCCGCCATCACTCAAACAATATCCTTTTCAGGGAGCCGGAATGTATCTGCTTTTGGGAAAAATCGTGGAAGAATTTGGCCATCCAATGATGGAAGTGGAAAAAATGGCACGCATGCCCGTAAAGAAAGATCCGCGTGAAGACTAAAAAATGTCACTTTGGATTCAGCCAAAGCAGGCATTTTTTGTCATAAAAAATCGTTTGCGTCAATAGTATAAATAGCCTAAGAAGATTTGAAAAATGCTGTTCTTATGGAAATTGTATTTTTGGCCTGAATAAATAACTCATTTATGAAAATAAATGCCTCTACACCAGAAGAATATATAAATCAATTGCCGGATGATCGCCGGGAAGTTGTCACAAAAATCAGAGCTGTTATTCAACAACATCTGCCCGAAGGTTTTGAAGAAACTATCAGTTATGGTATGATTGCTTATGTGGTACCTCTCAGTAAGTATCTTGCTGGCTATCATTGCAATCCAAAGGAGCCACTGCCTTTTTTGAGTATTGCATCCCAAAAAAATTATATAGCGCTTTATCATTCAGGAATTTATGCTGTTCCGGAAATGTATGATTGGTTTAAGGAAAGTTATCTGCTTCATGCAAAAGGCAAACCCGATATGGCAAAGAGCTGCATCCGTTTCAAAAAATTGGATGATATTCCTTATAACCTTATTGCTTCATTAGTTGAGAAAATAACTGTGAAAGAATGGGTTAAAGTGTATGAAGAAAATCTAAAAAGATAGGCAATACACTAAAAAGAGCAGTTTTGAAATGAATCTACAATCATTTTTTAAACTTTAAGTTTAGTATTTTGTTAAATGAAAGCCTCTTAATGTTTTACCGATTAACTGATAATGATTAAGTCACACCTTAGATTATACACCTTTCTTTTAATACTCTTTCCTGGTTTGTTTTTTATTTCATGTAAAAAGAATGAACAACAGGAACTGCCCGATTCAGCCTATATTTACAATCCCATTCCGTATCTGCTTGAAATACCAACAGGATTTCCAGATATGACGATACCTGTTGATAATCAATTGACTGAAGAGGGAATTACATTAGGGCGGAAATTATTTCACGACCCCATACTTTCGGCTAATAATTCGCAATCCTGTGCCAGCTGTCATTTGCAGGATTTTTCTTTTGCAGATTCCAATAGCTTTAGCATTGGCATTGATGGTATTGAAGGAAGTCGCAACGCCATGGCTCTGATTAATGTGGGATGGTTAAGGCATTTTAACTGGGATGGCAGTGCTAAAACACTTGAAGAACAGGCTTTTGAACCAGTTGTGAATCCCGTCGAAATGCACAACAGCTGGCATCAGGCAGTTGTAAGTTTAAAAAATGATACGGTTTATCGGAGGATGTTTTTCGAAGCTTTTGGCACACTTGATTTCGACTCAACCCTTGTTGTAAAAGCGATTGCGCAATTTGAAAGAACTCTAATCTCCTCCAACTCAAAATGGGATAGTTATCTAAGGGGAGAAATTAGCCTTACGCAGGCCGAAAGCCGTGGTTTTGAGATATTCTTTACCGAAAAAGGTGATTGCTTTCATTGTCATTCTACAATTTTATTTACTGATAACGATTTTCATAACAACGGACTTGATGCTGCATTCGCCGATTCCGGCCTCTTTAAAGTTACTGCTGATCCTAATGATCTTGGCCGATTTCGAACGCCAACTTTACGTAATGCCGCATTCACTGCTCCTTATATGCATGATGGGAGGTTTCAAACTTTGGAAGAAGTGATTGATTTTTACAGCGAAGGATTGCAATACAGCGAAACGATTGATCCCCTAATGAAAAATGTGAATGATGGTGGGGTTCAGCTTACTGAGGAGGAAAAATTCTATCTGCTCACCTTCTTGAAAACTCTTTCTGATTTTTCATTTATTCAAAATTCTGCTTATGTACCAACCGATTAAACTCAGATTATTTGCGTCTCTACTTTTTCTTACCATTTTGCCGGTATGGGCTTTGGCGCAACTGGAAATTGTTTCGGATAGCGAAATCTTACTATGGAAAAATGGAGAAAAATTATCCAATCCCTGGGCTGGAGGGTTCAATACTCCGCAATTTTCTGAGATGGATCTCAACAAGGATGGGGTGATGGATTTGGTGGCTTTTGAGCGCGGGTTTTATGGATCGGTTAAATGTTTTTTGCAAACCGAATCGGGATGGAAGTATGCACCCAAATACCATCATGCTTTCCCGGAAATGCGTAACTGGATGTTGCTCAGGGATTATGATTGCGATGGTTTGATGGATATTTTTACTTCCGTACCTGGAGGAGTGGCTGTTTGGCACCAAAATTTGCTACACGATGGCAGTTTTCAATTTGTAAAGACAGCGAACTTTTTACAGAGCACCGATTTTGAAGGAAATCAATCGCCTTTGTATGTTGCTGTAACTGATATTCCGGCTATCGTTGATGTGGATGATGATGGCGATCTGGACATTTTGAGTTTTAATTTGGTTGGAAGCCGGTTGGAATTTCATCGCAACCTTTCGCAAGAGCTGGTTGCAGATTGTGGCGAGATGATTTTTGAAAAAGCAAGCAGCTGCTGGGGTTATTTTTCAGAAGATGGTAACAACAATACAGTTATACTTTTTGATACCTGTGATAACAGCTCTACACGCGAGATCGCTGATGGCAAACATGCAGGCTCAACTGTTTTGGCTTTGGATTTGACAGGTAATGATTTGAAAGACTTGCTATTAGGAGATATTACATACAATAATTTGGTCAATTTGATCAATGGTGGAAATCTGCAGGAAGCATCCATGGTGAGCCAAACAATCGATTTCCCTTCCAATACGCTATCGGTTGATTTAGCTGTTTTTCCGGCTGTCTATCATCTTGATACTGACAAGGATGGGATGAAGGATTTGTTAATTGCGCCTAATAATCCCAATAATTCCCTTAATACAAACCAAATTTGGTGGTATAAAAATGTGAGTACCACAGTTGCCCCAGAATTTGTCTTTCAGCAGAATAATTATCTGATTGAAAGTATGATAGATATGGGAGAGCAATCTTACCCAGTTTTTTTTGATGCGGATTCAGATGGCTCGATGGATATCATTGCCGGTAACTATGGTTATTATGAAAGTACCGGAAATTATAGTAGTCAGTTGCTTTATCTTAGAAACATTGGTTCTTTATCAGGGCTTGAATTTGAATGGGTTACGGATGATTATTCAGGGCTTTCTGTTTATGGATTTGAGGGGATTTATCCTGCTTTTGGCGATCTGGATGGCGATGGTGACGCTGAAATGCTCATTGGTGATGAGGCTGGTCAGTTTCATCTTTTTGTAAATAAAGCAGCGACCGGAGCTCCTGCCGAATTTGTGTTGACCCAACCCAATTATTTTCAGATTGATGTGGGACAATCCGCTAAACCACAATTGATTGATGTGAATAATGATGAGTTGACAGATCTTATCTCCGGCGAGCGAAGTGGTAGCGTTTTGTATTTTGAAAATACCGGTACGGCTCAACAGGCGCAGTTTTCGACCGAACCTACCATTTCTAATTGGGGAAAGGTGAATGTGTTACCTAATGAATTTACAGGTTACAGTGCGCCATTTTTAACTGCTGATAGTCTGGGTAACAGCTTGTTGTATGTGGGTTCCGAACAGGGATGGGTATATGCTTACGATCAGATTGATAATAATCTTCAAGGTGAATTTCGGTTGGTTGATTCATCTAATTTCTATGGGATGCATACAACTTTGAACGGATTTGAATTGCCGGAAAAGGGAAATAAATATTTTGTAAGTGGGTCATTTGCAGGTGGAATAGGTTTTTATCGTAAAGGAATTCCATCTTTTTATGGTGTTGACGAATTCCCTTTTCCTACCTTAAAAATTCAGCCAAATCCCGTGAATGATTTTCTGCGTTTTGAACTGCCTGCTGAATTTACAGAGCCATTACAACTTACTATTTATAATGCTTTTGGGCAATTAGTTATAAAGAATAGTATTCTGCCAGATCTATTTATTTCGATTGAATTAAAAAATTTATCGTCCGGGCTTTATCTGATAAGTTTAAAGAGCAATCAGATAACGACTTCGGGGAAGTTTTTAGTGCAATAAAAAAACGCAAGCTTTTGCGGCTTGCGTTTTTTGTAAATTATCGTGTTATTGTTTAATCACAACTTCTTTTGCAACTATTTGATTTCCGTCATAAATACTGATCAAATAACTTCCCGAATCAAGATTGCTATCAAGCCTCAGACTGTAATTTTCTGAATTTAGCTTACCATTAAAGATAACCTGTCCCAGTTTATTTGTAATGGTTATACTTAACTGATTTTCATTGCTCTGAGGAATTTCAATGGTAATCAAATCAATGAATGGATTTGGAAAAACTTTAATACTTTCCATTTCCTGTTGATCTGCAATACCCACATAAAAATCATCCAATTGCACAATCAATTCAGTTATTTCGCCATTAATCAGTTCCACATCGCGGATGGTATCTGAGCTGTATCCATTTGCCGAAACAAGCACATCAAAAGTACCGCTAAGTAAAGTTCCAAATTCAAATCCCCCTGCAAAATTTGTCTGAGTTTCCAAATCCGTTTCCAATACTTTCACCATCGCATTAAAGATTGGGCTATTTGTTGATATATCTCTAACTGCACCAGAAAGATAAGCAGCTCTTTGATAGTCAATTTCCAGCACAAAAAGACCTTCTTCAATATCGCTGGCCAGAATTAATCCGCTTGGTAAAAATGGATAAGCACCCCAGCTTCCATTAAAACCGTCACCGGAAAATGGAGAGGTGTCAAAATTGGCTACTTCAAAAAGTCTGTCGGGATATTTGGCATCGTGAACAACAATACCATCGCGGTAATATGAAGTGACAAGATAATCATTGAAAACATGAACGTTATGTGGAATTACATTATTTCCATTACTTGTTTTTACCCGGTCAACTTCGTACATATTTGAAGGATCAACCACATTATACGCTCCGATAAAACCACCTGTAACTTCATCTGTAGTAAACACATGTGTGCCATCATCCGAAACCCATGCGTTATGCGTAAACTGTGAAGGTGTACTCACAGAACCCATCAAAATTGGGTTTGAGGGATCTGAAACATCTATCGGTGTGAGCAAGCCCTGATAGAGCGCACTCCCCCAGAGCGTATCACCACGCACCATGCCATCATGAAAATAATAAGTGTTGTATCGACCTAACTCCACCGGATTCATGGGATCTTGGGTAAGATCACAAATGATAGCTCCTCCATTACCATTGTTGGACCCAAAGATATAAAGTTTCCCGAATTCGTCAATATACAGATTATGAATAGTTTGAAACGGATATATATCGCCCGTGAAATTTGTTGTGGAGGTAATCGGCCCTTCCGGTAGCGGACTCAGGTCAACGATATAAACGCCTCCACCGCTTTCGTTAGACACATAGGCATAGTCGCCCCAGGTTTTGATATCGCGCCAGATTGAATTTGAGCCTGAGCCAAAAAAAACTTCTTCGGGATTGGAAGGATCTTCCAGCGAAACAACCGACAAACCATTGTAAACACCAACAAGAGCATATTCAATTCCGGTTTCGTCAACATAGCCCCAAACATCGCTAAGATTTTGATTATAAGATTTTTGACCTACTAATGACATATTTAACTGACCAAAAGTAGCTATTGTTAAAAGGAAAACTGGCAGAAAGAGTAAGCGTTTTTTCATATTCCAAGCTGAGGTAATTAATAAGGGTTAAAACAGCAAATAAAACCTAATTGTTCAACTTAGTGCTGAAACAAGGTTTTTGGTAGAATTATTCTTTAAAAAAATAAGTGCTAAATGCTTTATATTACCAAAAAAACCTGCAGCATAATTTTATTAATGTTGCAGGTTTTGTTTATTATAAAATATTGTTATTCAATCCAATCGGCAAGAAATATATTAGTGTCATGGGTTCCTTTATTATTTCGGTTGCTGGAAAAAATCAGTTTTTTGCCATCAAATGAAAACATCGGGAAAGCGTCAAAAGTTTTATCGTGTGTAATCTGGGTAAGCCCGCTACCATCCAAATTGATCATAAAAATATTGAAATGGTATCCTCTGTCGGAATGGTGATTGGAGCTGAATACAATTTTTTCGCCGGAAGGATGAAAATAGGGGGCCCAGTTGGCTTTTCCCAGATCTGTAACCTGAGTAAGGTTTGAACCATCAATATCACACACATAAATTTCCATATTGGTGGGCATTACGAGTCCTTGTTCCAAAAGGCTGCGGTATTCTTCAATTTCTTCGGTTGTCTTTGGGCGCGATGACCTGAAAACTAGTTTACTGCCATCAGGAGAAAAGAAAGCGCCACCATCGTAACCCAAACCAAAAGTGACTTGTTTTACATTACTGCCATCGATATCCATGGTGTAGAGCTCCAAATCGCCACTGCGATCGGAAGTGAATACGATTTTATCTCCATTGGGCGAAACGGTAGCTTCTGCGTCGTATCCCTGGCGATTTGTAAGTGTGTCGATAATATTTCCCTCCATATCAGCAACAAAAATATTGTAATCTTTATAAATTGGCCACACATATTTGCCATCAGTGCGTGGTGCGGGAACTTGCGGACAGCTGTCATTGCCCATATGTGTCGAAGCAAAAAGGATAGTGGTATCGCCTGGCATAAAATAGCTGCAGGTTGTTCTTCCCAAGCCGGTGCTGATCATTGGTGGGATTACTTCATCCATCTTAGCTTCATCGAGACGGGTATAAAAAATCTGATCACATTCCAGCGACCAGGCAGGGTTATTTGATTGAAAAACAATCATTTCGTCATCAAAACTAAAATAAGCTTCTGCATTATCGCCCCCAAAAGTGAGTTGTTTTACGTTGGTCAGATTTTTTTCTTCAGGATAGTGCATTACATTACTAACTGCTGCTTCTGCATGGTTGTTGCCGTTTTCGTGTTCGTGATCGTTGCTTTCAGGATTATTGCCCGAAGGCGAATTGCATGCACTCAATAAAAAGACAAGGTAAACAGGTATCAGAAATTTTTTCATGTTATTTATAATAATTTTAATTTAGGGCAAAATTACATGATAAATCAAGATATCCAGTCAGATTATTTCCTAAAAAAACATTAAAAACAAGCTTAAAACTTCACAAGCTTACAACTTCGATTGTATTGCATGGGCCGTATGTGTATTATTTTTCATAGAAAGTGTTTCGGGAGTTCCTTCAAAAATCAGATGTCCTCCATTTATTCCTCCTTCCGGACCCAACTCTATTATCCAGTCGGCTGATTTTATGATATCGGGATGATGTTCGATGACCAAAACACTATGGCCGTTTTCGATTAACGCCTGAAAAGCAATAAGCAGTTTATTGATATCATGAAAGTGAAGGCCGGTAGTAGGCTCGTCAAAAATGAAAAGTGTGGGTTGTTCAGTAGTGCCTTTCGATAGGAAGAATGCGAGTTTGATACGTTGTGCTTCGCCACCGCTCAGTGTGCTGGAAGATTGTCCCAGCTTAAGATACCCAAGACCAACATCTTGCAAAGGCTGTAGTTTGGTGACGATTTTATTGCATTGTGCCTTCGACTTATTTGCCTGGCCGAAGAATTCAATTGCTTCATTGATTGTCATATCAAGCACATCAGCAATGTTTTTTCCTTCGAATCGGATGTCTAGCACCTCTTCTTTGAATCGTTTACCTCCACAAGCTTCGCAAACTAAATAAACATCAGCCATAAACTGCATTTCCACTTTAACGGTGCCTTCTCCCTCGCATTGATCACAGCGGCCACCGGGCACATTAAAACTAAAAAAACCTGGCTTATAGAATCGCACCTTGGCCAGTTTTTGATCGGCAAAAAGCTGACGGATATCATCATAAGCTTTTACATAAGTGACAGGATTGGAACGCGATGAACGGCCAATAGGATTCTGATCAATCATTTCTACGCTTCCTATGTTGTTCAAATCGCCTTCCAGGGTTCCATAACTGCCTGTTTTTTCGGCATACCCACCTAAATGTTTGCGCAAAGCTGGAAAAAGAATACTGCGTACGAGCGATGATTTACCTGAACCACTTACTCCGGAAATGATAGTAAGCACATTAAGCGGGAATTTCACGTCGATCTGCTTGAGGTTGTGCTGCGAAGCTCCTTTAATTTCAATATAATTGTGCCATCCTCTACGATGCGCCGGAACAGGTATATAAAGTTTACCACTAAGGTATTTTCCCGTGAGGCTTATCGGATGATGCATAATTTCCTTACTGCTGCCCTGAAATATCAATTCACCGCCAAGCCTTCCAGCCTCAGGCCCAATATCGATAATCTGATCCGCAGCCAGTATTATTTCTTCGTCATGTTCAACCACGATGACTGTATTACCGATATCGCGTAATTTTCTTAATACTTTGATGAGCCTTTGCGTGTCGCGGCTGTGCAGGCCAATACTGGGTTCGTCCAGAATATAAGTGGAACCAACGAGGCTGCTTCCGAGCGAGGTGGCTAAATTGATGCGTTGCGACTCACCCCCCGAAAGACTGTTGGATAAACGGTTGAGCGTGAGGTAACTAAGGCCTACATCAAGCAAAAATTGAATGCGGTTGGTGATCTCATTCAACAAGCGTTTGGCAATTTGACGATCAGTTTCATCAAGCTCAATTTCAGAGAAAAAATTGTAAAGCTGATCCAATGGCATTAGTACTAGTTCAGAAATGCTTTTGCCGGCTACTTTTACGTAATTGGCGTCTTTTCTCAATCGTGTGCCATTACATTCGGGGCATAGTGTTTTCCCGCGGTAGCGCGAAAGCATCACGCGATATTGAATTTTATAGGTTTGTTCTTCCAGTTCCTGAAAGAAATCGTTTAAACCCTTAAAATACGCATTGCCTGTCCAAAGCATTTGTTTTTGTTCTGAAGATAAAGCGTAATAGGGTTTGTGAACCGGAAAATCGAATTTGGGAGCAGTGCGGATGAGCTGGTCTTTCCACTCGCCCATTTTTTCGCCTTTCCAGCAAGCTATTGCGCCTTCGTAAACAGAAAGACCTTTGTTTGGAATAACCAAATCTTCATCAATCCCGATGATGCTGCCAAAGCCTTCGCATCGTTTGCAGGCTCCATAAGGATTATTAAACGTAAACATATTCACGCTTGGTTCTTCAAACTGAATTCCATCCGCGGTGAAGCTGGAAGAAAAAAGCTCACGACCTTGCCTTTCAGGCGTTTTATAATCGATCAAACACTGATCTTTTCCTTCGTAAAATGCTGTTTGCACAGAGTCGGCAATGCGGGCAGCCAAATCTGAATCATTCGCATTAACGATAAGTCTGTCAATGACAATAAATACCTCATCAGCTTTGCGAATAGCTTTGTTTTCAATGGCTTCTTCGATTCGTTTCACCTCGCTTCCCATCATGCAACGACTGAAACCTTGTTGCATTAGAATGCCTAATTGCTGAATAATTGTACGTTTTGGAGGTAATATTAAAGGTGATAAAACCAGTATCTGGCTTTCAACGGGAAGCGACAGCACAAAATTAACTACATCACCAACCCGATGTCGTTTTACCAGTTTGCCCGAAAGTGGCGAATAGGTTTTGCCAATGCGGGCGAACAAAAGTTTAAGGTATTCGTATATTTCAGTTGTTGTGCCAACAGTCGATCGCGGGTTTCGGCTGTTCACTTTTTGTTCGATGGCAATGGCAGGCGAAATACCCTTAATATAATCCACATCAGGTTTGTTCATACGGCCCAAAAACTGGCGCGCATAGGAGCTCAGGCTTTCCACATAGCGGCGTTGTCCTTCGGCATACAAGGTGTCGAATGCTAGCGACGACTTGCCCGAACCTGAAACGCCCGTGATCACGACAAGTTTATTTTTTGGAATGTGCAGACTAATATTTTTGAGATTATTAACTTTTGCGCCTTGAATATGAATGCTTTGCTGTTGTGTGAGCGTTTTTGACATGCTGTGGAAAAAATTTTTGCGAAATTACCAATTAATTAAAGATAAACTTAGCTAGGGTATATTTCGACTAATGAAAGTGAGATAGAATTTTTGGCAAAATTATTGAGTGATCCTAAAAAAAAATTGTTCACATCTTGCATTTTTTAAATCTATCCGTATATTTGCGGTAACAATTGCAACATATTGTTGTTATAAAAGAGTAAATTTAAAATCTAAGGAGGATCAATATAGCGATAACTTTTACCCTTTAAACTTATAACTGAAAATAAGGGAGGCTCTATGAATGCATTAGAATGCACTGATAAAGAGCTGGTTGAAAGTTATCGTAAAGGTAATCATGCCAGTTTTGAATTATTGATCAATCGTCATCAAACAAGAATTTTTTCTTACATCATGATGCTTGTCAAGGACAGGCAACTTGCTGATGATATTTTTCAGGACACTTTTATTAAGATAATCCGCACCATAAAAAATGGCACATACAAGGAAGAAGGTAAGTTTATTCAATGGGCTATGCGGATTGCTCATAATCTGATTATCGATCATTTTCGCAAATCCAAGCGGATTCCATACACGGATGTGCAAAATGATAATTATGATTTTATGGAAAATATTGGTTTGGCCGACCCATCTGTCGAGCAGCAAATGATCACCGATCAGATTCATGAAGACCTGAGGCAGCTCATCACCTTCTTGCCTGATGAGCAGCGTGAGGTACTTTATTTGCGTTTGTATGCCGAGATGAGTTTCAAGGATATTGCTGAACTCACTAATGTTAGCATTAATACAGCTTTGGGCAGGATGCGCTACGCTCTGATCAATATGCGCAAGATGATCACTGAAAAGAATTTGATCCTGACGCAATAAATTTTTTAGCCAAAATAATAAATTGTCAAGTGATTGCGTTTGTTAGGACAGTAATAAAAACCAGTTACTGCCTATGAACAAAAACTTTACACCAAACGCATGTTCCAATCCCATAGATTGCCAGAAAGAAAGCCTGGAAGAGCACCTCATAAAAATTATGAAAGATGCTTCAGTTAACAGACCTTCAGCAAATAAAGTTCGATTTTTAGCAGCCTATGCCGCAGCACTTAATTGTTGCAAAAGTCGTATGGCAGGAGATTTGGAACTGGTGATGAACTAATTAGAGTCTGTCTTTAAAGTTAAATTATCAACAATATCAAGGGATTCAGTGC
>JACCQN010000032.1 GCA_015709215.1 Bacteroidales bacterium
TTCAAATGATTTAGATGGATTTAGAAATTGTTGTAAATTTTTGTCATGTACTTAGTTTAAAGTTAATAAAAGCCTGTAGTAAAAACTAGTGTTCCAGATTAACAGGAGGAACACTAGTTTAATTAATACCATTTGAGATTTTATTTTCATATCAATTTATTATTCAATTTGATTAGGATACCCAAACTAATGGAAAGAGACCGATTGTAAACATTTTGGAAATTATCGGGGGTGTCTTTTGTCCATTGATTTGAGTCATAATCAAAGTCCGTATTTTTTGCGGCTTTTGTTAATTCAAAGTTGTAACGGGAATCAATAATAAACTCTACTTCTGCACAAATTGGTATTTTAATGCCTACGCCTACTAAACCTCCAAATTCTTGTTTATTGAATACTTCTGTTGGGTCATAACTTAAATCATATATTATCAAATCAGAAGATGAAGTTGATATAAATGAGGTATAATTTTCTACTTTTACAAGAAATCCTATGTAAAACCCTGTGTATCCATAATATTTTACTCTTTTCCCGATTTCGAAATTTGTAATTATAGGTATAGTAAAATAGTTAATATTATAATTTCCACTGTATCCGCCACCTATAAAGTTATTATCAGAAAATTTGAATCCTTTTTCCTCAAAATTAAATTCCACTTGTAATGTAAGAAATCTTGTTGCTCTATAATTTAACAATAAACCGAAACTATGGCCTACTCTGTTTTTAATTTGAGTTTGATTAAAATTTTTAAAATCAAACCTGCCGTTTATACTTGACCAGGTTGCGCCATCTTTCAATCCAAGAGAGAAATCTTGTGCAAATAGAAAACTCGAAGACAAGATGATAAAGGCAATTATTAGATATTTTTTTTTCATAGTAATACATATTGTTAAACTTGATTCAGGCAGGAACATGTTACCTGCCTGAATCAAGAAAAAGTTATTTGGAAATAATTACCTTTTCTAAAAGAATGCTATTCCTTGAAGAGAGTTTGATAATATACAAACCGGAGGAAACATCATTTGTGTTGATAACAATTTTCCGATTAGGACTTTTAATAGATTTAACAGTTTCACCCTGATTATTAATTAATTCAACTACTGAATAGTTAACTGAATTTGGCACATAAATATTGATGATGTTACTGGCGGGGTTAGGATAGATTCGCACTTCATTTTGCAACTCGTTGCATTCAACATTAGTCAAAGATTCACCTGACTTATTTATTTTGACCTCCTTTCCCAAGGGGTTTGAGCCTCTGCTACAATTTTCAATATATATTGTCTTTGTTTGCCATGGACCAGGAACACCATGATTTAAAGCCCTGCACCAAAGGGTTGCAGTGCCGTAGTGATGACTCCAAACTGATGCATATCGACCATTCCATGTTACGCCTGCTGCATAAATACCTGTTATATCCCATTCATAAGAAGTCGTTTTGTAAACTGTAGGAACAAAATAATCAACTTCAATATCTCGACAATGAGGGGAGCAAGCAGGTTCAGATATATAACTTGGTTGAGCAGGAGGGTCGTAAGTGAGGTTTGGAGGTGTAATATCCGCAACAGCAGCCTGGTTATAATTGAAATTGAAATTTCCTGGTGTCAAATCTGAGAGATAATAGTATCCATTTTGGCTTCCGCCCCATCCCCAATTCACATGAAATACTGCATAATAAGTACAGCATTCTGTTTGCATTTTAATATAACCATCCAAAACAAATGCATGGCCGCCTGTTCCTGTACCTACGTAAAATATTGGTTTATTGTACGTTAAATTATTTCGCAATAAACTCTCCCAACCAGAGTTTGAATAATTATCTTTCTCAATATATTGAGATAAAGATGAGTAATCAAAATAGCCTTCTAAGGAATTTGGAACTTTATAAATTTCGTTCGAAGAAATACCTGAACCATTATAACCATAATCCATATCAACAGAAACACCACAATGATATATTAAAGTAGAAACTGCATCAATTAAATTAGATGATGATTTTCCATCAGTTGGCAAACCGCTTCCTGTTAGAACATTTGGCATCGCATCCCAATCATAAGTAGTAGTACCAAAATTTGCAGATTGATAACCATATCCATCTGGATTACTTGCGCCATCATAGTATCCGTGTGAACCTGTGCCATTTGTTGGATAATCCCAATATTTCATTACCTGCGCCATTGCTAATGCTACACAACCATTAGGAACATGGTTGCAATAATTTACCGGATAAGATGGGGCTTTTACATCATATGGACATTTATCATTATAATAACAATTCTGATTCCATGTTGTTGTAAGTAATGGGTTGACAATAAAGTATTTAGGCCATATTTCGCAATTACTATCCCTATTGTTGTCAGAATTTGTATAGAATGACCACAATGAAAGTGTTTCATCAGAACCTTTGATTCGATTTTTAATAGCATAGTCAATTTGGTCTTTGTAGTGTTGGATTAAGTCAATTAATGCTGGAGGTTGATTTTCTTCCTGATATTTACCAGTTAAAGAAAAGCCTAAGATAGGAACAACGGCATCATCGGTCGAAACAATTGTGAAACCATCTCTAAAATTGAAAATGTAAATTAAGATTTCATTCTCTTTTTTTTGAGTAAGAGTTTCTAAAACAGATGGAGTTTCAGTTGTAGAACCATTAATTTGCTCATATTGTATAACATAATAGTTTTTTGCAATAGTTTCTGCGACTTCAATCTCAACCTTTTTTGCAAAAAGGGAGAAAGTAAACATGACCAGTAAGGTCAAAATATAAAATTTTTTCATTTTTTTTGATTTTAGTTAAACATTAATTGAAACACAAACCTAAGTTGAAGTAGGCTTCAATTTTATAGACAATAAAAGAATTGAATTTTTATAAACATCAAGTGAGTCCCAGAATCGGGTTGGCAATTATAACTTTGTAAGGCTTTCTATGCTAGCATAAAAAGCCTGTTCGCATCATACTTATTTTTGCCCAGACAATGGATAATTTTGCAGTCTTTGGATATTGTCATCTCCATTTGTGTTTGTATTTGATAAAATTACAAAAAAAATTTAAAAGTCAATGTTTATCTTTGAGTTTTATTTTTATGTTTTTATGTATTAAGTCTTTTTTAGTGCGCTGGCTAAGATTTAAACTCTTTTGGTTTTTTCGTTTTGGCATTTTGTGTTGGTAAAAAAACAAATGTGTTTAAATGTGCGTAGGCTTTTTCGCCTTGTTGCCAACGTGGATAAACCGGTTCAAAGTGTGCCACTGATTCCGGAGTGATTGTGCCACTTGTACCGGTTCAAAGAGTGCCAGCTAAACCGGAGCAAGCTGTGCCACTCAAACTGGTTCAAAGTGTGCCACTCAAACCGGCCTTATTGTGCCACTTATACCGAAGCAAAGTGTGCCACAAAATGAAGTTAAGGCATAAAAATGTAAACAAACATAAATTCTACCGTATAATCTTTGAAAACTAAAATCAAAGATTATGGCCGCAAAAAAGGTAGAACTTATGGGAAAACAGGCAAGGCAACAAAATAAAAAAACTCATTACCACAGCTCGTTTCCGAAGCATTGCCACACTGAACGATATCGACTATACAGCAAATCGTCAGCTGGATAAAGGGCTCTTTCAACGACTGGCCATGCTTGATTTTATTAAAAATCATGAAAATATCATCATCACTGGAGCCACCGGAACAGGTAAAAGCTACCTTGCACAAGCGCTTGGTCATCAAGCCTGTATGATGCTTATTAAAACACGCTATTTTAACACTTCAAGACTACTTGATAACCTAAAACTGGCACGGCTGGAAGGCACCTACACCAAAACACTACAACAAATTGAAAAAACCGAGCTGGTTCTCCTGGATGATTTTGGCCTCTCGGGCTTTGACAACCAGTCCCGTCAAATACTGATGGATATCATTGAAAGCAAGTATGATCGCTCATCACTGATTATCAGTTCCCAATTACCGGTATCTCTCTGGCATGAAATTATTGGTGAAGGAACTGTAGCTGATGCTATACTGGATCGTCTGGTGAACTCGTCTCATCGTTTACAACTCAAAGGCGACTCGCTGAGACAAAATAAACTCCTCTAATAAAATGGAAATCATAATCAAATTAAGGTGACAATTAACAATCAAATTAATGTTTAATTTTGGCCTTGAATTTATGCGCGTTTACACTGGCACAAATACTCCGGTTTAGCTGGCACATATTGAACCTGTATTAGCCAATTATTCCGAATTGGATAAAAACAAGCATAAAAAGTCTGAAAGAAATAGTCCTGAATATTGTTTTTCTCGTCCTTTAGTTTAGTTTGGTGCAGGTACTTGTCTCCATAATTCATCCGCGACCGGTTTCCAGCTTCTTGCTGCATGGACGGTCTTTGCACAGAGATTGTGCACATCTTCCGGATGCTCCAGATCGGTTGATTTCGCTGCTGTTTTATCAACCATTTCAGCCAGTTTATATTCGTGATCCAGCAAAGGACAGGGGCGTAGCATATTTTCACTAAACGGTTGATTCTGTTTATATTGCATAAATAGAGAGGATTGATATGCTTCCAATAGGGTTGTTTCGTGAATATTTGAATCTGAATAATGAATAAATGCACACGGTTCTATATCGCCATTTGCATTGATATGCAGAAAGCTGCGCCCGCCCGCGATACAACCGTTCACATATTCGCCGTCGTTCCAGAAATCCAAGGTAAAAAGAGGTTTACTTTTTCTGAATTTACGAATCTGCTGATACATGTACTTCCGCTGTTCCGGTGTTGCTAGCAATTCGGGGACAGCATTCACGCCAATGGGCATGTAGGTAAAGAACCAGGCAAACATTGCCCCTTTGCCGACCATAAAATCAAAATATTCCTCACTACCAATAATTTCCGTATTTGTGCGGGTATAAGTACATGAGTTACCGAATAACAACTTCTTGTCGTGAAGGATATCCATCGCTTTTTCAACTGCTTTATAGGTCCCTTTTCCACGGCGGGAATCAGTTTCCTTTTCAAAACCTTCCAGGCTGATGGCCGGTATAAAGTTTTTAACACGCAGCATTTCATTGGCAAAAGCTTCGTCAATGAGCGTTCCATTCGTAAAAGCAAGAAACATGCAATCGTTATGTTTTTCGCACAGCTGGATAATATCTTTTTTCCTAACCAGTGGTTCACCCCCCGAATAGATATAAAAATAGGTGCCGAGTTCTTTTCCCTGCTGGATGATATCGTCGAGCGTGTCGTAACTCATATTCATCTTGTTCCCATAATCTGCGGCCCAGCAGCCCGTACATCTCAAATTACAGGCTGATGTAGGATCCATCAGGATTGTCCAGGGCACATTACAATGATACCTGGCACGCGATTCGTCCAGTTTGTTCCTTGCCCGGAAAACACCATTTACAAAAAAATTCTCAAATGTTTTTCTTCGAACCCCTGCATCAAGATTCCAAAAATTGTTTGCCAAAACATTCCAGTTGTTATCCGGATCAGAAAGTGCTTTTTTTACACCCGTAATTGCATTGGTGTAATTTCCTTTCCAATCAAATTTTTCTGCCCATTTTATCAGTTGGGGCATATTATTCTGGGGATTGCTCTCCAAATAGGAAAAAGCTTGTTTTATCCCAAAACTTGCCAGACTGCTACCTAAATTTTTTTTCATCGCACATTTTATTTAAAGTAACTAATTTATCAACCTTTTCCATTTTCTACTCTCGTTTTCGTACAGTAAAAATAGCTGATATAAAATTAAAAAAAAAGGCATTTAATCCATTATTATTGGAAGAAATGGCTTATTTTTGTTCAATTATCGACATATTTCCTAATTTAGTATAAAAAAAGATGTACAATAAAGCAATTTCTCTTTTCGACTGGCGATCTGATATCAATCTTGAGAAAGCGGATGCCATCGGTGAAGACTTGATATTACTCGAAGATCCGGTGATTCATTCATCCTTCAACAATCCCTTTAAGGTAGATATCACAGCGGTAATTATTTGTACGATGGGAAGCATTGAAGGAAATGTGAATTTAAAGCATTTTATCCTGAAGGCTCCTGCCCTGTTTGTGGTATTACCGCATCAAATACTCGAACTCTGCGCTTACAGTAGAGATTTCTATGGTTATTACATTATCATGTCACATCAATCTATTGACAGATTGACAGCAGTTTACATCAAAAATCTGCATACTTTGAGAAATGCAGTAAAAGATGATCCCTGGACACCGCTTTCGAAAGAAAATATGGAGAGGATGCTGCTTTACTTCAAAGCAATTCAGCGGATCATCCGGGTAGAAGATAATATACACAGGGTTAAAATAACAGAATTACTGGCGCAGGCGATGTATCTTGAGATAGAAAATGTTTTTCATAAATCGATGAAAAGTGTAAAGAAATCGAAACGGGCAATATTGACAGAACGTTTTATGGACCTTTTAGAACATAATTATCAAGTACATCGCGACGTTGAATTTTATGCTGATAAATTGTCTTTGACCCCAAAATACCTGTCGAAAATTATTCATGAGGACACGGGCAGTTCTGCCATTGAATGGATAAATAATTACGTGCTGTTGGAAGCAAAGGCATTACTTAAATCGACCGACCTCACGATTCAGCAAATCAGTGTACAACTAAATTTCCCTAGTCAGTCGCACTTTGGTAAATACTTTAAGAATCATACAAATCTTTCGCCGAAAGAATATCGATTGAAATAATTTTACAACCCTTATTTTCTTTAAGGCTACAGTCGATACACCCATGAAGAAGGTGAATGCCGTTGCTTCAAAATCTTAGGAAAAATGTAACTTTTTGTGAATCATTTTTCCGGAGAGATGGATTAAATTTGCATGCATTATAGATTCAATAATCACAGAAGTGCCTGCTTACGATCAGATTAAAATCAATTTTGAATGATCTGATGAAATCCCTCAATTCAGAAATTTTCTGATTAACATGTTGTACATGGTAAATACCTTTTACAATTTGTCCTTTTGATGCATTGATTTTCACGTGCTTTAATTTATTGTTCTTAGAAAAGGCTGTATTGCTTCTATGACTGTCTGTGCAGAGTGTTACGTCCTTTGCAAGCTTGCCATTGAGAACTTTGTCAATATCTGATTTGCTAATTCTGCCTCGTGTAGCAACTACAAAAGACTGATTTCCTTGTCTGTCAACCGTAGAAATAACAGCCACCTGATCTTGCCCGATTCCTCTTTGTTTTTTTACTTTTAGGGATTTACCTCGCTTACGTGGCGGTCGGTTAAGGTTTTTGTTACCTTTTTCTGAATGCGCTATGAACATCTCATCGCTCTCAACAATACCACTAAAAGTCACTTCCTGATTAACCTTACCAATTGCTGTCAACACTTTGTGGCGCCAATCAAAGGAGGTTTGAAGGCTTATGTGGGTTAGATCAGCACACTTTCTAAGGCTATAACCTTGAAGCATGTGTCGGATATATGTATGCAATAGTTCTGGTTTTTTTAACCAGCTGATAAATGTGCCGCTCGACTGGCGGTATTGACGGCCACAATCTTTGCAGAGATATACCTGCTGTCCCTGTTGGTGACCATTACGTCTGAAGTTGGTGCTCTGGCATTCAGGACATGAAGGTCCACAGCTTTGATGATGTGTTGACTGTTTTTCGCGAACATCTACCGCTGATGCTGTAAGTAGTTGCTCTATCTCTTTGATAATCATATCTTGCTGAGAACTACTGAGCGATTTAAACCTCGTTGTTATTTCGACTAACCTATCCATGATAATTTGCTTAAAAGTTTATGAAAAAAAATATTATTTAGAACTAAGCCAAAAATTATTAGTAATATTGAGAAAATTAAAAAAATTCAGAAAGAGAAACGACATTATGACTAAACAAGAGATAAAACAAAAAGAGGAAAAACTTCTTGAAATGACAAGAGCCTTTTGTACTCAAAAATTAGATGATGAATATTTTCAATTATGCGAAAAGTTAGTTAAAAAGCTTGGCCGAAAAAGAGACGTTCCGTTTCAGAGAGGTAAAATAGAGATTTGGGCAGCCGCCGTCATTTATGCTATCGGGTCGATAAATTTCTTGTTTGATAAGTCATTTGAACCTTATATAACAGCTGACCAGATTAGTGAATACTTTGGGACTAAAAATTCAACGGTATCAAACAAAGCACGTGATATTAAGGATATGTTTGATATGTGGTATTATAGTCCAGAGTTTTCTACACAAAGAATGACGGAATCAAATCCATTTAATAAAATGGTTATGGTTGATGGATTTCCTGTGCCGATTGATACTTTGCCTGATGATTTGCAGCAAATGGTAAAAGAGGTAAGAGCTAGAGGAGAAGATATAGAATTTCACATCAATAAAGATGAATAATTGCCAGCTTCTAACAAATAATTTTGAAGATTTAATCAATACCGGATAGTCTGCCCAAGTTCTTTGAGTTTCTTACCGGCAAATCACCAACCAGCATTTATCTGCCAATAGCTCATGTGGTAATCCTAAATATTTCGCATGTTTTGTTTGCAATTGCTTTTAATCTGAAGTAAATTGAATGCTTGCCATTTTTTTATATCAGGGTTTGATTAAACTGGTAAGAGATTAATTATACAAATACCATCTTATGAACAACATAGCATGTTTTTCCGGAAAGCACATTCAGGGGAGCGGGACTATTCTAAATCACGAAGGCCTGTTCAGTCCGGCATTGAATTACAGAGGCCAATAATTTTCTAAGTGATATTGCACAAATGATATGGCGGCTCAAAAAGTGTATGAAGCAATTGTGAAAGCAGATGTTTCTGGCAGTTTGCAGCGTCTCAGAATTAATGATAAATAATCAGTAATCAACTTAATTAGTAAATAAATCATTTTAAAATGTTACCAGGACCTACACTTCTTTATGCCTGTCCGAAATGTGGACAGAAAATTGCCAATGAAAGCCTGATGAGTGGAAATACCTTTGGTGCGCGTTATTTTTCTGATGGTAAACGCATTGCACCGATGTTGCCAGAATTTCCTGATCTGATCCGCTGCCAATCCTGTGGCTTTTTCTTTTTTCTGCACGAGCAGGAGCCTGTTGATGAACTCTATCGTTTTGATGACCAGTTTGATTTTGATTTAAGCGAAATTGATCAGGCACAAGCTCCGGGTTTGGATGATTTGGTTTTAGCACTTCGGGAGGAAGTTGCCCGGAAAAAGGAAAATGAAATTGCGATCCGGATGGACATCTGGCGTGCATTTAACGACAGAAGCCGAAATGGGAATTCTATGTTTTTGAATGAAAATGATAAAGTCCTATATCATCGCAATTGTGAGGTGCTAATTGCTTTGATTGAACCTAAAGAGGATCACTTTAAAGTTACTTTAGCCGAGCTAAACAGAAACCTTGGCCTTTTTGATACGTGTTTGAAACTGATAAACAGCCTTGAAGATCAGCGATGGAATAATTTAAAGAAACAATTTACAATGGCTTGCGAGCAGGGTGAAACAAAGGTTTTTGAGTTGAAATAATCGGGCTTAATCACGTGAGGGAGCATCTGCCGTATTTCTTCAAAATATAGCCGTTGGATGTCTCACGCTAAGGATTGTTTGGCTGAACCTGGAATTGTATTGCCAATAACTTGATTAATTTATTCAGATTGAATACCTTTGTGAGGGTGAATGATCTTAATCAAAACCTGCTATGAAACCAAAAAATTTACTTATTGTAGTAGCCTTTATTTTTTTAGACCAGATAGCCTTTACGCAAACTTCTGATTTGAGGTATTCTAAAGTTTTCTATGAAAACTCTGGATCTTTTCATGTTTCCGGAACAACCTGGGCAGGGGAGGATAGTTTATTGCTGATCTCCGGAGGTAGCGATATGTACTATGAATCAGCAGGTGCTGTCCATCTGTTTGATGTCGGGGGCGAAATGATTTGGTCAAAAAAGCTAGTTCTTCAGGGTCATAATATCCAACCTACTGATATTGTGAATAGTATGGATGGTAACTTTTTTATAACTGCAACACTATTTTCCTATGAACCACCTATTGCGGATGATATCCTTTTAATAAAAATGGATAAAAGTGGCGAATTGATATGGGCCAGAAGACTTTCAGATGCCAGGTATCTGCATTCTTCAGGGATGAGTTTAACCGACGATGGGGGAGTACTTATTACAGGTTCTGTTTATGAAAATCCGACATCCTCTTCAACTGGTTTGATCTTGATTAAATACGATTCGCAAGGTGAGCTTTTGTTTTCCAAATCTTTTTTCTATGAAAATGTACATATCACTGGCATTTCTGTAGCAAGCCTTGATAATGAAGATATTATTGTTGGAGGCCAATACAAAGCAAATGGCGAATATGTCAGCCAAATAGGAATTATGCAGTTTTCTTCGGCAGGCGAATTGATCAGGGCAAAAAAAATCAATTTCGAAGATCAGGGTAATTCCGAATTTATAGATCTGATTAGCGTTGATTCAGGGTATTATTTTTCTGGAAATATAGGTGGTTCACCAGGTTCGTCACTTGTTTACATGGATATGAATAGTAATATCATTTGGGCTAAATCAATTGGTTTTCGTAGTTTTGAACGAAGCTATTATTACGAACATCAACAGATTAACAGGGATGTTTCTGGAGAGCATTTATTGCTTTGCAGTGGAGGCGGTTTTGTTAAGGCCGATTTAGATGGAAATCCGGTTTGGGCGCAATTTTCTGAAATGATCACTTTTGAAGCAGTGTCACTTTCTGATGAAGGTTATTTATTTATCGGGCTTGGACCAATACTTTTAGTTAAAGAGGTAATGGAACCTCATACAGGCTTTATACGTACAAATGAGATAGGTGAAGCCCTTTCATGTAGTTATGGATATCCGGTTGAAAGCTTTGAATATACGCTTGTTTCTGAAGATTTTACAGTTGAATCATCTGATTTTGGAACAGCCTCAGCTATTTCGCTTGATTATATGTTTTATGAATTAAACTCAAACGATGAATGCGTTTCAATAATTGGAAATACCAATGAAAACAATACTGGTAAACCTGATTTACAGATTTTCCCCAATCCCGGAAAAGGCCCTTTCAGAATGATGTCCGAAGATATCAATCCAGGGCATTTTGCCAGCCTTGCAGTTTACAATATAAATGGAAAGCTTGTTTATGCCAAAGAGGCGTCTTGGAATGAGCTTCAGCTATTGGATATTGAGCTGCAAGCAGGAATTTATTTTGTAAAGGTTTCCGTTGAGGATAAGGTGTTTACGGCTAAATTGGTGGTTAATTGATTAGAAGCTGTTGCTAAATAAAACGTATTTTTCTAATACCGTATAATGGTGTAAGTTTAGCTTACCTATTTATGTATTTCCTCCTGATTGTAGTGAGTTTAAATGAAAAAGAGATTTTCCTATTGCTTTATAAATTTAAACCTAATTGTCTCTTTTTCGCTTGTAATGATTAAAAGCTGATACACTCCGGAAGTCAAAAATGAAATATCAACAGCTTGCGTTAAATTTTCACGATTCAGCACGCTCACTAAACGGCCTGAAATATCGTAAATATAGGCTTCAGTCAGTATGTTTTCATATCCGGTTAGATTTATATTTATCGCATGCTGCGCTGGATTTGGGTAGAGTAAATTAGTTTTTGATACTGTTTGTTGCACAGGAAGGCTTACAATACCTCCATTGTTTGTTTTCATAATCAGCCCGTCATCACCACATATAAAACCTACGGTAGGAGAAACAAACGATATGCCTTTATACCATTTGGAGGGCAGGTTTTCAAATCGATGCCATTGTGATCCGCCATCATCAGTGATGTACACACTTGCAGCATCGGCTAGTGCATAACCGGTTGTCTCATTTAGAAAATAGAATTGAAGAATGGCATGAGAATCAGGCAAGGGAACATATTCCCAATTCAATCCCCCATCGGTTGTGCGATAGCAGTTTCCTGAGAAACCCCCAACATATCCGTTAAATTGATCAACAAAATAAATATCCAGAAGAAGTTCATTTTCTGTAACATAGTATTCTTGCCAGTCGTTGCCTCCGTTATCCGTTCTTATTATCCGACCGTTTGAGATTAACGCAAAACCTGTATTTTCATTGATGAAATGCAAGGCTCGTATGGGGCTGTTATCAGATTCAAAAACAACTTGCCAGGTTATTCCTTCGTCCTGACTGCGTAGTATTTTGGAGGGTATATTTTCGACACATATAAATCCTGTAGCATTGTTGGTAAAAAATAAATCAGTAATGATTTCTTGAAGGTTTGTTTGAAGCTCCTCCCAATTAATTCCCCCATCAATCGTTTTGTATAGCAATCCGTTTTTGAATGCGATATAACCTTGATCTGAAGACGAAAAAAATAATTTTGCAGGTAGTCTGTGTGGTATTGATGAAACAGTATTCCATGATTGGCCTGTATCTGTTGTTTTATAAATTTCAGTACTGTTTGACTGGTTAGGCGTTGAGCCAATAACGTATCCCATCTGTTCAGTAACAAATTGAATATCCTGAAGATGGAGATTGGTAAAGGAACTGGTGAAATTGTTAGTAGTGGAGCCCGCATCAACAGATTTTAAAATGTTGCCGTTATTTCCGACAGCAAATACCGTGTTAGCGTCAAGAAATTCATAATTTCTTACATCATCCATCACAACAAAATTCCATGAAAGGGCTCCATTAGTTGTTTTCAGAAGTTGATTTCCTGAAATTCCATAGCCTGTATTTTCATCAGTAAAAAATAATTTTGAAATGGTGTGTGTGCTCATGATATAATTCCAGGAAACTCCGCCATCAGTAGTCTTCATAACAAAGTAATCACTCCCTGACGCGTACCCAACAAGCTCCGAAACGAAAAAGACATCAATTAAATTGAGCATAGGATCTGTTGAATTTATCTCCCATTGCAGGCCACCATTTGTTGTTTTATATACGTGGTGTAAATCTCCCACAGCAAATCCATTATTTTCATCGATGAAGTGCAGAGCGTTAATATCATAAGGCGAATTAAAAAGCAATTGCGACCACGATATTCCCGCATCTGTAGATTTGAGCAACTTCCCGTTTTTTCCGCAGATAAAACCAGTGCTGTCATTCACAAAATCAAAGTCATTGTAAATTTCTTCAGGAACATCAATAGCTTCCCAACTGTTGCCTCCATCCGAAGAACGATAGATAGTGCCTTCATAGGTTTTTAAAAATCCAGTATCAGGATTGATGAAATACAATTTGTCAATACTTTGATCTAACCCTGAATCAATGTATTCCCAGGTATTTCCACTGTCAGTTGTTACATACAAACTGCCTTTTTCTCCTCCGGCAAATCCAAGCGACTCATTCAAAAAATGTAAGGCATACAAATTCCAACCAAAAGGACTCGGGTTCACCCATTCCCATTGCCCAAATGCAATCAGATAACCCATAATAAAACTTAACGTTAATATTTTCTTTTTCATAATTGGCAGCTTTACACATCTTATCGAATTATCAAAGTGACTGTAAATCTACTAAATAATTATTTAATTCGGCAGCAAGTTTTATACTTCCAACGAATCAATTGTTTTTCATTCGCCATTTAAACCGCTACTTTTGCAGATTAAGTAAAAGTTTAATGGAAGCACTTTCAAAGATTATCAATCTGGGCATATTGGCACACGTAGATGCTGGCAAAACTTCCATTACAGAGCATTTGCTTTTCAAAACCGGAGTCATCAAAACTTTGGGTAGTGTTGATAAAGGAACTTCGCAAACAGATTGGCTTCCAATAGAAAAAGAACGTGGGATATCGGTGCGCGCTGCATCAGCATCTTTTGTTTGGAATAACACACAAATTAACCTCATCGATACACCTGGCCATATTGATTTTTCAGCAGAAGTAGAAAGGGTTCTACCAGCGTTGGATGCTGTCATCGTAGTGGTTTCAGCTGCAGAAGGAGTTCAATCGCATACAGAAACAATCTGGCAGGCTGCTGCAGCTTTAGGTTTGCCTGTGCTGATTTTTGTTAACAAAATTGATCGTGACGGGGTTGATCTTCTGCGTCTTAAGGAAAATATGAATGATTTGTTAAATCAGGATTTAATCTTTATTCAAAGAGTGGAAGCGGAAGGAAGTCAATACGCAAAGCTTTATGATTTGCTGGAAAATAAAGATGCATTGTATGCGGAATCAGCTCTGGCAGAACAGATTATTTCTGGTGACAATCAATTGCTTGAGCAATACCTGAATGGCATAACTGTAAATTTTGATATGTTGCTTAATGCATTACGAATGCAGTTTCAGAGTCGTCATATTTTTCCGGTTCTTTTTGGTTCAGCAAAATTTGATCAGGGAATTGAGACTTTATTGAATTGGATCGTAAGGCTGATGCCCTTGGCCATAGGGGATTATGAAAAACCGCTTTCGGGGATTGTTTTTAAAGTGGAGCATGACGATAGGCTTGGCCGGATTGCGAGTGTGCGTTTGTTTGATGGCACACTCAGAAATCGCGATAATATTTTTGTTTCCGGAATGCAATCTATGGCTAAAGTAAGTCAGATCAGAAAACTAATTGGGCTAAAACAAGTAGAAACTGGGGTTTTGTTGGCAGGGGATATTGGAGTTGTTACGGGGCTTTCGGATGTTAAGGCAGGCGACTGGCTAGGCGAGGCAAAGTCAAATAATTTGCCTGTCAGCCTGAATACGGCTTTACTTACCATTCAGGTTTTTCCGGAGCAAGAGGCAGATTATCCGGCTTTGGTAAGTGCTCTGCAACAGCTATGCGATGAAGATCCGGCTCTTGACTTGCTTTGGCTAAGAGATGAGCGCGCTTTGCACATCAGGATTATGGGATTTATTCAACTGGAGATTTTGCAGGCGATATTGCTTGAACGCTTTAAGATAAATGCACAATTTGGTGAAGCACAGGTGATTTACAAAGAAACACCTGACGCTGCTGGCGAAGGATATGATGCCTATACTATGCCTAAGCCTTGTTGGGCAGTGGTGCATTTTAAAATTGAACCCGCTGCATCCGGAAGCGGCGTGGTTTATCAATCTGAAGTAGGCGTGAATGATATCGCAGGCAAATATCAAAATGAGATAGAACGTGCCATTCCGCTGGCATTACAGCAAGGTCCTCATGGCTGGGAACTAACAGATCTAAAAATTACCCTGATGGCCGGCCAGGATCATGTGATGCATTCCAGACCGGGAGATTTTTCTATCGCCACGCATCTTGCTTTAATGAGTGGATTGCAACAAATAGGAACAAGACTGCTTGAGCCAATGCTAAGCTATACTATCACAGCCCCGGAAATTTATCTTGGTAAAATTATCAGCAGTCTCACACAAATGCGGGCTACTTTTGAATCACCTGAAATCATTAAACATAACTGTATTATTTCAGGCAACATCCCATTGGCTACTTCCATGGATTATAGCGTAAAACTGTTGGCAATAACAGGTGGTAAAGGGAAATTTGCCAGCCGTTTTAGTGCTTATGCCGAATGCCCCAAAGGGGAGGGGAAAAGCACGCCTTATCGTGGTGTAAGCCCGCTGGATCGCTCAAAATTCATTCTAAAAGCACGCAAAGCCTTGCAATAAATTATGTCAGATCAGCCTTTCAATAGTAAATGTCTTGTAGTAAAAGAGGCATCCGAAAACAACCTCAAAAGCATTTCGGTAAGCATTCCGCATCAGAGCTTTACAGTTATTACAGGCGTTTCGGGCTCTGGAAAATCATCACTCGCCTATAATGTGATTTTTAAAGAAAGCCAAAGACGTTTTTTGAGTTCTTTTTCTTCTTTTTCACGCCTTTACACCGCCAAACTGGAAAAGCCAAAAGCAAACAGCATCACCGGATTACAGGCTGCTTTGGCTGTTAAGCAACAATCTACTGCCGCTAATCCCCACAGCACTGTTGGTACCCTATCAGGACTTTCTGACCATTTACGGCTTCTTTTTGCCCGAATGGGGCGGGCAAGCTGTGTTGTTTGCGGAAAAACTTTCGCTAATTCTACCGAAACCGTCTGTCGGCATTGTGCCCACGAGCGACCTCGCCAACTGGCAAGCCTGTTTTCGTTCAACAGTTATCATGGTGCTTGTAAGGATTGCAAAGGACTAGGGCTGCGTGAACAAATTGATGTAAACAAATTAATTTCAGATCCTTCACTTAGCCTGCGCGAAGGAGCACTGGTCCCGACAACGCCAACAGGCTATATTGTATATTCGCAAGTGACTGTGGATGCGCTTAATACCGTTTGCAAGGCGCATGGTTTTGACGTTGATACACCCTGGCAGTCGCTAACCGATGATCAACGTCATGTTATCCTATATGGAAGTGAGAAAGTAAAAGTGCTTTTTGGAAAACATGCGCTTGAATCACGGTTAAAGTGGAAAGGCATCACAGCACGTCCCCGCGTAGAAGGTTTCTACAAAGGAATAATTCCCATCATGGAAGATATTCTTCGTAGGGACAGAAATGAAAATATTTTACGGTTTGCCAGTGCTTTTGCCTGCAAAACCTGTAAAGGAACCCGACTTAGCAAGGAAGCATTAGCTGTTGATCTGGCCGGAACAAATATCGCTGAATTATCAAAGCTTAGTGTCGATGCCCTCGAAAAGCGGTTGATGGAAATCAGGTCTGAGGTAGATCAGCAAGCCGTTTTCGATGCTATTATGGAAAAGGCCTCCAAACGCATTAGCTACCTGAAAATGCTTGGGCTTGGCTATCTCAGCCTTTTGCGCGAAGCAACAAGCCTTTCAGGAGGTGAGGCGCAGCGCATCAGGCTGGCAGCTCAAATTGGGAGCGGACTTCAGGGTGTGCTTTATGTGCTTGATGAGCCTTCGGCGGGTTTGCATCCCCATGACAATCAAAACCTGCTGAAAATGCTGAAAGCCTTGCGGGATAATGGCAATACGGTTTTAGTTGTTGAACACGATGAGGATACTATCCGTGAGGCGGATTATTTGATTGATATTGGCCCAAAAGCAGGAAACAATGGTGGACAATTGATTTATGAAGGAAATCCTGATACATTATTGCAGCAACCAGAAAACTATCCCGACAGCCTTACAGCGCATACACTTTCTCAGGCCTGGCAAGTGAAACAAATTGTAAGAGAAGGATTTGGATTTATTGAAATTTTTGCTGCACAGCTGCACAACCTTAGGCAAATTGATGTCAGTTTCAGAATGGGAGCACTCAATGTGGTGACTGGTCTTTCGGGAGCTGGAAAATCAACGCTTGTCCATCAGGTTTTGGCTAAAAGCATACGGCAAAACAAAGCTATTGGTTGTGATTCGTGGGATACAACTTTGGCTATCGACAGAATAATTGAAGTGAATCAGTCGCCGATAGGTCGCACACCGAGAAGCAATCCGGCTACTTATACCGGTCTGTTTGAGGTGATAAGATCATTGTTTGCTGAGCAGCCTCTATCAAAAATATTGGGTTTTAATAAAGGCCAGTTTTCATTTAACACAGCAGGAGGCCGCTGCGAGCATTGCAATGGCGCGGGCAGAACACATTTGGGAATGCATTTTCTTGGAGATGTGGAGGTTGCTTGCGAAAGCTGCGGAGGAAAGCGTTTTAACGATGCAACGCTTGAAGTTACTTATAGGGGAAAGAATATTTTTGAAGTGCTGGAGATGACATTTGATGAGGCTTCGAAGTTTTTTGAAAATATTCCTCCTGCAACCAAAATTATTGATCAGCTTATTCGTCTTGAAGTTGGCTATCTTAAGCTGGGACAGCCTTCTACAACGCTATCAGGCGGTGAGGCTCAAAGGGTTAAGCTTGCTTCAGAGCTGCATAAAACAACTAAAGGGAATGGCCTTTATCTCCTGGATGAGCCAACCCTGGGATTGCACAAAGCCGATGTGGCTGCCTTGCTAACCGCTTTGAACGACCTTATAGAGCAGCAGAATACGGTTATTGTGATTGAGCATGATCCGACTTTTATTTTGCAGGCTGATCATATTATTGATCTTGGACCAGAAGGAGGCGAAAATGGTGGAGCGCTCATTTTTAGTGGTAAACCTTCGGAATTGCTAAATCAGCCAGATTCTCTTACTGCTAAAGCTTTAAACAGGATAATATTAAAAGGCAGCGATGCTTCAAAGACTAAGCAACTATCATGGAATCGTGATGAGTTTATTCAGCTAAAGGGCATCTCAACACATAACCTCAATCAGCTTGATGTTAAAATACCTCACGGCAAAACCACTGTGATCACGGGGGTTTCGGGAAGTGGAAAAAGTGCTTTGGCATTTGATACGCTTTATACTGAATGCAGAAATCGTTTCACAGAAAGTTACACCGCTTATGCCAGAAGAATGATGAGCAAACTCAGTCGTCCGCAACTGGAAGAAGGTAGTGGTTTTAGCCCGGCGATTGCAATCCAGCAAAATAACTTTCATAATGATCCAAGATCAACAGTTGGGACAATGACAGGACTTTCTGAATCTTATCGTTTACTTTTTTCACGGATAGGAAAAACAAAGGATAATCAGCCTCATCAAATGCCCGCATCTTTATTTTCCTTTAATCATGCAAAAGCTGCCTGTGAAATGTGTAACGGGCTTGGACTGGTGTTGTTCGCTGATCCACAGCAGTTTATTACTCATCCTGAAAAAGCACTCACAACAGGTGCCATGGATGGAACAAAGCCAGGTAGCTTTTTTGGTGAGGCTGACGGACAATATGTTCAGACTTTAAAAACCGTTGGTAAAATATATGGAATTGATTTTGAACTTCCTTATATTCAGTTAGATGATACAGCGAGTCGGATAGCTTTGTATGGTTGCGGAGACGAGGTTTTTGATGTTGACTGGCAGTTTAATCGTGCCGGCAGAAAGGGAAATCACCAGCTAAGGACGAAATGGAAAGGCTTTGCAAATTTGATAGAGGAGGACTATCACCTCAAAAAGCAAAGTAAAAGAGGAGAAGCCTTTGAGAAAATTATCAGAGAAAAACTATGCCCTTCGTGCAAAGGAGCCCGTCTTAATTCAAAAGTTTTGTCTGTAAAGGTTGACACATTGTCTATAGCTGAGGTCTCAGCAATGAATGTAAAGGAGGCCTGGATATTTTTTGAACAGCTTCCCGGCAAATTGTCTGGTATTGAAAAAGCTGTCGCCTTGAAGCTGCAAAATCAAATACAGCAAAAGCTAAAAATCCTGGCAGAGTTGGGCCTGTCGTACCTTTCGGCCGATCGGCCTGCTGCGAGTTTATCAGGAGGTGAGGCGCGCAGGGTGCGTATGGCCAGTCAATTGGAAGCTGATCTTTGTGGGATTACTTATGTGATTGACGAACCCACAACAGGTCTTCATCCGCGCGACACCCAAAAACTACTCGGGGTGCTCGACAAGCTTAAAGCACTTGGCAATACGATGGTTTATGTGGAGCACGATCCCGAAGTGATCCGTCATGCTGATTATGTGATCGAACTGGGACCCGGAGCCGGCAAGTATGGCGGAAATCTTGTTTTTTCTGGAGGTCGAAGTACGTTTTTAAATACTACTGATTCCCTTACTGCTGCATATCTCAATCAAAAGTTCAGCATAACCAGCCACGAAATTGATAAAGAAAAACCGGTAATGTGTTTAAAAAGAGCTGCAGCCAACAATTTACAGCATATTAATGTGGAAATACCAACAGCTCAGCTTATAGCGATAAGTGGCGTTTCGGGAAGCGGGAAAACTTCGCTGGCTTTTGATGTGATTGCTGAATCATTTAAAGCAGGGAAACCGATTAATTGTAGTTCCATTGATTTTGCTGATATTCAGCAGTTAGTTGTGGCTGATCAGGAAGAGATGAGCAGTTCGGTTTTGAGCACGGTAGCCAGCTTCACGGAAGTTTTTGAGTTGATCCGGAATTTATTTGCACTATTGCCCGAAAGTAAATCTCTGGGTCTTAAGAAGCAACATTTTAGTTTCAATAATGCTGAAGGCAGTTGCCCGAATTGTAAGGGGCAGGGTAAGATCAAAGTGAGCCTGGATTTTCTTTCTGATGTTTACACAACCTGTGAAGTATGCGAGGGAAAACGATTTAAACCCAAAGTGCTTTTGCCACGCTGGAAAAATAAATCGATAAACGAAGTGCTTGAGATGGAGGTTCATGAAGCTGCAAATCACTTTAAAAGTCAAAAAAAAATTGTTCAAAAATTGGAGGTGCTGGAAGATGTGGGATTGGGCTATTTACGCCTGGGACAAACTACCAACACACTTTCAGGAGGTGAATCCCAGCGATTAAAGCTCGCCAAAGAACTACTAAAAGGAAAGCAACTCAGAACACTGTATATTTTTGATGAACCAACTTCAGGATTACATTTTAAGGACGTTGAACATTTACTGAAATTATTTAAACGACTTGTAAATGATGGCCATACGGTTATGGTTGTGGAGCATAACCTGCATGTAATTACAGCAGCTGATTGGCTTATCGACATGGGACCTGAAGCCGGCTCTGAGGGTGGAAAAATAATTTACAATGGTGAGTTAAGTGATTGTTTATCAGTAAATAAATCTGCAACGATAAACTGTTTAAAAACCTCTTTAGTCAAATAGTTTTCTCCAAATTTGGGAAATTCATTCTAGCTTTTTGAGTTTTACCCATTCTCCCTCACGCTCAAATAATTCTTTCCGGTTGAAGCTTCTGCCATGAATTTGAAAATAACACACTGCTGTTCCGTCACGACGGGTGCACAATCCCTGATCATTTATCGCATCGGTGATTTCTTTTACAGTCATCGCCTTCGAATGCTGTTCCAAAACTTTTTTGATTGCAAGATGCAGTTCCATTTTTGAGGTGTTAAAAAATAACAAGCAATTGTACAACAAATATCAATATGTTGTGGCTTAATTTAAAAGGGAAAGATATTTTCAAAAATTTTCTGAAACGATTGATGTCCGTTTAGAACTAATTCGCAAAATCGTTGTTTATGAATAAATCAATTAACTTTGCACCGACTCCCGGTAATCAAACTCACTACTTGCATTATCTGGTCTGTTTGTAAGGAGGCAGGCCAGCCGGGAGTCGTTTTTATTTAAACCTATGTTCGAAGGTCCATTTATTGCTCGTTTTTTTGCTATAATACAGCTTGGCAGCCTTGCTTTTTTATTGCTTAGCGGACCCTGGATCGCTGACAATTTGTGGTTGCTAACAATAGAAACTTCCGGGATTTTATTAGGGATACTGGCTTTATGGCAAATGAATCCTTCTAATATCAACATTACACCAGTGCCAAAAGCAGGCGGACGGCTTGTAACTCACGGAGTGTATGCTGTGATTCGTCATCCGATGTATCTGGCTCAGCTATTGGTTGTTGGAGCTTTGGTTATTGAGCACTACAGTCATTTGCGATTGATTATATTGCTGGTTTTGATTGCAAATCTGATTTTGAAGTTGAATTATGAGGAGTCACATTTAATTAAACATTTTGCTGGCTACGAAAAATATAGGCAGTCAAGCTGGCGATTGCTTCCGCTGATCTATTAATGCTGCAACTCTGTCAGTTGTGTAAAAATGACACGTCACAAATCCGAGATCTGCTGTGTGGCACATAAATTGATTGCTAGCTGCGGACAAAAAACAAAGCATGGCGATACAAACGATACACAACCACGAAGGGATGCTCGCGGCTTTAGTGCCGGAAAAGAAAAATTACGTTTTGCTTTATAAAGCTGGTAATGAATCGAGTGAATGTAGCTTAACAAACCTTAAACAAGCTGCTGATAAATTAAAGGATGTGAATATTCTGTTGGCTGATGTGAGTAAGGTGAGGGATATTCACTCAAAATATCAAGTAAAAAGTACACCGTCTTTATTGATTTTCGAAGGGGTTAAGTTTATAAATATTGTAAAAGGATGTAATGATCCAACTTACTACATTTCTCTTTTTGAAGAATCATTATTCAACGCAACTTCTAAAGAAGGTGAAGCGTCTCAAAAGCGTGTAATTGTTTATTCAACACCCACATGCAGCTGGTGCAATACCTTAAAGTCTTACCTTAAAACGCATAACATCCGTTTTACTGACATTGATGTCAGTAAAAATCAATCAGCGGCCGAACAAATGGTTCGCCGCAGCGGACAACAAGGTGTTCCGCAAACAGACATTAATGGTGAAATTATTGTTGGTTTCGACAAAGCAAAAATCAATAGATTACTTGGAATTCAATCAAATAACTAATTTAAATATATTCCTATGAAAGAGTTACAACCCTTAAATGAACAGGTAATCCTGGACATAAGTGATGATAAACGTGAGCAGCGTACTGCCTCTGGCTTGATTATTCCTGATACAGCCAAAGAAAAACCGCAAACTGCTAAAGTACTGGCAATTGGATCAATTGAAAATCCTGCAATCAGCATAGGAGATGTGGTATTATTCAAAAAATACTCGGGTTCGGAAGTGGAATTTGAAGGTAAGAAATTACTTGTAATTCCTTATGCTGATTTGCTTGCCAAAGTCGTTGAGACCGAAGAAATCTAAAATCCTGATTTTCTCAGATTTTAAAAAAGTTGCCGGAGTTTTTCGGCAACTTTTTTTGTTTTTATCCAGCGAAAAGGACTTCCGAAAGGATTTAAAATTAGCTAAATTTGCAGCCTATGTTAATGAAACGGGTTTTATTTTTACTGCTGTTTTTTTTAGTTTTTGAGCTCACGTTGGGAGCACAGCAGTTTTTCCCTGTCCTGAAAACCCTTGAGCTAGATTTATCCAAAGCTCCAGAAAAGGCATCTCGCAATCAGCAGTGGATATATTACAACGTGATTAATGACCAGCAGAAGGGTGAAGCACTTAAACCGGCTTATTGGGATTTTCAGGGAAGTCTCAAACTTGAAAGCACAGCTTATCGGACGAGTTTAGTCAGTTTGAAGACTGAAGCCATTTTTGCGAAACAGCCGCTTTTCTATCGCGGAATACGGGTGGATGACGTTGTGCAGCCTGATGTGATAAAAGGAAGTTTTGTATTACGCAACAATTCCGGAGCCGACTGGAAACGAAGTTTTGAGCAGCAGCTATCAGAAAATACTGCTGAATGGATTCAAATCAGCCATGTAGATCTATTTGCTCCTGATCAGAAAATTGCCTTTGCTGAGGTAACTGGATATGATTTTTCAGAAAATAGTAAACACAAGATTGAGACACGGGTGCAGCTGGTTAATCGTTTTTATGCTACTGTTCATCTGTTTCAGGAAATATTGAATAGCCCGGAACCGGAGCATGATCTCACTTCGCTGTTCTTGGTCTGGGACAAACACCGAAAAGCAATTCTTAGCGGTGAACCATTTATTACACAGTTTGAGGATGCCATTCAACCTGACAGTCTCGATAATTGGCGTAATCTGTATGATGGAATTCAAAGAAAAAAGCTACGTTATGAAACCCTGCTTGAACTGGCAATTGTTGAAGATGAGCATCTTGCACCTATTGATTTTGTTGCAGCTTACACTAATTCATTGAATGAGGCTTATCAACGATCCTTACAAGTTGATTTCAGAGATCAGCAAGTTTATCAGTTTTTGGCAGTTTTGCAGGCCGATGAGCAGTTTTTAAATAAGCTCAACAGGGTAGTGGTCGAAAAATCAGTTCCTAAGTTGAAAGAAAAACTGGTCGAACAAGTTTTATTTGAAGCTAACAAGCTTTATTCAAAACAAGATTATGCTACTGCACATACACTTTTAAACTCTCTCTATAGTAGCGGTTTAGCTCTTGATTTCCAGGATGGGCAACAACGCTTGAATAAACTTTTGGCCGATGCACGTAAAGGTGTTTTGGAAGCTTTTTTTAAGATTAATATAAAAGCTTTGGAGGCTCAAAACAGTGAAATGGCTGATAATTATTATGCTAAAACATTGGACTTTTATGAGCAATCCTTTCAAAAAATTCCAGACGATGACATCAGGCTTTCATCGGCAAAATTGATTTATGCTTATCAGCAAGTTGCTGAGCAAAATTCTGTTTCAAAGCCTCTTACCGCTATACAGGATTTGCAAAAGGCACTACAAACAGCCAGAATTTTTGATAACAGAATTCTGCAGGAATCCTTGCTGCAAAGGATTACAAATTTGAGTCAACTATACCTTAATAACCTCACTGATCAGATTGCACACTACATCCAAAAAGGAAATATTCAGCCGGCTTATATTTTAATTGAGGAAGCAGATCAATATGCCAATAAACAAACTGATTTGAATTTAAATTGGGATGCACTCAACAGGCAAAAGCACAAGCTTAAGGCAATGCAACGGGATGAATTGTTTGCCGTGGGTCTTGATGCAGCGCATGCCGGAGCCTCATCAGAAGCACTGAAAACTTTCTACAAAGCAAATCTAATTGAAGCAAACCAATACAAAAATCAGGGGGCTGAAAAGGGTGTGATTGCTAAAAAGCTCATCATTGAAAAGATCAGAAGTGCCAACCAATCTGTTTGGGCTAATGAATTGGATATGGCTTGGGAGATTTATAATGAAGCCGAAGAGATTACCACATCTTTTCACTTGAATAACGATACAGACATCAAAAATGAATTTAGGCGACTGGATGCCAATATTATAGAACGTATCTGCATGAATGAGCAGATTAAATATGATAGAATCATGCTTGATGCTGATCGATCGCTTAGATTTGGGCGTGTTCACGATTTAAAACAACTCACCAAACAGGCGCGCGAACTTGTCGATAAAAATCGGGGCTGCGGTATTTCAACCACTCGGCTGGAGGAGTTTGAGCAAAGTTTTGAGGAAACATTTATATACTGGGATGCTTATCAGGAAGTGCTAAATACCATGTATTCAAAGGGTTTTGAAGCTTCAATTCCAGATTATCTCGAGTTGGATGAAGCTGTGAAAAGCATGGATTTATCTGTATTAGGCAATCCACATCAGGATATGTTTACGTTCTTGCAGGAACAACAGAATCCTTTATTAACGGCACTTGCAGTGGAATACTTCATCAAAAATGAAAATCAGACAGCTGCGGTGCTTTATTTTGACCTCTTTGTGCAACAGCAACCTGTAGAAGGACGATTTGAACCATTATTGGAAAGAGCAGCGCGTTTTTTTGCTGCCCATGATGTCCGGAATGCAGCTGAGAAGGACTTGTCACAGCTTGTAAATCAATATGTTCCGGATAACAAAACTTTTAAAACTTTCATCAAAATCTATCGAAAGGTGTATAATTCCTGAACGGGAAATCTGGTAGAATGGTCGGTTCAAATTTTGCCCGATTCACGTCTTTTACGTATTTTTGTTTCGGTAAGAAAATCTCATTAAAAAATTGAATTTATGAAGCTTTTATTGATCAGCAATTCCACAAATTCCGGTGAAGCCTATCTTGGCTGGCCGCAAACTTTCATCAGTGATTTTATGCAGAAACATCAAGTAAAATCTGTGATTTTCGTGCCTTACGCAGGTGTAAATTTATCCGATCAGGGTCTTGAAGCCTCTTACAATGCTTACGAAGATCGTGTGAAAAAAGTCTTTAATGGTCTTGGTTTTGAGCTTTCCTCTATCCATCATGAAGCTGATCCCGTAAAAGCTGTGCAGCAAGCTGAGTGCATTGCAGTTGGTGGAGGCAATACTTTTCATCTGGTAGCACAAATGCAAAAAACGGGCATTATGGATGCTATTCGCGAAAGAGCTTTGCAGGGCATTCCTTATATGGGTTGGAGTGCAGGATCGAACGTTGCCTGCCCAACTTTGCGAACAACCAATGACATGCCGATTTTTGAGCCTGAAAATTTTAATTGTCTGAACCTTATCCCTTTTCAGATTAACCCTCATTATCTGGATGCTAATCCTGAAGGTCATGGCGGCGAAACCCGCGAGCAACGCATTAAGGAGTTTTTGGCTATCAATCCGGATGTTACTGTTGTGGGGCTGCGCGAGGCAAGCTTGCTTGAAATGGATGGAAATGAGCTGATGCTTAAAGGTGCCCGTCCTATGCGGCTGTTCAATTACGGCAAAGAACCAGAAGAGATTAGCTGCCCATCGGATGTAAGTTATTTGCTGTAATAAGGGTTGTTTAAGTACAAACTTTTAACTTTTAATGTTGAAATAACTTGCTGTTATGAAGAGAATCGTAATGACTTTATGGATTTCAATGTTTTTATTTTCGGGATTGCTTCATGCACAAGATACCCTTAACGAAATGACCGGAAGGGATTATCGCAGGTATAAGAAAAAGGAACGTAAAGAAGCAAACGCATATGAATTAACTGAAAACAGGAAGAAAATTCTCCGTTTGGTTGAAGATACTACTTTTGTGCTGGAGGCCGATAAATTTATTGGTTTAAGAGGTCAAGCTGAACCCATTTCCCCACTTACAAATTATTTTGCAGTTGATGGTGAAAATGTTGTCATTCAATTCTCTTTTGATTATCTGGCTGGTAAAAATGACCTGGGAGGCTTAACAAATACAGGAACAATAGTGAGTTACCTTATTCAATCCAATAATCCCCGAAAACCCATCTTGGTTTTAGGACGACTCAAACCCATACCCGGGGGCGCGTTTATTCCTTTTGAGCTCGCAATTCAGGATAATGGTTCTGCACGATTTAGTTTAATGAATAAAAGTGGACGGCAATTAACCTTAACTGGCAGGGTTATTTCACCGGATGAAACTGCTACTCGTTTATTTCGTAAATAGCTTGTTTTATGCCCTCAAAAATTGAATCGATAAAGATGGTAACAAAATGGTATTAAAATCATGAAAAAATAATCCGAAAATGAAAATAAAATTCTTCTTTTTTAAAAAGAATTACGGTGTTAATCAAATTTCTTTAAAACGCTGTCAATAAGCTATATAAATCAAGAAAAACCGAGATATAAATACTTAGGTTTTATTTTTGTGAGCCTTGCAGAATAAAATTCAAACCATTTAATAGCAGAATTAAAGCTCTTGTCGAACACCCAAAATGGTTAATACTTTTTAAGACTGGGGGCAACCTAGTCAAACATTACACCTTAAAAATAAACTTATTAAGTTAATACGGCTGTTTTTATCCAATCCTTTTTTAAAAGGCCAATCGCATAATTGTCCGTAAGCTATCGTTTGGGCTAGATTTGTTCCTGTGAAGGATGCTGCAAATTCCGACCGATATTGAATCCTAATTCCAAATCATGCTGGCCCCTTTTAAGGAAAATCAGTAAGCAGCGTATCTTTGAGGTTAATGCGCCTCACTTTTTCAATGAAGGACACTTTTCTGACAGCAATAAAACAAAGTCAGTCCGTCTTTCCGGAGTAGAGTTTCTGCGTCTTTTTTGTTAGCACCTCATTCCAAAAGGCTTCGTGCGCATACGTCATATTGTATTTACAGCTGTCGTTTCTGCACTAAAGAACCTGGCTAGAAGAACAAAATGTATATTAAACTCAATGAGTTAGCTCCTGATCGCTTATAAAGACTTGCAGGCAATGATCAGTTTATTTGCAAAATGTAACCACCTCAGAGATGACATATAGCAGTTTAAAAATTAAAAATGGGCTTTAATGAAAAAAGGATACTGTTTTGCATACCTTTTTGTGAACCCAGGACAATATTCGAATCATTTAATATCAGAGTTGAAGATTTTTGTTGACCTCTACATTTCATTTTTCACGCTTTCAAATCCTGCAGTTGTAGAAGTAACAAATTATCTTACACATGGACAGCTAGCTAGCGGTTCATTGAAATCCATTAATAAGTCGCCATCACATATTCTGTTCCCGCCAGAAACTTAATTTTGAGTTTTATTTTTTCAAACATGTCGATCAGGCTAGGGTAGTCCTCATCTTCATTTTTTAAGAAGTTTTTTGATATCCTGTATTACAAATGTTACGTTGTCCTTTTCTTTTTTAAACACAAAATCATAGAAATGCGATTTTTGTTTAGGGAAAGGTATTGTTTTTAAGATTAGAAGGAAACGAAAAAGTGCTAATACGTTATATATCAGCACTTTATAATTTCAGGAGATTAACTTCAGTGATCCCGGAAGGACTCGAACCTTCGACCCGCAGCTTAGAAGGCTGCTGCTCTATCCAGCTGAGCTACGAGACCAAATTGCGGCTGCAAAAATAAGAAAATTGTATGGATAATTTTGCTTTAAAGCAAAAAAAGACGGCCATCGGCCGTCTTGAGAAAGATAAGTATCTGTTTAGTAGCGGTTGCCATAACCACCATCGCCATCATTGCGTTTGTTAAAACCGCCTTCGCGACGTTGGTAGCCACCGCCACCACTGCCACCTTCGCGACGTTGATAGCCTCCGCCGCCACCACCTTCACGACGCTGGTAGCCGCCGCCACCTGGATTATCAGTTTTAGGACGAGCCTTTTTAACTACAATGGTATTACCCTCAACTTCTGTTTCGTTGAGTTCGTTGATAGCAGCATAGCCTTGCTCATCATCAGGCATTTCTACAAAACCGTAACCTTTTGAACGGTTTGTAAGTTTGTCAAAAATTACTTTGGCAGAAGTAACAGTGCCAAATTGCTCAAACAAAGCCTGGAGGTCTTCGCTGGTTGTTTTGAAATTAAGTTTTGCAACAAAAATGTTCATTGTAAATAAAGATAAAAGATAAATAATAAATCAATAAGGGCGGTAAACTGCATGAAAGTCAGAAGGGTAAGTTCGGAATTTAATGGTAGGTACGTTGCTTATTGAACAATAATAATTAGATTAATACACGACAAAGGTAGTTAAATAGTAATACGATCCTAATTTCCATGATAAAATTAAATATTTTTCATTTTTTTTTGATCCATTTTATTGCAGCTTCTTCAGTGCTAAATGGTTTTGACTGATAACCATGATCTTCTGTTTCTACCAATAAGGGTATTACGATGTCTTTTGGATTTGTTGTTAAAATGGCAATTCGTTTGCCGCTAAATATTTCAGGATGCTTTCGATAATAGACAGGAATGTGCTTGTAATAGCTAACAGGAATTAGCAGGCGGGCTTTTCTGTATTCTAAAACAAAGCCAATCGTTTCCTTTGGAATAATTTCGCGCTTAACTGCATCATCCCAGCTCGTTGTAATGTCGTCAATTCTGATCTCGCCATAATAAAACTTATACATAATGCGAGTTTCAGGATCAAAATAATATGCATAATTTTTTGTCATAGGTTGGTTTAGGCCGTTGAACAATTGTAAAGAATAGCTGGTATAGCCTACAAATATAGGATTCTTGACTTATTTTGTCAAGAGTTTGTGCGAAAAATGATAAAAATGTGAGGTTTGTCTTTGGAATCTGCCAGCATCACTCAGTACTACTAAGCATCACTAAGGTTATACACCTCCTGGATTTCCCTTAGGCTTGCTTCAAAATTGATGTTGAGATCGATAAGTTTTCCGGTTTGGATATCAAAAACCCATCCATGAACTGTTGGGTAGTTGTTTTTTAGGTAAGATTTTTGAACAACAGCTGTTTTAATTACATTGAGGCATTGCTCTACAACATTGAGTTCTATTAATCGGCGATAACGTGCATCTGCTTCCTCAAGCGCATTAAGTTCAGTTTTGTGAATACGATAAACATCACGGATATTTCTGAGCCAAGGATTAAGGATTCCGAAGTCTTTCGATTGCATAGCAGCTTTTACACCTCCGCAATAATAATGTCCACAAACTACTATGTGCTTTACTTTCAAATAATCAACAGCGTAGTTAATTACGCTCATTACATTGAGATCGTTATTTCCGACCACATTGGCTATATTGCGATGCACAAAAACCTCGCCTGGTTTAGCACCCATTAATTCCTCTGCCGTAACGCGGCTATCACTACATCCAATATAAAGAAAATCAGGGTCTTGACCTTCTGAGAGTTTCTCAAAAAACTCTGAATTGGAAGCTTTCTTTTTAGCTACCCACTTTTTATTATTTTCAAAAATTTCGTTGTAGGATACCATAATTAATTCGTTGTAGAAGGCAACGAAAATAATAGAAAAAACAGCATAAAAGAATAAAAAGAATGTTAAACTGATTCAATCACCATTGCAATACCCTGTCCAACGCCTATACACATGGTGCATAATGCTTTGTTCAAGCGATTGCGTTTGAGCTGATAAGTTGCTGTTGTTAAAAGTCTAGCACCACTCATGCCCAACGGATGGCCTAAGGCAATAGCTCCACCTAATGGGTTAACACGTGGATCATCATCCGCAATTCCAAGTTCGCGCAAACAGCCTAAGGCCTGAGCAGCAAAAGCTTCATTAAGTTCGATCAAATCAATCATGGAAAGCGATAATCCGAGCCTATTGAGTAATTTATTAGTAGCTGGAACAGGCCCCATGCCCATAATCCGCGGAGGTACACCGGCAGCCGACATACCTAAAATCCGTACAAGTGGATTTAAATTAAAATGTTTCACAGCCTCAGCAGAAGCAATGATAAGTGCAGCAGCGCCATCATTGATACCAGAAGCATTTCCGGCTGTAATTGTTCCATTTTTGCGTGTCAGCACTTTTAGGCCTGCCAGCTTTTCAATGCTTGTTAGCCTCGGATGCTCGTCAGCTGAGATTACTTTAGGATCTCCTTTCCGCTGCGGAATCACAACTTCAATGATTTCATCCTCATAAAGACTATTTTGTTGTGCTCTGGCCGCCTTTTGCTGGCTTCTAAAGGCAAAGAGATCCTGGTCTTCGCGATTGATCTTCAGCATATCAGCTATGTTTTCAGCAGTTTGCATCATCGACTCTGTGCCGTATATTTTATCCAGGACGGGGTTTATAAAACGCCAGCCGAGTGTAGTATCAAAAAGTTCAGGAGCGCGCTCAAAAGCTATTTCTGATTTTCCCATCACAAAAGGAGCTCGTGACATACTTTCGACTCCACCGGCAAAAATAAGCTCTGCTTCACCGGCTTTGATTGCTCTGGCAGCAGTTCCAACGGCATCCATTCCCGAACCACACAACCTGTTGATTGTCATTCCCGGAACTGAAGCTGGTAAACCAGCAACAAGCAGTGCCATTCGGGCCACATTACGATTGTCTTCGCCAGCCTGATTGGCACATCCAAGTATTACATCGTCAATGGCTTCTGGGTCGATTCCAGGATTACGATCAACTAAAGCTTTCAGGGTGTATGCAGCCATATCGTCTGGCCTTAAACCTGAAAGAACGCCAGCATATTTGCCTACCGGAGTGCGAACAGCATCACAAATAAATACTTCTTTGGACATGAGTGAAAATTAGTTTTTGGAATTTTACGGGAAGCTAACAATTTGGTTATATAATTCTTCGAGCCGCGGCCTGATATGGCGAAAGCCGTTAAGCATAGCTTGCGAAAGGTGGTCAACTTCTTTTTGAGTGAGCGCTGTTGAAAACATGCAGGCACAGGTATTGATCATAATCAGCTTCTCTTTGTAGAAAAGATAATCAAGTAGCTCATTTATAACAGCATACACTGCAGGCCGCTGATAGGCTTCTCGATAGGTTTGTGGTGGAACCTGTCTGAAATGCAACCTGAACATCGATCCTGCTCCTGTGATAGAAATAGGAACGTCAGCCAACCTGATAGCATTCTCAATTTGAAAAATAGCTTTCTTAGTGAGATTATTCAAATCGTCAACAGCTTGTTGGTCAAATAATTCCATAGCAACGCGTCCGGCTGTCATCGTGATTGGATTGGCAGAAAAAGTGCCTGAATGCGGAAACCTGAGTTTTGGTTGCCATGGATCCAGCACTTCCATAATTTCAGATCGACCTGCCAAAGCACCAACAGGAAAACCACCACCAATAATTTTACCCAGTGCAGTAAGGTCGGGTTTTACACGGTATTTTTCCTGCGCCCCACCATAATTAACTCTAAATGTGACTACCTCATCAAAAACAAGTAAGGTGTTATTGCGACGCGTCCAATCATATAAAGCCTCAATAAACTCATGAGTGCCTTCGAGCAGGCCAACCCGGTGCGGAACAGGGTCTAGGATAATACAAGCAATTTCATCGGCGTGATTGTCAAGAATTGCCAGTGTGCGTTCGATATCATTGTATGGGAAAATAATAACGCCATCCAAAACCTCTTGCGGTGTTCCTTCGGCTACTGGCACACTGTTGGGGCTGCTAATATCTCCCCAGTTAAATGGATTTGCCGTCTGGCTCACTTCTGCAAAATCATAAGTGCCGTGGTATGCTCCTTCTGCTTTTGCAATTTTTGGTTTTCCGGTGAATGCCCTGGAGGCTTTGATCATTGCCATAACAGCTTCAGTACCACTATTTACGAAACGGATTTTTTCAAATCCTGGGGCACGTTTATGAAGTTCTTCAGCCAGCCTTATCTCTGCTTCGGTAGCCAATGTATAAGCTGTGCCTTTTTGTAGTTGCTCTATAACGGCTTCCACAATAGCGGGATGTGCATGGCCATGGATCAGTGATGCCATATTATTGGCAAAGTCGATACGTTGCACACCGTCAACATCTTTCACATAGCAGCCTTTTGCCTCGGCAACATAATGTGGATGCGGTTTATGAAAAACAGTATTTCTGCTCACTCCGCCCGGAATCAGCTCAATAGCTTTTTGGTAGAGGGCTTCGCTTTTTGGATAAGATTTCATGAAAAATCAATTTGAAATTAAAATGTTTTTCTGTAAGCTAAAGAATCAGGGTGGCTTCAGTTACAGCTTGTAAATACTCAAAACTCACGCCCGGGGCCATTTCTTTCACTTGTAATCCCTGATCCGTTACATCAAGAATGGCCAGATTGGTGTAAATACGATTTACAACTGCTTTGCCAGTTAGCGGGTAACTGCATCGCTTAACGATCTTTGATTCACCGGTTTTGGTGTTGTGTTTTGTGATAACATAAATTGTTTTTACGCCGGCTACCAGATCCATTGCACCGCCTACAGCAGGAATGGCATCGGGTTCACCAGTTGACCAGTTAGCCAGATCACCATTTTCTGCAACTTGTAAGGCACCCAATACACAAACATCGATATGTTTGCCTCGGATCATTGTAAAACTATCGGCATGATGAAAATAGCAGGCACCCGGAATGGCTGTCACGGCCTTTTTTCCGGCATTGATGAGTTCAGGATCTTCTTCTCCCGGTGCAGGAGCCGGTCCCATTCCTAATAAGCCATTTTCTGTATGGTAAATCAATTCGCGTCCTTCAGGTACAAAAGCAGCTACTTTTTCGGGGATACCTATGCCTAAATTAACGTATGATCCATCCGGAATATCGAGGGCAACTTTCTGAGCCATTTGATTTACATCCCACCCTTGGATAATGTTCTTTTCTACCATGGATACCTCCTGTTTTCTGCTACAAGTTTTGATTCCTGAGCCGGATTTTCAATGTGCACTACACGTTGCACAAAGATTCCGGGTGTTACAACACATTCAGGATCAATGCCTCCCAAATTAACAAGATATTCTACCTGAATGATTGTAGTTTTAGCAGCAGTACACATTATTGGCCCAAAATTGCGAGCTGTTTTGTTATAAATAAGGTTTCCGTATCTATCAGCTTTTAAGGCTTTAACTAAAGCAAAATCAGCTTTAATGGCGTGTTCCATAACGTATGTTATCCCATCAAAGGTTCTGGATTCCTTATGATCGGCTAGAGGAGTTCCAACGGAAGTTGGGGTATAAAAGGCTGGAATACCGGCACCGCCAGCGCGTATCCGCTCGGCCAATGTGCCTTGTGGAACAATTTCCAGTTCGATCTCTCCTTTTTTAAACAGCTCCGGAAAAACAGTAGAATTAGCCGTTCTGGGAAAAGAGCAAATCATTTTTTTTACTCTTTTGTGTGCGATTAAAGCTGCCAGGCCTACTTCTCCGCTTCCTGTGTTGTTGCTGACGATAGTCAGATTTTTTGCTCCCTGATCGATAAGCGCATGTATCAGTTCGATTGGACTACCGGCTTCTCCAAAACCGCTTATCATAATGGTAGCACCGTCGAAGATATCGTGAACGGCTTCTTCAGCGCTTGATAATATTTTATTAATCATATCAATATGATTTTCAATTTTGGATCAGGCATCCATTTTTTTACGTAAGGCAGCATCAAGGCTTAGCTCTATCTTCTCCAGTTCGTCTTCATAGAAGTGTTTATCGCCAAATAAAGGTTTGAGCTTTGCAATGGTATTTTCGTTTTCGTCGTATTTTGCAAGGAAAACTTTGTCCATCCACTCCATATTACGACTTTCGTTAAACTTGAGAGCAAAGGCTTTTTCGCCATTTACCATTACTTCACCCAGCATGGAAATTTTTCCGGCCGATGAAGTCATGGTGATGTAACGCGAAGGCCTGGCAATTGAAGGCAATGAGCGATAAACTTTACTAAATATTTGATTAATAATGGTTAATGGAACAGTAAAGTAGTGATGTTCGCCTGTTGGTCGTGCACAATACATTGAATGGAAACCAACAGAAAGGGTTGAAAGTACATTACCCAAATCAATCCAGTTTTGAGCTGATTTATCAATGTCAATCACACCATTTTCATCTGAGAAAAGACTGATGTGATGCATAACCGGACTCTGACTTTTAATTACCACTCCATGATTTTTAAGCCTTCGAATGGCAGCAATGGTCGAGGGATTTAATACTTCGCGGGGTGTTGAGAAATGCGACATAAAAACTACCTGCAAACCATTGTCGTTCAATTTTTTAAAGAACTTCAAAAACTTATTATATTCGCTTTTCAGGATCATTTCGGGATGAAAAGTAAGTACACGGGTTCCCAGTCGCAGGGTTTTGATATGCATCAATTCCGGATCTTCGATTACCGGAAGCATATAAGCCTCCAATCGGTCATAAGTAATATATCCGGCATCTCCGCCAGTTATCAGTATATCAGTAACTTCTTTATGCTTGCGCAGGTATTCAACTACTTGAGTGATATCTTTTTGTACAAACATATCTTCGTCGCCACGAACCTGTGCATGCCTGAAACAATAAGTGCAGAAAGAAAAACAGTTTTGAGTGCTTGCGTCAAAAATTAGCTGAACCTGCGGGTATTTATGCTGACTTCCTTTTAAAATTTCAAGCTCTCCGTCTTCATGTTCGTACCAGGGTTTGTTGAGCAGCTGTTTGCCATCGTGTGGATTAGTTTGCTTGATATAATCAGTGATGAGCTGTTCTTTAGCTGCTTCATTTTCAGCTTTTTGATAAGCCTCAAACAATTCTGGATTGATCATTCCAGGCTGAGGGAAAACCAATTGAAATAGAGAATCTTTGGCAAAGTTTTTCCAGTTGATTTTATTAAGCACATGTTTTGTGGCCAGAAAGCGATACACATTTATAAAAAGCTCGCGCTGTTCGATATAACCGATATCTATTCCATTTGCATTGAGTACCGAAACAATTTCGCGAAAGCCTCTCAGACCTGAATAGCGTTCTTTGCCGGTAAACATGAATTCTGTTGATTCCATGATGCCCGAATGCTGTGGATAGCTGTTGTGCAAACGAGCCAAAAGGCCAGATGGCAACAAATTCTCGCTCAGGATATTATGTTTGATGTCATCATTGTAGTGGTAACGATCCATGATTTGAGCTACATCCTCATCAGTAATAAGTTCGTTAATCTTTTTTTCTGAAATTTCAGCTGGTACAGCTGGCGTTGAAGTTGACATGTTTATTATTTTTTGAAGTTATTTCTCTGAAAAAGAAAAAACAGTTTATAATCATCCTTTATAGGGTCGCAATCGTTTTAAGTCTATGCAAAATTAGAAGATTTAATACATCCTTACTGCTTATAAGCTTAATTTAGAAGCGGTCTAAAGTAAAAAATGATTATAACTTAAAATAACCCATAAAAGATTCTGGTATATGAGTTTGACAGCTGTATGACAAGCTGTTGATGCCAGACAAATAAAATGGGTTCAGAGCTCGTGATTAACTCTTAAATTTGCAGCCGAAATGACAAAAATCGCGCAGCATCTTACGTTACCAGTTTTTGAAATCATCCGTGATGTTTCAAAAGCGATGAACCTAAAAGTTTATTTAGTTGGAGGCTATGTGCGGGATGCTCTGTTGGGAAGGTCATCCAAAGATATTGATGTGGTAGTGGTTGGTGATGGTTTGGAACTTGCTGCTGCCGTTGCCAAAGCCATCGGAAAGCATACCGAAGCGAAATTTTACGGGCAATTTGGCACTGCTATGTTAAGGCATAAAGGTCTTGAAATTGAATTTGTTGGCGCCCGTAAAGAGTCCTATAAATTATACAGTCGTAAACCTGATGTAAGACCCGGAACACTTGCCGAAGATTTAAACCGACGCGACTTTACTGTTAATGCATTGGCAGTCAGTTTAAACGAAAAGAATTTTGGTGAGTTGATAGATCCCTTTGATGGTCAAAAAGACCTTGAGCAACAAATACTCAAAACTCCTCTGGATGCGGATATCACTTATTCTGATGATCCACTCCGTATGATGCGTGCCGTACGATTTGCTTCTCAGTTGAATTTTAAAATTGAGGAATCATCTTTTGAAGCCATCAAACGTAATAAGAACAGACTTAAAATTGTTTCGCCGGAGCGAATTACTGACGAGTTGAACAAAATTATTCTCTCGAAAAAGCCATCCACAGGTTTTAAATTGCTTTATGATAGCGGATTACTCCATATTTTCTTTCCGCAGTTTGCACAACTTCAGGGTGTAGAGGTGGTAAATGGCAAGGGCCATAAGGATAATTTTTACCACACTTTGGAGGTGTTGGATAACCTGTCGAGACATTCGGATGACCTTTGGTTGCGTTGGGCAGCAATTTTGCACGACATAGCCAAACCAGTTACTAAACGCTTTGATCCCAAGCAGGGATGGACTTTTCACGGTCATGAGTTTCGTGGAGCGAAAATGGTTCCAGGAATATTTAAGCAACTGAAGTTGCCTTTGGGTGATAAGATGAAGTTTGTTCAAAAGCTTGTGCTACTTCATCTACGGCCTATCGTGCTGGCTCAGGAAATTGTAACAGATTCTGCAGTGAGAAGGTTGCTTTTTGATGCCGGTGATGATATTGACGCCCTGATGCAATTATGCGATGCAGATATCACCTCAAAAAATGAATATAAGGTAAAAAAATACCGCGAAAATTTTCAGTTGGTACGCCGGAAACTGCAAGAGATTGAGGCAAAAGACAAAATCCGTAACTGGCAGCCTCCTGTGAACGGACAAATCATTATGGAAGTATTTGGTTTGAAACCTTGCAAAGAAGTGGGTATTATTAAGCTCGCCATACGCGAAGCTGTGCTTGATGGAGTGATTGGCAACAACTTTGAGGAAGCATATACCTATATGAAGACTGTTGCAGAAGGACTTGGTTTGAAAGTGCAGAACGAAGTAAAAAATACACAGCAAAATGAAGTTTTGCCTTTGCCCGGAAAGTCAAATGATAACAATGAATCCTGATCAAAAAAAATACCTCGTTGTAATTGCCGGACCAACCGCTTCGGGCAAAACAGAGTGGTCGATAAAACTTGCCAAAGCATTGAAAACGGAGATTATTTCGGCTGATAGCAGACAAATTTACAAGGAGATGCGTATTGGGACAGCTGTTCCTTCCACTGAAGAACTGGCTTGCGTGAAACATCATCTGATTCAACACATTTCAATAAAGCAAAACTACGATGTAGCCCGATACGAGCAGGAAGCTTTGAATTTGCTAAATAATTTATTTACAAAGTATTCTGTTGTGATTCTAACCGGCGGCACAGGTCTTTATGTTGATGCTGTTTGCCGTGGCTTGGATAATATCCCTGAAACATCTCCGGAAATCAGAGAACGTGTGACTCAACTTTATAAGAATCAGGGCTTACAAGCTTTGCAAAATGAAGTTAAAAAACTTGATCCTGAGTATTATGAGATTTTAGATATAATGAATCCGCGCAGGTTACAGAGGGCTTTGGAAGTGATATGGCAGACGGGCAGACCCTTTAGCTTTTATCGTAAGAGAAAAACTGTCCCGCGCCCTTTTGAAATTATCTGGACAGCCATTGATATGGATCGTCAGCAGTTGTATAACCGGATCAATATGCGTGTGGAAAAAATGTTGAGTGAGGGTTTGATAGCTGAAGCTAAAACGCTTGCTAAATATAAGCATCTCAATGCGTTAAATACGGTTGGATACAAAGAGCTTTTTGATTATTTTGAAGGAGTAATGAGCATGAATGAAGCTTTGGAAAAAATTAAAACAAACACACGTCAGTATGCTAAACGTCAACTTACCTGGCTACACAAAAACACTGAATACAAATGGTTTAAAAAGGATGACTTTGATAGTTTGTTAAATTACGTCTTAACACAGATGGAGCGTTAAACTAAAGATTATCGTTAAAAAGTTTCTCATAATAAGTCATTAAAGCATCAGCCGGACTTCTTAGGATTTTACTTGCAACAAGTCCCTCTTTACTCATCGCTTCCCGAAGTATTTCCTGAAACTGATAAGCAATTGCTCCAATAAAACCAATTTTATATTGCTTATAATCAGTAAAGTACTTTATGTTGTGCTGA
>JACCQN010000033.1 GCA_015709215.1 Bacteroidales bacterium
CATTTTTATTTTGCTGCTGGGATTGCCCAAGCTGAAATCGCAGGAATTTCTGGCTGATATTCGTGTTACCGCGCCCACTATCGAAGGTACTGATCGACGCGTTTTTGAATCATTGCAGCAAGCACTTTACGATTTTATCAATAACCGAAAATGGACTAATATTAACTTTAAAAATCAGGAACGCATAGAATGTTCAATCCTGATCACTGTAAAAGAACGCGTTTCTTCCGACGAGTTCAAAGGTACCATTAACCTGGTTTTGAGAAGACCGGTTTATAAATCTTCCTACAACAGTATATTATTTAATTATGTCGATGAAAGTTTTCAATTTAGGTATATTGAATCACAACCGCTTGATTATATAGAAAATAGCTATTCGTCTAGCCTCACTTCCACGCTGGCATTTTACTTGTATTATTTTTTGGGATTAGACTTTGACAGTTTTTCGCTTTATGGTGGAGATCCATTTTTCAGGCTTGCCGAATCCATTGTAAATGCTGCTCAAAATGCATCAGAGCGTGGCTGGAAAGCTTTTGATGGTAACAGAAACCGTTACTGGCTGGTTGAGAATATGACTAATCCGGCTTACCGGCCTTTACGACAGTTTTTGTATGAATTCCATCGCCTTGGTTTGGATGTGATGTCGGAAAAGCCAGACGAAGGCAGAGCGAAAATTGGCGAAACCCTCAGTTTTTTGGAACAAACCTGGCGCGAAAGACCTAATTTGTTGATGTTGCAGCTGTTTCTCGATGCAAAACGAGATGAAATTATCAATATTTTTTCTCAGGGCAGCCCTCAGGAAAAGACAAAGGCAGTTAATATTATGCGCGAAATAGATCCCGCAAACGCTTCCAAGTACGAAAAAATTCTCGCACCTAAATAAGCATCCCTAATCCATTTGTTTCTTTAATTTTGCTTCAAATCCTACACGAATATGTTGCAGAAGTTGCTGGTGTCGAATTATGCCCTAATTGATAAGCTTGAAATTGAGTTTAAGTCGGGTTTTACTGTAATTACCGGTGAAACAGGAGCCGGGAAATCAATTTTGTTGGGTGCTTTAGGGCTGGTCATTGGCAAAAGGGCTGATGTAAGTGTTTTGTCGGACCCGGGTAAAAAGTGCGTTGTAGAAGTCGTATTTAAGCTGGATGATACCCGATTAAAACCTGTTTTCGAAAAGTTAAGTTTGGATTTTGAACAGGATTGCTTACTTCGAAGAGAGATCAATCCTAATGGAAAATCAAGGGCGTTTATCAATGATACTCCCGTTAACCTGCAACAACTTAAGCTGATCGGAACGCAGCTCGTTGATATACATGAGCAGCACGATTCGTTGCTACTTACCGATCAAACCTTTCAGTTGAGTGTTTTGGATGCGATGCTCGTAAGCCCTGAAGTGCTGTTAAACTATCGCTCAAAATTTCAGGATTATTTGCAGTTAAAAAATGAAATTCAGCAGCTTAAATCAAGTTTGGAAAGCTATGAAGCGGCATTTGATTTTATCAGTTTCCAACTCGAAGAATTTGAAAAGGCTGCTTTGCAACCAAACGAGCTGGAAGAGCTAGAACAGCGGCTAAATACATTGACCCACGCCGAAGAAATTAAAGCAGCGCTTTTTACTTCTAATCAAATTTTGCAACATTCCGAGGAGTCTCTTTTACAGCAAATAAATCAGCTCGGTTTACAATTGAAGCGTTTATCGAATTATTTGCCAGAAGCTATTGATTTGAATGCCAGAATTGAAAGTATCCAGATTGACCTCAAGGATATAAGTTTCGAATTAGCCCGAATGGAAGATGAAAGTCAGTTCGATCCGCATGAACTTACCTCTTGTCAGGAAAGGCTTGATTTGATCAACCATCTGATGCACAAACATAGGGTACAGGACTATAAGGCCTTACTGGAAGCGCACATGGAACTGGATGCTAAGCAGAGCAAAATGGGTTTTGATAAAGATATTCTTAAGAATAAGGAAATAGAGCTCAGCACGTTAAAAGCTTATTTGCAAAAGCTCGCCGATGAGTTGCACCAAAAACGAATCGATGCTGCTATACCTTTTGAGCGGGACGTAACGAAAGTGCTTCATGAGCTTGGAATGCCTCATGCCGTATTTCGACTGAAGTGTGAGCGGACAGAAAAACTGCATCCTGAAGGACAAACAACAGTACATTTTCAATTTTCGGCCAACAAAGGCGTGGAAGTTGCTGATATGGGAAAAATTGCATCAGGTGGGGAATTATCACGCCTCATGCTGGCAGTAAAAAACAAACTTACAGATACAGGAATGATTCCCACACTTGTTTTTGATGAGATTGATACCGGGGTATCCGGTGAGGTAGCAGCAAAACTGGCAAAAGTTCTAAAGCAAATGTCGATGGGTATGCAACTGATTACCATAACACATCTGCCACAGATCGCCAGCCAGGCAGATCATCATTTCCATGTTTTTAAGCAGGAAGAAAATGAACGTACTCAGTCCTCTATCAAGGCGCTTTCGACAGACGAGCGGTATTATGAAGTGGCTAAAATGCTGAGTAACGATAATGTTACTTCAACGGCTTTAAAGGCTGCAAAAGAACTTTTTAAACAATAGTAAGGAATAAATTATTTTTAAGTGCCTAAATGGTATTGATTTCTCAACTGGCTTGAAATCAAATTAATACTAATTTCATCACTGCTTAATTCATGCATTTAGGGGCATAAAAGCGGTTAATAAAAAATTCAACTATCTTTGTCCGCTGTTAATTTTAAAAATCACTATTATGGCCTATAATCTTTTAAAAGGGAAAAAAGGAATTATTTTCGGCGCACTTGACAGTAAGTCGATAGCCTGGAAAGTTGCCGAAAAGGCTTTTGAAGAAGGAGCTGTTTTCACGCTAAGTAATACGGCAACGGCGCTGCGCTTTGGCGAGCTGGATGAACTGGCCAAAAAATGCAACGCAACCATCATCCCTGCAGATGCTACATCAGTGGATGATCTTACTCGTGTTTTTGAAGAAAGTATGAAAGTGCTTGGCGGAAAAGTCGATTTTGTGCTCCATTCGATTGGGATGTCTCTTAATGTTCGCAAAAAGCGTGTATATAACGATTTGGATTATAACTATTTGAACAAGACACTTGATATATCTGCAATATCATTTCATAAAATGCTACAGGTTGCCTTTAAATTGGATGCCATAAATGAATGGGGATCAGTAGTTGGGCTTTCTTACGTTGCTGCTCAACGGACACTTTACGGTTATAACGATATGGCTGATGCTAAGGCTTTACTGGAATCTATTGCTCGCAGTTTTGGTTATATTTATGGCCGCGATCGCAAGATAAGGGTAAATACTATTTCGCAATCGCCAACTAATACAACTGCCGGAAGTGGCGTAAAGGGTTTTGATGGATTGTTGGATTTTACGGAACGCATGTCGCCTCTTGGTAACGCAAATGCTGAAGAATGCGCTGAGTATTGTATCACCTTGTTTTCTGACCTTACGCGTAAAGTCACCATGCAAAACTTATTTCACGATGGTGGCTTCTCGAGCATGGGAATGAGTTGGAAGGCTATGCAGATATATAATAAAAGCATCAATTGCGACTGCAACGACAAAAAAGATACGCAAATGGATTAGAAATCCTATCGAAAAAAAAGCTTACTTTGTGGCAATGAATTGCTACAGAATGAGGGCTGTAAATCTAATTATACTTTTGGTTTTTTTATTTCCATCAATTGATGGACATGCACAGGCACATCTTGCTGATAGCCTTCCTGCACCGTGGAAGGTTCAACAGGATGTATTTGCCCGCTTTTCTGATTTTGAATTCCTTAAAGAACGTGATTTAGGTGCTATTTCTGATATCGTTCAGGATCGTATCGGTTTTATTTGGTTTGCTGGCGAAAAAGGATTAGGCCGGTTTGATGGTTATGAGTTCCGGGTTTATCGTGCCGATTCAAGCGTAGGTTCTCTCCATGGTAATCTAATCAGCTCCCTAATGCTTGACGAAAAGGGAAAGCTTTGGATAGGACATTCAGGAGGAATCTCAAAATATGATGAACTGCAGGATCGATTTACTAAAATCTATGGTTTTTTTTGCGATGATAATGCAATAATCGACAGTCTTTATGTTCGTGCTCTTTATTTGGAGGGTGATTCGCTGGTCTGGTTCGAAACGCTGGATGGCTGGCTAAGCCAGTATAAAAGAAAGTCGAATAAAATTGAAAGATTACAAGTGCATCAGATTGTCTCACAGCCCTATTATCGCTATCATGCCCTGATCAAAGATATGGATGATGATTTGTTTATTGGCGGGCGCGGTATTCCTCCCATGCATTATGATGAGCAGTTAAATCGTTTTGATCAACTTAAAATTGATCCTGATGAAGCTCCGGGAACAAAACGCGAGGCGGATGTTTCCTTTTTGTTTGCAGATAAGCCGGGTTTTCTTTGGGTAGGAGGGCTCGAAGGGCTTTATCTTTATGATAAAGACAGGCAATATTTTCACAAATACTGGGCAGGTACGGTGTACGACATGATCAAATCACGCGATGGAACTTATTGGTTGGGAAGTAGTGATGGGGTTTTCAGAATCAATATGCAAAGTGGGGAAACAACACATTATAGTCTTAACAACAACGATCCGGAATCACTTAGTGGCGTGAGGATTTTTGCTGTGTTCGAAGACAGAAGCGGACGGATTTGGCTGGCACACGAAAACGGTGTATCAACACATCAACCTGTAAAATCAGGAATTAGATATCTTTTTCATATTCCTGGGTTAGATGATACGCCAGCGTCAAGCCGAATCACAAGTTTAGAACGAAAATCAGACCATGAATTATGGATAGGCACTGCTGATGAGGGATTGGATGTGCTTGATATCAATACATTTAGGGTCACACATTACAATCCAGACGATAGAACAGATATTCTTTCACCTCAAATTCGGACACTTAAAAAGCATCCGGATGGCACTTTGTACGTGGGATATTGGTCTGGAAGAGGTTTTAGCAGGTTGCCATTTGGAAGTGCAAGGTTCGAAAACTTTAGTTACGATCCTTCAAGCTTTAAATGCGATTGGTACAATGATTTTGAATTTGATCAGCAGGGTAATGTTTATCTTGGTTTTTGGGGCGGTCCGGGCTTAACTGTTTTTGAGCATAACAATGCTAAGTTTGGCCGAGAACTTACTGGTCAACTTCCTGATCCTTACACTGATCGACTTATAACATCTCTTTTTAAGGCACAGGATAGAAAATTATGGATTACAACCACACAATCCGGTTTAATATGTTACAACACTGAAAAAGACAGTTTCAGATCCTATTTTGAAAAGATGCGTAAGGGAGGTGGAATTTCTGATGAACTTTTGTATGATGTTGTGCAAGATTCAGATGGAAATATTTGGGCGTCAGGCTCTAATTTATTTTTGTATGATGCCCGAGAAGATAAATTCATTAAGCAAGATCTGGGAATTGAATACGATTTTTTGGAGCTCTATCGGATACATCCAACTAAAGAGGGCACACTGTGGTTGCTTACTTCAGCAGGGTTAATGCGTTACGATCCGGCTGCCAAGTGGCTTACAGATTTTAGTGTGCATGTAAAATTAAATTTTAAATTTTCACAAGCTGCAGTATTTCAGTGGGATGAGAATATGTTAATCTTGGGTGGTTCAAATGGATTAGCACTTGTAGAAACTGAAAAACTTGGTTATCGACACGCATTTCCCAAAGTGTTTTTAACACATCTGGATGTTTTTAATGAAATTTATATACCCTTGCTCGAAAATCTTGATGAAGTGACGCTCGCCTACAATCAGAATTTTTTTTCAATTCATTTTGGTACTGATCATTGGGAAAAGGAACAACCCTACACCTATTTTTATCAACTAGAGGGTTTTGATAATGAATGGAGAGCTTTGACGCCACAGCAAAAATCAGCTTATTTCACTAATGTTCCGGCTGGAAACTACGTTTTTAAAATGCGAACAGGCGATGCTTATGGTAATGGAAGTGATCATGAGGCTCGTTTGTTGATTAATGTGATTCCTGCCTGGTGGCAGCGCTGGTGGTTCATCCTCCTAATAATATTCTTGATCGGCGGATTTGTTGGTTTGATTTGGTTTTTGAGGATGCGTGATGTAAAAATGAAATGGCAAAATACTGATCTTAATCAGCAACTATTACGCTTACAGATGAATCCGCATTTTATTTTTAATTCCCTCACCTCCATTCAAAACTATATCTATTCGAATCAAACACATCTTGCAGGGCAGTACTTATCGGATTTTGCCAGGTTGATTAGGCTTATTCTCGAAAACAGCCGCCACGAATGCGTTTCCCTCGAAAAGGAGATCGAAACGATTAGTTTGTATATGAAGCTTCAGAAGCTTCGTTTTACTGAGAAGATAGGTTTCAGCATTAAAGTTGATCCAGCTATAGATACAGAAATCACCTATGTGCCTCCAATGATGGCGCAACCTTTTTTGGAGAATGCCCTGGAACACGGGATTAAAAACAACATCAGGGAGGGCGTGATAGAGGTGAGCTATGTTTTGGTGGATAACAAAATCAGGTTCGAGCTAAGGGATAATGGAATTGGTATTGTGACTTCAAAAAGCTTAAAAACTGATGATCAGGCTGATCAGCACGAGTCGTTATCTATTGCTATTTGCAGGGAACGGATTCAACTGCTTGAAAAGAAGACAAAAACAAGAATTCCTTTTAATGTTGACGAAATTATCGAGGATGGCCTTGTAAAAGGAACCCGTGTGGCATTTGAAATTCCTTTAAAAAGTAATTTTGTCAGTAGAAATATTAAAGCATGAGCATAAAGGCATTAATTGTTGACGACGAGGAAAACTCGCGCAAAGCTTTGTTAAATATGTTGCAATACTATTGCAAGGATATTGAAGTGATAGGACAGGCTGAAAACATCGCCAATGCATACGAATTGATTAATATGCATAAACCTGATGTTGTGTTTCTGGATATTCAAATGCCAGGAGGAAACGGATTTGAGTTGTTGAAAAAGTTTAAGCCAATTCCCTTCAAAGTAATTTTTGTGACTGCTTTTGATCATTTTGCACTCAGGGCAATCAAATTAAGTGCTGTGGATTATTTACTTAAACCTGTGAGCCCAAAGGAATTGATCCGGGCGGTAAGCAAATTGGAAAAACAGATGGATGTTGAAGATTTGTTTGATAAGCAAATGGAAGCGCTCGAAGATAATATGCAACCTGAAAGGCAGGAAAAAAAAATCATCCTCAACACATCTACTACCATGCATGTTATCAAAATCAATGAGGTGATTCGCTGCGAAGCCGACGAAAATTATACCCATGTAATCAAAGAAGATGGCAAAGCTGTTTTGGTAGCAAAAACGCTAAAAGAGTTTGATGAGATGTTGAGCCCCTTTGGCTTCTGCCGGATTCATCAGTCCCATCTTGTTAACCTCAGTCATGTATTAACTTTTGAGAAAAGTAGTGGTATTGTAATTCTTACTACAAAAGAACGCATTCCTGTCTCGAGCCGACGCAAAGAGTTCTTTTTATCGGCTTTGCAACACTATGTTTAAAACTGCAAATACTCAACCAAAAGCTACACTTAATAAGTAAAGTTATTCATTGATCAAATTGATTTGACTTTAGGGGCTAGCTGTTCCTAATTTGCGCCCTTATGTAACCCCTTAAATTAATTTACAATGAAAACAAAAAACGTACTCATTGCCTTAGGCACAGTTTTGATGTTTGTTATGTTTACAACATCATCATGTAAGAAAAAAGACGATCCGGAGCCAACTCCAACCCCAACTCCTTATACTCCGGTGTTCTCTGCAACTTCCATTGCGATTGATGCCACAACAATCGATTTCTACATTGCCTGTACAACAGACGATTATGAATTGATTAAAGTAGAAGTGAAATCACCAGGAGCATTGCAGGATGATACTTACCTTGGGAACGGTATATTATTGATTCGAAGCGAACCAATAACTTTTCCCAACTACTTTGTAAGAACCAGTGGTACCTGGACATTTATTATCACCGGAACAATTAAGAGTGGTGCACACGTAGGTGAGTCATTTACGGTTAGTACTTCTGTATCAGTTAGTGGTAAGTAAATAATTGCAGGTATTTTGTTTTTTAGAGTGAACAGCCATGAGATTGTTAAAAGTGCTTGTTGCTATATTTATTTGTCTGTTAGCCAATAGTTGTACACAATCGGTTACCACAGAAAATGAACCTTGCGACGGCATTTTTTATATGGACATGGATGGTTTTAGCAGCAAAAGTATTTGCACCGATCACCTCGATACATACATCCTCAATAAGGAAGCTTTAAATTTAAAAGTAATGAACGATGAACTCGCCGGAAAAGTGATTTTCGAATTGTTCCTTAATCCCTGGGACGGCCCAGGCGAGTATCATTTCGGGAGTGGTTTGAATAAATGTGAACTCATTGTTCATGGCGCTTCTGATGAATTTTACAAATGTACCTCAGGAAAAATCCTTATAACCGAAGCCACTTCAAATAAAATGGAAGCCAATTTTTCGATCGTAGTCGAGGGATTTTACAACAAAAAGGTTCTTCACGCCCGAGGAGGGGTACATTTGTAGTTTTCTCGTTTGATGTGACCAGTAGGGCCGGCCTTTGTGCCGGCTTTGCTGGTTTATAAACCTTCCAACTGCTTATCAATGCTAAGCATAAACAAAGCCAGATCGTACTTTACCGGATCAGACGCATCAAACAGAAGCAACTGAGCAGTAAGCTCATCTGCAGCTCTATTGTCATCTTGTTTTCTTTGTAATAATCCTAACCTGCGTGCTGCATTTCCCGTATGAAGATCGAGTGGGCAAATCAGCGCTTTAGTTGGAATATTTTTCCATAACCCAAAATCAATCCCGGATTCATCCTGCCTTACCATCCATCTTAAAAACATATTAATACGTTTAGCAGAAGCACCCTTTTCGGGATTGGCTAAATGTTTTTCGGTGCGCTTTTCGTGTGGATAACTTAACAGTATATTTCTGACGAATACGATAGCATCCCAGATATTTCCCTGTGCAAAGCCACTTGAAAAAGCCTGTTCAAGCCCCCCTTGATTTTTGTAAATCATTGCCAGAGCATAAGTAAGTGCATGACAATCAATTCCTTTAAAGGTTCGGTATTGAAATTGTTCCAAACGGCTAAAATCTCTGGCTTCGGCCTGCATCAGAAATTGAAAGGGAGCATTATCCATTAATTGCATCAAAAATCCGGCTCTTTCTATTATTTGCCGCCGCATTCCCCATGACAAAATAGCTGTGAGAAATCCGGCTATTTCAATATCTTCTTTTTTGCTGAACCGGTGTGGTATGCAGATCGGATCATCAGCAACAAAGATTTGATCTTTAGTAATTTGTGCTAGTTTTGAGTCGAGCAGGGCTTTAATATCAATCATTAATACAAAGATAATTTTTAGCTGTAACAAAAAAGCCTTCCCGATAAAAGGAAGGCTCTGGTTTTGATTTTTGGTTACAACTACTGTAATTCCTGAACAGCAATCACATTTTTAAGCCCCATATTAATTGCATCTTCATTGAGCGGAATGAGCTTGTGATACCGTTCGGGCAAGGATTTTTTCAGGCCCCGAATTACGTTCTCCATCTTAACGACAGGCTTTATTTTGAGGTAAGCACCAAGTACTACCATGTTAAATATTTTGGTATTTCCCATTTCAGCAGCCAGGCGTGCACCTTCAATTTGATATATATTGATATCCTTTCTTTCGGGGTGACGAGTAATGCCGTTGGGATCATAAAGCAAAATGCCTCCGGGTCTTACACCCGATTCGAATTTATCCATCGATTGCTGGTTTAGGATAATGGCAGAGTCGAAAATAGTTAAAATTGGTGAGCTGATCCGTTCGTCGCTTACAATAACGGTTACGTTTGCAGTACCACCACGCATTTCAGGGCCATAAGAGGGCATCCAGCTTACTTCCTGATCTTGCATAATACCGCTGTAAGCAAGTATCTTACCCATCGAGAGCACACCTTGTCCGCCAAATCCAGCTATAATTAATTCTTCAGTCATTGTTTTGGTTTTTTAATTCAACATCTTAAAGTAACTGACCGTCAACTTTGATATCGCCGAGCGGGTAGAAAGGAAACATATTCTCCTCCATCCAAACATTGGAATCGCGAGGTGTCATTTTCCATCCGGAATTGCAATTGGAAACTATTTCAACGAAGGAAACGCCAGGCTTCCCGTCGCGTTGATTTTCGAATGCCTTTTTAATCGCTTTTTTTGCTTTTCTTACGTTTCTGGGAGTATGAACAGACTGACGTGTTACAAAATAAGTTCCAGGAAGCTGAGCAACTAATTCGGTGGCTTTTAAGGGATTTCCCATCGTTTGTACATCTCTTCCATAGGGAGAAGTGGACGATTTCATGCCGGGAAGCGTTGTAGGGGCCATCTGTCCCCCGGTCATTCCATAGATGCCGTTATTTATAAAGATAATTACAATGTTTTCGCCTCGGTTGCAAGCATGAATGGTTTCGTTGGTGCCAATAGCTGCCAAGTCACCGTCTCCCTGATAGGTGAAAACGATTTTTTCGGGCCATACTCTTTTAATACCTGTTGCCACTGCCGGAGCACGTCCGTGTGCAGCTTGTTGCATATCAATATTCATAAATTCATATGCAAGTACCGAGCATCCAACAGGAGCCACGCCAATGGTTTGTTCTTCCAGCCCCAGCTCTTCAATCACTTCCATCGTGATACGATGAGCAGTACCATGGCCGCAGCCCGGACAATAGCTCAGCACTTTGTCCGTCATAAGTTTTGTTTTGGTATAAACCAGATTTTCGGGTTTAATGATTTCTTCCAATGTTATTTCAGCCATGGTCTTAACCTCCTATTATTTTTTGTTCAAGCGCTTCGAGTACTTCTTCTGGCGTGTGTACAACGCCTCCAAAACGTCCAAAATGTTCTACTTTGGAGCATCCTTTTACAGCTAAACGAACATCCTCAACCATTTGTCCGGCGCTCATTTCAACGGCCAGGAAGCCTTTTATGCCTTTGCCACACATTTCGAACATTTTAACGGAGGGGAAGGGAAACAGCGTGATCAAACGGAATAAGCCTGCTTTGATACCTTTTGCTCGAGCAAGTTTAACAGCTTTTTGAGCAATACGTGCACTCGAACCATATGCAACAAAGATATATTCAGCGTCATCGCAGTCGATAAGTTCGTAACGAACTTCTTTTTCGGTAATTTCTTTGTATTTGGCTTGAAGCTTTTGGTTGTGCTTCTCCATTTTGTGACTATCCAAATCCAATGAAGTGATAATTCTTCGCTCTGTGCCCGATTTTTTACCTGTCGTAGCCCACGGATATCTTTCAATGATTTCGTCGTTAGTAAGTCGTGGAATTGGATCAAAAAGATCAACCTTTTCCATCATCTGACCAATTACGCCATCACTAAGAATCAGCACGGGTATGCGATATTTAAAGGCCAGATCAAATCCATCCTTTACAAAATCAGCCATTTCCTGTACTGAAGCAGGTGCCAGCACAATCTGATGATAATCTCCATGACCGCCACCTTTGGTACTTTGAAAATAATCTGCTTGCGAAGGTTGAATGGTTCCAAGACCTGGGCCGCCGCGAACCACATTGGCGTATAAACAGGGTAATTCGGCTCCTGAGATATAGGAAATGCCTTCTTGTTTAAGGCTGATGCCGGGACTTGATGATGAAGTCATTACTTTTTTTCCTGCACCGGCGGCTCCATATACCATGTTGATGGCAGCTATTTCGCTTTCGGCCTGTAACACAACCATTCCGGTTCTGTCGAAAGGTTTTTCGGCCATGAGGTATTCTATAACCTCAGATTGAGGGGTTATCGGGTATCCAAAATAGGCATCGGCTCCAGCTCTGATGGCGGCTTCTGCCAGGGCTTCGTTCCCCTTCATGAGTTTTAATTCGCTCATTATAATAATATTTTTTAATTGTTTGACATTGATAGGTTAAACTTTAACCTTATACACCGTTATCACACCGTCGGGACAGACGATGGCACAGTTTACACAGCCGGTACACGCCTCATGGTCTGCCATGTAGGCATAGTGATATCCTTTGCCGTTTACTTCTTTAGCCAGTGCGATAACGTCGGTAGGGCAGGCCGGAATACAAACTTCACAGCCTTTACATTTCTCAACGTCAACAACAATGGCTCCTCTGACTTTTGCCATATTAATTTTATTTAAAAGTTATTGCTTTCGATTGCACGAAATTACAGTTTTTAGTGCTATTTTCGACAATTACAACCCTGTTAAATGCCTCATTACGGCTAATTTATAACCAGTTTAAATAGTGTTTTTATTTGGTCTGTGTAAGTTCCAATTTTCTAACATATTTGTTTTATAAAAATTATGCAACAGGCTTTCATAATTAATTTACTGGATGATCTTTATGAAATTGCCTGAGTCTGTCTTCCAGATCGGGCATCTGATCCATGCTGATGAGTGAAGTGCAGGCTCTTATGCCTTCATGACGTTCGCTGCCGGTAATATCCAATGAGATGGCTGAAATACCATAGTAAATCATTTCTTCCAGTAAATCGATACCACTGAAACCAGGATAGGCATAAGTGAAATAAAATCCGTCTGCAATGGGTTGATCTTCATCTTTATCATAAACAATATTGAAGCCATTTTCGAGGAATAACCGTTTCATTATTGCAGCTTTTTGTCCGTAAATTTTTACTTCTTCCACAAAGTTGAATTGACCGTTGTTGGCAGCTTTTAACATTGCAGCCAAAGCATACTGTGCTGAATGCGAAGTACCAGAACTCAATGGATACAAGGTTCCAAAAACCATAGTGTGCCCAAAAAGATCATTATCATAATATTTTTTCAAATCAGTGAAACGTCGGTTGAACAGCTTATCCGAGATCACCATCATACCAATCCGTTCGCCGGCATAGCTGAAAGCTTTTGAACTGGAAATGAAAAGTATAAAATTGTCTGTATAATTGGCTACTGAAGGTTGATAGGGAGCTTGGCCAGGTTTGCTGAAATCTTTCCTGAAATCCATGCCAAAATAGGCCAGATCTTCCATAATAATTACATCATATTTATTGGCAAGCTCGCCGATAATTTGTAGTTCTTTTTCTGTGAAACAAATCCATGAAGGATTGTTTGGATTTGAATACAATACCGAATGAATATGTCCTTTGCTGAAATAACTTTCTAGTTTCTCGCGCAATTTATCACCACGGAAATTGTACACATCAAAAGTTTCCATTTTGAGGTTCAACACTTTGTGCTGCTGCTTATGAACCGGAAATCCCGGGTCGATAAAAAGAGTTGTATCTCTTTCTTTGTGCAGGCGGCTTAAGGTTAAAAATGCGGCAAAGCTTCCTTGCATAGATCCAACTGTTGGAAGACAACCGCCGGGATCTACGGCAATGTTCATGAAGTTCTTAACGAAGTTAGAAATTTCTTCCTTTAATTGTGGAATTCCCTGTATGTCAGGGTATATGGCTGCAACTCCGCTTTGGAGCGCTTCAACTTGCGCCCCAGTGCCTATTTTTGAAGGAAGTAATCCGGGTATGCCCATTTCCATCCGAATAAACTTGATACCACTCGCTTTTTCGATTGTGTCAACAAGTTTTTTGATTTCTCTGATAGAGGCAGTCCCAATTTTTTCGAGACCGCTTTCTTTGATTTTGGCGTTTACTATTTCTGCCGGAATAGGTGTATGCTGCATAATATTTTAATTTAAAAATTGCTAACATTATCACCGGAGTTTTGGCTTGCTGAGATGCAGTGATTTATGCGGAATTTTCATACAGAACAAGCGCTCCGGGGCTTGCTAATGTGCCACTGTCAAAGATAAACCTTTTATCTAAAACTCTTGCAATGGTTTGCGATTTAAGCCTTATTTATAATCGTTTTAGAAAAAGCAGATTTGAAGTGATGAGTAAGTTTTCTAATGATGAGGCATAAAGGAGATGATGAGCATCTTCAGTTTATTTCTGCGTTGCCAAACTCAGGATCAAACCTAGGGCAATGCCCAAACTGGCTGCAAATAGCACTTGAAAATTTACTGGCAATAAAAAAGTGATGGTATGGGCTGGAATCCAGAAGAAAGGGATGGTTTTTTTGAAAACAAAATTCCATTGAATTTTCCAGTCAAGATGTGTGAAAATGCGACCCATAGCAATTGGTCTTAAAAGTCCTTGGAGTGTGCCTCCTGTTTCAAGAATATGGATGTCAGTGATTTTATGAATGGTCATCATCACAGGCGCAAAAGTCAGATTCATAGTTGTACTGATGCTAAAAGCTGTGAACAAGGCCATTATGCTCAATCCGCCTGATAATGATGTGGTAGCTTCCGGCCACCCAAAGTAGCTTAGTAACTGGGGTGTTCCAGCGGCATAAATCACAAAAGCCATTTTAATGGTAATGCCTAAAAATCCCCACACTACTGCTCTGGGGACTATTCCAAAACCTTTTCGGTTGTATTTGCCGGTTTTTATGCGTAAAGCCAAGCATTCACCGAAGGTAGAAAGTATAGCAAATTTTACAAAACTCATCAGAATACCATGTTCCAGATTAAGTTTTTCGTAGGTTGAAGCTAAACCGGGTAGCCATACAAAAGCTGCACCAAGGATTAGAATGATCAGGATGACAATCCAATCGTTTCGTTTCATTTTTCTGTTACTTTTTAATGCGGATACGGGCGTCAACAGCAACCACCTGGCTTGAATTTCCCAGGAGTGGATTGATGTCCATTTCTGCTATTTCAGGTGCTGCCTGCAGCAAAGCCGATAAATGAATGATAATCTGTTGAAGAGCCTCCTCGTTAACACCTTCCTGACCCCTTATTCCTTTTAGGATAGGATAACTTTTTATAGACTGAATCATATTTACTGCTTCTTTTTCGCTGATGGGGATCAATCCTGAAGCTACGTCTTTCAACACCTCAATGAAAATACCTCCCAGTCCAAAAAACACCAGATGTCCAAATTTATCTTCCCGCGTGGCGCCGGCAAATAGTTCAGTTCCCTTTAGCATTGGCTGCATTAGGATAGCTGTCGTTTCCGGGATTTGTTTCATACGGTTAAACTCTGCTGTAACTTTTTCGGGGCTATCGATGTTAAGCACAACACCACCGACATCAGATTTATGCACAGGCCCTACTACTTTCATTACCAGTGGATAACCGAGTTTTTCTGCGGCATTAAGAGCATCTTCCGGACAGTTTACAACAGCTTCACCAGCACGTGTAATTCCGGCTGCATCCAGCAGCTGACTCACATTTTCCGGATTGAGGTACCCATCGCTCGAATCATTGATTACCTTACGTATTGCTATATGGTCAATTTCAACATTATCTAACAGATCTTCAGAAGGTTTAGGTGTTTGATATACTTTGGCTAATGTGCGTCCTAGATTAACTTCATCTGGAAAGTTGACGTGTCCTTTATTGAGGAAAAACTCAACTTCCTTTGCAGCTGTGAGGGTAGAGGGAAGAACCGGAAATAAGGGCTTGGTAATTTCCTTCATTTTGCGATCCAGTACCTCATACACATCGAAAATCTCAAAAAGGCCTGGTGTTCCAAAAATAACAATCATCGCATCAATATGATCAAAATCCTGATCGCATGCTGTAATTATTTTTCCAAGTTGCCCGGCTGTTCCTGTAGCCAGAAAATCGATGGGGTTATTAACTGAGGAACCAGCGAAAAGCTGCTCTTTAAGGTTTTCTGCTGCATTCCCTTTTATTGCAGGGACTTCAAGTCCGTTATTGGAGAGCGCATCAGTGAGCATAACGGCTGGCCCGCCGGCATGGGTAATGATTGCGATACGTTTGCCTTTAAGCTCCGGATGCATAAAAATACCTGCAACAGTAATCAGTTCTTCGCGGCTGTGACAACGCACAATTCCCGCTTTTCGGAATAAGGCTTCAACAGCTGTATCAGAACTGGCCAGTGCTCCGGTATGTGATGATGCAGCGCGGCTTCCGGCTTCGCTTCCACCAGCTTTGATGGCAGCAATGCGACAGCCTTTGCTGATCAGTGAGCGTGCGTGTTTAAGTAGTTTTGCAGGTTTGTCTATATTTTCGATATACAACAGTTTCACAGTGCTGTCTTTTTTTGCATCGAAGCTTTCGTCCATGTATTGAAGGATTTCTTCAACGCCCATCTGTGCTGAATTTCCAACGCTAAAAACATTCGAAAAACGAAGACCGTTCGGGATACCTGCTTCCATTATAAAACATGCCGTAGCACCTGATCCTGAGATAAAATCGCAGCCTTTTGGATCAAGTTTTGGGATGGGTTTTGTGAAAATGCTATGGTGTTGCGGAGTTAGTATTCCAACACAATTAGGCCCTATCAATGCTCCGTTTACGTTGTTTATACTTTGTACAATCCGTTCTTCCAAAATTTTACCTTCTGCACTTTCCTCGCTAAATCCGGCTGAAAGTATGATAAATGCCCTTGTATTATTGTATGCAATTAGAGCATCTACCAGATCAGGAACAAAGCGTGCTGCAATGGCAATTATTGCCAGATCAGCTTTAGGCATGCTTTTGTTGTCAGCATAACTTATAATTCCCTGAATGCTTGTCTCTTTGGGATTCATTACATAAAGTTTACCTGAAAAACCTCCATCGATAAGGTTTTTCAAAACTTTTCCGCCTGGCTTGTTGATATCATTGGAAGCACCAACAACTACTATACTTTCAGGGTGTGTTAAGGCTTTATTAATCATGCGTGTACTGTTGTTTATAAATTAACAATAGAATGCGCAAAAGTAATCAATTGAGGGAGAAATCTTGTATTGAGGCTGGTATTTAGAATGAATACAAAAAGGCAGATTGCGGAAGCAGCCTGCCTTTAAAAATTTTCTAATTAAAATGTCAGGCCAACATTACGGACAGAGCAACCACTCCGGGGCCGACATTTGTAACCAACACAGGGGAGGCTTCCTGGATAAAGACAGGTTCTTGTCCGCCAGTGAGTTCTTTCATTTGTTCGGCATACCATTGTGCAGTTTCCGGATTGTCGGCATGCGAGATTGCATAGCCCCAGATTTTTTTGTTGCCAACAAAGCGTTTCATCTCTTCCATTATTATTTTCTGGCTGGATTTTTCTGATATCGGTTTGCCAAAGACTTCAGTTTTTCCGTGATTTTTAACTTCAACAATAGGCTTAATTCCTAAAAGTTTTCCCAATAGTCCTTTAGAATAGCTTACACGGCCACTTTTTACCATATATTTCATAGAACGTGAGCTAACTAAAATCCTGGTATTATCAGACCATTTTGGGATGGATTGAACAATCTCGTCATGAGCCAGGCCGCTTTCGATAGCTTTTGCAGTGCGTAACACAATAAGACCCAGTGCGCTGGAAATTTTTTTACTGTCGATTACATCAATCTTTTTGCCCGATTCATTTTTGATTTTTTGGGCAGCGTTAGAACTGTTTTGCCAGGTTCCGCTCATGCCCGAGCTAATGTGCGCACTAATGATGCTTTTATAATGTGTTGACAAGTAATTGTACCGATTCACAAATTCGCTAAAAGCAGGTTGTGCAGTAGATGGATAGATATCTGAAGTACGAAGTTTTTCAAAAAACTGCTGCGGCTGAATAGTGATGCGGTCCAGAAAAAAATCCTGTCCAAAATGTACCGTAAGCGGCAAAACCTGAATCTGATATTTCTCGATCAATTCCATCGGTAGATCACAGGTAGAGTCGGTGACCAGACCAATATCAGATTTTCGGTTACTGGCAATATCGTTTTGCATAACCATATCATCTACCTTTTTGTAGGTAATGGTGCCTAGTGGTGCAATTTTCTGAAAAAGTGCCCAAGGTTCATCTGTATGGATATGGATACGCATTTTTTTATCCGAACCGGCGATAACCATCGAATCACCAAAAGGCTTCATGAGTGTAATAAAATCGCTACGATTCAGGTTGGTTCCTGTCATCAATGCTTCTGTGCAGTAACGAAAATTTACATCTTCGTGATCAATAGCGTCAATAGCCTCAGCAATTTCAATTTTATGATCTTCAAAATTAACAGCAATTTGTCCGTTTTTGAAGTAATTGAACATACCTTCCAGGAAAATAACAAAGCCTTTTGCACCAGCATCTACTACGTTATGTTTAGCAAGTATTGGCAGGTTTTCGGTTGTCATTTTCAACGATTCCATTGCTTTTTTGAGGCCGTCAAGAAGTAGCCTCAAAAAATCGTCGAATTTGTCTTTAAACTGATAAATGTATTCGGCCCAGTCTTTGATCACAGAGATCATTGTGCCTTCTATGGGATTAGCAATGGCCTCATAAGCATAGCGAACTGCATTTTTCATGTATTCGGCGAAAGCACTTACCGTGAGCGTTTGTTCTTCTTTGATTTCGTTGCTGAATCCATAAAGAAACTGCGCAAAAATAATCCCGGAATTTCCGCGGGCACCCATCAATGCAGCATCAGCAAGTGCATCTGCGGTGATTTTGAGATTAGGGTGGGGTTGAGCAGTATTAGCTATACTCCGCATGGTTGAGGCCAGATTGGTTCCCGTATCAGCATCCGCTACAGGGAATACATTGATTTTGTTGAGCAACTTCTGGTTTTCAAAAATACGCTGAGCTCCGGCCATGAAACTGTGATACAGCTGTAAACCGTTTATTTCAGTGATTTTAGTTTCCAATGTTTAAGGTTTTTGTGAATACTTTTGCCTTATAATTATCTGATATTGATCAATACAACATTAAAATCGAAAATAATTATTCAATTGATGACATTTTGTGCGACAAAGATAATAAAAGATTGATTATTGATAGTATTTGGTTTTTTGAAATTAGTTTAAAATTGAAAACAAATTCAAACGCCGTTGAATATCAGTGTGTTATATGTTGAATATCAGTGTATTATAGAGGTGCTCCTGGAATTTTATGAAAAATTGTGAAACTGATAAATAGTTGTGAATCAATAAAATGAGTACCTGGCTGGTGTTGATTTGATTTTTCATTCCTATGTGAATTTTACCAATCATAGTACTTAAAATACAGACATACAGTTTATTGCCTATATTGATAAACTATCGCCGGTTCTGCCTTTGGCGCAGGGCTTCAAAAAGCACAATCGCCGTGCTTACCGAAACATTCAGAGAATCAGTGATACCATGCATGGGAATTATTAGGTTTTGATCAGCAGCGTCGATCCACTGCTTGGATAAACCAGTTGATTCCGTTCCCGCCACAATGGCTGATGGCATGGTAAAACTAGCATCAAGGTAGTTGATGGAAGCTTCCAGATAAGTTGCAAAAATCTGAATCTTTTTAGATTTGAGCCAATGGATGGCATCATTGCTGCTGCATGCAACAACCGGCACACTAAACACACAACCCAGACTAGAGCGTATGGTATTTGGGTTGTAGATATCTGTTAGCGGATCACATACCAAAATGGCATCGGCTCCGGCTGCATCTGCGGTACGCAAAATTGCTCCGAGATTGCCGGGCTTTTCAACGGCCTCCAGCACAATAATCAAAGGGTTTTGAGATAATTGCAGCTTTTCCAAACTGGTTTCCGGAGGAAAAGAAACTGCCAATAAACCATCACTTTCACTCCGGTAAGCAATTTTTTCAAAAACTTCTTTGCTAACAGCTATCCGGTTTTTTGTTAGCCATTTGGGTATGTCAGGACAGAGATCGGGACAATAGTATAATGTTTCAATTATTACGTTGAAGGCAATTGCACGTTCAATTTCGCGACGACCCTCAATCAAGATACGGTTTGTTTTGCGACGCTCCGACGATTTCTGAAGGCGAACCAGTGCTTTTATCTGAGGATTGGTTTTGCTGGTAATCATGTTAGTAATTGAATACTTTCTTCATAAAATATTCCGCGCAAGCTTAACTTTTCCAGCATGAAACGCACTGCTTTTTCTGATTGCCCGATAGTTTCAGGAAAATGGATACCGGGTTTATTCCAAAGCCCGGCGTGGATCAGGCGCAACGCAGAAGTTGCGGCATAGCCTGTTGTGCGGGCCATGGAGTGGGTTTCACTTTCAGAATCATACTGGTCAAAAAGCTCATAGGTATAGCGCATCAGGCCTTTTTGAGCGTGAATGCCTTCAACGATAATTCGCATTACCGTAAAATCAGCCTCTCCGGCCTGTAGCAGCCAATTTTTAAAGAGAACTTGCTGTGTCAAGCTGAGCGGAGATCGTCCGGCAGGATCATCTTCTATTGGCTTATCACTCAAAAAACCGCTATCGCGCAACAACTTTACTTTTGCAGCATGGCCGGGGTAGCGCAGGGTTTTTTCGGCCATGAAATCAGCCTTTAAAGAAGTGATGAGTGATCTGAGTCCATCGCTATTGAAAGCTTCTAATGTTCCAATACCTTCAAAATGAAGCTGTTCTATATCAGTAAGCGCAGGCTTTTCAACTAATCTTCCATACTCAATCAGTCGCGCCGGTCGAGTATATTCTTCAATAACGTCAGCAGGAGAAAAAACAGCTTTGTATTCCCATGGTTGTGTTCGCTCGGAGGGAAGCCCGCCCACATAAATAAGGATGTTATTGATCTTATCGAGTTGTTCACTGGCATAACCACACAACAAATGACTCATTCCAGGCGCAACGCCCATATCGCAGATTACACAGCTGCCATATTGTATAGCTGATTCGTTAAGTGCGAGCGGATTTTCGGGATAAAAGGCAATATCAACAACAGGTTTTCCTTTTCGGATTAGCTTTTTTAATACTTCGAAACCCATTGCTCCGGGAACAGCGTTGATATAATACTCAAAACCTGAGCACCAATCGTCATCTGGATTAAATTGCGTTAAATCGTGATTATAAGTGTTGATATTAAATGATTTAGCTAATAACAAACGATCAGGATTGATATCGGCAATACTTACTTCAAACTCATGGTCTTTTATCAGATCTTTTGCCATTGGTAAGCCGACAAGTCCGGCTCCCATTACAAGTACTTTAGGTTTTACTGTCATATGGATGATTTTTTGCCACGAAACCTGATGCGTTGGCTCAATAAAACGCCAGCCACCACAAGCAATATTCCGAGTATTTTGTCAAAGGTAAGATTTTCTCCCCAAAGCAAAAAGCTGAAAAAAGCCGTAAAAACCGGGATAGTATTGGTATAACTGTTGGCATATGCAATCCCTAGTTTTTCAACACCATATGTAAAAGTAACAAAAGCCAGTGAGCTGGCAAACACACCTAAAAGAATTAAGGGGATAATCCATTCAGTGCTAAATACAATTGCGCTTAAACCTGCAGATTCCAGCCCAAAGACTACAGGGATGAAATAAAAAATTCCAATAAGATTTTGAATAAAAACGATTTGAATAGGGCCATAGGAAAATGTCAGCTTTTTGAGTAATACACCATATATTATAGCAGCAACAACAGCCATAAACAAAAATGCCAGCCCTGTTACCGAAGCAGTTATGCCTGATTTGCGTTCGATAAGCATGATCAGCACGCCTGCAAATGAAATAAATAAGCCCAAAATGTTAATGGTTTTGATTCGTTCGCGCAGAAATAGAAAGGCAAAAACCGGCGTAAAAACCGGAATAGTTGCAATAATGGCAGCACTGATAGTTGGCGATACCAAATTGAGTCCAAAGCTTTCGCCGATAAAGTAAAGGAAAGGATTGAAAAATGAAACTCCCAACAAAAGAGGCCAGTGAGACTTTTTAAACCTGAAACTTTTCCGTCTTAATTTGATAATAACAGCCAAAAACGGAACGGAAATGATTAATCTGAACCAAATAGTTGTGGCAGGTTGTAGAAATTCAAAAACTTGTTTCGACCAGATATAGGAAATACCCCAAATCAACATGGCAAGGAGGGAAAAAAAATGGGGTTTGAGTTTTTTTTGATTCACTTTTTATAAAATGAGGTGCAAATGTAGCTGAATTTTATTTTCTTTGTTGCTTCATTTACGTTGCATACAAACGAGTCATGAGTGATTTTACCGATGTACTAATTAATCTCCGGAAAATTGTTCGATCAATTAATTTGGAGTCAAAACGTATTCAGAAGGAATTTGGGATCAGCATTCCACAGTTGCTTTGCTTGCATTATCTGGCTTCCAATCCTGGTTATCAATCTACTATCAGCGGAATTGCTGCCTATCTCAACCTCAATCTGAGTACTGTAACCGGCATTGTAAGTCGGTTAGAGAAAAAGCATCTTGTGGCGCGACTGCCAAAATCAGGAGATAAACGAATTACTGTGGTAAGTCTCACTTCCTCAGGAAAAAAGCTTCTTGATCAGTCTCCCGAATTGATGCATCAACAATTATCACACAAACTGGCAGCTTTACCGGAAGAAGAGATTAAATTGCTTAAAGAATCACTTGGCTTGCTGGTTCATTGCTTTAATATCAATGACGAGCCTGCTTCACCCATGATTACAATTGATGACTTTCAATATTGAGCTTGAGTAGGGCAAATCTATTTTTTAGTTTGAATAGAAATTATAATCTTTCCTTTTTTATTTCATTAATTTACTTTTCTTGCTTATTTTTTTTATTATATGCTTAAAGCATTATAAAAGAATAGGTTAACTCTAAGTTATTTTAAAGTTTCAGGAAAACAATTTGGTACTTTCATGGAATTGTTATATTTTTGTTTCTGTACAAACTAACTTTCCTATTCACTTAAAATTTAGAACCCTTAGATGAAAGAAGAAATAATAATAGCTTTTAGTAAATACCTTCAAGACAATGGTTTTCAGCAAGTGAAGTTTGCTGTAAATGAAGGTTCAGAAATTCAGTCGGATACTTCAGTAAAAAAAGAAATAGCGTTCGAGCCGGATATAACTGCCGAGCATGAAGGTGTTCACTATTATTATAAATACCTTGAGGGCAAACAGGATGCGTCCGGACTGATAAAAGCACTTAGAAGTTTCATCAGAAATAAAAATCAACATCAGGAGTTAAAGCTTTTGGTTCCGCTCAAACAGAGCGATGGCGTGATTCAGATCCTGAATGCACATCAACTCGAAGGAGTGGGTATAATCAGGGTGAGTCCGCGCAAAACAGCTATGCCATAAGTTAAATTAAACCACAGCCTTGATGAACTGGATTGATATCCTCATTTTTATTGTTTACATGGCAGGCATGCTTGGGGTGGGCTTTTATTTTCATCTCAGAAATAAAGATGTTGAAGATTATTACGTTGGTGGCCGTGGAATGGGGCGTTGGCATATTGGCTTGTCGGTTGTTGCCACGGATGTGGGTGGAGGTTTTTCAATTGGATTGGGCGGTTTGGGTTTTTTGATTGGCGTATCAGGAAGCTGGATGCTTTTTACTGGTTTTCTGGGAGCCTGGCTAAGCGGGGTTTTCCTTATTCCACGAATCAAAAGACTAGCCGACAAACAGAAATTTTTTACTTTTCCAGAGGTATTTCGTCATTTCTATGGCAAAAAAGCAGCGCTTATCGCTGGATTGATTTCCGGTATCGGATACCTTGGCTTTACAAGTTCGCAGTTACTTGCCGGTGCCAAACTGGCTTCAGCAGCCTTTGCTGGCCTAAACACATCTTATGCATTGATAGTCATGGGTTTTGTGGCTGTAATTTATACTGTTCTTGGAGGGATTAAAGCAGTGATTTATACAGATACTATCCAATGGATTTTATTAATGGCTGGTCTGATTTTTTTGGGAATTCCCTTATCGTGGGTCGCAGTTGGCGGGTGGGATGCCATTCAGGCTGCGCTTCCAGATGAGTTTTTTTCATTTAGTAACCTCAGCTGGCAGCAGTTCCTCAATTGGATGGTTACAATCTTGCCAATTTGGTTTGTTGGGATGACGCTTTACCAGCGCATTTATGCCAGCCGTTCGGTATCTGAAGCGCGAAAGGCCTGGATTATTGCCGGATTATTCGAATGGCCAATAATGGCTTTTATGGGTGTTGGTTTGGGATTGATCAGTCGCGTGGCTTATCAGAATGGCATGTTTGAGGCACTTGGTTTTGCAGCCGGAAGTGGCATTGATGCAGAAATGGGGTTGCCTTTATTGTTGCGCACTATCATGCCGGTTGGTCTTATGGGACTTATTCTTTCGGCCTATTTTTCGGCAATTTTATCCACTGCCGACAGCTGTTTAATGGCTTCTTCATCAAATATGATGCACGACCTTTTGCAACGGCTGTTTCCAAATGCCATCACAGTGCAGGTTGCCATGAAAGCATCAAAATTAATGACCTTTTTGCTGGGTGTTTTTGCAGTAATTATTGCCATGCAGCTAACTGAGGTTCTTTCACTGATGTTGTATTCTTACGCTTTTATGGTTAGCGGCTTGCTGATTCCTTTGCTGGCTGCCGTTTTTCTGAATCAGCGGAACGAATGGGCAGCTTTGGGTGCTATGATTGCCGGTGGCGGAACAACTATCATCCTTTTAATCCTTGAAATTAATTTGCCTTATGGCTTGGATGCCAATGTGTTTGGAATCACAGCCTCCTTATTATCTTATTTATTCATTTATTATACAAAAAATATTTTCAACCATGGAAATTCAAATTTATGACAGTTATCTCCCAATGGGAACGCTAGAAAAAAGAAAAATTGTTGACTTTTTGCACCAGCATCTTGAGGAGTTTGGTGATTCAAAAGAGGCTATACGCAAAGCTATTGACTACTCTGTAGGAGAAACTTCAGTAGTTGGTGGTTTTGTAATTGTTGGTAGCATTGATGGAAAAATGGCAGGAGTTGTCGTTGTTAATCGCACCGGGATGGAGGATTATATTCCAGAGAACATTCTTGTTTATATCGCAGTAGATGCCGGATTGCGTGGAAAAGGCATTGGTAAACAATTGATGAACAAGGCTATTGAGCTTTCAAAAGGTAATGTGGCTTTGCATGTTGAGCCAAATAATCCTGCCCGTTTCTTGTACGAAAAAGTTGGTTTCACGAATAAATACCTGGAGTATCGTTTGATCAAACAATAATGACAGCTACAAGTTTTCATACACCATCAATCATAGAGCTGAGCTATGATGCTATTGCCCATAACCTTAGTTTTATCAAAAGGTTTGTAAAGAAGAATGTCCGCATTTCTTCAGTTGTGAAAGGTAATGCATATGGGCATGGTATCGAAATATATGTGCCGGCTGCCGAGCATTGTGGAATTGATCATTTTTCGGTTTTCAGCATTGATGAGGCAGAACGGGTTTTAAGTGTTAAGCAGCCTGAAACTGCTGTAATGATCATGGGATGGATACCGCCTGAAGGTTTGATTTGGGTGCTTGAAAATGATATGGAATTTTGGGTTTTTGAACCCGAGAGACTTAAAGAAGCACTGAAACTCGCCGATAAGCTTGGCGTGAAGGCAAGAATACATATCGAACTCGAGACCGGTATGAACAGAACAGGTTTTGGTCCTTACGAATTAAATGAGATTTGGCCTTTGCTTCGCACATACAAAGACGCCTACGTGCTCGAAGGACTTTGCACACATTTGGCCGGCGCTGAAAGTATTGCCAATCATGTGAGGATTCAGCGACAAATTAAGCGTTTTAGATTGATGACCGGACTTTTTAAGGATCGTGGTTATCAAGCCAAAAGTCTTCATGCTGCCAGTTCGGCTGCCACGATCGTTTATCCGGCTTTTCAGTTTGATATGGTGCGTGTTGGAATATTACAATATGGGTATTGGCCCAGCAAAGAAACTTTTATCCATTATGTGAGCCGACGCAAGAAAAAAATCGATCCGCTCGATCGTATCATCAGCTGGAAAAGTTCGGTGATGGCCGTGAAACATGTTAGACAGGGAGAGTTTGTTAGTTACGGAACAACCTATCTTGCCACCGAAGACAAAACCATTGCAATTGTTCCTACGGGTTATTCACATGGCTACAGCAGAGCGCTGTCTAATTCGGGCAGAATATTGATACACGGTCAGCGTGTAGCAGTTATTGGAATGATCAATATGAATATGCTAATCGCGGATGTGTCGTCCCTCAGGGATGTTGTTGTAGGTGATGAGGTGGTCTTGATTGGCAAACAGGAACACCAAACAATCAGCGTGGCCTCTTTTAGCGAATTAAGTAATCAATTGAATTATGAATTATTAACGCGGCTTCCTGCTGGAATTTTGCGCCGCCTAACACCCTAATAAAATGGCTTTTATAGAGTTGGATTACCAGAAATTAAATCACAATTTTAATTATCTGAACAATCTTTTCGAAAAACGAAACATCCAATGGGGAGTCGTTTCGAAATTGTTGTGTGGCAATGAGGCTTATATCCGTGAGTTGATCAATATGGGAATTCGCGAGGTGCACGATAGCCGTATCAGTAACCTTAAGGTTATTAAAAAGATCAACAAGGATGTTCAAACGGTTTATATCAAACCACCTGCCCGACGAGCTGTTAAAAGCTTGGTGCGTTATGCTGATGTGAGCTTTAATACTGAATTTGAAACCATTAAGTTGATTTCGGAAGAGGCTGTACGACAGAATAAAAAGCATAAAATTATTATCATGATCGAAATGGGCGACCTTCGCGAAGGCGTGCTGGGAGATAATTTAATTGATTTTTATTCGTCGATTTTTCAGCTGCCGAATATTGAAATTATTGGAATTGGCACCAACCTCAACTGCCTGAATGGCGTAATGCCCAGCCACGATAAACTGATTCAGCTGAGTTTGTATAAGCAACTTATTGATGCTACATTTAAAGTTAAAATACCATGGGTTTCGGGTGGTAGTTCTGTAACTATTCCGCTTTTGCTAAAAAAAATGCTTCCTGCCGGAATCAATCATTTCAGGGTTGGTGAAACGCTCTATTTTGGAAATAATCTGGTGACAAACAAAACCATTAAAGGCATGAAATCGAATGTGTTTACACTATATACCGAGATTGTTGAGCTGATGGAAAAGCCGATTGTTCCAATTGGCGAGCTGGGTACCAATCTAGCCGGTGAAAAGTATGAAGTGGATGAAGCTGATTATGGAAAATCTTCCTGTCGGGCTTTATTAGATATCGGTTTGCTTGATGTAGATCCACATCATATCAAACCAATTAAAAGTGGAATTGATATCACGGGAGCCAGTTCTGATATGCTGGCTGTGGATTTGGGTAAAAACAGGGGAGGCTTTAAAGTTGGTGATTTATTGGCCTTTAACCTTGATTATATGGGTGTGCTCAAGATTCTCAATTCCAATTATATTGAAAAAAGAATTACGAACAAACCACAAGCAAACTAAGATCGTCCTGTTTCGTCGAGTAAGCGTGTATAATGTTTCAAGCTTCTTAGTAAAAGTGTGATTATCAGTGCTATGCCAAAAATATAAACGGAGTTTCTTTCATAACTAATGCTTCCGGTGAGAAAGTAGGTTCTGAGAAGGTCGATAAACATAAAACCAAAAACGGTAGCCAACATTCCCGAATATTCACGCCTTAATACACTTTTAAGGCTGAAAGGGATCTGATTTTTCTTGTAGTTTTTGAAGCATGGAATAAACGCCGGTGTAGTGAGTGACCAATCGAGGTAGCTTTGTCCGAATTTCCTTTCGAGGAAACGTTCTTCAGCAAACATAATGCGCTCATAGTACAACCAAAAAGCCAGTGAAATGAGCACGACAAAACTGAAATTAAAAGTAAACAGCACTATGCCGATCCACATAAAATAATTTCCTAAGTAAAGCGGATGCCGCATCAGACTGTAAATTCCTGAAGTATTTAAACTTTCGGCCACTTGTCCCTCTTTGGTGTTTCGACCCGAGGTGCCTTTGGGCGTGGTGCCGATACTGATAGCGCGAATCACAAAACCCAGTGCGCTTAAAAAAACAGCAATCCAGGAAATGAAATGCTGATTTTGCTCATTAAGCCAGTTAGTATTTGTGAAATAAACTACCGGAACTGCTATCAGAAACAAAACCACAGGTAGCTCCCCACGATGACGGAATAGCCAGTTACCACTTTTTTCGAAGGAATGAATCAGAGCCATGTATGCTATATTTTTGAAGCGGCAAAGTTAAGTTTTTTAGAGATTGCCTGGGCGTGAATTGTAAAATACAGAATGTCAGATCAAAAGTGTTTTTTTGTGGTTTAGGTAATTCAGAAGTCAAAGCTTACATTTGCACAATAAACATCCATTCATTAATCATGAGGCTCGGCATTCAACCAAAACATTTCATAATCCTTTTTTTGTTCCAAATATTTGTGCTTTCGCTTTCTTTGTTTTTCCCTTTAAATTCACTTCTTGGACAGGGTAATGTAATGAACGTCAAATACCTGCAGGAGATGGAAATGAAACGTTTGACAAATCCTAATCAGGTAAAGCATGAGTTATTGGAGTTCCTGCCTAAGGCAAATCAATTGAAAAACCCTGAAAAAACCATGTTTTTCAAAGTGCTGGCGATGCTTTATGTTGACTTGTCAATTAGGGATTCTGCGTTAACCTTTAATCGCGTATGTCTGGCTGAACTCAACGAAATTGAAGACCCTAACATTCATTTCGATGTGTACAATACACAGGGTCAAATATTTAGCAGAAATCAGCAATATGATTCGGCTCTTTATTACTTTATGCTGATGCGTGGCATTGCTGAGGAATTGAATGATACCAATAAGTTTGCTGCGTATTACAATAACATAGCCATAGTACAAGATGATTTGGGACACCGGCTTTCGGCTTACGAAAACTATATGAAAGCACTTGAATTATTTGAGCTGCTTGATGATCAGCCTAGTTTGGCCGTCACTTATAATAACCTTGCTCTCATCAATCAAACTCTTGGCGAATTGGAAAAGTCTATCGAGTACTTTAACAAGGCAATCGAAATTAATATAAGACTCAACAATCTGATCAATCTGGCAATGAACTACAATAATTTAGGTATCTCTTACAAAGAACTAGGCAGGTTTGGTGATGCTATTACGGTTTTTCAGAAGTCTGTTGAAATTGCCCATAAAACCGGAAGTATTTATGATGAAGCCCGTACGGAATACAATCTGGGAAATATCTATAAGGAGCTAGGCGATTTGGATTTGGCAAAGAAGAGCTACTTACAATCCCTAAAAACCTGTTCTGACAATGATATCCAATATGGTGTGATGCTTAATTATAATGGCCTTGCGAAACTTTATGAAGAGACCGAAAACTGGGAACAGTGTGAATATTTTGCCTCTCGGGCAATCAAACTGGCACAGGAATTTGATCATTTTCTTACTTTGAAAGAATCATATCGCTTGCTTTCGGTAGTAAATGAAAAAAGGAACAACAATGTAAAAGCGCTCGAATTTTATAAGCTTTACCATATGGCGGATGATACCGTAACGGCAAGAGATAACCGGGATTTTATAATCGAACTTCAAACTAAATACGACACCGAGCGCAAGGAACTTGAGAATGAAACTTTAAAACTTGAAAATGACAAGAAAACACAAATTATTAGAGATCAAAAGATTATTACCCTTGTAGTTAGTTCTGCACTTTTTTTTGTAATAATGCTGGCAATTTTTCTGATCCGAACCCAACGCAGCTTGAAAAGAGCAAATCAAAAGCTTAATGCTTTAAATATGGATTTTGCAGCCCAAAATAAATTACTTGAAGAAACGATTAATACCAGGGATAAGCTTTTCTCGATAATTGGTCACGATTTGCGATCACCCTTTAACAGCATGTTAGGATTTCTTAACCTGATGGTTGAGGATTTTGATTCTTTTGAGAAAGAGGAACAAAAAGCAGTTTTGAGCGATTTTTATAAAAAAAGCGCTGACCTCTATAATCTGGTTGAGAATTTATTGCAATGGGCTTTGCAGCAAAAAGGTGAAATAAGCTATCAGCCTGATTATAATGACCTTTGGGAAATCCTCAATGAAGAAATTACTTTTCTGAAATCCAGGGCAGAACGAAAACAAATTGCTATTCAAAACGAGGTTCCGGAAAATCTTAGTCTTTACTGCGATCGCAATATGATCAGTACAATTTTCAGAAACATTATCAATAACGCTATCAAGTTTACTCCACACCACGGAGCCGTAACCATACTTGCCGAAATTAGAAATAATGATCTGGATGTCATTATATGTGATACCGGAAATGGAATGGATGATGCAACTATAAAGCGCATTTCAACATCCGAAAATTTTTATTCGGCAAAAGGAACTGATAAAGAAACAGGTGTAGGACTAGGGCTCAAAATTGTAAAGGATTTTATTCGTGCACACAATGGCGAAATGCTCATCAAAAGCAATCCGGGAAAAGGGAGTTGTTTTATAGTGCGATTAAATAAGCATTAATTCTTTTTAAAGCTGTAACTTTTCTGTGGTAGCTTGCGTCTGATGGTGAAAACGATTTTTTATAAATCGTTGGCAGTCAAATTTATTCACTTTATTATAAGAGATATGAAAAGAAATGTGTTACTGAATTCATTGATGATCTGGTTGGGCATTATACTAATTGCCAGTGTTTTATCACAAGCTAGTGCAGCGGTTTTGCCTGCTTCTGTAGTAAAGGAAACCCGTGATATTTCTGCTTTTACACGTCTTGACATAAGTGGTGCTTTCGAGGTTTTTTTAGTACAGGGAAATACAAGCGAACTGATTATTGAAGCAGATGAGGAAATCATAGACAGGATCGTTACCCGTGTGAGCGGTGGAGAACTCGAAATTTTTGTAAAAGGTACAATCCGTTCACATAAAACTATGAAGGCATACATCACTTTTAAAGAATTGAGCGAGATTGAGTTAAGTGGTGTGGTGAATCTTGATGGTGGTAATGTAATGCAATTTGATAAGCTTGATCTTGAGCTATCGGGTTCATGCGAAGTTGTTGTTGAAATGGAAGCTAAAAGTTTGGATCTTGATTTGAGCGGAGCAAGCAAATTAACAATTGATGGTGTAGTTGGGTTTTTGGATGCAGATTGTTCGGGAGCCTGCAAACTTTATCTTGCCGGCCTAAAGGCTACTACTGTTAATTTTGATTGCAGCGGAGCATCCACAGCGGAGTTTTGGGTTACAGAAAGCCTTGATGTAGAAGGAAGTGGTGCCTCCAATGTTCATTATAAAGGTGAGCCTAAAACAGTAAATGTTAATACTTCCGGCGCCTCAAGTGTGAAAAAAATATAGTAAAAAGCGAAAAGTAAAAATGCCGGTGAAATGAATTAGGTCTTTTACCGGCTTTTTTGTTAATGCTTTGTATTGTGTTCTTCAGTCAGGTATATTTTAATGCTCCCAACCGTAATTTTTGCTTCCATCATGATTGGTATTCTGGCTTTGTCATTACTAACCCAAACCAATAACTCTTCGCCTGCTCTAAACATAGAACCCCGATCCAGCATGGCCGAAAACAAGATGCAGTCCCAATGTTTCCCATCTCTGTTTTGGATTTTTTCATGCCCCTTTACAACAATTGGCAACTCAAAAATTTTTCCATCAAGCAGCATACTTAGGCTGATTGTATCGCCCGGATTGTATTTTTCAAAAGGAAGTGAACGCGCAACATAGGTAGCTGTGAGCACATCGTAAGTACAGGAAGGTAACACTATTTCCTCGGTGTGATAGGGTGTCCTGGTTTCTTCCCTTTCGGCAAAAACGCGCTGCTCGTCAGGATAAAAATGATATTGGTTATGAATCCTAAAGCTGCCTTCAAGAGTATGCCTTCGCGAATGCAAAGGCTGGAGATCCTCAATACGGCTATACACTTCAAAAGTGTCGCGTACTTTAAAAAGCCAGTCCCAAGCTTTAAAAGAATGTCCTGTGCTAAAAAAGTGAAAGACGGGATTATGTTCATATTGGGTTAGTTTGGCGTCGAAATTGACTTCACCTGCATTGATCCATAAAATACCCCAGTTATACGACACTGTATAACGGAGTTTTTCACCATCAACAAAGCTGCGGTTGTCGGGCACACAAGCAGGCTGTGCAAATGCGCCAAACTGTAACAGTATGATTAAGATAAGGATAAGTTTAAATTTCATTGTTTGGAGTAAGCACCTCAAAAGTAAGTGTTTTTTTTTGGCCAATTTGAACTGATTATTATCTTTCAATTAAACCTTACCTATAAAGCTGTTTGATTTTCAAAAAGATTATATTGTGAAAGGAGAATAGTGTGTTTGGTAAAATCCATAAATTCCTGAGATAGTATTTGCAGTTATGTTTTGTTTGGTAGGTTTTTATTCTTGTTAAATATTTCATTGTCTGACTTATGCTGTATCACCTTAACATTTATTTGGAAAGATTCTAAATAGAATTTTTTATGTTTGCCTCTTATTCCTTAAAAACATAAAATTCTGATTGATGACAACTTCAAGTAAAAAGCCTAAAGGCCTGGTTGATAAATTTTTACATATTATTGAAAGATTTGGGAACGCACTTCCGCATCCGGCAACACTTTTTGCCATTTTTGCTGTTCTGGCCTTAATCCTGTCGTGGGTTGCAGCTCAGTTCGATCTTGAAGTAACTCATCCCGGTACGGGAGAGCTGATTCATCCTGTTAATCTGCTTTCGATTCACGGGCTGCATAAGATTATCACTGAGATGGTGACCAATTTTACCAGTTTTGCTCCTTTGGGAGTAGTACTTGTAGCCATGCTAGGTATTGGAATAGCTGAAGGTTCGGGATTGATAGGCACGGCGCTGCGTTTGATGGTGTTATCTTCTCCACGCCGCATTTTGACTTTTGTAGTGGTTTTTGCAGGAATTTTATCCAATACAGCAAGCGAAGTAGGTTATGTTTTGCTTGTACCACTTAGTGCAATTATTTTTCTTGCAGTTGGAAGACATCCTATTGCCGGAATGGCAGCAGCTTTTGCGGGAGTTTCAGGTGGGTACAGTGCTAATTTGCTTTTGGGAACGATAGATCCATTGTTGGCAGGACTTTCGCAGGAAGCTGCGCAAATTATTGATACTCAGTATGTAGTAAATCCTGCTGCAAATTATTATTTCATGTTTGCTTCTACTTTTTTGATTGCTATCGCAGGTACCTGGGTTACAGAGCGTATCGTGGAGCCGCGATTAGGTAAATATGAGGGTTCCGAAACAGAGGAAATCAAACACCTGAGCAAAGCAGAAAAGAAAGGCCTTCGTTATGCTGTTTTTACAGCTTTTGTGCTGATTGGCATCATGATTTGGGGCACTATTCCGGCTAATGGCTTTTTGCGGGATGCCGAAACCGGTAGCCTTTTGCACTCACCCTTCATGGATGGAATTGTAGCCATTATTTTTATCACCGCTGCTGTGATGGGGGTTGCTTACGGCATAGGAGCAGGGACTATCAAAAGCGATAATGATGTGATGAAAGGCATGGGAAAATCAATGGAAGCACTTGGGGTTTATATCGTTTTGGTGTTTTTCGCAGCTCAGTTTGTAGCTTACTTCAAATGGACTAATCTGGGGTTGATTTTTGCCATTGAAGGAGCGGGAGCATTACAGGCATCGGGTATGGGTAGTATTCCGCTGATGATTGGTTTTATCATCATCACAGCAATGATTAATATGGTGATGGGAAGTGCCTCGGCTAAATGGACTATCATGGCGCCGGTTTTTATTCCAATGTTTATGTTGCTCGGATACAGCCCCGAACTTACGCAGGTGGTTTATCGCATCGGCGATTCTGTAACAAATATTATATCGCCCATGATGTCGTATTTTGCATTGATTGTCGCATTTATGCAGAAATACGATAAAAAGGCCGGCATCGGGACAATTATTTCAACCATGCTTCCCTATACCGTCATTTTTTCCATAGTATGGATTATCATGCTGGTAATCTGGATGATATTTGGTTTGCCAATCGGTCCGGATGCGCCTTTAAGTTATGAAATGAACTAAGCTAAAAAAAGGGGCTATCTGTATAAAAAACGATCGCCTGTTTCGCGCAGAATTTGTTCTTTAAAGCTATCCGGATAGCCGGGAAATTTTGGTGGCAGAGGATATCCCCAGGGATTACGAAGTAGTTCTCCGTCTTTTTCCTGTTTCATATTGCCATCCAAATATTTAACTAGTAGGAACTCGCTTAGTTTTTGCCAGCGATTAACTGTCATTTGGGCCATATTACAGGAATAATCAGTCAGGTATTCAATAGCAAGCGACGGATCTTTTTCGTATAGATTTAATGCGGCAGCATCTGTTGCTCCAACATAATTTATAAACTTTTGTTCCAGTTCGTTTTGAACCTTTTTTATATCTGGCATCACCCTGTTGTAGAATAAATAAGCAAAGTGTGCCACCCGATTAAAAACCCAGAAAGCAGCATCTTTTTCATAACTTAAGATATCGCCATAGCCTTCCTGATATGGGAGTGGAATGCGATTCATGCAAGCATAGAAAGGCACGTAAACCGTAGTTCCGGCATCATCCACGCCAAACCAGTTGATACCGCCAATTTCGTTGGGCAGCCAGCTGCGCATCTGGGCGATAAAGGAAAATCCGGTTTGCTGCGTTACGGTAGCCCTTTCATGAAAATAAGTTGAATCGTTATGTTTCCAAGTTAGCGGACGCCAGCGATAGGGCAATCCGTAGGGGCCGGCTCCAATATCCTGCGACATATCTAATTCAGTTCCCTGCAGGTAATTCCTTTTAAACTGCATCAGATCTTCTACGCTGATTTTGCGATCAGGCTTGATAAACAGAGGCATGCGTTCATTGTTCAAATCCAGCCCAGTAGCATAATCCCAGTATTGATCCATTTGACTGTTTACCTGATCAAACATTGCCCAAACCCTGAGTTCGCAGAATCTGGCTGCTTCAAAACCAAGCGGAGCATAAGTGTCGCTAAAGCTGAATGACTTGTCGTCATCATTAAAATAGTTTTTTTCGCGTGCAAAATCAACCACATCATGTGCATAAATTACCCTGAGATCAGGACTTTCTAGCTGATTCCACATTTTATCGGTGATGGATGTTATGCCATCAGCATAAATAAAATTTGTGATGCGGGCATGATTGGCATGTGCCGAAATGTAGCCATCCGGTATTTTTATGGCAACCCAAACAGCACCTTTTCGCGTGTTAACTTCTTTTTTTTGTTTTTTATCGTATTTCAAATCGGTTCCTTTGCCAATGATTTCCATGATCCAAACTTCGTTGGGATCGCCAATCGAAAAGGACTCTCCACTACTGGCATAGCCATGCTCTTCAACCAAAGTTCCAATTACCTTTATTGCTTCGCGTGCTGTTTTGGCGCGTTGCAACGCAATAAACATTAGTGCAGCATAATCCATCAAACCCGTAGTATCATGCAATTCAGGCCTGCCGTCGAAAGTTGTTTCGCCAATAGCAACCTGAAATTCATTCATAAAACCAATGGTTTGATAGGTGTGCGCTACCTGTGGAATTTCACCTAATGGTTCAGCCGTTCCACGATCGTATATGGTGACAGTACTGCCTTCGGGCCAGTCGGCTCTGGGACTGAAATAAAGCTCGCCATAGCGAATATGAGAATCGACAGCATAGCTGATCATCGTGGACCCATCTGTGGAGGCGCCTTTGGTAATCAGATAATTGGTGCAGGCGCATAAGGGATTTTGAATGATAGTTAAAAGACTAAAAACCAGTAATAAATTGAAGATACGTTTGAGGTTCATAGAAGGAAGGTTTTTATGTTAATAATTTTTTAAGTTGTTGATTTAATGTAAATATCGCGCTGTGGAAAAGGAATCTTAATATGATGTTCACGGAAGGCTTTGTCTATTTTATAGCGCAGATCACTTTTTGTATTCTCGACATTAAAAACTTCATCTGTCCAGAAAAAAAGCTGGAAATCCAGACTGGAATCACCAAAATTGATGAATCGGACAAATGGTTCCGGAGTTATAAGAATATTAGGATGAGCTTGTGCGCAAGACTTTAGAACTTCAGTTATCAAATTAATATCGCTTCCATAAGCAACCCCAACATCCACATGAAAACGGGTATGTATCTCAGCATGGCTCCAGTTGATTACTCTGTCGCTAACAAGCTGAGAATTGGGAACAATTACAGTAATATTATCACGAGTTTTGATTTTGGAAGTTCTTAGGCCGATTGATATTACACGACCAACCATTTCGGTTTCCATTTCTACCACATCATTAACTTTCAAAGTTCTCTCAATGAGCAGGATGATGCCGCTGGCAAAATCATTAAAAAGTTGTTGCAACCCAAGACCTACCCCAACAAGTAAGGCAGCTGCACTGGCAATGAAAATGCTGACTTTAACGCCAATAGTTTCGAGAATTAACACAAAAACAATTACCCAAATAAAATATTTGATGATCTGAAAAAGGGAGTTGGAAGTGCCCGCATCAAGGATACCTTTTTGATTGATCCGCTTAAATATACGCTGCAATAGTTTTATTACCAGCACCGTAATTAAAATGATAACGAACCCAATCAAAATCTCGTAAAGATTCAACTGTAATGATCCTAGTTTAAGAATTTCAAAATGAAGTAAATCTCCTATTTTCTTAAATAGTTCTTTATTTATCATCTGTTTTTTTGTTTGCTCAAAAATACAAGAATTTTTGTATCAATCGATCTTCAAATCAAACAGACTTTGGTAATGGCTCAATTGTTGGTTGAATGTTTAGCGTGCTAAATTTGTACTTTTGTCCAAATTTTAATCCATGACGGCTGATCAGCTAGGTTTCTTAATTCTGCTTGTTATTTTTGCAACAGGTTTTGCTTTCAGAAGATGGTATATCCGGCAGCCTAAATCCTATAAAATTTCAGATCAACACATCAATGGCTGGCAGTTGCTTATTTTTGATCATAATCCCAGAACTGAAGGCTCAACAATTGAACTTTATTGTAAATCAAACACAGGCCTGAGTGCCCGTGATTTTGAATTTGGGTTGGAGCTGATACAAAAAAAGAGAGAACTCAGGAAGCTTTTTTTTGATCCTTTGAGCGACTTGAAGTTTGAGCAGAAAATATTGCCGGATCAATCTGGAGCCCGTTTTTTTATCGAAAAGCGATCTTTGTTACAACTTATTCGTAATGAAGAAATCAGATTGTATCGTTTTCGTTTCTTTGTGAAAATTGACGATCAGCAGCTCATCAAGTCGCCTGAATTTGCGTTTTCTTCTAAATTTCTGATTTTCAAACCTGATACCGGAAAATTTAATTAAAACGTTCTTCCAACTCAAAGCAAATCCATATCAGGGAAAATTTTTCCAAAAATTGGAATTAATATAACTGAATCCTGTTAATTTATGGCTCAATATCAATGTGTTATATGTATTATTAATCCGGCATATTATTTGAATTTCA
>JACCQN010000034.1 GCA_015709215.1 Bacteroidales bacterium
ACTTGATCTTCGCAAACAGGTTGACCCCCGCGAAATTATTGCCCGAATTGTGGATGGCTCGCGCTTTCAGGAGTTTAAAGCACGTTATGCCACCACCTTGGTAACCGGATTTGCGCATATCATGGGTTTCCCTGTGGGTATTATTGCTAATTATGGCGTATTGTTTTCCGAATCAGCACTCAAAGCCACTCATTTCATTGAGTTATGTACTTCACGTAAGATTCCACTGATCTTTCTGCAAAATATCACAGGATTTATGGTGGGCAAGGATTTTGAACGGGGTGGCATTGCTAAAGACGGAGCCAAAATGGTGCATGCCGTATCAAATGCCAATGTGCCTAAGTTCACGGTCATTTTTGGCGGTTCTTTCGGAGCAGGCAACTATGGCATGGCCGGACGTGCCTTTGGTCCGCGTCTGCTTTTTATGTGGCCCAATGCAAAAATTTCGGTGATGGGAGGCGAACAGGCTGCTAATGTGCTGGCAACTGTTAAACAGGATCAGCTCAGAGCTAAAGGAATTGAGATGACACAGGAAGAAATTGACGCGCTCAAAAAACCCATACTCGAAAAATATGAACGAGAAGGATCGGCTTATTACAGCACAGCACGACTTTGGGACGACGGTATTATCGATCCCGCCGATACCCGAAAAATACTGGCTATGGGAATTGCTACCTCTTTGAATAAGCCCTTCCCCAAACAACAATTTGGTGTCTTCAGAATGTAAAAAGCATGGACAAGATTTTCAAAACAATCTTACTCGATATCAATGATGGCGTTGCACGGCTGAAGCTCAACCGGCCTGAAAAACACAACGCTTTTAATGCAGAAATGATTGCAGAACTTACAGCCGCTTTCACTTTGCTGGACGAACAACAATCACTTCGTTTGGTAATTCTCAGTGGAAATGGCCCATCCTTTAGTGCTGGTGCTGATCTGAATTATATGAAGAAGATTGCCGGATTTGGCTATGAAGAAAACCTCCTCGATGCGCAGAAACTGGCAGGTTTATTCAAAACTGTTAAAAACTGCAAGGTTCCTGTTATGGCTATAGTGCATGGTGCTGTTTTTGGCGGAGCCAACGGGCTTTCGGCGGCCTGCGATATCGTGCTGGCACACGAAGCCACTATTTTTGCCTTCAGCGAAGTGAAACTGGGCATCACACCGGCTACTATTTCTCCCTTCGTAATTGCACGCTGTGGCGAAGCTGCTGCCCGCGAACTAATGCTAACTGGTCGCAAGTTTACGGCCTCGGAAGCCTATCGTTTTTTGCTCGTCAATCAGGTTTTTCAATCCCAAAATCAGGAGGAGCTTATCAGCACTTACATCCGACAGCTGCTGAGCAGTGGCCCTATGGCTCTCAAAGCCTGTAAAACATTGATTCAAAAAGTCACCGAACCCCATGAAGAAAAAACTGAGATTTTAAACTTCACCACCAAACAAATTGCTGAATTGCGCGCTTCAGAAGAAGGACAAGAAGGCCTCGCAGCTTTTTTCGACAAACGTAAACCCAACTGGATTCCATGAAAAAAATTACCAAAGTTCTGATTGCCAATCGCGGAGAAATTGCCGTTCGCATCATACGCACACTTCATAAAATGGGAATACAGTCCGTTGCTGTTTTTGCCGATAATGATGCCGAAGCACTTCATGTGCGCGTGGCCGATGAAAGTATTGGCCTTGGCAATGGCAAGCTGTCTGACACTTACCTTAATGTGGAGAAAATCATTCGGGCAGCACTCCAATCCGGAGCACAAGCCATACATCCCGGTTATGGTTTTTTATCTGAAAACCCAATCCTGACGGAAGCCTGCAAAAAGAATGAGCTGCTTTTTATTGGACCACCGCAGGAATCCATCACCCTGATGGGTAATAAAATTACAGCACGTCAGTATGCCGTCGAAGCTGGTCTTCCTATCACAAAAGGCATTACCGGAAGTCCGGAGGAGTTGCTACGCAAGGCCGGCGAACTCCCCTTTCCGGTGCTTGTAAAAGCTGCCTCAGGAGGAGGAGGCAAGGGCATGCGCATCGTCAGAAACAAGGAAGAGCTGCCGCAGATTTTAGAAACCACAGCGCGCGAAGCACAAAATTATTTTGGAGACGGAACGGTTTATATCGAGCAGTTTATCGAAAATCCACGCCATATTGAAATACAAGTGCTGGCCGATCAGCACGGAAATGCTATACACCTTTACGAACGTGAATGCAGCATACAACGCCGCTATCAGAAAATTATCGAAGAATCGCCTTCTCCAACGCTTACACCCGAAGTGCGCGAAAAAATGGGGAAAGCTGCTGTGGCTATTTGCCAGAAAATTGGCTACCAAAGTGCCGGAACGATAGAGTTTCTGGTTGATCCCGAGCTCAATTTCTATTTTCTGGAAATGAATACCCGCATTCAGGTAGAGCATCCGGTAACAGAATTGGTTACCGGCATCGATCTGATTGAAGAGCAGCTATTGATCGCTCAAGGCGAAAATCTTAGGTATCAGCAAGCTGATATTCATCAGAACGGACATGCCATTGAGTGCCGTATCTATGCTGAAGATCCTGCAAAACAGTTTATGCCCTCTCCCGGAGATGTGGTCGCCTACAGCGAACCAAAATCAAAAAATATCCGTATCGACAGCAGCCTCGATGCTCCCGCTGCGGTGAGACCTGATTACGACCCGATGATCAGCAAACTGATCTGTTTTGGTAATAACAGACAAGAAGCCATCCAAACCAGTTTAAATTCCTTGAAAACTTACGTGATTCATGGCATCCAAACCAATATCCCGTTTTTGATGGCTGTGGTTCAAAATGAGGCATTTATATCAAACAGAATCAGCACAGCCTTTTGCGACACACACACCGAATCGCTCATTGCCTGGAGCAAAAAGCAAAAGGAGAATGCAGATCAGGAGCTGGTTGGCGCAGCATTTTTGCTTTACAGCCTCCATAATCAAGCATTGGAAGGTATTGAGCCGGATCGTATCTGGCAACAAATCGGCTATTGGCGGCTTCTTATGGAAATACCCGTTCGTGTTGAACAACAGGGTTTTATGTTTGCTGTTGATGAAATTTCGCATTCCCGGCTAAGGCTACAAAGCAAGGATCGGGTTTTTGATCTTAAACTCCTCTCGTGGGACGGACTTCAAATGCGTTTCAGCAATGCTGACACAATTTATACTATCGCCATTTCGCCGACAGCAGAAGGAGCATGGTTGCTTCAGTACGACGGCCTTATATTCAGTTGCGAACGCACTGACGAACTCAACGAGCAACTCGATCAAGGCCAGCACGCTACAGCTGACGAAGAAGGCGGATTGTTTGCCCCTATGCCCGGAAAAGTAATACAGCTCAATGTTAAAGAAAGCCAAACGGTGAACCGTGGAGCTGTTCTGCTTGTTGTAGAAGCCATGAAGATGGAAAACAATATTGTGGCACCTTTTGATGCTATTGTGGACAAAATCAATGTAAAAACGGATGAAATGGTGGATGCTAAAACGCAGTTGATTCACCTTTCACCCCTCGAAAAAGACTAATCAGAAAAAAAATTAAATTATGAATTTCGATCTGTCAGAAGAACACCAACTTATTCGCGAGACCGTTCGTGAATTTGCCGAACGCGAAATTAAACCCGTAGCACAGGAACTTGACGAAAAAGCCGAGTTCTCAACCACCCTAACCAAGCGTATGGGCGAGCTGGGACTTTTCGGGATGTACCTGCCTGAAAAATATGGCGGACAGGGGTTAGACACACTTTCGTATATCATTGCGGTTGAAGAACTTGCCCGTATTGACGGATCACAGGCCGCAACGCTGGCTGCCCACAACTCACTTGGTATTGGACCTCTTTATTATTATGGTACTGAAGAACAAAAATTGAAATATTTGCCCAGGCTTTGCAGTGGAGAGGCCTTATGGAGTTTTGGACTTACCGAGCCCGGAGCAGGATCAGATTCGCGCGGATCGAAAACAACAGCCGAAATACAGGATGATGAATGGGTAATCAACGGCTCCAAGATTTTTATCACCAATGGCGCCTCAGATATCAATATGGGTTGTACGGTACAGGCTGTTTCGGGTGAAAAAGACGGCAAAAAACAGTTTACTACTATTTTGGTGGATGGCGACACCAAAGGGTTTAAGCGGGTGCCCATGCATAATAAAATGATGTGGCGAGCCTCGGATACTGCCGAATTGTTTTTTGATGATGTGCGCGTACCCAAAGCGAATCTTTTGGGAGAAATAGGACAGGGCTCAAAAATCATGTTGGCTACTCTGGATGCAGGACGCCTTTCGATTGCCGCCATGGGACTGGGTGCAGCACAGGGAGCCTACGAACTGGCACTTGCCTACGCCAAAGAACGCAAACAATTTGGCCAGCCCATCTCCAAGTTTCAGATCAATTCCTTTAAACTGGCCGATATGGCCATGAAGATAGAACTGGCACGCAATCTCCTTTACAAAGCCTGCTGGCTCAAGGATGAAGGCCGGCCTTTTGGTCTGGAATCGGCAATGGCTAAACTCTACTGCTCCGAAATTGCCAAAGAGGTTGCCGACGAAGCCGTTCAACTTCATGGTGGTTACGGGCTGATGAAAGATTATGCCGTGGAACGTTTTTACCGCGACCAGCGATTGCTGCAAATTGGTGAAGGCACTTCCGAAATTCAACGTTTGGTGATCTCCAGGTATATTGGGTGTTGATTTGTTTATTTGTTTATTTGTTTATTTGTTTATTTGTTGATTTGTTTATTTGTTGACCTAATACAAGAAACCAAATAGCCAAAGCGGAATTTTATTATCAAAGCCAAACTCCAGATCGTCTGCTGCAATAAATGTATTTTCCAGGTTTTTGATTTGCCTGCGTCCTTTTGCCTTACCACCAATTTCAATAGTATAGCGGTTGTCGATAAAAAAATCGGCCTGTTCTGCAATTTCCACCCGATGCTGATATTTCAACTGATTCACGAAAAATGTTTCACGCATATTTCCTGTATTCATCGTATCAGACGAAAGCGCAAACATCAAATTGGTATTCTCAAGAAATAACTTGTCGGGTTTTTGTAATCTTGTGATTCCCTTGCTATCGCGGTAAATATTCGCAATCAACTGTGCCTGATTCAAATACCACAAATAAGAAAGCAAAGTTTCGCGGTTAATTCCGATTCGCTCGCTAAGTTTGGAAATATTTGGTGTAAAAGGAGCTGAAACAGCAATGATATAGAGCAGCTGCTTGATTTTAGGCAGATACGTTAGATTCAAATGTTTAAGTTGTGGTAACTCTATCTCAAGAATCATATTAACAACTTCTTCAAGCCTTTGAAAATATAAGGCTGCCTGCTCCAAAAAAAACGGATAATACCCCCCTTTAAGGTACTGTGCAAAAAATTGAAGCGGTCTTATCTGCTTTACTATGTGTTGGGATATTTCAAGATGATTTTCAAGAATATCATGCAAAGTGTAAGTTTTGAAATTTGTTTGATTGGTTAGATTGAGATATTCACGAAATGATAATCCCTGCAATGTATAAACAATAGCCCTGCGACTGAGATCAGCACGGGCATTTAATATTTCGAGCAAAGATGAGCCCGTAAAAACGATCGAAAGCTCCGGATAATCATCATAAATATTCTTGAGTTCAACTGACCATTCAGGATATTTATGTACTTCATCCAGAAAGAGATGCGTGCCGCCCTGCTTAACAAATTTATCTGCAAGTTCGCTGAGCGAATTTTTACTGAACCAGATATTGTCAAGACTTACATAAAGTGCTTTTTCCGGTATTCTACCAAAATTCATCTTAATGTACTGTAGCAATAAGGTTGTTTTACCCACACCCCGTGCTCCTTTTATACCAATGAGACGCGCTTGCCAATTGATTTCGTACATGATACTACGTACAAAATCTGTTTGCGTGAAAGCGATGCGTCTTTGATATTTTTCAATCAAACTTTCCATTGTGATTTCCTTCAAATTATCATTAATTGCACTTTTTGCATGATACAACCAACAAATATACACATATTTTGTATATTGTAACCAACAATATTTGATAAATATTGCATGATGCAACCAACAATTTCGTGTACCACGCTTTCATTTCTAATCATTCAAAGGAAAAAAAATCCAGAAACCTCTGCAGGATTCTGGATTTTTAATTAAGCTTTCACGCCCAATCAATGCGGTTCATTGCCTTGCTGGCAGCATTCGGGTAGCTTATCATGGGCTTCCTGGTTGGCAGGCAAATCATCGGCATCGTAGCCAATTTTGGTGATGGCCTTTTTCAGACTTTCCTTATCGTTTTTACCTTTCTTGTAGGTAATACTGATCACTTTGATTTCTTCGTTCAGTTCAACGGCTTTTACGCCCTTTTCAAAAGCCAGGTTTTTTTCCAGCCTTTCTTTGCACATGCCGCAAATGGCCGACGTTTGGATTTCGACGGTTTCTGTTTTCTTTTTCTTGTCGCCTTGTGCGAAAACGCTAATGGGAACAATCAATACCAAACTGATCATTATCAATGTTAACTTTTTCATAATCATTTATTTTCAAGGTTATTCAATTGTATATCTCAAACCGGCATAAACCTTTATCCCATTGATTGGACCCCAGATCAAACTGGAATCAAAATAAGAGCCAAAAGGTTCATTGGCCGCTAAAATTGGATTGTTTTGTTTAAAATTTGTCAGGTTTTCTCCGCCGAGGTAGATATTCCACTTCCGGAAAAACTTAGTCACCTGCGCATTCACAATGGTGTAGGCCGGTGAATAATCATCCAGGCGATAAGGCTCCGGATTACCTGCTGTTGAAGGCAGACGGCTGACTCCATTGAATTGGGTAGTAAGATCGAACTGCCATTTGCGCAAATTGGTGGCATACGACAGGCTTACCAAGCCCTTGTATTTATTCACCAGCGGTTTTTCCTGTAGTTCGTTATTCAGCGTCATTTGCACATCATTAAAACGCACGGCTGCTGTAACATCCAGCCCTCTTAACAATTCGTAATTAGCTTCGAGTTGGATGCTGTTAGAGTAGGATCTGCCGTCCAGGTTATAAACCAACACTTTCTGGGCATCGGCATCACGATCGATAATTACCTGATTGATAAAATCGGTTCTGTAAATATCCAATCCAATAGTTAATTCTCTGTTGTTCAAATCCATATGCTTGCTAAAATTCAAGCCATAATTCCAGGCTTCTTCCATCTTTGGCTGTTCGCGCACCACAAGCTCTCGCGAAGAAGCCAGCACAGAGGTATTTTCGGCCAGGATATTGGCAGTGCGATAACCTTTTCCGGCTGAAAGACGCAGGATATTATGCTCATTGAATCCGTAACGAAAATGAACGCGTGGTGTGGCAAAAAATCCAAACTCATTGTGATGATCCAAGCGTATACCTACAATCAAATTGAGTTTGGTGCCATCGCTGTAGGTGTATTGATAAAAAACACCCGGAACACTTTCGGTGCGGTTGAAGATACTGTCGTTCAGCTGCTCTTCGAAGCGATCGTACAAATAGCTGAAACCTGTAGTATAAGTATGCCGCGTGTCGCTTATATAGCTCTGAAAAAGCGCATTGCCATAATAACTGTATTGTGTGCCTTCGTAATCCCTCAGCCCAAAATAAGTATCCATATGGTGATAGGTAAGCTGTTGCTGAATTCCCAGGCTGGTTTGCGGGCGCGAAAAGATAAAACCGGTTTTCAGGAAGGTTTCCACACGTTCGGTAAGCAGTTCAATACCATATCCGTTATCCACATCGCGGGGTTTATCAGCATCAAAACGAAGCTGTCCTCCCCTGCGCTCTTCCTTTAGACCTTTGACACCAAACTGCCCTTCAAAGTTTTTGGCATGAAAATCCGTCCGGGCAAAAAGGTTGTATTGTGTATAAAGCGGGTCATCCAGAAAGCCATCGCCATTGTCATCATGCTTAGTTCCATTGCGGCTCCAGTGCCCCATCACCATAACATGCATATGATCGTTAAGGCTAGCTTTGGTATTGAAATTAATCTCGCTGCGACCCATATGATCCTGAAAAAGATTCAGAAAAAACCGCTCGCTTGTTTCTGCCTTTTTATATTCCACATTGATTTGTCCGCTAATGGATTCATAGCCATTTAAAACAGAGGAAGCTCCTTTAGAAACCTGAATAGATTCCATCCAGCTTCCGGGCACATACCCCAACCCAAAAGAAGTTGCCAAACCACGAAGATTTGGAATGTTTTCGCTCATCAACTGGGAGTAAATACCACTCAGGCCAAGCAGTTCGATTTGTTTGGCACCCGTAAGGGCATCGCTGTACGAAACATCTACGCTGGCACTGGTTTCAAAGCTTTCGGAAAGGTTGCAACAAGCGGCCTTTTGTAATTCACCTGAGGTGATGGTTTGGGCATTTACCGTGCTCAATCGCGACACAAAATTGGTTTTGGCACGGTTGACTACCTCCACTTCCTCAAGGGTTTTGCTACCTGACATGAGGTGATTATAATGAACTTCATCATGTGGTGCATGAACAGTATCGTTAGCATATCCTACAAAGCTAAACACCAGCATATGCACGTTTGGAGGACGCTCAACTGTGTAATTTCCTTCCGCATCGCTTATGGTTCCGGTTTGTGTTCCCGACCAGTAAATATTTACGCCGGGCAATGGCTTATCGCCGTTCCCACTCTGCTCATATATTGTGCCACTTATTTGTTGAGCTTGGGCTGACGTAAAAATCAGTCCCATTGCTCCCATTATTAGGATTTTTATCGTTTTAATTTTCATTGCTTTAATCTGTTATTATATGCTTAACCGACAGATGCCGGAGACAAAGAATCAAGAAATTTTACAGGATTAAAGCAGGTGGTGAGAAAGCTTAAGTTGTGAGCAGGCTATCAGGAATTTTAGGCCCTTGTTTAAAGTACCAGAATCATCAGGTGCATCCGAAATGGCAGGTGTTGTACCTTCTTCAGCTAACGGAATAATTATTTCGTACACCCTGACAGCCAGCGTTAAAAAATGATTGAAAACAATTTTTATATCTTGCAAATCAAATTCGGTAACGAGCTTTACATATTTGGTAAAATTCGTGCAACAAGTGCCAGTATCACTCTTATTTTGATTTACAGCACAACAAGATTTCGATGAATCGGCAGCTAAAGTTTCGAGTTTGCAGGTCTTTCCCTGATGATCGCAGCTGGTATTTGAAGCAAATAAACTTCTTTCGAGAGTTTTTTGTGTGCTGCAATAATGAGCCTTAACTATAAGACCAACCGCGCCAATAAAGATAACGACAGCCATCATCAGAGCAAAAAATCTCATGTACCATATTTGATTCATGATACAAAAATAAATATTAGAATCCGAATAATCATTAAAAAATTCATACTTTCAACGTATTGTATTGATCTTTTGGTTGTTAAAAAATCTTAATCAACCCTTAACATCAATCGAAAACGGTTGCAAGTTTATCTGAATTAGATAAAAGACCTATCTTTGGGCAACAAAAATAACAATTGTTTTTTATGTCTGATTTTAAGATTTTAACTATCGAGATAAATGATGGCATTGCCATTGTGGTAATCAATAGACCCGAGGCTCTTAATGCCCTCAATACATTATTTTTTGAAGAAATGGATCAGCTGGTTGCGCAGCTTTCGCAGGACGCAAATATCCGTGTGATGCTGATTACCGGAGAGGGTAAAGCCTTTGTGGCCGGAGCGGATATTGCCGAAATGGTAGATAAAAGTGCTGACGAAGGCTCGGCATTTGGCAGTCGTGGGCAGCAAACTTTTCGTTCACTCGAATTATTGCCATTTCCTGTAATAGCTGCTATCAATGGCTTTGCGCTTGGAGGCGGCCTCGAACTGGCTATGGCTTGCGATATTCGTATTGCTTCGGCAAAAGCCAAATTCGGGCAACCTGAAGTAAATCTCGGACTTACGCCAGGTTTTGCAGGGACGCAACGCCTGCCTCGACTGGTAGGTCTTGGGAACGCCCTCTACCTGCTCACCTCTGCTGAAATGATCGATGCCCAAACCGCCCTTCGGATGGGTTTGATTCAACAGCTTGTTGAGCCTGATCATTTGTTGGATGAAGCGCTTAAGCTTGCCGAAACCATTGCAAAAAAAGGACCACAGGCCGTAAGCAAGGTAAAAATGCTTGCCCACAAAGCCATGGAAACAGACCTGGAAACGGGTAGTGAACTGGAAGCCGAATATTTTGGATCGCTCTTTGGCGAAAATTCAGAAGGCCGCGAAGGCATGCAGGCCTTCCTGGAAAAAAGAAAACCAAACTGGTAAATAAACCCAAATAATAACAATCCTTATGACTTACGACGAACGCTTACAACAGGTTGCTGTGCTCGGCGCGGCAGGTAAAATGGGCAGTGGCATTCTGCTGCTCACCGCCGTGGAAATGACCGACATCAGCCTTAAACCTGAAAACAAAGGAAAAACTTTTGTGCTAAATGCTATCGACCTCTCGGATGAGGGATTGGCTGGATTGATAGACTATCTGCGCGTGCAAGTGCTTAAAATTGCAGAGAAAAAAACAGTCTGGCTCAGGCAAATGTATGCCGACAGAGCCGATCTGATCGAAAACTTTGACATCATCGATCAATATGTGAATGATGTGATCCAGTTGGTGCGGCCTACTACAGCCATAGAAACGGCTTACCGTTCCAGTATTGTTTTTGAAGCTGTGACTGAAAATAAAGACCTTAAGGTTAAAATCCTCAAACAGATTGACGAAAATAACCCCAATAAACCCTGGTATTTTACAAACACTTCTTCCGTACCGATTCATCTGATAGAATCGGAAGCAGCATTAAAGGGCAGGGTGCTTGGATTCCATTTTTACAATCCACCAGCGGTGCAAAAATTGGTGGAACTGATCGTTACACCCAACAGCCAGCCCGAAATGAAACAATTTGCGCTTGACTACGCCAAAGCGCTTCGTAAAGTGGTAGTACCCAGCAATGACGTTGCCGGCTTTATTGGCAACGGCCATTTTATGCGAGATGCTTTATATGGTATCAATCAGGCACTGGAACTGGCTAAAAACAGGCCTTTTTATGAAGCAGTTTATATGATCAACAAAGTGAGTCAGGACTTTTTGGTTCGGCCAATGGGGATTTTTCAGCTGATTGATTATGTGGGTATTGATGTGGTACAATTTATCATGAAAGTGATGAATCCTCACATGACAGATGAAGACCTTCACAGCCCGATACTGGATCAATTGATGGAACTTGGCGTAAAAGGCGGACAGCAATCAAGTGGCGCACAAAAGGACGGTTTCCTGAAATACGAAAAAGGCGTTATCACAGCTGTTTACGACATCAACAAACAGGCCTATATTGCTGTGGATGAATTTGCTGCCTCCTGCGATCAGGAACTGGGAGAGCTGCCGGCAGGCCATAAACCCTGGAAAGCTGCGGTTCGCATTGCCGACAAAGACAGTCATTTTGGCCCTTATTTCGAAGCCCTGAAGCAAACAAATACCTTGGGCGCTAAACTGGCAGTAAAATACGGACAAAACTCCGATGCCATCGGGCGCAAGCTTGTGAGCGACGGTGTGGCTAATCAAGAGGCAGATGTGAACACAGTGATGCTTACCGGCTTCTTTCACGCCTACGGACCTATCAACAATTATTTCGCCTAACGCAAAAAACTGAACATCATGCAGAAAAAACTCTATATGACAGCCGGTTTCAATACGGTATCACTCGGAACCGGCCGTAAAGAATTCAATCCTAAAAAAGAACGTCCCGGCATTGAGCACTACATCAGCGAAGCCGGCAAAGGTGTTGTGAAGCAAATTGGCGATGCCAACAAAATTGACGAAACGGTGATTGGCAATTTTATGGCAGCCCGTTTCAACAAGCAGGCTCATTTAGGTGGTTTTGCAGGCTTGGTTGACGACAAGCTCGAATATAAACCTTCATTAAGAGTGGAAGGCGCTTGTGCTTCAGGGGGCCTGTCGCTCATCAGTGCCATGCGCTCGGTGCTGGCAGGCACAGCCGAAGTAGCCCTTTCGCTTGGCGTGGAAGTTCAAAATACTGTAAAAGCAATCTATGGTGCTGACATTCTGGCCGGTGCCGGCTGGTTTCAGAATCGTAAAACAGGTCATGCCTTTTTCTTTCCAGGGCAGTTCTCGGATCGCGCAGGGGTGTATTATCAAAAATATGGTTACGATTACGCCCGTGCCGGAATGCGGCAATGGTTTGTCAATGCCATTGAAAATGCCCGTCTCGATCCGAAAGCACAGGAACACCATAATACAACAGCTGATCTTGCAGGTTTTTATGATAAAATGAAACCCAATGGAAAAACCTTTGTTGATCACCTCAACGTACTCGACTGCTCCAAAGTTTCTGATGGCGCTTCCGGGATTCTTGTAAGCTCAGAAGAAGGATTGCAAAAGCTGGGCATCGACAAATCTCAAGCCGTTGAAATTACCGGCTGGGCTCAGGTAACGCGTAATATCACCAAAGATCCTGTTGATCCTGTGGAACTCACCACTATCAAAAAAGCAGCTGAAAAGGCTTTGGCTATGGCCGAAATCACTTTGGATCAAGTGGCAACAATTGAAACACATGACTGTTTCAGCATAGCGGGTCTGCTGGCTGTTGAGGCACTTGGGCTGGCCGAAAAAGGCAGAGGAGCTGAGTATGTGTCTGATGGAAACACAGCCCGCAATGGAGCCATGCCTATGAACACTACCGGCGGATTGATCGGCTGGGGACATCCAACAGGTGCCACAGGTGTACATCAGGCTGTTACCATTTGGCAACAGCTGACTGGAAATGCCGGACAAGCGCAGATTGACATCCATGCAGACCGGCCATATGGTATGACCATCAATATGGGTGGCGATGATGTGACAGTTGTTGCCATAGTTTACAAAAGAGGATAACAAACTAAAAATCATAGCTTATGAAAAAATTTGCAGTTGTTTTAGCTGGTTGTGGCGTTCATGATGGTGCTGAAATTCACGAAGCCACCCTGGCAATGCTGGCCATTGCTCAGGCAGGAGCCGAATACCAATGCTTCGCTCCGGATATTGAACAGCACCATGTGATTAACCATCTCACCGGAGAAGAAATGCCCGAAAAACGAAATGTACTCATTGAAGCAGCCCGGATTGCCCGTGGGAATATCAAACCATTGAGCGAATTTAAGGAAACGGATTTCGATGCTATCCTTTTCCCGGGCGGATTTGGTGCGGCCAAAAACCTTTCTACTGTTGCTTTTGACGGTGCCAATGCAAAAGTAAATCCCGAAGTGGAACACGCCATCAGGGCGATGAATGCCGCCCAAAAACCCATTGGCGCTATGTGTATTTCACCCACTTTTGTTGTAAAAGTACTCGGAGAAGTAGATGTGACCATCGGTAACGATCAGGGTATGATAGATGTAATCGAAAGTATGGGAGGCATGCACGTGCAAACCGAACATGGTGATGTGGTTTATGATGCATCCAATATGGTTTTTACAACGCCCTGCTATATGCTCGAAGCCACCATTACCGACATTTGGGACGGCGCCTATAATTTGGTAGATGCTATGATGAAAAGTATGAACGGCGAGGTTAAGGAATAATTCTTATATGATCACTTCGCTTTTTGGTATAAAGTACCCTATCATACAAGCTGGCATGATCTGGTGCAGCGGCTGGAAACTGGCATCTGCGGTGAGCGATGCAGGAGGTCTGGGGCTCATCGGTGCCGGTTCGATGTATCCGGAGGTGCTCGAATCGCACATTCGAAAATGCAAAGCCGCCACCAGCAAGCCGTTTGGCGTGAATGTTCCTCTACTCTATCCGCAAACTGATGAGCTGGTACAAATCATTTTGCGCGAAGAAGTGCCTATTGTGTTCACTTCGGCAGGAAACCCGGCTAAATATACCAGTCAGCTCAAGGCAGCAGGAGTCACAGTGGTGCATGTTATTGCCAATCAAAAGTTTGCCCTCAAAGCAGAGGAGGCCGGTGTGGATGCCATTGTAGCTGAAGGCTTTGAAGCCGGAGGACATAACGGCATCGAAGAAACCACCACCATGACTTTGATTCCTTTGATCAGGCAAACTGTTAGCATTCCGGTGATTGCTGCCGGCGGAATAGCAACCGGCCGACAAATGTTGGCTGCTTTTGCTCTAGGAGCTGATGGGGTACAGCTAGGCACACGCTTTGCCGCTGCAGAAGAATCGTCGGCACATCAAGCATTTAAACAAGCTATTCTGGAAGCTGGTGATGGCGCTACGGACCTGACAATGAAACAGCTCGTTCCGGTTAGGTTGCTAAAAAATAGTTTTTATAAACAGGTTAAATCTGCAGAACTTGCCGGAGCTGATCGGGAAGTTTTAAAAGAATTACTTGGAAGAGCACGGGCAAAAAAAGGCATGTTTGAGGGAGATCTCGATGAAGGAGAACTGGAAATAGGACAGGTGGCAGCACTCATCCATGAAGTGAAATCAGCAGCAGCCATAATGGAAGAAATTATTGAAGATTACACTAAAGCAAAAGATGAAATACACTATCTTACCATAGGGTAGAAAAATAAATTAATACTAATTAAGACAAATAACACCATGAATTTTGAATTAACCGAAGAGCAGCTGATGATACAGCAAGCCGCCCGCGACTATGCACAGCGCGAGCTGATTAAAGATGTTATCGAACGCGACAACAAGGCCGAATTCCCGACTCAACATGTAAAAAATCTGGCAGAGCTGGGTTTTATGGGTATCATGACCGATCCAAAATATGATGGAAGCGGCATGGATACTGTATCGTATGTGCTTGCCATGGAAGAATTAAGCAAAGTAGATGCCTCTACCAGTGTGATCGTTTCGGTAAATAATTCGCTGGTGTGCTATGGCGTGGAAGCTTTTGCCACAGAAGAACAAAAACAGAAATACCTTAAACCCCTTGCCAGCGGTTCGATTCTTGGTGCTTTTCTTTTATCGGAGCCGGAAGCCGGATCAGATGCTACCAGCCAACGCACAATAGCCGAAGATAAAGGCGAGTATTATTTGGTTAATGGCACAAAAAACTGGATCACCAATGGCAACTCTGCCTCAACGTATATTCTGATTGCCCAAACACATCCGGAGAAAAAACACAAAGGCATCAACGCTTTTATAGTGGAAAGAAACAGCCCGGGAATTACCGTAGGCCCTCATGAAGACAAAATGGGGATGCGCAGCTCCGATACCCATTCGATAATGTTTAACGACGTAAAGGTTCCGAAAGAAAATCGTATTGGTGAAGACGGTTTTGGTTTTAAGTTTGCCATGAAAGTACTCGAAGGTGGTCGTATTGGCATTGCCGCACAAGCATTGGGACTGGCTTCGGGGGCATTGGAAAGATCCATCGCCTATGCCAAGGAGCGCAAGGCTTTTGGAACAGAAATAGCCAATCATCAGGCTATTGCCTTTAAGTTGGCCGATATGGCTGTGAAAGTGGAAAACGCACGTCATCTTTGCCTTAAAGCAGCCTGGCTCAAGGATCAGGGAAAACCTTATGGCGTAGCCAGCGCGATGGCCAAACAATACGCAGCCGATATTGCCATGGAAGTAACAACAGAAGCTGTGCAGATTCATGGCGGTTATGGTTATGTTAAAGAATACCATGTGGAACGCCTGATGCGTGAAGCCAAGCTGACACAGATTTATGAGGGAACATCCGAGATACAGAAAATTGTGATTTCGAGGGATTTGCTGAAGTAAAACCCTGTGGATTAATTTTTTAGAGGCTGCTGCATCTAGCAGCCAAACTTTGATACCTTTGCGCCACTGATTCCTTTTGAGCTATGAACACAAAACCATGGAAGGATTCGGTGGCGCAAGTATTTCATCCCAAGCTTCTTACGACCATCCGTACCTATACGCGAGAGCAGTTTATTGCCGATTTGATTGCCGGCATTATCGTTGGTGTAGTAGCCCTGCCCTTAGCCATTGCCTTTGGAATTGCCTCCGGTGTTTCACCCGAGCGCGGATTAATCACAGCAGTGATAGCGGGTTTTCTGATCTCAGCTCTGGGCGGCAGTAAGGTGCAGATTGGCGGCCCAACGGGTGCGTTTATCGTGATAGTGTATGGCATCGTAGAGCAGTATGGTGTTGATGGACTGATCATTGCCACCATTATGGCGGGTGTAATTTTGGTGATCATGGGCGTGTTAAAACTCGGCACCCTGATTCGTTTTATGCCCTACCCTATTGTGGTGGGCTTTACGAGTGGTATCGCCATTGTGATTTTCTCCTCACAGATGAAAGACCTATTTGGTTTACAGACCACAGCCGCTGTTCCGGCAGATTTTCTGGACAAATGGCAGTTTTATTTCCTCCATTTTGATGTCGTAAACTGGTATGCCCTGGCATTGGGAGTCGCCACAGTAGGGATTATCGCCTGGTGGCCCAAAGTGAATAAACGCATCCCCGGCACCCTGATTGCGTTGCTACTCACCACTCTGGCAACCACCTTTTGGGAAATTCCTGTCGAAACCATCGGAAGTCGTTTTGGAGCTATCAGCGGCGGATTGCCAGCGCCAAAGTTGCCACAAATCAGCTTCGACACCTTCAGGCAGTTGCTGGCACCAGCCTTTACCATTGCGATTTTGGGAGCTATCGAATCCTTACTTTCGGCCATGGTAGCCGATGGCGCCACAGGTGGAAGACACCGCTCCAACACCGAATTAATTGGACAAGGAATTGCCAATATCATCACTCCGTTTTTTGGAGGAATACCGGCAACAGGTGCGATAGCCCGCACCATGACCAATATCCGCAATGGCGGTAAAACGCCGGTGGCAGGGATGATACATGCCGTGGTACTGCTGCTGATTATGTTGTTTTTTGGCCGCTTTGCCCGGCTTATCCCCATGAGTACACTGGCCGGCATTTTGGTGGTAGTGGCTTATAATATGAGCGAATGGCGTTCGTTTAAAGCCCTGTTTAACAACAGCAAAAGCGATGTAGCAGTATTGCTTACCACCTTTTTGCTTACCGTGCTGATCGACTTAACGGTAGCCATACAGTTTGGGTTGTTGCTAGCTGTGTTACTCTTCCTGAAACGTGTAATCGAGACTACGGATGTGGCTGTGTTGAATATGGAAGTAGAAGCCGAGAATAAAGACCTGACTGATGAAGGCGAAAGTCTGCAAATACCCAAAGGTGTGGAAGTGTTTGAGGTGAATGGCCCTTTCTTTTTTGGCATTGCCAATAAGTTTGAAGAAGCCGAAAAACTCACACGTGAAAAGCCAAAAGTGCGCATTATCCGGCTAAGGCGGGTTCCTTTTATCGACTCAACAGGCTTGAGCAACCTCAAGGCATTTATCCACAGGGCCGAACGAAACGGCATACAGATTATCTTTTCCGGTGCCGGCCCAAAGTTGCTGGCCAGCCTAAGCAAAGCAGGCATACTGCAAGCCTTGGGTGAGGCAAATAATTGTAGTGATATACAATCGGCTCTTGAAAGGGCAAAAGAGGTTTTGAAATAAGCGGGTAAAACAATCGCTTAATTTGTTGAACGCTTAAAGCATTTTTTCATAACTTTGGGACATAGTAATTTAGTGTGCCACAAATGAAGTAACCTTACAAATCTCGGTTTCCACAATTTACTGCTCAAGTTATCCGGCGAAAGGGGGAGATCCAGACAAGTTGAGGATGAACTAATCTTGCCCATAAGGAAATTACTATTTAGCTCGACCCAAACAGGTCTTTTATTTATTGCGTTTCCAAAACCATCATATAACTAAAATCTAATGCACCATGAAACGTCTTATTACACTTGTTCTGATCTGTTGCAGCACTGCTATTATAGCACAGGATTACAAATTGTTTGATTCAAAATCGCAAAAGCTTTTTACTACATTTCCTGAAAAATCCAGCACTTATAGTCTTTCATTTGACTCAGTTGTATCATTTGGTTCTGATTCCATTTATTACAACTTTTACAGAATCGGCGAAATGAACTTTGTAAGCTATGACTGTGATTTTTGGGGAGATCCTAATTGTTATAAGCAAAATATTGCTGTATGGCCAGGTGAAAAAATTTCTTTTGACAACCAATACAATTACGGCTTTTTTCCGGGTAATGGTAACACTATTCAGTTAGACTTTACTCCCAATGGGGATACAAACATATTTTATGAGGATAGCACACAAAAATTCTCGTTAAGCTATGAATTCTCAGACACTATTACGGTCTTAAACTTTCCTGACTCCGCCCGTTTTTATACAATACATCACACTGATCTTGACGGTAATACCATCAATTCGGAATTAAATAACCAGAAAATTATTATTGGCAAAGACCTTGGGTTGGTGAGGTTTTTTCAGATTAATGAGTTTCCGGAAGTTTTGAACCCTATAACCTTAATCGGCCAAAAAAAACAGGGCCTCGGAATCTTTAATATCACACTTGGGATGTTATACGATTTTGAGGTGGGAGATGAGTTTCAGTATAAGGAAGTCCACTTCAACACACTACCCTATTATGAAGATGAGAATTATACTGCTTACAGAAAACACAACATCATCGAAAAGGATGAAACAAATGATTCATTAATCTATACTATTGATGAAACAATATTTTACGAAGACTCCTCTCTTGTGATCAACCAAACGATTCAAAAAGTATATCAGAAAAACCAAGTATTTGCACAACTCCCATTTGAAAAATTCAACGGCGACTACCAATGGTTTTTTATGGACGATTATTGCGGTTTGAAAAGCTGGACCTATCGGTTTGAAGCCGAAAATGCATTGGTATATTGCGAAATTGACAATGTATGGGGCTACTACGATACCTTTGGGCCCCCTTCAGAAGAAGAAACCACCTGGGCTTTCGGCCTTGGCATGTTTAAAAATAATTTTTATGACTATTATAATGGCATACAATACGCTTCTGGTTATAACCATACCTTGATTTATTTTAAGAAAGGTGATCTTGAATGTGGTAATATAGTTGTCAGCACAGCTGAATCAAATCTGTCGCAAAAGCTTTATCAGGTTTACCCTAATCCGGTAAATGACCAGCTATTCATTAAAAGCCCTCAAACAAGCCAAGCTTACCAAATTGAAATTAGAAATGGCTTCGGACAGCTGATCCAAACCGAATCGCAAATTGAGGCACAACACCATGTTTTGAATGTAGCCTCTCTAGCACCTGGAATGTATTACTACAAGATCACTGTGAATGGGAAAGTGGTCCAGCAAGGGAAGATGATTAAGGTGTAGCATTATTATAATCCATTGTTTGATACAAGCCCATAGTAGTTCGACACAAAATAAATCATTTGACTAAACTTCTTTAAGGCAGCATACCCCGGTGCTGTTGCGTATTTACCAGCACTGAGCTTGTTGAAGTGAAATCCGTATCCGGAAAAACAAAAAACCCACGACATTATCTGGTTTTCTTGTCCTTTGACTGGGCAAAGGATCAAACCCTTTACGGAAAAGATGGTCTGCGCGCTCTGCCGAAACTAAAAACATTTTTTTACCTTTATAGCGGATTAACCAAACCGGCGGACTTATGCAGCAATTAGCCAAGTCATTCCCTTTTCATAACAGAATCTACCAGCCTCATTATGGGCTAAGCGAATCACAATAAATTATTTAGTCATGAAAAAGCAATTATTACTCTTTTGTCTTAACCTATTTGCATGTGTTTCGATTTTTGGGCAAGACTTTATTATCCCAACAAAGCAATGGAATGTAAGATTATCTGCCGGAATGGGATTCTCAACGGAAATATATAAAATAGCCGGTGATTCTGTTGTTGAATCAAAGCTGTACAATAAGATTTGGGTATCGTACGACTCATTAGTCACATTGAATTACCAGGGACTCTTGAGGGAAGAAGCAAAAACTGTTTACTACATTCCTCCAGGTGGAAGTGAAGGGATCTTGTATGATTTCAATCTGGAAGTTGGAGCCACGGCACTTGTTAACAACCTGTTCTGTAGTGATATTTTGTTAAATGTTATCGCTATTGACACTGTTGAATACTTTGGCATATCCCGAAAAAGGTGGCATATGGGAGAGGGCGGAGATGTTTACGAATACTGGCTCGAAGGCATTGGAAGCCTGAACGGACCACTGCACACTAAATATTGGGAATGTATTGTGTGTCCGGTTTGGGAGCTCTTATGCTTCCATGAAGATAATGCTTTGAGATATATTATGCCTTATGCATCAGAATGTTATCAAAGTACTGTAGGAATAGCCGAAAAAGATCAGCCGAATTACTTTAGTGTGTCGCCAAATCCTTTAACCGCAGGACAGGTCTTAACACTAAAAACAAATGCAGCAGCCAGCAGCCTCAGCATTCTTAACAGTTCGGGACAATTGGTCAGAAGGGTTGAAAAGATCAATGACTTGATTATTAAAATAGAAACCGATGACTTAACACCAGGCATGTATTTTATTCAACTCACCACAACTGAAAACAAAACCCAATCGAAAAGCTTGCTGATTCAATGAAATGATAAGCTAAACTAAAACTAAATGATCGTGTTACCATGAATAAAACAGTATTATTATTTTCTATCCTAATCATCCTAATCATAGGGTGTAAGAAAGAAATTTCAAATGGAAAGAATTCATTAACAACACTAATTCCTGAGTCGGCAGGAGTAAATTGTCCTTCGGGGGGATTTAAGATATCAACCGGTATCGACTTCAATGAGAATAATATTTTAGATCCGGAAGAAATTGATGCTGAAGAATATGTTTGCAATGGAAATAACGGAGAAAACGGACTTAACTCATTGATTAAGGTAATAACTGAGCCCTCAAGTGAATATTGTGGATTTGGAGGGCTGAAGATTGAATCTGGCCAGGATAAAAACAATAATAACGTACTTGAGGAAAACGAAATCCAGGCTATCAACTATGTTTGTAACGGGGAGAATGGACAAAGTACTGGTGAAATTACTGCCATCAGGATCCCGTTCAATTTAGCTTATAAATGGAGATATGCTGAGAATAATTGGACTTCAGAGTATCAAGATGGCTTATTGAGTGGCTTTGACAAGGGTGATTATAGTGGTTTTGATAGTATTATTTTTGTTTCCTGGTTTCGTCGTGGAGGAGAATCAACCGATCCCCTTTGGTTAAGATTATATGATTACACAGATGATTCTGGTATTTCTAATTCTGAGCTTATTTCGGTAATCCCAGACTCAATGCTGATAGATCCTGAAAGCAGAGTTTTTAAAAGTGACAATTTCTTTAATTCTATTTTATCAGGTCCCAGAACAATAGGCATACAATACAAAAAAGCGTCTACAGAAATACGAACCATTTCAATACATTATGCGGAGCTAATTTTGTATAAGCGAGATTAAACATTGTAGACTATTAACCAGCATGTTTATAACAAGGAAGGCAGAAATAAAAAAAGTGATAAAATGAATAAATTGCGGTGTTTAGTGATGAGGCACGGATCGTACTTCGGCACTCCCTTCTACATGGTACGGCAAGCCTGTCTGTCAGTAAACAAGCTCAGGAAATCGCAGCCCAGGCAGCTAAACGGTAGCACTGAAAAAGGCACATTAACAGATAACCTAAAAACATAAAATTATGAAATTTAAGCTTTTGATTGTGGCATTAGCATTTACTTTTAATCTTTACAGTAATGAAATTGACACCTTAAAACTCAGTTCAAAAATTAAAGAGGTAACTGTATTTATTGATGGGGCACAGATAACAAGAGAAGCAAAAATAGCTGTTTTAAAAGGCAAACACATTTTTGTATTAGAGAACCTGCCGGCAGAGATTAATCCACAAAGTATCCAAATTGACAACAATCAACAGGGCGAAATTTTGTCAGTAAAGCATGAACTGGTCTATCCTACCGAAAAGAGTAAAACAGTTATTGCATACGAGGACAAAATCAGACTTCAGAAAATCAGCGTACTGGAGATACAAAATGAAATCAAGGTGTATGAACTGGAGGAAAAAATATTATTGGACAACAGTAAGCTGAATAAAAAGGATGAAGGCTCATCAGTTGCTGTGATCAAAGAAGCTGCTGCCTTTTACCGGACAAAACTGAATGAGATCAGACAAAATCAACTAAATCTTAAGGTTGAGTTGGATTTACAAAAGGAAAAAATACAGGATTTATATTTAGAATTGAACAAATACGTGTCACATGAGAAAAAAACAACCAGTAAAATTGTATTCGCAGTCAACAGTGCAGCACAGTTAAATACTAACTTCAGGATTAGTTATTTTGTTTCATCTGCTGGTTGGACTCCATTATACGATTTCAGGGTGAATGACATTCATGAGCCTTTAAATCTGATTTATAATGCAAATATCTACCAATCGACCGGAGAAGATTGGAATGGTATAAATTTAACATTATCAACTAACAGACCCACCTTAAGCAATATAATGCCGCAACTGGAAACCTGGTTCATTGAAAGGAAAAATAGTTATCAAAAGAACAATGTAATTAGCGAACAGTCTGCATTGCGGGGAAATATTTCGGATGTAAATACAGGAGATCCCATTCCCTTCGCAAACTTAATCGTTTACAATAATGGAGAAGTTGTTGCAGCTACTACAACAGATTTTGATGGAAGATATTCCATTAAGCCAATCAATCCCGGATATTATGATGTGATCGTTTCATTTGTTGGTTATGAAAGCACAGAAATGAAAGGTGTGCAGGTAAACGCAGGCAAAATAACTTTTCAGGATTTCAAAATGCAAGCTGCTGCTTTATCGCTTGATGAAGTGCAAATAGCTGAATATAAGATTCCATTAATCAATAAAGTCAAGCCCAGAAGAATTGGTTCAGTTACTGCAGAAGAAATAGCAAAAATGCCCGAACGCACAGCTAATTCAAAAGCTTCAACAGTCGCTGGCAGATGGGGATCAAGGGCCGAAGAAATTGTGTTTGTTGAAGGTTATGAGCCAAATCAAACTATTTCTGGTTTGGAGTATAAAATTGATGTTCCGTACACAATTCCATCCGACGGTAAAGATTACAATGTCAAAATCAAAGAAGCAATGATTCCTGTAAATTTTGTTTTCAGAAGTGTTCCCAAACTGGACAATGATGTTTTCCTGATTGCAGAAATAAGTGATTGGTCGAAATTGAATCTGTTGTCGGGAAAATCAAGTATTTATTACAATGGGGTTTTTACCGGCCAATCCGAAATTGATGTGAAGAACATCAAGGATACTTTAGCCATTTCTTTGAACAGAGAGAAGAACATTCTTGTTGAGCGGACATTGCTAAAGAAGAAAAATGAAAAGCAGTTTATCGGGAATAACATACGAGAAACGATCAATTGGAGTATCACAGTCAAGAACAATAAAACTGTCAGGGCCAAAGTTTTTATTGAAGATCAATTTCCTGTTTCTGAAAACAAATCAATCGAGATTGAAAGGCTTGAAGATTCGAATGGCAGGTTAAATGAAAAAACCGGAAAAATAATTTGGGAACTCAATTTGGAACCAAACGAGAAAAAAGAATTGACCTTAAAATATTCGGTTAAATACCCTAATCATATGAGATTGGATGTTGACTAAAAGCAATTTACCCGAAAATTGTAAAATTGAGATTTACCTATGACAAATTATAATTAATCAACACTAAAAGCTTTCTGATATGAGATCACTTATAAATATGCGGCTGGTATTCTTTCTTTCCTTGGTTTTGCTCAGCTCCATAATTTGTGGACAGCATAGGTCGACAGACATATGTAATTGTGAACCGGATAAAGAAGTCGTTTTTGGAGATCCAGAAAAATTGCCTGCTTTTCCGGGGGGAGCAAAAGCTTTAATGACCTATTTAAGTGAAAATATTGTTTACCCTCAACTGGCCATTGATAGTGCATACGAAGATAAAGTTTTCATTTCTTTTTGCGTTCGTATAAGTGGTGAATTAACTGATTTAGAAGTTTTACGTGGCAAATATGAAGTTTTAAATAAAGAAGCATTGCGCGTAATCTCTGAAATGCCAAATTGGGAACCTGCTGAAAATAGAGGTATAAAACTATGTTATAGACAGGTAATTCCTGTCAGGTTCTTTCTGGATAAACCCTCCAAAAGTGAACTAAGAAAAGGAAAAAGAGAATAGCTTATTGGGGTTTCATTTTCGGGAAATGATCTTAATCAAAAGCAGTTATTTGCTTATATCGCATGAACATTCAAATGCTATGAAAACACAATTTCTAATTGCGCTGTTGTTTATTATTTCTGTTTCCGTTAGTGGTCAAAATGATACGGCGAAACAGCATGACAAGATTGAAGAAGTTGAGTTAATAGGGATAGTGGAGTCAATGCCCGAATTCATTGGCGGATTTGAGGCTTTAATGAAATACATTGCCACGCATGCAATATATACAGAACGAGCAAGAAAGGAAAAAGTGCAAGGGAAGGTATATGTGAATTTTACAGTGGATAAAAGTGGGGCAATACATAATCCAAAAGTTTTGAAAGGCATTCATCCTGATTTGGATAGCGTAAGTTTGTCACTTGTAAGCAATATGCCCAATTGGAATCCGGCAAAACAAAGGGGAAAGCCGGTTTCATGTCAGTACAACTTAGCTATCAGTTTTAATTTTGATCAGGATTATGACAATCCGGAACCCTCAAAATATTGGAAAAAAAAGGGAAGGAAAAAATTTATGAAGCGCTGCCTTAGTGAGTTTGGAAAAAGTGAAACTGATTGCAATTGCTGGTATAATTATATAATTTGGAACTATAATCATTTAACAATGAAAGAAATAGATCTGCTTGAAATGTTCAATAGCCAGCAGCCTTGCGAGGGTAAAAGCAATATTGAAATAAACAGGTAGTCGGGAGTAAACTGTCCTCAGTACCTTATTACGTAACTTTTTTATGCCTGACGGATCTTGCCGGCCAACGGGCGTTTTGATAGGCAAAATAACAATTGGGATATTCCTCCTCCCTTGAATTAATAATTGGATCGAAACCATCTCTGAGCAGTTCGTGATTGCTGATAATCAGCTGCTGTATCCGATGCCGTGAAGCAGCACGGTTGTTATATGCTTCACGAACCTTATTGATGGCATCCCTGTAATTATTTGCCGCCTGAATCAGACGATCGGTGACATGGATATCCGATGTAAATCCGATCAGTTTATCCGGATTGCGGTTAAGCAATTGAATCAACTGTTCGGTAAACAGCAAAAGCTGAGCTGCAGACACAGAACGGTAACGCCTTACAAACATCCTAATGGTTTGATTATCGGACTGGTTGGCAACACAATATGCCAAATGCAGAAAACGATCAAACGCATCCAAAAGCTGCGCCCTGGCCTCGAGCCGTATAAGATTTACAGCCTTTACCGGAATCAAAAGTGGCTGCAACAGTCTGCCAATCTCATCCGTTTGATTGCCGAAGGTTTCCAACTCTGCAGTAAGGAACGGAATATCAGCAAAACAATGCCTGTTTTGATTGAGCACATGCCAAACCGCCTTGAATTTCTCCGAATTTTGTAAAAAGTATTTCATAAGTCGCGTATTAAGTTAAAAAAACAACATCCTCTATATATATAGACCTGTAAGCGTTTCAAGATTCCAGATACAAAAGCTAATCCACTGACGCAAAGCAAGTAAGCAAACTACTTAAGCCTGTGCAATTGGGGTAAATCCCGGAATTAAAAAAGTTTTAGCAAAAAGCGTTTTATTGCGTGAAACAATAAAACTACATTTTGGAAAGAGCAGATGACAAAAAGTAAAAAGAAATTCAGGTTTTGGAATTACCGGATGAACAAAAGCAAAGGCAAACTTCTGATTTGAAGAGCTAAAATAAGTGAAAGCACTAAGGAATGCTGGTTTTTGAATGAATGGAAAAGTGAAAGTGAAGTGGAATTTTCATTTTGGAAGGAGCAAATAAGTTAAACAAGACAAAAATTCTGATTTTGGAATAAGCAGATGAACAAAAGTAAAGGCAAATTCTCGTTTTGGAATTACCGGATGAGACAAATTAAGTGTAAGATTTTGTCATGCATATAGCAGTGCTGTGAATATCATGAGGTTGATAGCTGGGGATTCAGTGAATCATCTGTGTGTGTTGGGATTTTTGGGGTAATTGAGAAATTTGATGCTGTTGAGCGTTTTGGCGCTGGGCATTTTTACTAATTTTAAGCCGAAAAAAAACCAAGCTGCGAAAATTCGGACAGGATAATACAATTCACGTAGGTTCTTTTTTATGAAGTATTTGAGACAAGGAATTAGCAAATACTTTTTAAAATAAAAGTAATGGCAGACGTACACGAATCGGAAGTTAGAAGCTACAACATGAGCCAGATAAAAAGTAAGGATACCAAACCTGAAATACTGGTACGGAAATTTCTTCATGCACATGGCTACCGGTATCGCTTGCATGATAAGAAGCTTCCCGGCAAACCCGACATAGTACTGCCAAAATATAAAACTGTGATTTTTGTCAATGGATGCTTCTGGCATGGGCATGAAAACTGTAATGATTTTGTAATACCAAAAACACGAACTGGTTGGTGGCTTGAAAAGATTAATGGAACAAAACAGCGTGACCTTTTGAAAAAAGAGCAGCTGGAAACACTTGATTGGCAGGTTAAAGTAATTTGGGAATGTGAGTTAAAGCCACAAAGTATTCATGAAACGCTTTCCGAACTCTTAAAAGCATTATAATATGCCTTTTATAAATGTGTGACATATAGTCCGTTGACTAATAAGTCACACCCTCCTACTTTTGTCCAGAATGATACAACCGATCTCATGGACATAAGAATCACAATTGGTCAAAGAATAAAGGTGCTTAGAAAAGCAAAGGGCATCTCACAGGAAGCACTGGCAAATATTGCCGAGATCGACAGAACCTATATGACCAGCGTCGAAAATGGCAAAAGGAATATTTCCATAATAAATCTTGAAAAGATCATTAATGCTCTGCAATTAAGCATAGCTGAATTTTTCAATGACGAAAAGTTTGGAGGGTAGGACGCAATGAATTTCATTGATTTGTTTTCTGGAGCCGGTGGACTGTCAGAAGGCTTTATCCGGGCGGGTTTTACACCTGTTGCTCATGTAGAAATGGATAAGGCTGCTTGTAATACCATGACTACAAGAGCTGCTTATTACCATCTAAAAAGAACCAATAATATCCAGCCTTATCTTGATTATTTACAAAATAAAATTACCAGAACGGATCTGTACAACACAATTCCACAGGAAGAAAAAGATTACGTTATTAATATGGCCATTGGTGGTGACAACAATCAGGTAATCTTCAAAAAAATTGATGAGTTAAAAGGCGTTGAGTCGATTGATGTTATTATAGGCGGACCGCCTTGCCAGGCATATTCTGTTGTTGGTCGAAGCCGGGATGCCAATAGAATGAAAGATGATGCCAGAAATTATCTTTTCAGAGAATACGCAAAATTTTTGGAGTATTACCACCCTAAATACTTTGTTTTTGAAAATGTTATTGGTTTAAGGTCAGCCAAAGCCAAAAATGGTGAATCCTATCTTGAAATGATGCTAAAACTATTTAAAGAGAAAGGTTACCATACAGAATACAAAGTGCTTGAGGCTAAAAATTTTGGCGTTTTACAAAACAGAAAACGAATTATTTTAATTGGAAAACTTAACGGAGAACCTGGATTTTATCCTGAATTTAAAAATGTTGGGATAAATGTTACTGTTTCTGAAATATTTAAGGACTTACCCGAAATCTCAGCTGGTTCAGGAGATTTTTATAAAACCAGTTACAAGCCTTATAACGGTAGTTATCTCTTTGAAAGTAAAATTCGTAATGGATTAGATTTTACAACCCAGCATATTGCAAGACCACATACTGAACAGGATAAAAATATTTATAAACTAGCTGTAAAAAAATGGAAAAATGGACACCAACGACTAAATTACAATGATATTCCAGGTGAATGGCAAACACATAAAAATAAAAAGTCTTTTGTTGACCGCTTTAAGGTAGTAGCAGATGATTTACCTCATTCCCAAACCATTGTCGCACATATTTGTAAAGATGGACACTATTATATACATCCTGATATCAACCAAAACCGATCAATAACTCCCAGGGAAGCAGCCAGATTACAGACATTTCCTGATGACTTTTATTTTGAAGGAGTAACAGAAAAGCCAGGCAGAACAGCAGCATTCAAGCAAATTGGCAATGCTGTGCCTCCGTTAATGGCCGAAAAAATTGCATTAAAGCTTAGAGAAATTATCACAAATGACCAATTTAAATATTCAAACAACCAAAGCTGAACCAGATGCCAGTTCAATGATTGAAACTTTTCGTGCAATTGGTTATTCAATTGAAACTGCAATTGCGGATATTGTTGATAATTCAATTTCTGCAGACTCTAAAAATATATGGATTAACTACGATTGGAAAGGAGAAAACACCATTATCATAATTAAGGATGATGGTAACGGAATGAATCATGATGAATTGGTTCAGGCAATGCGCCCCGGAAGTAAACATCCTGCTGATGAACGTTCAACAAAAGATTTAGGTCGTTTCGGACTTGGATTAAAAACAGCATCCTTTTCACAAACAAGAAAGTTCTCTGTTATTTCAAAGAAAAAAGATGATAGCCCAGTTTTTTGGGCTTGGGATTTAGACCATGTGCAAAAAGTACAATCCTGGGAACTAATACAATACACTCCACTGGAATCTGAATTGGAAAAAATAGATAATCAGGAATCAGGTACAAGTGTAATTTGGTATTGTCTGGATAGAACTCTGAAAAATACAAAAGAAGAAGATACTGAAGCTCTTGGGAAATTTATGGAATTAATGGAAGGTGTAAAAAATCATCTTGAAATGGTATTCCACAGATTTCTTGAACAAGGGAAAATAAAAATATGGTTTCAGGAAAGAAAAATTGAAGCATGGGACCCGTTCCTAAGAGGTGAAAATGGTATTCAGTCGAATGCTGAAGAATTTTATGGAAATGGCGAAATTGTTGTAAAAGGCTATGTTTTACCCCATAAATCAAAAATTTCAGAAAATACATTTAAAAAGGCTGCAGGTCCAAAAGGCTGGAATGAACAACAAGGTTTTTACATATACAGAAATGAACGTTTGCTGGTAGCTGGCAATTGGCTTGGAATGTTTCGAAAAGAGGAACATTATAAACTTTGCAGGATAATGATAGATTTGCCTAATACAGTGGATGACAAATGGCAGATTGATATTAAAAAATCAGTTGCCAGACCTCCTTTAAAAATTCAGTCTCAGTTAAAATCCTATGCAAAAAATATCCGAAACCAGGCGGTAAATGTCTATCGACATAAAGGAAAAGTATTACAAAGGAAATATCCTTCTTTTAAATTTACTCCTGTATGGCTTGAGAAACAAAGACATGGCAAACGGTTTTATTCAATTAACAGAAACCATCCGGTTATTAGTGAATTGTTGGAAGAACCGACAAAACATAACCTTAACGAACTAATCGGATTCATTGAAGAAACCGTTCCAGTTCCTTTGATTACGATAACAGAAAGTGAAGAACCCGAATCTCATGGTATTCCATTCGAAAATCTTGAACATGAGATGCTTGTCGAAAGAATGAAGAATATTTTCAAATCTCTGTTAAACAATGGAAAAACCCAGGATGAAGCGGTTGCTACCTTGTTATCAATCGAGCCATTCGATAAATATCCTGAATACGTTGAAAATTTAATTGAAAACGATGAATAACGAAGCCAAAGAACTTGCTTTATTTTTTCTAAGAAAGGCAGGTTGTAGTGATACTGCCACGGAAAAACAAATAGCTGATGCAATTGATAAAACTATTTTAATTCATCCCGATACTGACAATGAAGAATTAAAAAGGCACCTGGAATCTGAATACAAAATTTGGGTTGATGATTTCAGGATTATTGAAAAAGAAGAAGCAAGAAGACCTTGGCTTGCTGGAAATAAATCAAAAATTGAATGGGGATTCTGGAACAGGTATAAATGGTATCTGGAAGAAAAGAAAAAGTTCCCACCAAAAACTGTTCAATCCATTGAAAAACTTACAGACCGGACACTTGACGCACTTTTTGAACCAACACAAAAAGCACAAATTGATAAAAGAGGTATGGTCGTTGGACAAGTTCAGTCAGGAAAAACCGCAAATTATACAGGTTTAATTTGCAAAGCTGCCGATGCAGGATTTAAAATGGTAATCGTCCTTGCCGGTATTCATAAAAACCTGAGAAGCCAGACTCAGTTAAGACTTGATGAAGGTTTTCTGGGATTTGACACACAACAGGAAAGAGTTAACAGAAACAATAATCTTTGGATTGGTGTTGGTGAACCAAGAAGCAACAGGCATTTAATTGCACATTCGCTGACATCAAGTCTTGACAATGGAGATTTTAATGCAGGTGCTGCAAACGCCCTTGCATTGAATTTTTATACCAATGACCCGATTATTGCCGTGGTTAAAAAGAATGCTTATGTTTTAAACAGGCTGGAACAATGGCTTTCTGCTCAGTCCTCAGAAACCAGCAATGGTAACAAAATTATCAGAAATAAGCCATTACTGATAATTGATGATGAAGCTGATAATGCATCAATTAACACAACAAGAGACGACCTGAATCCGACAAAAATAAACGGACAGATAAGAAATCTGTTAAGATTATTTCAGAAAAGTGCTTATGTGGGTTACACTGCCACTCCGTTTGCAAATATTTTCATTCCACTTAATGACGACAACCTTTTTCCAAGAGATTTTATTACCAATATTCCTGCCCCATCGAATTACATTGGTCCCGATAAAATATTTGGTTTTGAACCTTTAGAAGATGGCGAAGAACCAACCGATACGTTACCTGTTGTTCACAGAATAGACGATTATCAAACCTTTGTGCCTGATAGACACAAACGTGATGACCAACTGCCTGTTATTGTTCCTGAATCACTGAAAACAGCTATAAAATGTTTTATTCTGACATGTGCAATCAGGCGTTTGCGCGGGCAAGGTGATGAGCATAATTCAATGCTGATACACATTTCAAGGTTTCAGGTGTGGCAAAGCAGAATTAAAGAACTTGTTGAAAATGTTTTTAATTTCTACAGGATGGGAATTGAACAAAACAATGCAGGTATTATTAGTGAATTGCGACATACATTTGAAACTGATGTTGATGGCTATTTTTCATATACAACAACTTCAGCGCAGATTCTTGATTCTCAACTATCAGAACTTGACCCTGCAGTAAAAGTTCATATGTGGAAAGAAGTTCTTCCTTGTCTTCACCCTGCTGCTACAAAAATCCAGGTTAAGGAAATCCATGGAGGCGCAAAGGATGTACTTGATTACCAAGCTTACGATAAAAAATACATCAGAGAAGGTGAAGAAGCTGGCTTATCAGTAATTGCGATTGGTGGTAATAAATTATCACGAGGTTTGACCCTCGAAGGATTATCAGTAAGTTATTACCTGCGTGCTTCACGAATGTATGATACGCTTATGCAAATGGGACGTTGGTTTGGATATCGTCCCGGATACGTTGATTTATGTCGCCTGTTTACTTCAGGAGAACTTAACGAATGGTTCTGTCATATTACCCTTGCATCTGAAGAATTGCGTAAGGAATTCAATTACATGTCAGATATTGCCGGAAGTACACCTGAACAATACGCACTGAAGGTCAGGACGCATCCGGGGGTATTACAAATTTCTGCCACCAACAAAATCAGAACAGCAGTTAATATAAATATTTCATGGTCGGGCGTTTTGATTGAATCTTACAAGTTGAGTAAAAGAAGCCAGGACATTAATGCCAACCTTGATAATCTAAATAAATTAATATCTTCTTTCAGTTGTGAATCCATTGATAAAAAAGGAAACTTTTTGTGGAATAATATTCCTGCATCAAACATCATCTCTTTTATTGGAAGTTTTATCGCACCAGAAAATCCAATAGCTTCCCCCGATAGACTGGCTGAGTTTATTTTGGAAAAACAAAAAGATGATGAACTTGATGTTTGGCATGTTGCTTTGATGAGCAGTAGTTCAAAAACCAAAGATTATGTTCTGGAGGATTCAACAAGGATATGGCTGTTTGACAGGACAGATGACGATAAAAATAATAGTGATGAAGTTTATTATATCCGTAAGTCACACATTATCAGTCCTAATCATGAGTTTGTTGATTTGACAGAAGATGAATATGAACTGGCAAAAAGAAAAACATTTGAACAAAAGAAAGCGCATGAAGAATATCCGGGAGCAGCACAAATGCCAAATTACCCCAATGGAAACCTGGTAAGAAACGATTCTGAAATAAAAAGTGCAAGATTTCCCCTGTTACTCTTATATCTGTTGAATCCCGTAAAAGCAGGACTGCCTGAATCTGAAAAACCTATTGTTGGTTTTGCAATAAGATTTCCTGGAAGCAGCAAAAACAGAACAATCACTTATGCCGTACATCAGCAGCTTTTAGACAAATTTGAAATAAACGAAGACCCTGAAGATTATGACTACGAAGATTGAAGATTTTTGGAAAGATTTTGAAATTAACGATGCTTTAAAAACAGGCGTTGTTTTAAAAAGGTTTTCGCCTGACATTATGCCGGATTGTTTTATTGCAATGAGAATGCCGGAGAAAGTAAAAAGTATTGCATTCCGTCTATCAAAAACAAATATTGATGTTTCGGCATTAAATGACCTAATGGATATAATAACAGAGATTTTACCGGATGAAACCCAGCCTGATAAAATGCTTTTGTTAATAAGTCTTGCTGATAATTCGCTTTCTTCAATTTTTGCGGTTTTGTGTGAAGATTTATTTAATTCCATTTCAGAAGTAAGGGAAGAAAAAGAACTTGTTAAATCATTGCAAAACCGTTTCCTTAAATGGAAGGAGTTATTTGAACTGGCTAAAAGTCCCGGGTTGTCGCCTGAAAAACAGATTGGTTTATTTGGTGAGTTGTTTTTGTTAAAAAAACTTTTAGAGGAAACAGGAAATTTAACAGAATGCCTGAATATCTGGGTTGGTCCCGACACTGGAATCCGGGATTTTGAAAAGAACAATAATGCAATTGAAGTTAAAACAACTCAAACCCATAACCACCAAAAAATTAGGATTAGTAGTGAAAGGCAGTTAGATACAACTTTGCTGGAGAATTTGTTTCTTTTCCATCTTTCACTGGAAAAGCGAAATGGCATTGAAAATTCATTAAATAAAATAGTTTCTGAATTGTTTTCAATCATTGGTGACAATAAACTATTGAACAATGTTTTAAATCGAAAGTTAATCAGTGTTGGGTATTTTAAACATCATGCATACTGCTACGAAAATATATCTTATTTGATAAGAGGTGAAGATTTTTATAAAGTGACAGAACATTTTCCAAGAATTGAGGAAAAAGACTTAATGAAAGGAGTTGGTGATGTGAAATACTCAATTGTTTTAACTGCTGAAACAGAAAAATACAAAACCAGTTTGCCAAATGTTATTGAAAAATTCAATCTATAATGAAAGTTGAAGAATTTTATAAAGAGCTGCTTCAGGAAATAAAATCGACTCAGGCATCAGAAGAAGACGGAGGGATTCAGGAGCAGATTTTTACCCAGCTTGCCATTGATTTACTGGCTGATGCGGGGGAAACTGAAAATGCAAGGATTTGTTTCGACCGCAAGGAAGATAAACTTGGAAGAACTATGCATAAGCTGAACGGATATGCTCTTTCTGAAAATTATGAAACGCTTGATTTGTTTGTTACAGTATTTAAAGGTGTTGAAGAATCCTTTACCTTAACCAAACAGGAAGCCGAATCTTCCATCAATCAGGTTGAGCGATTCTTTCGAAATGCAGTGTACAAAGACTATATAAAAGAACTTGAAGAATCTTCAGAGGTTTTTGACCTGGCTCATACTCTTGCTGAAGTTAAAGAAGTTCGGGAGTTTTTGTCACGGGTAAATATTTTTGTACTGAGCAATGGAGTTTTCAAATCTGATATAAAAGCCAATAAAACAATCTCAGGATATTCAATATTTACAAGAATTATTGATATCGGGTATTTATTTAATCTTTCAGACCAGACGCATGTTCCAATAGAAATTGATTTTGAAAACTATGGCGGAATACTTCCATGCCTGGAATCTCCATCTGAAAATGATGATTATGAATCTTATCTTGCACTGATTCCAGGCGCAACACTTGCCAATATTTATGAAGAATATGGTTCAAGGCTTCTTGAACAGAATGTTCGTTCATTTTTACAATTCACAGGAAAGATAAACAAAGGAATCAGGAAAACTATAAAAGAAGAGCCTCACATGTTTCTTGCATTTAACAATGGCATTGCTGCAACTGCGGATGAATTGAGCTTGCAGGATATGCCTGGCGGCGGAAAAGCAATAGTTTGGGCTAAGGATTTTCAAATTGTAAACGGAGGTCAGACAACTGCGTCAGTTTATCATACCTGGAAAAAAGACAAAGCTGAAATAGACAAGATATTTGTTCAAACGAAACTGACTGTTGTAAAAAAGCGGGATAATTTCAATGAAATTGTAAATCGTATCGCTGAATATGCAAATACTCAAAACAAGGTTTCTACTTCTGATTTAAGCTCAAATAAACCATTCCACGTTGAGCTAGAAAAAATCTCCCGGTCAGTATGGGCGCAACCCGTTGAAGGAAGTAATATACAAACTCGTTGGTTTTACGAACGGGCGAGAGGTCAATATAAAAATGCCAGATTAAAAGAAGGATTCACCCCATCAAGACGAAAAGCATTTGACCTTAAAAATCCAAGAAGCCAAATGATTACAAAAGAGCTTCTGGCAAAGTATGTAAACACATATCAGGAAATATGGAACGGGAAAAGACTTGCGATTGGTCCGCATGTTGTTGTTCGTGGAAGTCAGAAGAATTATGTCCAGTTCCTAAATTACAATATGCCGGGTAAACCTGATAATGTTTTTTATGAAGATGCCGTTGCTAAAGCTATCTTATTTAAAAATGCCGAAAAACTGTACGGAGTGAGTCCCAATGCAATTGGTGATATGAGATACATAACTGTTCCTTATTCATTGTCTCTTCTCAATCTAAAAACAGATTATAAAATTGACCTCTATAAAATATGGAAGAATCAGGGTCTTAGTGAGAAAATGAAATCGGTTTTATTCAATCTGATGGAATCAGTTGAAACCTTCATCAAAAAAAATGCACCGGGTGCATTATATGGAGAATGGGCTAAAAAAGAAGAATGTTGGAATGCAATAAAAGAAAATGATTTTGGCATTGATTTCAATGAATTAAAATCAGAATTTATCAATCATGCTACTCCGAAAAGAAAAAGTATTACGGAAGATGAACAACTTAAAATTGAAATTCAGGAAGAAATTGCAAGAATAAAAGCCGTTCCATCACAAATTTGGAACAAAATCGAAATCTGGGGCAATGAAACAGGAGAATTATCAAGTTACATGGCAGGAATAGCTTTTAATATTGCAGGAAAGGTTCGGAATAACTCAAACATTACAAATAATGACCGGAAAAAGGCAATTGAAATTATCGATAAAGTCATTGAGCATGCACCAGATTTACTTTTTGAGATTGATGAAATTGAAAAACAAATAATAAATAATCCTGAAATTACTCCTGAAGTGACAGTTGATTTGATTAAAAAAATTATTGACTGGGATAGAAAAAATAAACGACTAAAAGACCATCATTTTAGATTTATGTGGAATGTTGCAGAAGGAAAGTATCCTTTAAATGACAGGGCTAAGAAATACGTAATCAATAATCTAAAATTTATGAGAAAATATGGTTTTAATCCCTAAAAATAAAAACAGTTATTTCAATTATCAATTACCTTAAATCCGCAACCTTTTATTAACAAAATTAATCAAAACACTGTGTATAAA
>JACCQN010000035.1 GCA_015709215.1 Bacteroidales bacterium
CTTACCTTTATGTCAAAAAAAAGATGGCCCGCGGGAGCGGGATTTAGTTCAACAATCCCGATACTCAATTTAAGTAATGTTAATGTTGACTTTTTCTTTTTTTTGGTTACTTTTTTCTTTTTGTTAATAACCCTTACTTTGTTAATAATCCTTTACACCCCAGATACCTGTAGGGTACGTCAACCAAGGGATTAGGAGGGTTTGTTGTGATGCAAATATACTGATTTTGGAAACCTGAAATAAATTTTTTATATAAACCTGGGTCCCATGGGTGCAAATACTGATTCTGGATAGTCCCGGTATTCGCTCTGCATACAGATTTTCAAGTAAAGTTTTAACCACACCGTTTCTAATTGTATTAGCTTTAGTGAGTGCTATAAATGATTTGCTATAAGTATTGACAACCCCCCAACTGAATGAAAAATCAGACCGATTCCCTTTTTAACTTTACGGTTCTAATAGTTTGTTGAAGCGCTTTAAAAATAGAACGATTTAGCAAATAATCATAAGGATAATGCGAGAACTGCCACTTCACGGTTAAATACATCATGGATAAAGCTTAAATAAACTAATTGACCCAACAAATCAAAGTAGGTAATACCACACTAACCCATAAAGTGTTTCAAATAGCTCCCGACCCATTATTTTAGGTTTAAGCTTAAAACATCCGTGAGCTTACTACAGGATGCCCTTAACGCAGATCTCTCCATATTGGTAATAACGCATCTGCTTCTCTAAATTGCGAAATTACCTGTCATTTATTTGATAAAAACACTGCTTGTTAATTCCTGATATGGCCATATATCTCTCATTTTTTTAGCCTATTTATCGCTATTTCTCCATTGCCTCTACAAGGTATTCTTCAAAAAGGGAGCTCATAATATTTGAGTCAGTATTAAAATCAATATCAGTCCAAAGTTTCAAATGGACAATACTTCATCCAAGCAGATTTCAGGGCAAGACAGATTTCAAATTCTCCTCACAAACCGATCAAGCATTTTCATTGCCCACTTAAGGCGCATCAGTAAATTAAAAAGAACAATAGTTACAACAGCCACTATCGCACCCAACAGCACATCAATAATATAATGGTGTCCCGAGTAAACTGCCGAGAACCATATACCCAGCATAAAGAGTACAAAAAGCACATTGAACCAGCCAAGTTTATTTCGGATGCCATAGTACAGCACAATTACCGGATAAGCTGCGTGAAGTGATGGAATAGCTGCTAGAACATTCGCGTTTTTGTTATAGAGGCTGGCAAAAACAGGAATCCCAGTTAATTTATCAAAGCGAGCCAAACCTGCGCTGTTTCCCTGTACGCCTAAATGCAGTTCAAAGCCATACAAATCAATATACCAGGGTGGTGCGGCTGGATAGACGTAATAAATAATGAACCCCAGCAGGTTGACAAACAAGAAAACCAAGGCGTACTGCGTAAACAATTGCTTGTTTTTATAAAAAAGATATACACCGAAGGCCAATGGAATCGGGACCCAATTAATATAAAATAAAGCTGAAATAACATCAAGGAAACTGGACTGAACCAAAACAAAATACTCGTTTGGTGTGTAAATCCTGTTGTTATTTGAAATGCCAAACAGGCTTTTTTCTAATAAATAAGGTTCCTGAATGTGTACCGTTGAGACCTCATAGTTGGGCAAAATACGCATGGAATCATAGATGATCCAATAGACTATAAAAATAGAAAAACCAATAATGAATTTTCGGGTTTCTTTATTTCCATAAAAAAGCAATAAATAAAATCCCGTCAAAAAAAGCTGGTCTCCTCTGATGGCTCCCATCACCCCTGCCCATGCCATATACATTAGCACTAATACAAAGTTGACTAATAAATTTTTCTGACTAAACCTTGTAAAAGTCGATTCTCTGACAGCTTTATTCATTCCAAACCCTTTCATAGGTTGGTTCACCATTCTTTATATCGTAGCCAAAAAGTTCTATATATTTTACTTTTGGCCACAAGGAAGTGTTGTCGGCATAAATATACAGATGGTCGATTTGCGATTCCTGCTTATTAATTGATGTTACAACTAAAGCATTGAATGGCTCTTTTTGCACAAGTCTGAATTCTCTTTTAGGATCAGCAACCAGCTTTAAGATGAATTCATTCGCTTTGTCCTTCACGGGTGAACAATCAACACCATAAGCAAATAATTTTTCAATTTTCCGAAGTTCCATCCGTTGTCCCTGCTCCTGAAACCGCAGCCAATACACATCCACAGGTGAATTTGCTTCCAAAATGCCCCGGGCATCAAAATTGGCGTCGTAAACAATGGTATTGGCATTGTGGTTGCGATGTATATAAAACAGCCTTTCGGTGGTTTTGTCGGGTACAGGATAAGCACTGTCTTTTTCCGAAAAGGCGATCAGACCGCATGAGGCGGCTAAAATTATCGTTAATATCCCGTTTACCATGTCAGAGCCATTTTTTTTATTTTGTACCATGCAGTACTTTCCTGCAAAACGTGTGTTAAATCATATTCAGGCTCAAATCCAAAGGCTCTGAAAATCGGGCAGCTATCGCATAAATTATAGCTACGGCTAATCGCCTTCAGATTTTCTATAAAGTAATGGTTTATGTAATAATCTATTTGTTTATCTGTTAATTGAACTAAACCATACAAATCAACAAAAGCATCATTCAGGGTATGGAACATTTTTTGGTTATAAAAGATTAAATCCTTGGCCTTTTTAAATTTAAGTGGGTTAAGTCCATACCTCTCGGAGACATGGGCAGCGTATTTTTTTGGTTTTTCGGGAATCTGTATTGGCAGGTTGATTTCTATTTGCATCCAATCAAAATCTTTTTTAAACCTCTGCAGTTCCAAATGCTCCCAATAATAAGGATAGTTGTAAATTACAGCTTGTGTCCTCAGTTCATAATAACCATTTACCAGCATCCTTTCCATATCCATATCGTTAAAGCCAAACAGCCCGTGTGTGACAGTAATGTTATCCGATTTTCCCCAATCTTGAACAGCCCGAATCAATGCGGATGAAACAATAATATCGTCCACAAAATCAGTCACTCCAACTATCTGTGTCCCTTCGTAAGCCAAAAAATATTTCGATTGACAAAAGATATGAGCAGGATTATTAGAGAATAACAGCGTTGAATTTTCGAACCCAAACAGTTGCGTCACCCTGAACGGATTGCCGTTATAAAAAGCATTGGGAAAAGCAATAAACCGCCTGAGTTCTTTAGCTGACTGAATTTCTTTTATGAGGAAATTTTCCATATCATACCGTGACTTTAGCTAAATTCCCGTTTATCATTGCCCTGCAATGTATAAGTTTAGCTATAGCGGTATCAATCTGTTTTTTAGTGTGTGTTGACATAAGCGAAAAACGCAACATTGCTTTGTCCTTTGCCACAGCGGGGTGGATAATCGGGTTAACGTACACTCCCTGAGCCATAAGCAAGGTAGCAATAGTGAAGGTGTTTTGGTCGTCGCCTATAAAAATTGGGATAATGGGTGTTTTGCTTTCTCCAATATCAAATCCGGCCTGCTGCAGGCAGAGGCGGGCATATTCAGTATTTTCCCAAAGTTTTTCGCGCCGTTCGGGTTCCTCTTTGATAATTTGAAGGGCTTTGAGTGTTACGGCTGCTGATGCCGGCGGAATTCCTGCGCTGAACAAGAGTGAACGGGCATTGTGCTTCAAAAAGTTGATAGTATCCAAATCACTGGCCACAAATCCGCCAAGCGAGGCGAGCGATTTGCTGAAAGTGCCCATAATCAGATCAACATTATCTGTTACATTAAAATGAGATGAAGTACCTGCACCACCTTTACCCAACACACCCAGTGCATGGGCATCGTCAACCATCACAGCGGCTGAATATTTTTTTGCCAGGCGGCAAATTTCATCCAACGGTGCAATATCGCCTTCCATGCTGAACACACCATCTACTACAATCAGGACAATTTGATTGGGAACGGTTTTTTTAAGATTTTCTTCTAAGGAGGACATATCATTGTGCCTGTATTTAAAGCTTTTGGCATAGGAAAGCCGGCTACCTTCAATAATAGAGGCATGATTTTTCTCATCCATTAAAATGAAATCATTGCGACCGGTGAGGGCCGAAACCGTTCCAAGATTGGTCTGAAAGCCGGTACTGAATACCACTGAAGCCGGTTTGCCGGTAAATTCAGCAAGACTAGCTTCCAGTTTCTCGTGTAAATCGAGGTTACCGTTCATTAAACGCGAGCCTGAAGCACCGGTTCCATATTTATCCAATGCATCCTTGGCAGCTTCAATCAGTTTCGGATGATTGGTTAAGCCCAGGTAGCTATTTGAACCGAACATCAGAACCTTTTTTCCATTTATCAGCACCTCGGAGTCCTGACCCGATTCGATAGGATGATAATAAGGATAAATGCCTAATTCTTTCGCCATTTGAGGCCGATCGTATCCGGCCATTTTTTTGAGTAGCATATTCATGTTGACTAGAGTTTTTAGTGATTAAAAATCAAACTTAAACCTCACCCGTATGCCATTTTTGGCTACGTTGGAGTGTTCAAGGTGTGAAAGCCTTTGCACATAATCTACCCTGAAAAATTTCAGGATATTCCCAATTCCTACACTCATCTCCATGTAAGGTGTTCCTTCAAGTGTAAAAGTAGTGGAGTTGCCAGATGCATCGGTTGGAAATTGCATAAGCCCTGGTGTTATGTTTGGATTATTCTTATCGGTAACACTTCCATAAACGCCTTTAAATGATATGATTTCGCGCCATCCTAAATGTTTTATCAAAGGTATTTTGTTAAAAAAAAAGCCATTGAAATGGTGCTCGGCAAACAAGCTCACATACTGGTCGCTTACAAACTCAAGAAAGTTCATGAGGTTGTAGGATAGCAACTGGTAAGAATAGGTTTGATTTGCCCGATGAACGCTAAGTAATGGGAAAGGAACGCCTCCCCCCAATATTTTTGAACCTTCAAGTTCTAGGTCCATAAATCCGATGGGAGATAGATATATCCGCTTAAAGACATTGAATTTTGCTTTGCCATAACTGTAATCAGCACCAAACAAACCTTTTATTCCTTGCGTGTATGACAATTGGAAAATGGGATATTTAGTAATGATAGGTATTCGGTAGTTCTGTCCTTGGTAGAATTTTTCGTTTGGCGCAAATCGTAATGTTGTACTAAATTCGCTCGAAATTATATTACTTATCTCATGATCGCTGTACTTGAAGTACAATGTGCCTCCCGGCTCCTGTATCAGGTTTTTAAAGTTAAGAATAGAAGAAAAGCCATTTCCCCAATCACGGTAATGCTCAAGTTTGAACATTTCGTAGTAAAGGATTTTATCGGCCACTCCACGTTTAAAGGATAGCAGGAAATTGTCCTCGTTGATAAATTGCATTTCCATGCCAGGGAAGTTGGTTACCACCTGATACATGGCCATTATGGAATGTCTTGGATTTTCCTTTATCGGGCGTCCGTTCAGCGACCACGTAGCGCTTGCAGAGTACTTAAATCTCTCATCCTTAAATCCATAGGTCAGATAGCCATCCAGCCTAAAACGCTCACTAAAGTTATCAGAAGTTCGGGCACCCATCCGAAGCCGAAACCCCTCCACATCATTAAAGCTATAAAAAGTATTTACCGGGCCTACTTCAATCTTGTCAAAATTCCAATAACCGGCTACCAAAAGCATAACAACATCCATAGCCCGTTTAAATGCCGGCACATGCTGCACGCTGTCAACCATCACAAAGATATTTTGCTCCTGAGCAGTAAGCTTTTCTATCCTTCCTGATTCCCAAAACGAAGAGTCGCGCTCAGTATATCCAATAGTTTTTATCGTATGCTCAATTCCTGAGTAAACACTGTCGGGTCGAGGAGTATTAAAGGTATAATTATCGTAAAACACAGACTTTTTACCATATAACCCTGTTCCTTTTTTTGTAAGATTAAAATCCACAATGAGCTCATCCTTGCTAAACATCCAACCTTCACCGTTTACCTTTTCAAACTCCTGAATAATTTGTAAATCATTCACGAAATTCAAGTTGATGTCGTTGGTAATCCGCATATCTACTTTAATCACTGCATACTTGTCGTCGTCAGTAATATAGAGGTTGCCTAGAAACGCAAAGTCTGCTTTATTTCTTGGCAGAAAAGCCAGGTTGATGCACTGTACCCCGTTTAACTGCACAGTATCGATGATATGGAATTTATAAATTAAAGGTGCAAGTGTGGAAATAGGGCTAATAAACTGGTTGGTGAGCAGGGTAATGTTGTTCGAATAAATATCTATATCCTGATAAAGGTTATCAATCATAAAAGCAACCCCTTCATTGTCAATATATTCATGAAAGCCCACCATGTTAGTCCCTAAGATATATTCTTTTCTGCTTTGCGGCTCTTTACGGTAATATACTTTCGACAGGGTTTCTTTGAGGAATACCGGCAAATAGGGTTTCCCGTTGATTTTGGCAGTATCTACAAAACTGAAAACAAATTGAAACTGATTGAATATCTTCTTATTCCTGAACTCCTCAGTAATGTTATTCAGAGAGAATTCTACTTTTTCATGCTTGTCGAATTCATAATAGTCGAACATGGCCTTGCTATTGGAATCCTTATTTTGAATAACCTTTCTAATGAGTTCAACAGCTGGATTATCGCGATTGCGGTAGCGCTTTCGTTCGCCGGTTATCACCACTTCGTTTAGAGTCATGTCTTCAGGTTCTATTTCAAAGTTGATGGTTTGATGTTTGGTTTTGCCAAGTGGCTTAACTTGTTTTTTATAACCCACAAAAGAAGCCTGTAAATGGCTTGAAGCCCATTGTGTTGAAAGGCTATAATTACCATCGTAATCGGTTACGGTTCCAATATTTTTATCTACAAAAACGATGTTAACAAATGGAAGCGGTTCTCTGGTTTTAGCATCAATAACACGACCTTTTATATTTACAAAATCTTGACCAATCGCATTCGTTGCATACAAATTAATAATTATGAGTGCTAATATGTAGAGTAATCTATTCATTTTTTCCCTTTACACTTAATTGAAAATGAAATACTTGTGTGTAAAATAATTAAATCCTATCCCAATAACTACTGCTACAAACACCTTTGATAAAATATAGTGAATATTTGCAAATTCAACCAGTAGAAAAAGTCCTAATGTATTTAAAAGGATACTAGTAATCCAGATGGCTGAATATTTCAGTGTTTGCATATAGATATTGCCATGTCGCTTGTGAAATGCCCAATTTCTTTCAAAAACGAAGGAAATCACCCCTCCAATCATCACCCCCGCTATAGCGGAGTATATATACCACAACTGAAATGCTTCCGTAAGCAGTACAAGCACCAAAAAGTCAGATGCTGTAGCAATGCCGGCAACAATGTTGTAGCGTATGAATGAAGTGAAATTGGAGGACATGGTGTTTTCCGGTAATTAGTTTAAAATAATTTAAAAAAGAGAATGCCCTGAAGCACAATACTGGTATAAACCCCTGCCAGCACATCATCGAGCATTATGCTCCAATTCCCCTTCATGGCATCAATACTTTTGATGAAAAGCGGTTTGACAATATCAAAAAATCTAAACAACAGCAATGCTGCCAGGTAATACTCCCATCGCAATGGAAGAGCAAAAGCAGCAATCCATACTCCAACAACTTCATCTATCACAATTTTAGAAGCATCATGCTCCCAAATGGTCTGCAGCTTTTTTATGGAATTAACACCTAGAAAAAGCAAACCAATAATCAGGACGAAGTTTAAAAAAAGAATAAAAGGCTGCTCAACCCCCATATCAATAAGGAGCCAGTTTGTAAAAAAAAGTAATCCCATACCTACTAATGAACCTGCTGTTCCTGGAGCAAAAGGTGAATACCCAGCACCAAGAGCTGTGGCTATGACTTTATGCCATTTCATTGATTTTCTTCGTAGTAATCAAGCCCCAGATGATGGATCAGCGTTTCACCCATCATATACCTCAGGGTGTTCTCGAGTTTGATTTTTTGTAAAAATATATCGTGGATAGGCTGCATACCTTGCATGGTTTGAGGTGATTTAAAATAGAACGAAAGCCATTCCTGTATGCCTTTCATTTGGGCACGATGAGCCAAGTCAATAAACAGTGCCAGGTCGAGCACCACCGGGGCAGCCAGAATGGAGTCTTTACACAGAAAGTTCACCTTGATTTGCATTTTATATCCCAGCCAACCAAAAATATCGATGTTGTCCCAGCTCTCCTTATTATCACCTTTTGGTGGATAATAATTTATCCTCACCTTGTGGTACATATCTTTGTAGAGTTGAGGGTACAAGTCAGCCTCCAATATACTTTCGAGTACACTGAGTTTAGATACCTCTTTAGTTTTGAACGAATCGGCGTCATCCAGTACTTTACCATCCCTGTTTCCAAGGATATTGGTCGAAAACCAGCCATCAATCCCAATCAGGCGCGATTTCAATCCCGGACCCAATATGGTTTTCATCAGGGTTTGCCCTGTTTTAAAATCTTTACCGGCTATAGGCACTTTCAATTCATTGGCAAGGTCAACAATAGCGGGCATATCACAAGTGAGGTTGGGTGCGCCGTTAACAAATGGCACTCCGCTTTTAATGGCCGCGTAAGCATAAATCATGCTTGGCGCTATTGCAGCATGATTATTTTCGAGTGCTTTTTCAAACTCGGGCAGGTTCTTGTGTATTTCCTGCTGCTCTACATAAATCTCGGTTGAAGCACACCATACCATTACCAGCCTGTTGCAACCATTTTCTTTTTTAAATTTTGCAATATCAGCCATTAAGGCTTTTGCGGAATCCATTTTAGTTTTTTCATGTTTGATGTGTTCTCCATCAAGGTTTTTCACATATTTATGGTCAAAAACGGCCTTCATAGGTTGTATAGACTCCAGCTCGCTTTTTAGGTCTTTCAACAATTCCTTTTCAAGCACACCTGCATTTAATGCCGCTTCATAGGCATTGTCGGGTGTGATGTCCCATCCGCCAAAAACCAAGTCGTTTAAGGATGCGAGTGGGACAAATTCATTAATTGCCGGGTTGCGGTTTTCGGTACGTTTGCCCAACCTGATTTTACCCATCTGGGTAACTGAACCAATGGGTTGTCCTATTCCTTTTCGGGCGGCAAGTGTGCCTGCTATAAAGGTTGTCGAAACTGCACCTAGACCGGGAATAAGAATGCCGAGTTTACCGTCGGCAGCCTGAATACTTTCTTTGTGATTCATGAGTTTTTGTATTTAAGTTACATTTTATTGTTACAATAATTTATTCGTTGATAAGCAGTGAAATTTGTCAAAATAGCAAGCAGGAATATCGGGATGGTGAAAACAGAGATGTTTTCGAACAAAGGAAATGGCAGCCAACTGACTGTGTATTTAAAATCGCCAAACACGTAAGAAACCAGTCCGGCAAGCAAAGCGGCTACGCCAATTGTTAGTATCCGCTCTGGCCGCTGCATAATACCTACTGAACATTCCACTCCGAGAGACTCAGCTCTGGCCCGCACATAGCTCACCATAATTGAGCCGATCATCGCAATAAATGCAAAAAGTGAACTCAAAAAGTAGTGATGTGCCACCAGGTAGTAACAGATGCCCAAAAACATGAACATTTCACTGTAACGGTCGAGAACCGAATCGTAAAGTGCGCCGAATTTGGTTGTTTTGTTAGTCAACCTGGCAAGTTGCCCGTCCAGCATGTCAAATATTCCACCAAAAAGTGTGATGATTCCAAACCAGGATATATATCTGAAATCGCCCCGATTGCCCACTTCGCCTCCTGCAATAAGAACACTGGTTGACACCAAAGTAATCCCTAAACCAATGGTAGTAATGCCATTGGGTGTAATCCCGGTTTTTTTAAGTAAAAGAACCACAGGGGTTATCGCTTTGTACGCGTTTTTTTTGATAGCTTTCCACATAGCTTTAGGATTTATTTGAGTTTTTTTAGAAGAAACTTTTAACTGGCAACCGCTAATTCTTTTGATGCCTGAACAAATTTACCGACCTTTCATATTATCAGCCAGTTACCAGTCATTTACTAGAGCTCAAAAAACTTCATGTAATTTCATTCTCCAATATCTGGATACTTTTGGTAATTGAAAATACCTTTTGCCACTTCGTATTAAAAAGGACAGATAGCTCTTTTCCTCCCTTTTTACCCAAAAAATAGAATCCCTAAACTGTCCGTATCTTTGCATTAATCTCAGGAAAGCCAGATCGAAGTAAGAATGGATATGTTTAACCAGACGGTATAAACATGCGATAATATAGTCAATAGCTTCGTTTAGAGCTGTCTTGAGATTAGTAGGGGCTGTTTCAATCACTCTTACTTCCTCTTCAAAATCCAGGAATAACGGTTCAAAAGGCTCACTATCACCTTCTTCCTCCATATGAAGTTTCTTCCAGGCGATTTCCGGTTGTTGCATCAGGGATTCCATCATTATCCCCGGATTACTGAATTGAACTATGATACGCCTTTTTGCTCTTATGAAATCCTTGATACTGGGAGTCATTTTTTTTTGTTTAATTTTTTTTAAAACCTGCACAGCAATAAATACTGATTCCTGTGAAGGAAATATTTGGCGCCGCAAAATTAGTAAACGTTTACTAACCTTCAAAATTTATTGTGGCTAAGTCCTAATAAAACTAAATTTTCCTCAAACAGCCAAAATAAATTGTATGCATCATTTGATATGAACAGCTTAACAAACCTTTTGTTTTAGTATTTCTTAATGCTGGTTCAACTTGTTGGCAAAGGCATACCACTTCATGCCCTTTTGAAGGTGTTTTAAAACTTCCTCCATAAAACGTCCAAAGAGGAACTTCGCGATTTGGCTGGCTGTGCTGTTAACCTATTGCAGATGCGCCATAGCATTGCCTTCGCTGTCATGGTCTTTCACTGATAATGCCCTAGTTATATTTTGAACTTCGCTGCTGCATATAGCCTGTACGAGGCGTGAATGGCTTAAGAGTGATTTGCCTTGCTGATCCTATTTTCAAAAAAAATCTGGCAATTGGATCGACAGGTAAACATTTTTGTTTTAACCGCTTTATCGTTATTTCATGTATGCGCTCCACAAAGACCACAAATAAACAACCGTAGATTCAGCTGAAGCTATGTTTCTTATGAAATCACCCGCTCTCTTAAGTAGTTTGCGGCTGAGATTACAGAGCCATTGTTTTTCTCTGGCAGTTCTATTTTACCCTTTCAACTGTACCTGACAAGGATTCGGAGGAGATATTAGCTAGTGAGTTCTAAGAACTGTTGCGTCAATGCAGCACAATTTAAATGCTTAAAACCAATACTTTAACAGACTTCTTGATAGGCAATCCCCTGCTGCATGCAGTTCAAATTGGCTTGCTAAATATGCTTAAGCTTGTTGTCTCATATCGGAGTGCCTGCTGTTTCAATACATCAAATTTTACATCAGCAGCCCATTTATAATTAGGGCCTGTGTATAAAATCAAGTGTATGATCTCTAATGTTCGAGTTCAAGCCTGCCTGTCCGGCCAACAGGGCTTGTGCAGTATTGAAAATCAAGGAGTCCCAAAACTTCTGGATGACACTTTTCAAAACTGACCTAAGCAGAAATCGGACTTTACAGATAAACACTAATTAGCCATTTAGACGTAATTATTTCAGTCGGGTATCATTTAAAATCAATAGAGGGAATTCTGTTTCGTATTTGGGCAGGCAAACGTCTGAAAAAATATGTCAGCCAGGTTTTTCCTGGGATGATGAATGCGTAAAAATTTGATTTTTAGTGGCTATTGGAAAGAATTGTTGCACCGCATTCGCGACATTCGCACACCCGATTAAGTATTTTATCTTCGGATTATGAACCTTGATGCAGCCCGCATAGATTACAATCTAAAATTGATGTTTCATTACATTATTGTCAAACAAAAAAAATTTTACCTCTAAAATGTGTTTTACTATAACTGCGACACCTTAATATTATACAATCAATTGATTTCTATCGTATTTAATTATTATGGGATTTTTAAAAACCTCATTAGCGGCGAAAGTATAGTAAAAGGTAGTAAAGCGTAAAGAATAAGTACTGAATAGGCCTTACTTAACTTCAGATGATATTATTATTCAATAATTTACGTTAGTAAATTTATTTTTTTCCTGACAACAAGGAGAAAAAACAAAGAAATAGAAAAAATTAAATCCAGCTCTTAAGTTGAACACCTTAAAGACGTTAAATTTACTACCTGAATGATTGTGGTATAAGAAGTTATTTCTCTTTGCGATAAAAATTGCCTGCATCCTCTACTTTTAATAAACCGGCATTCTTGAGTTAACAAATCAGCCTAATACCCCAAAAACTCCTCAAACCATACCTGTAAATACGCTTTACCCTGATTGATGACTTGTTCTTCTTTGTCGGGTGGTAATGCTTTTTGGTAATAGACATCCAGTTTCTTATTCCAGACAAAATGGCCCTCGGGGGTTTTAAAACCAAGCCCTTCGTTGGTTTCAAAGTAGGCAAAAGGTCGGTAGCACATATTCATCAGGTTTTTGCTCCAGAAAAATTCCGAATGATCTATTCCCAGCTGAGCCATTAATGTAGCAGGCACATCCGTATTGCCACTTATCAGATCGAAATGCCTTCCTCTCATGGAATCATTCAAAGCAGGACCCGCAATCAACAAGGGAATTTTTCGGTATTCAAAAGTTTCTATGGGATGATTACGGTAGGTATTGTGGCTATGATCGGCCAAAACAAGAAAGAGCGTGTTTTCGTACCAGGGCTGTTGCTTTGCCCTATCAAAGAAATCACCAAGTGCCTGATCTGTGTAATGCACTGAGTTGATAAAGTCCTTTTCCAGCTTTGGCCATTGGATCATATGTTCCATCGGAAAATCATATGGGGAATGTGAACTGAGCGTAAAGACCGTACTAAAAAATGGTTCAGGTAGTGTATTTAACTGACGGGCATACCAAGGCAAAAGATAGGAGTCATGTATCCCGAGTTTACCCCGTGGAAATTCTTCCGGGATGTCTTTTCCCTCAACAATAAGGTCAAACCCATTATATATAAGGTAGGAAAGAATATTACCATAAATCAGCTGTCCACCAAAGTAAAAGCTGGTATGATAAGCTTTATCATTCAAAAGCCTGATCATACTAGGCAAAGAAGCATATTTTTCGGGATGGTTGGTAATAGTTGTAATTGGCAAACCGGGCATACCGGCAAATAAGGATCCTATCGCCTGTTGCGACCGGTTGGCGCTGGCATAAAAGTTCGTAAACAGCAAACCGTCTTGCTCCAGCTTGCTAAAGTTCGGTGTGATACCCGGCTCTCCTCCAAGGGATTCAATCAGATCAGCTGACCAGCTCTCGAGTAAGATCACAACAATATTTGGTTTTTCAATTTTCAGAATCGAAATCGTGCTGTCGCAATCGGTTTGGTGCAGCTCATCAACAAGCTGCCTGGCCAGCGCTTCCGGCATACTTTTGAAAAGATTTTCCTTACTAAAGCTCTGCGCATCAAGGGTACTCACCATCAGGTTGTAAGCCGGATTAACAGCAACAATATTCAGGATATTGTGATTGCTGAAATAAGCTGCACTCGTGGTAATGGGTATTTCGCGCAAACCCCCTCTGATGCCTAAAAAGAGCAGAACAAACCAAATAGGAACGTTCCAAAGGAGCGCAAAAGGCTTGCCTTTTGATGCAGGAAAACCAAATTTAAACCATCGCCTATAAACCCAGAATAAGATCACCGACATGGAAAACCACGTTGCCACAAGCATTATAAAAACACTGTTGCTCACCGAATTAAAGACTTCATCTGGATTCCTAAGATAGGCTAGTGCCTTGTATGACAATTTTGTTTTCCATTCGCCATAAAGTCCGGTTTCGCCCAACACGATCAGGCTGTATATTAACAACACTAAAAACACATAAGTATTGATCACCCCCGACCAGATTTTGGAAGGTCTTAACTGCGCCACCACCGATACCAGCAAAGGGAATAGCAGGATATAACCAATTGTGGAAATATCCAGCCAGAAAGCAGCAGCAAAAACCTCAAAAACTTCCGTCAGGGGAATTGCTTCCAGCTTCAGCAATGGCATATAATAGGTCAGAAAAACAATACGTAACAGGTTAAACACCAGCAGCCAGAAAAGGCTCAGTTTGACAAATTGAAAATGATAGTTGAGGCTTCGCATATTCGCCTCAAAAATACGCTATTTGGCTTAATGCATGTTTAATTTCTATCAAAGGTATCACCAAACAACATTCGCCATTAAAAATCAGGTCTGCGAAATCCTTATCTTTGCATGCAAAATTCAGTAAAGTGATGTCATTTTCAATTACAGCCCAACTCAACAAGCTAAAAAAGACCATTCCGGATCAGGTGAAGCTGGTAGCCGTTTCTAAAACCAAACCCGTTGAGGATATTCTGGAGGCTTACAAAGCCGGCCAGCGCCATTTTGGCGAAAACAAGGCACAGGAGATGGAAACCAAGCACGAACAGCTCCCGACTGACATTGTCTGGCATTTTATTGGCCACCTCCAAACCAATAAGGTAAAATACATCGCAGCTTATATATCGCTTATTGAAGCTGTTGACAGTTTGAAACTGCTGAAAGAAATCAATAAGCAGGCTGCAAAAAACGAACGTATAATTCCCTGTCTTCTCCAGTTTCACATCGCTGAAGAGGACACCAAATTTGGCCTCGATCAAGATGAAGCTGCTGCTCTTTTGGAGTCGGAAGCCTTCAAAAAAATGAAAAACATTCAAATTGTCGGGGTGATGGGTATGGCCACTTTTACGGAAGACATGGACCAAGTACGCAGGGAATTTAAACACCTTAAAACAATCTTCGACTGGCTGAAGTCAAAATACTTTGTTGTGGATGACAGCTTCAGAGAAATTTCGATGGGCATGTCAAGCGACTATCAGGTTGCTATAGAAGAAGGCGCCACTATTGTTAGGATTGGCAGTCTTATTTTTGGCGAAAGAAACTATCCCACAACACATTAATACATGCTGATTTACATCTTATTTATTGTTGGTTTTGTGGTCCTTATTCTAGGGGCAAACTGGTTGGTGAATGGGTCTGTTTCGCTTGGCCTTCGGGCAAATCTTTCGCCTTTGGTCATCGGCTTGACTGTTGTCGCTTTCGGTACCTCACTGCCCGAATTGGTGATAAATGTTTTTGCCTCATTAAAAGGAAGTTCTGATTTGGCCATTGGTAATGTATTGGGAAGCAATATCATGAATATTTTTCTGATTCTCGGAATAGCATCCCTTATTCTGCCAATTTATGTTGAACGCATCTCAATTTACAGGGATATTCCTGTTGGTTTATTCGCCACATTATTTTTTGGATTAATTGCCAACGGATATTTTATGGGATTCGATCAGGTAATTAATCGTTTTGAAGGCATTATTCTCTTGAGCATTTTTGCAGTATATCTATGGTTTACACTCAAAAAAGGCAAGGGGATAGATATAGATTTGGATGTTAAAAATAAAGAACCGCACTCTTGGCCAAAAACCATTGGGTTAATATTGATCGGCTTAGCTGGCTTATATTTTGGTGGCGAATGGGTTTCGAGTGGCGCCCTCGAAGTGGCCAAAGCGCTTGGGATAAGCGAAACAGCAGTGGGTCTTACCATAGTGGCAGCAGCTACCTCTTTGCCCGAACTTGTTACTGCTATCGTGGCTGCCCTGAAAAAGAATATTGGAATCGTGATGGGTAACGTACTGGGTTCCAATATTATCAACTTGCTCGTTGTTCTAGGAACCAGTGCAATTATTAACCCGCTGGTTTATCAAACAAGACTCAATGTAGAGTTGGGAATGGTTATTGCCGCAAACCTGGCATTGGTTGCTCTGATATATTTAGGCAAAGGGCTGCGTTTAAGCAGGTTCGAAGGTGCATCCCTCATTGTGATCTATGCAGTTTTTATCTGGTTTTCTCTTAATTACAATTAGCGATCATTATTTCCCCCAAAAAAACCTAAGGCTTTTTCCTATAAAGCTGCTTTTCTTTTGGGATAACAGAAGGTTTTCAACGGTAATCAGTAATTAGGTGCAGGCTCGCTGAGCGGTAATAATCGCTATAAAATTACATCACCCACTAACAACAAAGGTGCAGAGCATCGATAATATTATAGAAAGAAATTTACAACAAATTTTATAGAAACCCTTTAAAAGCGTGCCTCAAAGATCAATTTAACAATTACAATTGTCAGTGAAAATGTTATACCAGCTCTACAACACCATCTTTTCATCGATCTCACATTTTAATGGGTATTTTATTGGCTAGCATTTTTTTGCAAATCCAAAAACTCTCAAATTCACGAACAACATCCTATCGAAATCATTAGCAGCATATTAGAAATTAGTAATTAACTTAGATTAATTTTAAATTACCGTTTCCTTAATTTTTTTTACCATTTTCTTAAAAAACACTTGCGTAATGTCAAAAATCGGCTTATATTTGCAGTCTAATTGGTTGGTTGTTTTTATAAGTTCGAACTTAATGCCCTTGCGGTGTGAATTGTTTTAGTTGTTTTTACGATTCACCTCAATACCGCAAGGGCATTCCTCTTTTTATAAAGTTCTATTCTTAAACATCCCAACTTCCTTATCCTTACCTGAATTTTTCCGGATTCATCTTAACCATAATCATTACTTTTGCACTTTCTTAAAAGGAAGCCCATCGGTGGAGTATAAATTTGAATTCAATAAACCAAAATGACAGATTTTGAGCATTTAAAACGCATCGCATCACAAGTACGTCGCGATATCGTTCGTATGGTGCATGCACGTCAATCAGGTCATCCCGGCGGTTCGCTCGGATGTGCAGATTTAATGACCTTATTATACTTTGATCACTTAAGAATAAAAGCCCCTGCATTCGAAATGAACGGAACGGGTGAAGATATCTTTTTTCTATCGAATGGTCATATCAGTCCGGCATTTTACAGCGTGCTGGCTCGAAAGGGCTACTTCCCTGTGAGCGAGCTAGCCACTTTCAGAGCGATAGAATCGCGCTTGCAGGGACATCCTACAACACACGAAGGCCTTCCGGGAGTGCGTATGTCGAGTGGTTCGCTCGGACAAGGCTTGTCTGTTGCCATAGGTGCAGCAAATGCAAAAAAACTCAATCACGACAAGTATTTGGTTTATGTGTTGATGGGCGATGGCGAACAGCAGGAAGGCCAAGTGTGGGAAGCTGCCATGTATGCCGGAAGCCGAAAAACCGATAACCTCATCGCTATGATCGATTACAATCACAAACAAATCGATGGTCCGGTGGATGAAGTGATGCCGCTGGGCGACCTCAAAGCAAAATATGAAGCCTTTGGTTGGAAGGTAACTGATGTTGACGGCAACCATATGGAGGCACTTTCCGAACAACTCGAAAACTGTCGAAAAAGTGCTTTTCATGGTTTCCCGCAAATTCTTCTGATGAAAACAGAGATGGGTCAGGGCGTTGATTTTATGATGGGAACACACAAATGGCATGGCGTTGCTCCAAATGATGAACAGCTCGAGAAAGCTCTTTCACAGCTGAAAGAAACCCTTGGTGATTATTGAAAATACAGAAATAATGAAGTTTACGATACAAAACCATAAAGACACACGTTCAGGATTTGGCGATGGCCTTTTTGAACTGGGCAAGGAAAATGATAAAGTAGTGGCACTCTGCGCCGATTTAACCGGATCAATGAAGATGGATGCCTTTGCAAAAGCCTTTCCTGATCGTTTTTTTCAAACCGGTATTGCAGAAGCCAATATGATGGGGATTGCTGCCGGGATGACTATAGGTGGAATGATTCCATTCACAGGCACTTTCGCCAATTTCTCAACCGGAAGGGTTTATGATCAAATCAGGCAATCGATTGCGTACTCAGAAAAGAACGTAAAAATCTGCGCTTCGCACGCTGGTCTCACTCTGGGTGAAGACGGTGCCACCCACCAGATACTGGAAGATATCGGACTGATGCGGATGCTTCCCGGAATGACAGTTGTAGTTCCGTGCGATTACAATCAGACTAAAGCTGCCGTAAAAACCATTGCAGCGCATAACGGACCTGTTTATCTGCGTTTTGGACGGCCTAAAGTGCCTAATTTTACACCTGTTAATCAAACTTTCGAACTTGGAAAGGCACTTGTTTATCAGGAAGGCTCCGATGTGAGTATTCTGGCTACCGGACACCTCGTTTGGGAAGCACTTCAGGCTGCTGACTTATTAACTCAAAAAGGTATTTCTGCCGAAGTGATCAATATCACGACGATCAAGCCACTGGATGAAACTGCTATTCTGAAATCGGTGAGCAAAACAAAATGCCTGATAACAGCAGAAGAACATCAACTGTTTGGCGGCCTTGGTGAAACTGTGGCCGGATTGCTGGCACAAAACACCCCCTACCCTATGGAGATGGTTGCTGTGAAGGATCAGTTTGGACAAAGCGGCACACCAGAACAGCTTATGAAGCATTACCAGCTTGATGCTGCTGCTATTATAAAGGCTGCTGAAAAAGTACTTTCACGCAAATAAAACGCACGGAATGTCTGCTTAATATGCACCAAAGAATCTATCTGGTTGGCTATATGGGCGTTGGCAAAAGCACTATCGCCCGTAAATTGGCAACCCAACTCAACTGGGAATTGCTGGACTTGGATCATGTATTTGAAGTGCGTTATAAAATTAGTATTGCAGACTTTTTTAAACGCTACGATGAAATGCTTTTCAGGAAGCTCGAACGCTCTTTATTGCAGGAAACCAAAAGTGTTGAACGCACGATAATCTCCACCGGAGGAGGCACAGCTTGCTATTACGATAATATGGATTGGATGAACGCAAATGGTTTAACGGTTTACCTGAAAATGAGCCCCGACGGGCTATCCAATCGTTTGATACATGCCAAAAAGAAAAGACCAGCAATCATAAATAAAACGGAAGAAGAACTGAGGCATTTCATTAAAAAGCATTTACAGAAAAGGGCGATTTTCTACACCCAATCTGTCATTCATTTTGAAGCAGAATCAGCTGATATTCCGGCTTTAGTAGAAATTCTAAAAAAACATCTTAAGGATTAAGCTGTCCGAAACTCAAGCAATGCGATATTCTCAACATGTTGTGTTTGCGGAAACATATCCACAGGCTGCACAGCAATAAGCTTGTATTTCTCATTCAGCATATTGATATCACGTGCCTGAGTAGCAGGATTACAACTGATGTAAAGGATTAGCGGTGCCTCAATGGCCAATAATTGGGCCACAACCTTTGACTGCATCCCGGCTCGCGGAGGATCTGTAATGATCAAATCAGCTTTGCCCTGTTCAGCGATAAAAGTTTCATCCAGCACGGCAGCCATGTCTCCGGCATAAAAACGAACATTATCAATTTGATTTCGTTTGGCGTTTCTGACGGCATCCTTTACAGCCTGTTCAACATATTCAATGCCAATAACTTCCTTTACAAAACGAGCAAAATACAAAGCAATTGTTCCTGTACCAGTGTATAAATCGTACACCCTTTCATCACCTTTCAACTGAACCATATCAAAAGCTGCACGATACAGTCGTTCGGCCTGAAGGGCATTAGTCTGATAAAAAGAAACCGGTCCAATTTCAAACTCCAGCTCAGCGAAACCATCGCGTGGGCTGGCCATCTTTTCAACCAAAAATGATCCTCCTGAAAAGCGTTTCACTTCCAGATCATTAATCACATCGTTTTTCTTGTCGTTCAACACCAGCATCAGTGAAGTGATCGCCGGAAAGTTTTCTTCCAAGGCTGGTAACAAACCATTCCATATCATTTCGTCTTCATGATGGATAACCAAAATCACCATAAACGCACCTGCACTGGTATTTCTGATGATTAAATTCCGTAAAAGCCCCTCATGATTGCGCACATCGTAAAAGCTCAGTCCGTTATCGATGGCATACTTCCTTACAAACAAACGGATTTCGTTAGAGGGATCAGGTTGCAAATGACAATAATCAATATCCAGAATCCGATCAAACATGCCTGGCAAATGAAAACCAAGACCATTCATTTCGGCTGCAGATTTTTCGGATGAGGGCGCACCGTCTGTAAACCATTTACGATTTGAAAAAGTATATTCCAGTTTGTTTCGGTAGTAAAAAGCCTGTGGTGCTGCTAAAATCGGACGGATTTCAGGATAGCCAACTTTTGCAATCCTGTCCAGATTATCTTTCACTTGTTTTTGTTTGAAATACAGTTGATGCACATAATCCATATGTTGCCATTTGCAACCACCACAAAGGCCAAAATGCTGGCATTCAGGCTCAGTTCGAAGATCAGAATACCGATGAAACTGCAGTATTTTTCCTTCGAAATAATTTTTCTTTTTTCGAATAACCTCCAGATCAACAATATCGCCGGGAGCAGCAAACGGAACAAAAACAACCTGATTTTCGGGTTTGGCAACAGCCTTCCCTTCCGAACCGGCATCGATTATTTCAACTTCGTTAAAAAACTGCGGCTTTCGTCTATTCTTCATGTATTATTTTAATTTTCAACATTTCGCTCTCATAAAACAGGCTGCAAAATTACGACTTCAATCGAACCAAAAAAGCGGCATGAAATTTTATACCATATACTTTTGATTGTATGCGTTTTAAGCATCAAACTCAAGACAATATTTAAAAAATGCACAGAAGGTAAGAGCTCAAAATTGCTTAGTTTTACACAAAATTTAACCGGAATGAAGAAAATTGCATTGCTGCTTATTGTGTTTATTAGCTTTCAGCTTCATGCCCAGATTTTGGAACAAATTGATGTTACGAATCATGCTAACGGGTTTACGACAATCAGTTTCCAACAGTTTACAGCTGAAGGTGAAGTATTGTCAGGCAAAAAAAACGGTATCTGGATTTCGCGTATGCCTTCCGAAATGCTTTTTGAGGTAACAAACTACCAATCCGGACAAAAATCAGGTATCAGTCTGATATTTGACCGAAGCGGCTACCTAAAGCAAGAGGCTTATTATGAAAAAGATTTACTGCACGGCACACTAAAATCATGGAAACCAGGTGGAAGAATGCTTCTGGAAGAGCATTACCTGGCAGGCAAACTGGATGGCAAGATACAGGTATTTTACGAACGAGGGCAACTGCAGGAAGAATCTTTTTACAAGAATGGAGAACGCCATGGCAAATCGAGCTGGTATGATGAAACAGGAAAACTGATGACTACCTATAACTATGAATATGGTCAGTTCGAAGGCGTGCAGCAGACCTATTATACAGACGGCACAGTAAAATCGCAACGCAGCTATCAGAAAAATAAATTAAACGGTCCAGCCAGGGATTTCTATCCAAATGGTAAACTAAAAGCTGAAGCGGTTTACGCAAATGACAGTCTGGTTAGCACCTGGAAAAAGTATCCATCCGAAGTACCCTGAAATTTAACAGCATGAAGATCAATAATCCATATAATACTTTAGCGGAACATCATTGTTTTGGTTGCTCCATACGAAATCCCATCGGGCTCAAACTCACTTTCGAACTTGAAGGAGAACAAGTAAAAACCAGCTGGAATCCATCGAAAAATTATCAGGGATTTGAAGATATTGTACATGGCGGCATTATCAGCACCCTGATGGACGAGGTAGCTGCCTGGGCCATTCAGTTGCTTTTGAAGACATCAGGAGTTACCAGCGAATTGAATGTTAAGTATTTAAGACCTCTAAGAGTAAGTAAAGGAACCGTAGATGTTTCGGCTGAGATAAACAGTGTTGAAGGGAAACTTGCACATGTAAAAACAGTGATAAAAGACAGTGATGATGTGATTTGTGCTGAAGGCTTGATCACCTATTTCATTTTTCCGGAAGGCGTTGCACAAAAGAAATTCAGGTATCCTGGAATAAACGTCTTTCTTGGCAGCAAATAAAAAAAGATTCGGCTTTACAAGAAAAAACCGAATCTTGATAATCAACCAAAACCAATTAACAATCTTTCCTCGATGATTGTATTTTATAAAAACCTGCATCAAATGTTCAATAGTTATGCCACAAGCTTTAACTTATTGTGAATCTGTTAATAAGTTGTTTTTAGTATCCAAAAACTCTATTAATTCACTATCCATTTACGCATAGTCTATCCGTTTTCGGATAATACAGGATGTGCTTTTTCTGGTTCAATCATTTTCTAAACCCTTTGACTGTATGGTATGCATCTTAAATGAGTGCCAAAACTGGCAATACTATTAAAGTTCAATAACCAACCCATCTAGCCCAAGTGCTCTGCATACAAATCAAAAGCCTCTGCTCCTGTAATACTGAGATCGTAAAACTTTCCTGTTTCCAGTGGTTGTTCACCCGAAATGATAACCTCATTATCCACTTCGGGGGAATCGTATTGCGTGCGTCCGATATAATATTCGCCTTCCTTACGATCTATCAACACCTTTTGAAGGCTGCCAATCTTGCTTCGGTTAAGCTCCAGTGCAATATCCTGCTGAATGGCCATCAGCATTTCAACACGTTTCTGTTTTTCCTCTTCCGGCACACTATCGCCTAAATTGTAGGCTGTAGTGTCTTCTTCAGCTGAAAAAGCAAAAACACCCATCCGCTCGAAACGCATCTCTTTCACAAATTCACACAATTCCTCAAACATCTCCTTCGTTTCACCCGGATAGCCAACAATAAAAGTGGTACGGAATGCCAAATCAGGGATTTGCTGTCTGATTTTCATGACAAGTTGCCTTGTATGCGCACCATCGAGGCCGCGTTTCATACTTTGTAGTAAAGCACTGTTAATATGTTGAAGCGGCATATCCAAATAATTACACACTTTGGGATGTGTTGCAATCAATTCGATCAACTCCTCCGGAAAGCCAGCCGGATAGGTATATTGCAATCTGATCCACTCGATGCCGTCAATCTTTGCTAAGGCTTTTATGAGTGAAACAAGCATGCGTTTTCCGTTCAGGTCAATGCCATAATAAGTCAGATCCTGCGCAATCAAAATCAGCTCCTTAACACCCATAGCAGCCAGATGTTGGGCTTCCTTGATTAAAATAGCTTCAGGAACAGAGATATGTTTGCCCCGGATTAGCGGAATGGCACAGAAAGAACATTTTCTATCGCATCCCTCCGAAATTTTAAGGTAAGCGTAATGTGCTGGTGTCGAAAGATTTCGTTTGTAATGCTCAGGAATATAAATAAACTCCTTTTGCTGAATCATTGCAGCTACATTTTTAAGCTGATCAACACCAAAAAATGCATCTACCTCGTGAATTTCTTCCTCCAGATAGGTTTTGTAGCGTTGTGACAAACAACCCATCACAATTAGTTTTTTGATCTGACCGGTTTTTCTTTGCTGTGCATAAGCCAGAATAGTATCAATGCTTTCCTCCTTGGCATCTCCGATAAAACCACAGGTGTTGATGATAACAATATCAGCTGCCTGATTGGTGTTATGGAGTATTTGATATTGCTCTGGTGCAAACATAGCAGCAAGATGCTCGGAATCAACAGTATTTTTGGAACATCCGAGCGTAACGATATGAATACGTGATTGTTTCAAGATTAAGTACTAATCAAAAAGGGATTCCACAAATAGCTTCCGGTCAAATAGCTGGAGGTCTTCCATACGCTCTCCTATTCCGATATATTTTACAGGGATTTTAAACTGATCAGAGATGCCAATCACCACGCCGCCTTTAGCCGTTCCATCCAGTTTGGTAAGCGCCAGGGCATTAACCTCTGTAGCAGCAGTAAACTGGCGTGCCTGTTCGATAGCATTTTGTCCGGTAGAAGCATCAAGCACCAGCAAAATTTCGTGAGGTGCATCGGCAATAACCTTTTGCATCACGGTTTTTATCTTGGTAAGCTCTTTCATCAGGTTGATTTTATTGTGGAGCCGACCAGCGGTATCAATAATCACAACATCAGCCTGTTGGCTCACCGCTGACTTAACGGTATCAAAAGCTACGGAAGCCGGATCGGAGCCCATGGTCTGAGCCACAACGGGCACATCAACACGCTGCCCCCAAATCTTCAACTGGTCAACAGCTGCAGCTCTAAAGGTATCGGCAGCGCCAAGAACAACTTTCTTGCCGGCTTTCTTGAAGTTATAAGCCAGTTTACCGATTGTAGTAGTCTTACCAACACCATTGACCCCCACAACCATAATTACATAAGGTTTTATTCCGGCGGGGATGTCAAAATCTGTACCATCTCCCGAATTATTTTCCTGAAGCAGCTCAACAATTTCTTCCTTCAAAATGGAATTCAACTCACTCGTGCCAAGATATTTATCGCGGGCAACACGAGCTTCGATGCGTTCAATAATTTTTAAAGTGGTGTGCACCCCCACATCGGAAGTCACCAGAATTTCTTCCAGTTGATCGAGCACTTCATCATCCACCTTAGATTTTCCTGCAATGGCTTTTGAGAGTTTACCAAAAACACTGCTGCGTGTTTTTTCCAGGCCTTTGTCGAGGTCTTGTTTTTTATCTTTCGAAAAAAAAGAGAAGATGCCCATATTGGTGAGTTTAAACGAAAAAAGCTCTCCCGGCTATAGTCGGAAAAGCTCCAGTCGTTAATGAAATATTTTCATTATCTTTTGGTCAGAAATTCCTGAACCTTATCGTTAGGAACCATAGTTTCAGAAAAACTATACGCATCTGATTTGGAAGATTTGCTCATCCTGATCACTTTTGCGAACTCTTTTCCGCTCGCCTGCAATGTTGCAACTACTTTCTTTGCCATAATTCAGTTTATTTTATTTCTTTGTGAACCGTCATTTTTTTCAAAATGGGGTTGTATTTTTTTAATTCCATACGCTCAGGCGTATTCTTTTTATTCTTAGTAGAAATGTACCTGGAAGTACCCGGCATTCCACTGTTTTTATGCTCAGTGCACTCAAGTATTATCTGCACTCTTGCGTCTTTACTTTTCTTAGCCATGCTTCTGTCTTTTCAATTTTTCGGACGGCAAAAATATAAATTCTCAACTAATTAACCTAGCTTTTTAACTTCTTTTTTACGGAATATTAAAAATTGCCTTGATATAGGGCGAAATACCGGTAAAAAAGAACTCTACCGCAATAACCATCACAATAAGCCCCATCAGTTTCATCATGATCTTGTTTCCGGTATCACCCAGAAATTTCATGATTGAATTACCGCTAAGCAAGATCACCAGAACGATCAGACAAACGAACAAAATCGAAAAGATTAAAATCACTTTCTCGCTAATACCCGTGCTTTGATCCATCAAAATAATGGCATTGGTAATCGATCCGGGACCAGCTATCATTGGTATTCCCAAAGGGGTAATAGATACATCGTTCACATATTTATTTACTTCTTCCGGTGTAATTTTAATGCGGCTCAGTCTGGCATTCAGCATGTCGTATCCCAGGATAAAAAACAATACCCCGCCAACTACTTTTAAACCTGCAACGGAAATTCCGAAGAAGCTAAACAACATCTCACCGCCAAAAGCAAAAGCAACCAGTGTGAAAAAGGCAGTGATCAACGATTTGATAGCTGTTAGCCTTCTTCCGCGTTTGTCGAGACTGCTGGTCATGCTCAAAAAAACCGGCATCACCCCAAGAGGATTCATGAGGGTGAGAAATGAAGTCATGTAAAGCAATAATAATGTGAGATGCTCACTCATTGTTTAGGCTTGTTTTTGAATCACTGCATCAACCTTTTCCAGGATACGTTTCTCAGCCGTTTCGGACTCTTGCAAAAGCTTTGCACCTTTCTGAACCATTTGATCAGCAAAAGCACGATCTTCGATGCCTGCAGCATTTATTTTCACATTCAGAAAAGCGCCGTTCACAGCTGCTTTGGCACATATAGCACCAACACCTGCATCAGAAACTGAATTGGGATTACCCTGTTCGGCCATGGTTTCAATCAACTCCATGGATTCGAGGCTGAGCGTCATCACTTTGAGAGGCACCTCTATGGCATATTTTGAGGCAGCTTCGATAGCTTCTTTTCTGGCATGCTTTTCATTATCAGTTTTTTTTGGCAAGCCAAAAGCATCCATGATTTTGTTAAAGGCATTGGTATCTTCATCAACCATAAATAAAAGCTGATCCTTGATCTTTTGACCTTTCTCAGCCCAGTTGGAGAAAAACTTCCATTTATCGTCCCAGCCCCTTTTATGTGACGATAAATTGGCTACCATCGTTGCAAGTGATGCACCCAAAGCACCAATATAGGCCGACACAGAACCACCACCCGGAGCAGGAGATTCAGAGGCAGTTTCGTGAGCAAAACCTGCAACAGTAACATCAACCAGCTTTTTATGATCGTTGCTAGCAGCAAGTTTGTATTCGATAATTTTTTCGTGCGGATCGAAAGGTTTCAACTCATCCAAACCCATTGATTTCACAGCAATTTTGATAAGCTCAGCCTCATCCACACCTAAAGAACGCTGTTGTTTTTCGAGGAAGTATTTTCCGGCATCGGTTAGGGCTTTTAAAGGAATTAAACCCACAAGTTCCGAACCTGTTACCCGTATTCCGCGTGCTTCTGCTTTGCGGCAAACCTCATCGAAGGCTATGTGGACAGGAGTGATTCCAATATTTGTAAGGTTCATCGAAATCTGCGCAACACCATATTCTTCAATAAACCATCCAATTGCTTTAACGGCTTTAAGGCTGCCCGGAATATATACTTGCTTGCCATTTTCGTCCTTCACAATCTTACCGGTTATGGGGTTTCCTTCCCGCTTTACACGACCACGTTCGCGCACATCAAAAGCGATAGCATTGGCACGACGTGTTGAGGTAGTATTCAGGTTAACATTGAAAGCTACAAGAAAATCGCGGGCGCCAACAGCTGTTGCTCCTGCTTTTTCGTTTAGCTTATCCGGTCCAAAATCAGGCTTCCATTCAGGTCGGGTAAATTTTTCAGCCAAACCTTCATATTCTCCTGCACGACAGTTTGCCAGATTTGCCCTTTCAGGCTTGTAGGCTGCATTTTCGTAGCAATAAACAGAAATATTTAACTCATTGCCAATACGTTCAGCCAGTTTACGGGCATATTCAACCGTTTCTTCCATGCTGATATTTGCCACCGGAATTAAAGGACAAACATCGGTGGCTCCCATTCGTGGATGCTCTCCCTTATGTTTGCGCATATCAATCACTTCAGCTGCCTTTTTTACAGCAAGAAAAGCTGCTTGTACTACCTGCTCGGGTTCGCCAACAAGGGTTACAACCGTGCGATTTGTGGCTGCACCCGGATCAACATCCAACAGGCTAACACCTTCAACGCTCTCTATTTGGTCAGTGATTTGTTTGATGATGTGCATATCGCGTCCTTCACTAAAATTAGGAACGCATTCTATCAGTTGCTTCATGAGATCATATTTTTTATTAACTAAAATTTTCCTTTTATCATCGTTTTTTCAGCTTTATTCACACCATAATAATAAGGCATGTAAGCCAGGTTTTCCATTGGAGTGGTGATGATCAAGTTGGCCTGTTTTCCAATACTAATGCTTCCTGTTTCTTCACTCAGATCCATCGCATAAGCTCCGTTGATTGTACAAGCATTCAAGCCTTCTTCAGGAGTTAACCGATATAAAATACCCGCCATACTCATAATCAGTTGCATATTTCCTGAAGGTGATGAGCCGGGATTAAAATCAGAAGCCAAAGCAACCGGCAAGCCAGCATCAATCATTTTACGTGCAGGTGCATAAGGCATATTCAAGAAAAATGCCGCGCCGGGCAAGATGGTTGGCATGGTATCGGAATTAAGTAGGGTGGCTATTTCCTCGTCTCCGGTATATTCCAGGTGATCTACTGAGAGTGCGTTGTATTTTACACCCACCTGAATTCCTCCTGAATAATCGAGTTCGTTGGCGTGAATCTTTGCTCTCAGGCCATATTTCATTCCTGCATTGAGGATACGTTCTGTATCTTCGACCGTAAAAAATCCTTTATCACAAAACACATCCACATAATCTGCCAAATCTTCCGCAGCAACCATCGGAATCATTTCATTAATAACAACATCCACATATTCTGCTTGCCGGCCGCGATATTCCAAAGGCACAGCATGTGCGCCAAGAAAATTAGCTTTTATGGTAAGCTCGCTCTTCTCTTTTAACCGACGGATTACCCGTAGCATTTTCAGCTCTGATTCAGTGGTTAATCCATAACCGCTTTTAATTTCAACCGCAGCGGTACCCATTGCACGGATTTCATTCAACCGTGGCAAAGCCTCTTCAAAAAGCTGATCTTCTGATATTTCCTGCATCTTTCGAGCAGAATTCAAAATCCCTCCTCCCCTTTTGGCAATCTCCTCATAGCTAAGTCCGTTTATTTTATCCACATATTCCAGTTCACGCGAAGCGGGGTAAACCAAATGGGTATGGCTATCGCAAAATGCAGGAATTACCAGACGATTGCTTGCATCTATTTGACATTTTTGAGGCACTTGATTGCGAATTACGGAAAATCGCTCGTCTTCCATGCGGCCAAAATCGGCAATTTTGTCATCTTTGGTCAAAAGCCAGGCATTGTTAATACTATTCACTTTGGCCATTTCGAGGCCCCGAAGCAAAATTTTGTTATCTACGTCAATACCAAGGAGTTCTTTAATGGAATGGATTAAATATTGGGTCATTTCTATAGGTTTCGGTAAAAGAACAAAAGTAGTGCTTTCCCCTGAAATGGCCAAAGCAAAACAACTTCAATCATTTGCACGAGGTGGGAAGAAAATCGGAAGGAGAGTTATCTGGTTGCAAGAATCAAATGTTTGAGAAGACTGGCTTTATGTTCATCAGACAGGCATTCCATTATCCTTGTCTTGAATTTCCAGCAGGTCATTTGTCGTTTCTCAAAAATACGGCTTATTTCATAGGAGGAAATATCGGGTTGTTTACAAACCGTTTCTGCCAGTTTAACCGCTTCTGTTAATGGAATTCTACAACGATGAAAAACCGTATGAGCCGTAGCCGATTCTTCTGTTTTGCATCTCGTACAGCGACGGGAGTAAGGCTTTTTGCCAACACAAAAGTGCTCATGACCACATTTGCGACACACAAAGCCATTAGCCCACTTATATTCGGCCAACAGCTGTAAAATAGCCAACTCAGGATCTTCTTCCGTAACTTTACAATCTGAATTTATAGACGTATTAACACTTGTCATGATAACATTTTTGACGCTTAAACGTTTGTATTGTCGTTATTCTGTTTTTGAAAAATTAGCTTAAAAAAAGAAATTTGGAATATTTTTTGCTGCAAAGTTAAAAATTTTAGTGATATTTAAGCGATTTAAAATAAAAAATTATTACTTTTGCCGCAGATTTTAACGATTAACACCACATACAACTATGATCAGAAAATCACTTTTACTATTTGCTTCCTTTATTGTGTTTATGACTGCATGCAGCAGCACAACAGGAAAGCAGACAAATAATGATACCGCACCCAAAGTTGAGGAAGAAGTTTCAGGTAAACCAATCCATCTAACCTATGAAACCTTTCTTGAAAAAGTATGGAACTTTGAAGAAAACCCTCAAAACTGGGTTTATGAAGGCGAATTACCTGCTGTGATCGACTTTTATGCCGATTGGTGCGCACCTTGTCGCAAAGTAGCTCCCATCATGGATAAACTGGCCAAAGAATATGATGGAAAATTACACATATATAAAATTGATGTAGATGACGAGCAAAAATTAGCTGCCGTATTTAGGGTTCAAAGTATTCCTTCGGTGCTTTTTACGCCGGTAACCGGACAACCGATGATGCAGGCCGGAGCACTTACGGAGGAAATGTATCGTCAGATTATTGACGAAGAACTTGTAAATAAATAATTTAAACACAATCTTTCAAAACATAAAAAATGGAACATTTAACAAAAGAAACCTTTCTCGAAAAAGTCTTTAACTATGAACAAAATAAAGAATGGAAATTTGAAGGCGAGCTGCCTTGTTTGATAGATTTCTATGCCGACTGGTGCCAGCCTTGTAAAATGGTTGCTCCAATTCTGGAAGAACTTTCCAAAGAATATGATGGAAAAATCAATATCTATAAAATTGATACTGAAGCAGAAACCGAACTTGCGGGTGCTTTCGGAATCCGGAGTATTCCTTCGCTGCTTTTCTGCCCTAAAGACGGACAACCACAAATGGCTATGGGAGCTCTTCCAAAAGACACCATGAAAAAGGCCATCGACGACGTATTGCTAAAGAACTAAACAACAAAATATGGCATTTAAAACCGCTGAAAATGATTTCGGCGGTTTTTTTATGTTCACTAATGCAGGATTTGTAGCTTTGCAAACCTATGAAAGGATTGTTTTCAACGGCTTACTTTCCCCCTGTTAGCTATTTTAGCGCAGTAACAAAATGTACCGAAATTGCGCTTGAGGCTGAAGAAACTTACATCAAACAAACCTATCGAAACAGGTGTATAATATTGAGCGCAAATGGTTTGCAAAACCTTATCGTGCCTATCAAAAGACCTGAAGGAAATCATTCTAAAACCAAAATAATTTATCCCGATTACAGCACCAACTGGCCTGTTCAGCACCTACGCAGCCTGCATGCGGCCTACAAAGCATCGCCCTATTACGACTATTACATTCCCTATTTCGAGCAAATTTTATTAAAAAAATGGGATACGCTCCTTGCTCTCAATCAAGCAGTGATTAATGAAATAATGAGGTTGTTAAAGATTTCTATTCCACTTTCTATCACTACTGCATTTGAAAAAAAACCAGAGCAGTTCGTTGATTTCAGGGCATTTTATAATCCTAAAAAACCTCTCCCCTTCAAATTATTTAGCAGTTATTATCAGGTATTTGGAGAAAAATTTCCATTTCAACCCGATCTTAGTATCATAGACCTATTATTCAACGAAGGCCCGCAAAGCCTTATCTACCTTCAAAATCTCAAACTGCCTAATCCGGATAAGCAATCCTGACGTGATAAATATTCATCAGTTTTTTCTTCAACACTTTTTTAACGGTATTGATTTCCTTTAAAGTGATGTTTGCATTAACAAACTGATTGGTTTCCATCTGTTTATTGATGATATTCTCAATCAAATCGTTGATTTTTTGTTCGGTGGGATTTTTTATACTTCTTGAAGCAGCCTCAACAGAATCGGCCATCATCACAACGGCAGTTTCTTTGGAAAACGGAATTGGACCATGGTAGCTAAAATCGCGTTCATCCAGGGTTAAGCCGGGATTTTGCCGTTGCTCCATAAAATAAAAATATTCTACCCTGCGGTTTCCATGATGGGTACGGATGAAATCAATAATTTGTTCAGGAAGCTTTGCTTTTCTGGCCTTTTCTATTCCTATCCGAACATGATCAATAATAATATGTGCACTTTCGGCAAACGATATATCATCGTGAGGATTATAGCCTCCCATTTGATTTTCAATAAAATAAACCGGATTATCCATCTTTCCGATATCGTGATACAAAGCACCGGTGCGGGCAAGCAATGTATCGCCTCCAATTTCGTATAGCGCCTCTTCCGAAAGATTAGCTACCTGCATGGAATGTTGAAATGTACCCGGAGCTTTTTGTGCCAGTTGACGAAGTATTGGCGTGTTTGTATTGCTTAGTTCAAGCAGGGTAAGGTCGGTAATAATGCCAAATATCCGTTCCAGCATATAAATCAATGGCAAAGCCAGCATCGTAAATAAAGCGCTAAGCGTAAAAGCTCCGATTTGCTGCCAGTCAACAGCTGAAAGATTGCCTTCCTGAATTAGCGTAAAACCGGTATAAACAAACAAATACCCTACCAAGATCATCACCGAAGTCCTGAAGTAATATATTCGTTTGTTGTGATTTACAAGCCCAAATATAACAACAAATCCAATAATCAGCTGCAACAGTAAGAACATAAAAGGATTAGGGACTACCAAACCCAATAGGATAATCGTTAAAAGATGCACCATCATGGTGATGCGCGTATCAAAAAATGTAATCAGAATAATAGGTAACAACCCGAATGGCATGAGGTAAATCAATGCAGGCTGCTTGTCGAGAATAAAAAAAGACGGCATTAAAATCAGCAACATCAGCAACAGGATCATATTGATTTTCTTGAGCTGATCAAAAACATCCGGACGAATGATTTTCAAAAAGAAAAACAAAGCCATCATCACAGCCAGAACCAGAATAATCTGCCCCATAAGCAGTGCATTTTGTTCCGAACGTGTTCCTATTCGCAGCTCATACGCCTTTTGTAAAGAACTTAAAACATTGTAATTTTCATCATTAACAAGCTCCCCCTCCGAAATGATCAACTCATCTTTTTGAATTATTCCACGTGTTAATGAAATAGCATCAAGAACAGATTTGCGCTCTTTTTGGGTCATTTCCTCATCGTAAAAAACATTCTGCACAAAGGCTTTACCTAACTTTTCAGAAAAATTTTGCTCCAAATATTTCCCATGCTTCGATAAGTAAACCAGCGCACTATCATAAGCCGACTTCAACGTATAAAATTCATGTAGTTCGCCAACATTCACTACTTTATCGCTTACAATATTTAATTTATCCTGCGCATTTAAATTCTCAAGCACCGGATGATAGGCCAGGATACCTTTTTGCTGGATCGAATCAAAAATTTGAAGCAACAACTCCTTATCACTTGCCTTTAACGAATCTTGTGTTTCAACAGCACTAAAAAGATAATCAAGTTGTTCCAACAAATCCATTCGCGCTGCCTCTGTTACATCCTTTTTCCTGACAAAATAAGGGTAAACCGATTTAAGCAACTCCTCTTGCTCCTGTTTTAAAAGCTTTTCCGGCTTATAAATTGCAAAATCAAAGGGGGCAAACAGGCTTTCTTTTTGCCAGGGTTTTCCCTTTTGAAAGTCGAATTGAAACTTCCCATCGCGCGGTATTTGCCATACTATCAAAACTACGGCAATCATAAAAATCAAAATTTTCATGATTTCGTAATAGTTATGACGCAAAAAACTGATCCATCGTTTGATCATAATCAATGCCTTAAATTATGCGATCAAAATTATCGAATATTACTGCGAAAGTAAAACATTTTATCTAGCTTAGCAGCACCAATAACCTGCTTAACATTATGATTCTTCTCAATATGACACAATAGAAAGAAAAATATGGAAAAAATTGGAATATGTCTTTTAAGCATGATACCCATGCGTGTGCTGGCAACTGACAAATCAGAAATGATAAGTCAGGTGTTGTTTGGAGAGACTTATAAAGTACTCGACCTTAAGGGTAAATGGCTTTTAATTCAGCTGCACAGCGATGGCTATGAAGGCTGGATCGACAGCCAGCAACACCATGCACTTTCAGAGGAAACATGGCTTATCTTTCGCGATGAACCAGAATTGGTGCTCACCTCAATGATTGAAAATATCCCAACAGCAACAAGCAGCAGTCTTATGCTCAGTTTTGGCAGTATTTTTAAGAAAACATTATTGAAACAATATCCGGATTTGATTAAGAATTTCCCATTAAAGGAGTTTGAGTTGATTCCAAGCCATTTTGATGCCGACAAAATGACATCAGCTGCCAAAAAATGGGAAGGCACAAGCTATTTATGGGGTGGAAAAACAGTTTTAGGTGTTGATTGCTCTGGTTTTGTCCAGCTTTGTGCCAAAACTGCCGGCTATCAGCTTTTCAGAGATGCCAGCCAACAAGCTGGACAAGGCAAAATAGTTGATTTTCTGGAACAAGCAGAACCGGGCAATTTGGCATTCTTCGACAATGATGAGGGGCAGATTATCCATGTAGGAATCATCATTTCGTCCGGAAATATTATTCATGCCTCTGGTTCTGTTCGTATTGACACGCTGGATCATTATGGAATTTATAATAAAGAATTGAATAAATACACACATAAACTAAGGCTAATCAAGACTTTAAAATCTTCATAAACCAGGAACAACTTACATTTTTCCACTTCTTTTGAGTCAATTTAGAATTTATTTTAAATCGCTTAAATATCACTATTTGGCATGCTTTATGATATGAGGAGTTCATTCATTAACTTAAAAAATCTAAAACAATGGTTTTACCTACACCTTTAAAACATGTTGAAACAGCAGATCATCTGAATAAAATTATCAGCGAAAAGGAGAATGTAATGGTTTGCTGTGGCCGTATGGGACCTATGTGTATTCCGGTTTATGGCGTGATGGAAGAATTACAGGAAGAATACAAGCACGTTGAGTTCTGTGATATGCTTTTCGATTCTCCTGAAGCACACATTATCCGCAACCTTCCCGAGTGCTCAAACTTTATGGGCTTGCCTTTCACTGTTTACTACAAAAACGGAAAAGTAGTTGCCGCAACCAGCAGCATACAAAACAGAGATCAAATCACCAATATTCTCGACAAAGAATTTAGTAAATAATCATATGATTTCCAGCAATCCGCAAGCAAACGGATTGCTGTTTTTCATGTAGTTTTCAACTTATGGAATCCGTTCATTACGATAATATTATAATAGGTGCCGGTCCGGCAGGCCTCACTGCCGGAATTTACCTTTCGCGCGCCAAAGCCAAAACGCTTATTCTGGATTCGGGAGTAGCTGGCGGGCAAATGATTCTGACGCATCAAATAGCCAATTACCCTGGGATTGAATCCATTTCGGGTTATGCGCTCAGCAACAATATGCGTAATCAGGCCAGAAAATTCGGCTGTGATATGCTTTCCGGTGTTTCAATCACTCAAATAGATTTTGAGTCGGAAATTAAATCCCTTTCGCTTTCGAACGGCAAATCGTTTAGTGCCGACACCATCATTCTGGCTACAGGCGGTCGTTCGCGTACACTTGGTGTTCCCGGAGAAACCAACTTCAAAGGTCGCGGGATTTCCTATTGTGCTACATGTGATGGTGATTTTTTTCAGGATAAAGAGATAGCTGTTGTTGGTGGTGGAAATACAGCCCTCGAAGAGGCAGTCTCACTCACCAAATACGCCTCAAAAGTTACACTGATTCACCAGTTTGATCATTTCCAGGGTTTTAAACATGCTGAGGATGAAGCCCGAAGCAACGAAAAAATCCATATCAATCTGAATAGCCGTATTGTTTCATTTAATGGTGAAGACAAGCTAACCAGCATAACCGTCGAAAATCTATTAACCCATGATCAATATAATATCGGGCTGGATGGCGTATTTATCTTTATTGGTTATGAAGCCAATACGGATTTTCTACAAGGCAGGTGCATCTATTTGAATGAAAGACAGGAAATTGTAACGGACGACAAGCTACAGACCAATGTTTCCGGAGTTTTTGCTGCCGGAGATGCGTTGGCAAAAAGATTTCGTCAAATTACAACTGCAGTTTCTGATGGTACGATCGCAGCATTGAGTGCAATGGAATATATCAATCAGCGCAAACAAAAAGAAGCTGCTCATTAAAAATTATTTTAGAGGATAAATCATCTGTTTATATTGCAAACAATCTAATTTAGATTATTTTTGCTCCGTAAATATTCTTCGGGGCAGGGTGAAATTCCCGATCGGCGGTAAAGTCCGCGAATCCTCAGCAAAAGGATTGAATCGTTGAAACTACGATACCGACAGTTACAGTCTGGATGGAAGAAGAATAGATTAATATGGATACTGCCTTTGGGTAATCTGTCGTGGATTGGCGGGTTCTCTTTGCTGGCTGTACGTGTATTAAATTAAAACATTGCCCCGTAAGTATTTACGGGGTTTTTAATTTAATAAGACAGCAATGAAAAGATTAATGCTCACGCTGGTACTTTTATCCGGCATCCTGTTTG
>JACCQN010000036.1 GCA_015709215.1 Bacteroidales bacterium
TTCGTTTTTTACTGATGGGTGAAAAATTTGTAAGAATGTGATTGAACTCTGTATGATCTGAAAATCCTTTAGGTTTAAATGTGGTTTTATTTTCACCGTTACCTGTAACTAAGGCAACATGTACATTCAATTCTTCTTTAATCCATTGATAAAGGCTTTCATACAGATATTTTGCTGTATCGGCAAATGCAGTGAAAACAACAACTTTCTTATTCTCTGTTCCTAATTTTGTTATAGTTGGATTTGTGACTTTTTGCTTAATTAATTTTTTCAGTTCTTTCAGTTTTGCATCACGACCGGCATCTACATCTTTTGCTCTTAGAAGCAGTTCATACAACTGGTCTTTATCCTCCTGCATGGCCGCCTTCCATTCATCCAGTTTCAAATGGTTCATTTTAAAAGTCAGTTTTTCACCAACTTCCAATGCCTCTCTTAAATCATCATCTTCGATAGCGTCAATATCAATATCTTCTATCTCAATATCAGGATTCTCACCTTTATATTTTTGGAATCTTTCAATTCGTTTTTCTAAGTTTTCAATGCGGTTAATGGTTCTTTTGAGGGTTTCAGTAAATGAATAGATTGAACTTTCAAGCCGTTTCATGAAGTTCACTTTCATCATACCAATCAAATAACTTTCACGTTGCTCCTGCGAAAACATTTTAACAGCAGCCGGACCAGATTTTTTCAACACCTTTTCTTCGTACAAAGCTTTATATTCAGGTAATACAAATGCACTTGGACTAAAATGAACTAATTTATACTTGCTTATTTTCTCGTTCAATTTGTCGTAAGGAAGGAATTTCCCGGCTGTATCAATACCCGGAAATATAGAATGTACTGGTTCATGTTCAGGAAAACCGCCAATACGGTTCATTTCTTTTTCGTAGTATTTTGTAATATGCTTTCTTGAACGGGCAATTGTTAACGCATCTAATAACTTAAAGAAGGCTGAATCTAAATCGTTCAATAAATCCCTGGTAGTTCTTTCTTCCTTCATTCTGGCTTTTGCCCAATTGGTAAATCGCAATTGCGATTGTTTCAGCAACTCCGCAATGCTTTCAATTCCCAGCCTACCATCGTCATCACCGGCAAATGCATTATCATTTTCTGCTGTGATATACATTAACTGATTACGAAGGTCTTTCAGTTCGTTGTTGACGGGAGTTGCACTTAATAAAAGGACTTTTGTTTTTTTTCCTCCTAAAATAATGTCTTGCATCAACCTCTCATAGCGGCTTTTGCGGATTGTGTTACCTTCTTCGTCTTTTTTCCCTTTTTTGTTATTTCTGAAATTATGGCTTTCATCAATAACAACCAAATCATAAGCGCCCCAATTGAAATTTGATAAATCAATGTTATCGGCTTCCGTAAAACCTTTCTCTCTGCTTAAATCTGTATGATACATCACCGTGTAGGAAAAACGATCTTGAGGAAATGGATTTAATGTGTGGTTTTTGTGAGCCTGATAAACTGTCCAGTTATCCCTTAGTTTTTTTGGTGTTAAAACTAAAATACGATAATTAAGCCTTTCAAAATACTTGATTATTGCCAATGCTTCATAAGTTTTACCCAAACCAACACTGTCGGCAATAATACAACCGTTGTATTTAAGAATCTTGTTTATTGCACCCCTTACACCGTGTTGTTGAAAGGTAAATAGTTCTTTCCAGATTTGTGAATCATATAAATTGGCTTTGATGTCAGACAAACCCGAGGTATCAGTTTCATTCAGGTATTGTTCGAAAATATGAAACAAGGTTTTGTAATAGATAAATTCCGGGCTATTGTCTCTGTATAATAGTTCGATGTACTTTAAAACCTGCTCCCGTACATCTTCTACTTCAACATCAGGCATTTCATTATTCCATAGTTTATCAAACCAATCTTTTAAGTCCGATAAGTCCCGCTTATCATTCACAACAAGGTTTAGTTCGATGTTAGGTCTTGAACCCAACCCAAGTCCATTTACTGTAAAATTAGAACTCCCCGTTACAGCCTCTTCAACTCCATTTTGTTTTTCAATATGATACAATTTTCCATGGAGAAAGTCTGGACGAACCATAGATTTAATATCAACCTTTTCCTTTATCCAATTGCTGCATTGTTTTGCTAAAACTTTCTGCTGCAACCTGTTTTCAATAGGAATGACTAATTGGTCATCTTCAATTTTGTATGACTTTGCTACTGTGGTTGAAGAAACGTTTTTAATAAATCTGGGCTCCCCAAAAAGCAAACGTAATGATTTTATGTTATCAAGTTGTGGTTTGAGTTTTTCATACGCATAAATGGTGAAGTATGCTGTTACAAAAGACAGATTGGATTCATTTTCAATACCATCAACTAAAAAATTGCCAACACTTCCGTTTGAGAAATTGTCGCGAATACTACTATGATTATATTTTTCTTTCATTTGGTCTCTAAAGTATCGAAAATTGTTGAATTGGTGTCATCTAGTGTGTCAGCAAAATTGCACTCTTTGAGAAAGCTTTGGTGGCAGCATTGGCAAGTGGGGCTTTGTCAATGTGTGCAATGTGGGGTGGTATTTGATTAAAAAAATGTGTCCCGATTGCATCGGGATAAACTACGGGCAAAAAATAAAAAACATCTAGTCGGCTTGAGTGTCGGTTTTTTTGTCGTGTCAATATTTCGTTTTTCTGTCCTTTCACAATGGTTTACTTTTCAATTTCTCTATGTCGTTGTCTGTCTCTTACACTTGGTGGTAACTCGTTTTTATGACCCCTTTATGTCTTTTAAATATACCATCTCAGTTAATTATGACGACAATTGACCATTTTTGTGTACATTATTTTATAGTTTGCTTTTGGTTTCGTCACCTCAAATTTAAACATATTTCCATATCATCTAAAAGATTTGACATTTTTTTGATATTTGCCCTGCTTAACCATGTGTATATTTCGGCGGTTTTGCTTGAGGCATGCACCCTTCCAGCGTCAATCGAAGCTCAGTACCCTTCTACATATGATGCGTGACAAAAGTATGCCTGAACATATGTCGCGTAACCTTGCGTTTTATGTTAGCTTTTTCTGCAAGTCTTTCCAGTATCTTTGCTATGCTTATTCCGAAGTATTTCCCTTTGTTTTGTTTCTCGATGTAGGATTCGCCCTGCTTGGTTCGTCTCTACTACAAGAAAACATAAACAAAATGTATTCAATGAATTAATCATACTTTTGATGTTTATAATTTCGTTACCATGCGACAACTAAAGAAGTACTTTTTTTTTGTTGATTGTAAGTTCTGACAATCAGTTGATTTGAATTTTTTTTTAAATCTTTAAGATATATGTGTTGCAACGTATAATGTTTCTACATACATTTGCACCGAAATTTAAATTTAGCCCGTATGAATGACAAAACGACTGTTACCATAGAAATGTTTTACACGCTAACCTGTCCAAATTGCAAAATAATGAAAAGAATGTTGGATGATGTATTGCCCCAATATGGTGATAAGTTTCAATTAAAAAAAAGCCTTGCCAATTCACCCATGGGAATGTTTAGAACAATGAAATTAGGAATTCATTCTGTTCCGACCCTTCTCATTAATAATAAAATAGCTTTTCGGAGTGTTCCCAAAAAAGAAGAATTAATAAATACCTTAAATAGTTTTATAAATCATTAAATTTTAGAAATATGGAAGAAAAGAAAAAACTAAGATGTCCGCTTGGTATTCCTGGTGGAATCATTGCTGCCTTAATTGGCTTAATTGGAGTAATTGTTAATATTGTAAACTTCAATTGGTTTGAATTAATTACCTCATTTGCACTCTTATTGTTAGCACTGCCATTTGTACGGGTAACGATGATGGTTCATATGGCAAATGACAGGTTGAATGAATTAGAAAATAAATCAAAAACAAATTGAGCAATTCCGCTCAACAGTTTGCCCCGCTCTTGATTGTGAATACGGAAAATGTTGGGCTTTCATTCTCAAAATTAAAGCCAACATTTTCCGGATCGGGGGTTAACTTTTAGTAAAACTATATTTCGGATAAATCGTATATTTTAAAGTTAGAATAAAAACAAATAAATAATAAATATCACTATGCTAAAAATTGGAATTATCATAGGTAGTACCCGTCCGGGACGCAATGCTGAACAAGTTGCTAAATGGGTATATGATTTTGCATCAAAAAGAAATGATGCAGAATATGAATTAATTGACCTCAAAGACTACAATTTACCATTGCTTGATGAAGCTTATCCGGCTACCTTTGGTCAATATTCGAATGAACATACAAAAACCTGGGCAGAAAAAATTAAATCGCTCGATGCTTTTATATTCGTCAGCGGAGAATACAACCACTCTATACCAGGGGCATTAAAAAATGCATTGGATTATTTGTATGCTGAATGGAACAACAAAGCTGCCGGTTTTGTAACCTATGGTTCTGCTGGTGGTGCAAGAGCTGTGGAGCACCTTCGACTGGTTTTGAGCGAGTTACAAGTAGCTCATGTTCGCACTCAGGTATTGCTGTCCTTGTTTACTGATTTCGAAAATTTTAGTGTTTTTAAACCTGCGCCATTACATGCTGACAACTTAAAAACGATGTTAGACCAATTGAATAGCTGGGGAAATGCTTTAAAAACACTGAGAAAATAATTACAAATTAGTGAAAAAATTACCAGTATATTTTATTCCTCACGGAGGGGGCCCATGGCATGTGATGGACGATGCCATGGGTGACCCTGTGGGATATGGGAGTTTAAGAACGTATCTTACGGAATTAGGGCAGAAGTATCGTCCTAAAATTAAAGCCATACTTTTTATTTCTGCGCACTGGGAAGAAAATGTGCCTACTATACATTTTGGACAAAACCCTCCGATGTATTATGATTATTACGGCTTTCCGGAGTTTACCTACCAATTGCAATGGAATGCACCAGGACATCCCCAATTGGCAGAAAAAGTGGAAGCTCTTTTGAATAATTCCGGATTTAAAACAAAGCGGGAATACGATCGTGGGTTTGATCATGGAACCTTTGTGCCATTAATGATAGCCTTCCCGGAAGCCAACATTCCTATTGTACAACTATCTTTAGTTCATTCGCTTGACCCGTCAACACATTTGGCAATAGGTAAAGCACTCGAACCCCTGCGCGAACAGGATGTACTGATTATTGGTTCGGGAATGAGCTATCATAATATGCGTGGTTTTATGTCGGGAAGTGGAGAGGTATCAATGGTTTCCAGGCAATTTGATGAATGGCTTTCAACCACAATATTGACAGCAGATACTGAAAAAAGGGACAACTTATTAACAGGTTGGAAGGCTGCACCGGGTGCTTTAGATAGTCACCCACGCAGCGAACATTTAGTTCCGCTTTTTGTAATAGCCGGAGCAGCCGGAAAAGATATAGGAAATCAAGACTTTTCAGGAAAATTAATGGGGGTAAATATATCAGGATACAAATTTGGATAATATAATTATGAGAGAATTGTGGAATAAGAGATTTTTACCACCTGATTTTGCCTTTAGAAGCGGATTTCCTGAATAATTTCTTTGATACCGAAAATAATACGTAATTAATTAAATTTCAAATAATAATCTTTAAATTTTAACACAATGACAACAGAAATTTCAAAAACAAGAAAAATAGCAGCCTGGGTAATTGCAGGCTTGTTAACAGCGCAATATTTATATAGTGCAAGTGGAAAATTATTCCTTCATCCCGAACAAATGGAACAAATGCACTTAGCCGATTGGCGAATTATTATTGCCCTTGGTGAAATTGTATCTGCCTTCTTGTACTTGTTTCCAAAAACAAATAAATTTGGAACTTTGCTATTAAGTTCTTTCATGGGAGGTGCTATTATTCTTCACATGACAAGTGGTATGAGCCTTGCATTGCCCGTTATTGTTCTTCTTTTTGTATGGGTAGGTTTCTATTTAAGAAATCCCTATTTTTTTAAATTATAAACTAAAAATGTCTCTCGAAGAAGAAATTAAAGGGAGGTTTCGGAGTGAATACCACAAGGGGTTTATCAATTTGAGCTACACGGTCAAATTGTTAAGTTATGAGTTTCACAAGTCTCTTAAAGCACACGGTCTTACCGAACAGCAATACAACGTCTTAAGAATACTTCGTGGTTTTCGATCTCAGGCGCCTCTTTCTATTGGTTTTATAAAACAGCGAATGCTTGACAAAGATTCGGATATAAGCCGAATTGTTGACCGACTTTTTGAAAAAGGATTGGTTAGCCGGAAGGAAAACCCGGACGACAGACGGCAAAAATGTGTTGAAATTACTGCAATGGGCTTTGAATTACTGGACAAGATGTTTAATTGTGAACAGAAAGCAGATACATTATTGAAAAATTTATCTATGTATGAAGTTAAACAATTGAACTACTTGATGGATAAAATAAGAGAGAATAGAGAATAAGGCACTTGGACGTGAGAGATGCTGCTGGGCAAATCTGCGCTGGAACTCAATATCGCCAGAAGTGATACGCTTTTTAGCCGCTCCGTATAAGGTGTTCTTATTTTCACGTTTACTGTGATTTTTATCTCATTATTTTTTTGCTTCTTTCAACCAGTGTATTTTATATTTTTTAAGGAGAGTTTCCTATGATAGGCAAGGATTTAAGAAAAAAAGATAACTTTGTGAAAATGGTATTTAAACAAATAGTTCCAATTTAACGAATTATATATTCAGTTTACTACTGAATTCCAGTCTTAAAAACAAAGGAATTCATAAATTGCAAAAAAAATTTAACCTTATTTGATTGAATAGTCTAATATAATATGAAAAAGAACATTGAATTCGGCATTTCCACCTTTGCCGATGTTATGCCCGACCCACATACGGGCGTAACTATTTCACAAGCAGAACGCATTCGGCAAGTAGTTGATGACATTGTCTTAGCAGACGAGACAGGAGTTGATTTTTATGGCGTAGGCGAGCATCATCGACCGGAATTTGCAGTTTCGTCACCAGCGATAGTGTTGGCTGCGGCTGCGGGGAAAACACAGCACATTACTTTGGGTAGCGCTGTTACTGTTTTATCAACCAGCGACCCTATTCGTGTATATCAAGACTTTGCTACACTTGACGCAATCAGTAATGGACGAGCAGAATTGTTGGTGGGGCGTGGAGCATTTACCGAATCATTTCCTTTGTTTGGCTTCGACCTCAATCAATACGATTTACTGTTTGATGAACGACTTGAATTGTTACTTAAAGTAAGAGACAACGAGTTCGTTACGTGGACCGGAAAGACAAGAAGTCCGATAGACAACTTAGGCGTTTATCCACGCACCGAAAAACCATTAAACATATCTATGGCATTAGGTGGTTCGCGGAGTACAGTTATTAAAGCTGCAAAACTTGGACTCCCCGTAGTATTGGCCATGTTGGGTGGCAACATTGTTGATTTCAATAATTACGCTAAATTGTATCGCGCAGTAGCACAAGAAAGCGGGCACGATTCGGATAAATTAAAATTTAGTGTTCAAGCACACGGTTTTGTGCTTAATGACAATAAAGAAACTGCCGAAACATTTTTCCCATACATACAATATTACAGAAATCACTTATTAGGAGAACGGGGTTTCCCACCTTATACGAGAAACGAATTTGATTATGCACGTTCAGCAGGACAAGGGTTATTTGTAGGTGGACCCGAAGAAGTATCAGACAAAATTATGCTGCTTATCAAACATTTGAACATTGACAGATTTATTATTCAAATGCCTTTGGCAACCATGCCACACGATATTGTTAAAGAAGCAATCGGCGTTTATGCCTCAAAAGTAATTCCGCTTGTTAAAGAGAAAATTGAAGCGGAAGACTAATTTAAAACGGCAGGCAAAATACAACAAGAACCGATGCTTGCACAAAGGAAGTTTAGTGGAGTCAGTTCTTTGATCTATTGAGGCCTTCAACGGATTATCAGCAAGAAGCAGAGCTACCGTATAATGGCTTGAAATTGCAGGTGAAAGCTCGGGTATGATCCTGCAAAATATTTTTGTTGCAATACCCGGCTTGCATTTACTAATGAAATAGTTTTGACCCAACCGCCATCACATCTTTTCATCTATTCCGAAATGCTGCAAATAACAAATATATAGAATCTGCAGAAAAACTATCAATAAACTGGTATTGATTCACATAAGACAAGGTTATACTATTTTTTTGCAGGAAAATATTTGAACAATAATCCTTACATCAAATATTACCGGAATTGTCATTTCAAGTTTTTCAGCAGACTCTATATAAACTACAGCATAACAACGAACTGTAATTACTTTTTCCAGGAGTATTAAACCAGCTCAAAGTGATACTACATTAAAAACTATATTTCAATTTAAAAATTAACATATTATAGTCCTTCAGATTTGAAAACAAATTATCTCCTTTTCCATCAAAAATGGTGGTTGAAACAGTGATTTCTGAATTAACCGTTGGTTGGTAAGCAATCTCAGGCATATACACGAGGGCATAATTGTCTTGAATATTGTCCCAGTCGGTAATTATAAAACCGCCACCGATGGGAGTAATTTTCAGCTTTTCATTTAAAAATGTTTTTTCATATCGTAAAAAGAAATAATCATTCAGATTTTCCTTCGCTCTTTCATGAATAAAACCGTGTAAGTATTGAACATTAAGATAAGACCCATTGGAGAAAAAATAATCACCACCAATTACAAATTTAATGTACGGTTTTGATTTATCTAAGACTAACGAATCGCTGGTAACAGGAACAGGCGACATGGGATAAAAAGCGGATAAATCATTAGTCATTATAACATCTTTTTCCGGAATAAATGCTGCTGCTTCGGCCCAAACCCCAAATCCTGCTATACTTGTTACTAAATCAGCTCCAATGATGTGTGTTCTCGCATACGATAGTTGTGAACTTATTTTTACTCCACCAAGCGTATCAACCGGAACAAAAGTGTTTTTTGTGGCGAAAGGCAAGCCATCATATCCCCAAACATAGCTTAAAGAAAAATTAACTCCTTGCGCAAATCCTTTAAATTTTAAACCGGCCGAAGAACTTTCACCTATATTATATTTTGGCATCATTAAGGTATCAGAAACACTTTTTAATACCATTCCACCCGGCATTTCCATTGTGGGATTCAGGATGTTGGCAAAAATTCCAATGGGCATATTTGCAGGCTGGAAAAAAGGGATAAAAATGCCCTGCAAAGAAAAGTCGTTATTAATATAGTAATTCAAGTTGATAGCATCTGAGCCTCTGCGACGACCAAAATCTAAAATATCTTCCAAATCCAACGGATTAAGATTGTCGGTAGGATTCAATTTGTCGGCAGTTCCCCAAACAATACGCTGACGACCAATGCTTAAGTCTAAGTTTTTGGTTAAAAAACCAGTTATTTGAACGTAAGCTTCTCTGATTTCAAGATTATAAGGGTCAATAATACCCTTGTTGTACAAATCACTTGATGAAGCAATTTTGGGCAAACCAATATTACGTAACCACACCTCGCTATAAAACTTAGAGTTTCCAGCTACTCGCTTGTCAAGGTTCAAAGTAAGACGGTTTTCGTTCCATGCCCAATCGTTAGGTGATTTAAGTAAAAAACGCTGGTCAGTAAAGAGTTCACCAGACAATTTTAGGCTGTTTGCTTCCTGCGCATTGGCAATACCTGACGTTAAAATGAGTAATACCAATAATTGAAATAGTTTTATTCTTTTCATCTTTTTGTGATTTAAAGTGATACGTTTATTTATTGTAAGGTATCTTTGGTCAATAAAATATTTCGTTTTGTAAAAAGCCCTATTCCTATGAGAATAAATATAACCCCACCAATAAAAATTGGCCAGTAAAAATTCCCAGGATAATATTGAACAGAAAATTCGAAAAAGTCTTTCGCCGGCACCGCCCAGATATCGGCAATCGAATAATGACTGAAGATAAACCTTAAGTAATCCTGTGTAAATGATATAATTACAATAACAGATCCCGCTATTAACATTACAAGTTCATGAACCTTTAAGTGAACCTGTTGGTTGTGTGTGGAAAAATGAAGAATGAGTAAAGCTAATAAAATCATAAGAAAAGATAGAATAAGCGGAGCCACAACAGGTCCTACCCAGATTACAGGCAATAAGAAAAGAATATCCATTGTCATGAAAGATTCCGGCCAGTTTATTAATATTTTCAGGAAAATATAGTAGCAAATATCCCAAACGGCAAAAGCATATAAAAAGTAAGCAAACCTTGTAACAGTTGATTTGCCTGCAAGAATACCAACAGAAAGAAGCATAAGCAAAGAAAAGGCTTCTCTTAGAATTTCTGTTGTTGCAAGCATCCTTTCGATAGGCTGTAAAGGGAAAGCAAATCCATTGGGATATACAATTTCCCTTAAGTAAATTACAATTGCACTTTCGAAAAAGCCCATCGATACAGCAAAAATTGTTACCCAGAATAAAGTCTTTGGTTTCATTTTTTGTTAATAATTTAAAGTTTCCATAACGAATGTTGAAGTTCCCTTAATCTTAATATCCTGTCGGCAATAGCAGTTTTTAAGGAGATTTCCACATCAATTTTGTTTTGAACTTCAGGAAGTGCTGTCTCGTTTTTTGCAGATGGAACTGTTGCGCACCTGATTGCGAATTTCAAAGCACATGCTTTTCCAATTTCAAACGAGGCTGGAGTAATAGCAGTGTCGGAAAAATCATTCATCATTATATTTTTTTAAAATAACTTCTGCTTCTTTTATGCTGTCTGTTTTCAAGTTTATCCCAAAGGTTTTGCGCGGATAAATTGTGTTCCAGCTCCCGTGTGGTTTCTATATATCTTATACCTTCTGAAACAATTGAGTTTCCTATATCGTCAAAGATCAACGCATTTACACCTTTGTTCCTATAGTCGCTATGGATTGCAATAAGTAAGGTATCGATTGTATCATTAACATACAGGGCCTTTTGTATATACAGAAATCCAAAAGGGAATAAATTTCCTTTGGACTTTTGCAATGCTTTTGAAAGTGAGGGCAGGCATATGCCAAAACCAACAACATTGTTTTCGGCATTTAGTATTACTGATATATATTTTAATCTCAGCAAGGGGATAAATTGTTTTTTCAGCGCATCTATTTGGTTAGGAGTAAGCTCAGAAAAACCATGTATGTTTTGGTATTCCTTATTCAGAAGTTGGAAGATGTCGTCTGCATATTTTAGAACCTCTTTCTTTGATTTTAATTTCAGGCTTTGCAATTTATACTTCTCGGCAATTGACTTTGCAATCCGGCTATACCTTACCGGAATTTCGTCAGGAACAGTTACCCTAAATTCAACCCAATCAACTTCCTTCTCAAAACCTAATTGTTCAATCATCTGAGCGTAATAAGGAAAATTATATTTGCCGTAGGCTGTCGGGATTTCGTCAAAACCTTCGATAAGAATGCCTGAAGCATCAAACTCAGAAAACCCGAGAGGGCCATGAATGCCAACGGCTCCTTTTTCGTTGGCAAATTGCACAACTGTCTGAATCAGGGCTTTTAAAATATCAATATCCTCAATAAAATCAAGCCAACCAAAGCGAACCAATTGCTTCCCTATCTTTTTGTTGTACTTATGGTTTATGATTCCTGCTATTCGCCCAACGATTGTATTGGTTTCATTGTAGGCCAACCAGTATTTTGCTTCACAAAAATCAAAAGAAGGGTTTTTATCTTTTGATAAGGTTTCAAGCTCTGCTGAGATTAGCGGTGGTACATAGAATTTATTCTCCTCATAAAGTTTGTTAGGGAATTTGATAAACTTTTTCAAATCGTTTTTGCTTGTAATCTCTTTGATTGTAATTTTCATATAATGTATATTACATTAATTTTTAAACACTTACTCTTAAAGGTAGTAATTACTAATTAACCGATAAAACAGTTTTTCAGGTAGAATTCTTTTTAGAAACACTGAAAATTTTTGCAAAGGAGAGGCAATGACATACCTCACAGGTTTATGCTGCCTACTAATAAGTTTCTCTATTCTCTTAGCTAATTTATCTGGATGTAAACCGTTCTTTTCATCATGTTCAATTTGCGAAAGTGTTTTCTCAAAAGTTGGATAAACTGCTATTGAATCGTCCTTTTTAGCACAAAGCCGGTTTGTTGTAAATTTCGTGGCAAAGTCGCCGGGATTAATTACCATCACCTTAATATTGAATTGTTTCACCTCATGATATAAAGCCTGGGAAAAACCTTCGAGGGCAAACTTGCTGGCCGAATAAATTCCCTGATAGGGTAAGCCTATCAAACCACCAATAGAGCTGATCGTTATAATTAGACCGCTTGACTGCTTACGCATAATTGGCAATACGGCCTGAGTAACTCTCACAGCTCCAAGAAAATTAACGTCCATTAAGTGTTGGATATCAGTAATTTTGGTAAATTCAAGTGGTGCTGCAATCCCTGCACCGGCATTATTTATTAGCACATCGAGGCGTCCTTCCTTTCGATACACCTCATCGATTGCCTGTTTAACCGATTCATCTGATACCACATCCATGTATAGGTAACTGACCTTAGGTATTAAGTCAATTTTCTTACGCACAGTTCCATAAACCCTGTAATTGCCTTTTGCAAGCTGTTGAGCTATGGCAAAGCCAAAACCAGATGAAATTCCTGTAATTAAAACCACTTTCATATTTGGATTATTGTTAGCATTATTATTCTGTATGATGTTGAAAACAATTTGTTACCTCGAGTTTATTAAAAGCGCTGATTATCTTTTCAATAGCTACATCAAGTTGTTCGTAAGAGTGTGTAGCCATAAGGGAGAAACGTATCAGAGCATTCTCCTTCGAAACCGCAGGAGAAATAACAGGATTTACAAAAACACCCTCATCAAGTAGTATGCGAGCCAACTTCAAAACTTTCATATCATCTTTGACATATAAAGGAATTATCGGGGTTTCGCTCTTACCTGTATCAATACCGGCACTAATGAAAGCCTGCTGTGCATATTTGGTTAAATCCCAAAGATGCTTAATTCGTTCAGGTTCATCAAGCATTATCTCAATGGCAGCACTCACGCTTGCAACGGAGGCGGGGGGCATACTTGCGCTAAAAATCAATGCGCGGGCATTATGCTTTAAAAAGTTAATTACCTCTTTGTCGCCTGCAATAAACCCACCTAACGAGGCTAAAGATTTAGAAAAAGTACCCATAATTAAATCTACATCCTGAGTTAGCTTAAAATGGGATGATGTCCCTCTGCCATTTTGACCAATTACCCCAATTGCATGTGCATCATCAACCATCAAGCTTGCATTATATTTTTCTTTCAATCGGACAATTTCCGGTAAATTAACAATATCCCCCTCCATAGAAAATATGCCATCAACAACAATAAGTTTATTTTTGTCCGATTCACAAAGCATCAGCTTCGATTCAAGCGAAGACATATCGTTGTGGGCAAACTTAAGTATTCTGGCAAGAGACAACCTGCTGCCTTCAATAATGGAAGCATGGTCTTGAGAATCGAGTAAAAGGTAGTCATTGCGGCCAGAGAGAGCCGAAATTGCGCCAAGATTTGCTTGAAAACCTGTGCTAAAGCAAATAGCTTCATCCTTGCCAACTAGTTTAGCCAACTTCTCTTCCAGATCAAGATGAATATCAAGAGTTCCATTAAGGAAGCGGGAACCCGAGCAGCTTGTACCATATTTTCCGATAGCTTTTATCGCTGCCTCTTTAATCTTAGGATGATTCGACAGGCCTAGATAGCTGTTAGAACCAAACATCAAAACCTTCTTCCCGTTAATGGTTACTTCCGAATCCTGCCCGGATTCGATTGCCCTAAAGTAGGGATAAATACCCGCAGCCATTGCCTGCTGAGGGATATCATACTTTTTGTATCTTTCTGAAAGTATTTTCATAGGGATCAATATTACTAATTTTTGTTTCTCATTGTTTACATTTTGTTTACAGCAACAATTATAGCTGGTCGTTTTTTGTGTACTATAAACTCGACATGCACAAAATACACAATGCCGGATATTAACAGCGCCGTAAGATTGCAGCATACTGCATCCCAACCAAATAGTTTCTCAAAAAGCAACAGAAATGCCATTTTGACAATAAATCCGGAAACACAGGAAATGTTGAAAATAACAAAGTGGGCTATAAAAGTCTTTATGTTTTTTATAGATTTTCGTTTGCTCCATACCCGATAGTGGGATAATAAGAAAATTGCAAATACTGTAATCTCAAACGAAATAGTTGGTGCCACTAAATAATGTCCAATATAAGAAGAAGAAAAAATGTAGGAAGAGAGCCCCCATAGGATCATGGTATCGACTAAGGTGCCAATAAAACGGCTTGCTACAAATTTTATATATTGAATTGACATAAAATGTGATTTAGTGTTTGGGAGGGTCGATTTTTTCGTATTTATTCTTATCAATTAAAAAGTTTACCAGGTAAATAATGAAAAGAATAAAAGCAATAACAATTCCTATAATATCAAATAGGTTTAAAGCAACACCATTGAGTACAAAGTTCTGTTTTCCTATTGGGAAATATATAAAGAGTGTGTTTATAAGTATAACAATTAAACGAAATTCGGTGGGACCCAGTTTAAAGTAAGAGATTTTGAACTTACCCTTAAGATGAGTATTGATGTATGTTAAAACAGATAAAAGCAAATACCCTGCAAGAATAAGCATGGCAACTGCAAAGTTTATGTATGGAGAAAGCCCTGCTCCCACACAAATGGCGAAAACCGTTAAACCATCAATACTGTGGTCGATGAAAAATCCATATATCGGACGCTGAGCATTCCTTACACGGGCTAATGTTCCATCAAGACTATCGCCAAACCAATTCAATACCAAACCAAAAGAAGCTAACCAAAGGAAATGGCTTTCCAGATTTGAAAGTATATAACCAGCACTTGAAATTAAAGCACCAGCAAATCCTAAAACTGTTAAATGGTCAGAATTAATTTTTTGAGGTATTCGTAGTGCCATCCATACTAAAGCTTTCTTCTCCAGGCAGGAGAAAATGGACGTTTGTATTCTTACTTCAGGTTTTATACTGCTTGTCATCTTAGTTTTTGATTTTGAAATTGTTATATCTGAAATATGCAAGGCCTGAATGTGCGAGATTCGATACACTCAATATTCTTATCCACAGGATAAGCAACATAATTCATTGCAGAAATTTTTCTCATCATTCGAGTCCTTTCACCGTTTCTTTCTTGAATACACATTTTATTGCCGGTACCTTGTTCCTATTGTGATTTCCAAGTTATATTCCTGTTTTTTTTCTATTCTTTTGATAACAAAGCCTTTTCCTTTTTAGTTTTTACTGTATTTTTTGCAAGCTAGCTGAAGCCCCGGTCGCAATGATTTAGATTATCAATAAAGAAAACCTAAGGCTTTCGCTCCAAAATGCTGAAAGTTAACATTTTTCAAATCAAAGTTAACTCAAAGTAAAGCAATATTTCGCCAAATCGTATCACTCAACTTAGGTTTTATAATAATCTAGTACCCCTTTTGCTGCACTTTCCCCTAGCTGTATCAATTCTTTTGCCCGGTAAAAATCAAAAGTGTTGGCAGAATTATGCGGAATGTTAATTACCAAATCAGGCTTATGGTTTTCAATGCTCATTTTTGCAATTCTTTGTATCATTGCCGAAGTAGTACCACTTAAAAGTGAGTAATACCCTGCACTTTGCTTATCACCGGTTAAAATTAAGGTCGATATGGTGTTCATCAACTTGTTTAAGTATCCATTATTATTTGTTTCTTTTGGAATATCAGTTTTTTTTTCGCCATAAAGATTCACTACAACCAGGATATCACCATTTTTTCGGAGCACCTGCTCAATAGGAATTGGATTCAGAATACCGCCGTCAACAAGAATGGTATCAGTGTATTTTACGGGTGTAAAAACTGCCGGGATTGCAATAGATGCCCGGGCTGCTTCATAAAAACTTCCTTTTGTAAAAACCACTTCTTTTTCATGGAGTATATCAGTAGCAACTGCGGCAAAGGGGATAAGCATATCTTCGATGTTCATATCGGGGATAAAGGTTTTCATCTTGTCAAAAACGCGTTCGCCCTTCAGCAAGCCATGAGTTGTAAGTGTAAAATCCATAAGTCCCCAAACATCCTTTTTGTTAAGAGAACTTACCCACTCGGTATATTGCTGAATTTTCCCCATGGCATAAAGCCCTCCTATAACAGCTCCTATGGAAGAGCCAGAAACAGAAGATATATGAAACCCATGCTTTTCTAATTCGTTTATAACGCCGATATGGGCAAGCCCTCTTGAGCCTCCACTTGATAGTACTAATGCCACATTCTGTTTCATCTTTTATACTTTTACTTCAGGTGAAAAATTTTCAGGATATTTTGCGGTAACATCAGAATACAATTGAGCAATCTCTTTTCTAACTGCACCAATATTTGTTGAATTGTAAATCACTCCTTTAATCCCGATTTCTTTCTTCTTATAATCAAGATAACTAACTACTATTGGGACATCTGCTTTTACTGCCATATAGAAATATCCTTTTTTCCAACGTGTAACTTTAGCCAAATGTCCTTCCGGAGATAACACTATATGTAATTCCTTGCTATTGTTAAATAATCCGACAACATAATCAATATATTTTTTGTTTTCATATACTGGTATCGAACCAAAGATTATGAAAAAGTATTTCAATGGAAATTTGAAAAATTCTTTTTTTGATAGAAATTTGTATTTTATACCTAAATGCATCAAATAAAGCTTTCCATATAAACCATCCCAGTAACTTGTGTGTGGTGCAAATATTATTATAGATTTCTTTATGTTAGGAAACTCACCTTTTATTTTCCATCCCAAAAAATTTACAAGAACAAAACCTGAAACAGTTTTCATATTTTGAATTATAATTTTTTCAATAAAACTCCACCACTTGAATAACCACCGCCAAAAACAGAAATAACAATAGTATCATTCTTTTTAAACTTACCCCAATTATCAGCTAATACAATCGCTGTACTTGCCGAACCTGTATTTCCAAAGCGTTCAATATTTGTAAGTATTTGCGAGTTTTCTAAATTTAATTTTCTTGCAACATAATCTATAATTCTAACATTTGCCTGGTGTGGAATTAAGTAGTTCAATTGGCTGATAGGAATGTCATTTTTGTGTAAAATTTGCTCTGTTTCCTTTATCATATAAGTACACGCATATTGAAAAATGTCTTTTCCAAAAGGCATTTTTAAACCACCATTGCCTGGCTTTAAAAAAACGCCATCAATACTTTTCCCAATTGTGCCTAAGCCAGTGGTATTTATATCAATCACTTCAATGTCTTCATCCGAATATCTTTCGTTGGATAAAACCACTGCTGCTGCACCATCGCCCCATAAAAAACCCGAATTCTTGTCAGAATCATCGTTATATGCACTATTGTTTTCAGACATTACAACCAGTGCTTTACTTGCTTTTTTATTGAAAAAAAAGGAGTCAACAATTTCAATTGCATTAACAAATGATGAGCATGCTGAATCGATAGTAAAACATTTTGCTTTAGTAATTTCAAAATGCTTCTGTACTGCATGGGCTAAAGTGCCTACTGTATCGTAGGGAGTGTAGGTAGCACCTATAATTAAATCAATTTCATTTATTGGTAACGGCATAATATGTAAAGCCTTTTTTACGGCTTCAATTGCCATAGAGTTGGTGTTCTCGTTAGGTAGGGTGCGCCTTCGCTGCTTTATTCCACATTTAGCAATTATTTCGTCATTGGTAATACCATAATTCTCAAAAAAGTAATCGTTTGGTATTACTACATCAGGCATATAATTCGTTACAAGATTTATTATCATAGCGTATTCCCTTTTTTCTCAATTTACTGAAGGTCCATTATAAAAATATGTATTTTATTAATTGTTTTATTGTTTTAACTTCCTGACCGTAAAGTCATCATCTGAAAGGCCGGTATCGTATTCCACCTCCGACATTTTCATTATGGTTTTGTGGTTCTTTTTAAGGTCGGTCATTTCAATTTCAGCGGCATTCCAATAGTTGCCAATCTTTTTGAAAGTATATTTGGCTTCTTTTACTTTTGTATTGCCTTTGTCGTAATACTCCATTAGTTCGGGATAAAATTCTGTTTTATTCACCTGTACCATCACTTTTGAGTAATCCGATTTCTCACTGACAGGGGTTAATTCCAATACATATACATTGCCTTCAGTTTTTACCAATTTTGGGGTGTACTTTATTGAGAAAAGCACAGATTCCATATCGTCATAAGAAAAATCGGTACCTGCAAAGTTTTGATTTTTAGCGCTGGTGGCAATGCGTCTTTCTTTGCCAAATGCAGGTAAATACAAATACATTACATCGTTTGGTAACGATAAAACTGATATTCCTGCCTGCGATGCCGGTGAGGTGAATCGAAATATTCGCTTATCGGTTCCTTTTTGCTGTATGGTTGCTTCACGAATTTCCTCTTTCCCGTTTTTGTCAATCAGGATAATTTTATTATTCCCTGTCATGTCTTTCGGAGAATACATAACATCGTCCATTTTTTTTAGGACGGTACTTGCGTCTTGTGCATTTGTGCTCAATCCAAAAAACAGGAATAATGCACTTACTAATACTGATACTTTTACTTTTTTCATTTTAATTGAATTTTAAATATTTATAAATTGGATCTAAATCGTTTTATTTTCTTTGTGAAATATTTCAGTTAATTTTGTTAATTCGTCATCATAATTAACCATAGTTTGATAATAATTTTCATCTTCTATAGCCTCGGCGGCTTGTTTATTCTCGGGTTTTGAATCTTCAGTAAATATATTTTCTCTGAAATTTTTATAATGATCCCTAATGGAGCAGGGCATTAATTTATTTCGATTATTATATTCCTCTTTCCATTTTCTGCCTCTTTGCATCAAGTCGGAATTTGTTGCATCTGCCAATGTTTTATTTTCTTTGTATAAATCATACACATTATCGATATAATATGGTACAAAGACACAAGGCATAATATTACCGTTCCAGTCTATATATAGATAGCCGCTATCATTGCCATATGCAATACAACCATTAGATAATATGGCATTATTCCAAAAGTCGGCAAGAGGATATTTTTTTTCACTTACTATTTTTTTCCATAGTTTATATAGTTCAATTCTTTTTTGGGGCGAAACTATTAAATCGAATGTGTCTTTTCCTTTTCCGATTGGCATAAGCTGGAATTGCCACATAAATATTGCACCTAATTCGTCAAAATAATAATCATAAAAATCTTCTGTTAAAAGTACTTCAACATTTTTGCTTGTGGCTGTAACTGAAATAGCGAATGGCACCCCAACATGTTTTAATTCAGCCATTGCCTGAATTATTTTTTTATAAACTCCTGTGCCTCTCCTCTCGTCAGTTTCTTTTTCATAACCCTCAACTGAAATTGCAGGGAAAACATTCCCCAATTCAGCCATTTTTTTCGCAACAGTTGAATTTATCAATGTTCCGTTAGTATAAACAAGAAAGAAAATATCATTGTATTTTTCGAACAGGTCAAGCAGTGTTTTCCCCTCACTTTTATACATCAGTGGTTCGCCACCGCTTATAACAATAAATTTAATTCCCATAATATTTTGTGATTCCCATACTATTTTATCAACAATATTATAAGGCAAAGTAGGTGTTGTTTTTTTATTACTTGCTGCATAACATCCGATGCATTGCAGATTACACCTCTGAGTTGGAGAAAGAGTTATAAAATTAGGCGGATATTCACCATATTTTTCTTTGTATTCGAGATGCACCTCTTTTCTTATCCTATAATCACCGGATATTAATATATTATCACCCACCAAGGTATCTTTTAATTTTTTTGCTACATTGGTTGATATGTATCCTTTATCAAGGTTCCTTTGAACTGAGTGTAATATTGCTGAAAAGAATTGATATCGTGCCATTTGAGTATCAGAATCATCCTTACCTTCATATTTTGCCACCATTATATTAAGCAAGTGCTTATCTAATTGATTAACAGCAACATGTCGTAACAATTTTTGACTAATAACCGTGTCAGACAAATTTTTAAATAATGTTTCTTTTGCTTTCATAACTGTAAAATTTAATTGTTAATGATTATTTGCTGTTATTTTACGTTTTCTGTTTGCCAGTATAAGAATCGCAGGCAGCAGTGATAGCGCACTAAACCCGGAACCAATCATGCTAATGCCAATCAGTAGTCCGAAATTTTGTAAGGGTACGATTTGTGAAAACAGGAGCACTAAAAATCCTGCTAAAACCGATGCTACATTAATGATTATTGCCTTTCCGCTCAATAAAATAACGCTTTCGATTGATTTTTCGGCATCTCCGTTTTCCAGCAGATGATTATTAAATCCGGTAATGATATGGATGGAATAATCAATGCCTATACCCAAAGCAATACTGCCTACCAATACGGTTGCAATATCAAGCGGAATTCCGGTTATTCCCATGATTCCTAACAAGACAATAATCGTTGCAACCACGGGAATTGCTGCAAAGACCCCTTTGGAAACAGACCTCAAGATCGCGCTCACGATAAATATAACCATTCCGATGGCGATTAATAAACTGTTGCGCTGGCTGTTTAACAAGCTGCTGTTGAGCTTATCGTAAACGGATGGCATACCTGTAAGCTCTATTTGGCAATATTCATTTTGGTTTTCTTCAATAAAACGGTTCATCTTTTTAGTAAATGCTTCAATGTCTTTCGTATCCACTGAGGCAAATTTTGATTGAATGACGCCTTTGGTAAGGTCGTCATTAACCAGTTGCGGCATCACATCCTGTCCATCGAGCAGGAACCATAATTGCTCAATTTTTGCCTTGTCATCGGGTATTCTTTTTCCTTCGCCCATTACATCGTTCATCTGCTCTATCAGATCGGCAACCGATTGGGTTACGTCAATACTGGGGTCTTCTTTCATGAAACGTTGCGTTTCAATCATCTTTTGCAGAACTTCCGGACTTTGCATATCGCCCTCGAAAACAACGAATATGGGTAGCGAACCTCCAAATTTCTTTTGCATCACCTCTTCTGCCACCCTGGTAGGATTATCTCTTTTAAAATAATCCGCCATGTTTACACTGGTTTCAATTTGAAAAATCCCGATAATACTTACCAAAAGAATGAATGCCCATGCAGTAATTGTATATTTAGGATGTTTAAAAAGGGTTTGCGTGAGCGGTATCAATATCTTATGGGTTAAGACCGGTTTCTTTTCCGTATCTTCAACAGTTTTTTTCTTTCGGTACATTGACAAAGCTGAAATCATGGCTGGCACAAAGAATATGGACAACAACAAAGCGATGATTGTACCGACTGCTGTGAATATCCCAAAGTCCTTGATCATCGTGAGGTATGCGCCAAAAACGAACGAGACAAAACCTGTTGCAGTGGTGACTGCAGCCAAAATGACCGGAATGATGACATATGCAACCCCCTTGATCAATGCTTGTTTTCTGTCCTGAAGGGCCATGTGGTTAATACTGTTCAGCACATGAATGGTATAGGCGCTGCCCACCGCAAGCAGTACAACCGGTATGATATTGGATATAATGGTAAGCTCATAGCCTGCAACAGACATGATTCCCAAAGTCCAGACGACAGAAATCCCGGCAGTCAGCAACGGCAACAGTACGCCGCGAAACGATTGAAAACTAATCAAAAGAATAATTGCTATTACAAGAAAAACAATGGGTATCAACCAAATGATGTCGGATATTATTAAATCGTTGATATCGTTCATCATCAAAGGCAGACCGCCAAAGTAAAGTGTTTCAGGCAAATTCAGGTTTTCGACCTTACGCTTAATTTCCTTTGCAACAGCTTGTTTATCTGCATCGGAAAGAAGCGTAAAAATGATTGCAGTAGCGGTGCCGTCGTCGGAAACAATTACCCCTTTGTACATCTCTTTTGAGAAGGTGTAATTTTTAAGACTATCTAAATCTGATTGCTTAACCGGCAGATTGTATTCATCAACCAGTTTTCCTATTTCAATGCCCCATTCAGAACTTTTGATATCCAGTATATTAGTTAAACTCGTCACCGTTGAAACCCCATCAGTATATCTCAGGCTGTCGGTAATTTGTTTAATATGCTGTAATATTTCAGTTTTAAAAACATTGTCAGATTCCAACACAATCATCCCCATGTCGTTCCCGCCAAATTGAGTTCCAATTTCTTTATATAATGAAGCTGCAGGGTCATCATCAGGCAAAGAAGTCAGAATATCAGAGTTGATAGTCAAAAACTTAGTTTGATAACCAAAAAAAATGGTTAATGCCAAAACACTTGCAACGATTATCCATTTCCATTTTATGATAATACGAGATAATTTTTCCATATTACTTTTAGTTTATTTACACTTTATTTGTTTTTTAGTCATTTCTGTAAAAAAAATTATTTTGACAATCCTTTGATTAGAACACCAATCAAATCATTGAAGTATGGTGAATATCGGGTGTATTTATTTTGTAAAAAAAATGGAATTTCTAACCCCTTTAAAACCATAATTATCATTTCGAGCAAAACTTCAACATTTCCGCTTTTATGAATATAACCTTCATCAATTCCTTGTTCTAATATACTCCTTAAATTTACCAGTTCCCATTTATCTAATTCACTTCTTAAATCATCAATAAACAGATAATGTTCGTAAAAGTCCGCTTTTAAGGTTTCGTGGTAATTGGCTGCATTATTTAATAACTCCATACGCTTAGTTAGATAATTTTTAATCTTGTCTCTTGCATTCAATTCTGTATTATCAACAATAACAGATAATTGATTTTTAAGAACTGTCATTTCCCTTAATACTACTTCTCTAAATAATGCCTCTTTACTAGCAAAGTGGTAATATAAAGAACCTTTCGCTTTTCGTGCAGTCTTTGCAATTTCGTCCATTGAAGTTTTCTGAAATCCAAATCGACTAAATAATTTATTTGCTACACTTACAATTATATCTCTTGTTTCGTCCATTTGTAGTTGTGTTCATTTTGTACTGAAACTGTTTTAGGGTACAAAAATAGAAAAATTTTACCAATCCCCTAAAAAAAAATGAAATTTCTCCGTTATTTTAATAAATCCGAAAGCTGATGGTAATTTGTCGGTTTCGGGATTTTTGTTTGTGCATCGCTTTCCAGCCGAACGCTTCAATATACCGCTAAATCTATCTTCAGAAGCCTAATATTTAAAGTCAGGTAGGGCTCGTTTTACTTGTCTTAAAACATGGCCAGCCATTAATTTTTGTCTTTGTGAAGTGTCGGGTTTCGCTACAATAAAATAAATGACTGCCGGCAATAATCCCATCCTATTTTCAAGCCATTATTTTTTTAATACTCCGCTATTCTTCATATGGATGGTTTGTTGTATAATCCGCATTGATTCCTCAATGCTCCGACGGTTCAGACAGTGTTCCGGCACACTGTAAGGTAATTTTCTTTTCCTTTTCAGCGGTTCGATGGTTAACCTCATCTTTGGTTTATTCCCAAAGCCTTCGAATACCAGCATGCCTAACTGAACATCATGGCAGGGTGATTTTACCTGCTTTTACTCATAACTGAAAAATAAATCATTTGTTTATTTTTGTGCTATGCTGAAAAAATAAATGACAAGGTTAAATTAGCCACGAATTTTGGAGTAACCTCAATGAAATTTATGCTACTTTCGTTGTCTCAACTAATTGGATATACAAAAAAAATAACTTATTTAAAACAAACACATTACAGATGAAATCACATGAAATTGATTACAAAATAAAAGGACACGACATTCAATTCGTCGAAATAGAGCTTGACCCCAACGAGACAGTCATCGCCGAAGCAGGCGCCATGCTGTATATGAAAGAAGGTATTGACTTTGAAACAAAAATGGGTGATGGCTCCGAGCCTGATAAAGGGCTGTTTGGCAAATTGTTATCAGCAGCTTCACGTAAAATTACCGGTGAATCTATCTTCATAACGCACTTTACACATCGCGGCATGGGGAAAAGCCAGATAGCTTTTGCCGCTCCTTATCCCGGCACCATCATCCCTATTGATTTAGCCGCTTTGGGTGGCCGGATTATCGTTCAGCGTGATGCTTTTTTGTGTGCTGCACTGGGCACGAAAATCAGTCTGCATTTTAATCAAAAATTGGGAGCAGGCTTTTTCAGCGGGGAAGGATTCATTTTACAAAAGCTTCAGGGCGACGGAAAAGCCTTTATTCACGCAGGGGGCACTGTGATCGAACATGAACTAAAAGGAGAAAGCTTGCGGGTTGATACCGGCTGTGTGGTGGGCTTTCAGGACGGTATTGATTTTAGTGTGCAACGTGCAGGCAATCTCAAATCGATGATTTTCGGCGGAGAAGGACTTTTTGTAGCAACTTTACGGGGAACTGGAAAAGTTTGGCTTCAGTCGATGCCCATCAGCAAACTCATCAATCAATTGTCGCCCGGTGGTGCTAACACTAAAAAGGAAGATCGCAGAGGCCTGCTGAACAGCTTGTTGGAATCGTAATTTTTTATGAGGCTGTTGGCTGTTCGCTGCAGGTTTTGGCTGTGTTAGGTTGCCTGTATGCATATGTCTGGCTCCCGTTTCAGAAATTGTCAACTATCATCAGTTAAATTAAGGCATTTATTTGATTATTACGGTTACGGATTGTAAATCTGCACCAGCTTGTAGATTTGTACCAGTCTTGGTCAGCCTGTGAATGGCTTATCTTTTGAACTCATCAGAGGTGAGCTGGCAACTAATTCTAAAAAAGAACGCTTTGGCTACACCAAGAAAAATGTCGGCCATCTCTCCAGCAATAAATTTACAGCTTGCCAGACTCAAATATAAAACTTAATGAATCCCTATCAACGGCTCTACATGAAACACATCCATCCCATTGGCTTTCAGTTTTTCCTGAACAGCCTGATTACCCATCACCATGGTGATCTCATTAAGGTCGAGCAGATTGGGATTGTTCCACCATTTGTTGATATCCATACCAATGACTAAAAGCGCCTGGGGATTATCGACCAAAAACAGTGAGCCATCCAGGCTGACTTCAATATAGTTTTGATTGCCATTGGTAGGGCCAGTATGCGCCTGAAAGTTATTTTGCACCTCCCCTGCTGCCACTTTCCCCTCCAGTTTCATATAGTGATAGCCTCCGCCCAGCGGAATAGGCCATTCCATATTGTTTTCGGGAGGATTTGGATAGGCGCCGTTGGTGTTTCGGGCTTCGTTTAGGCCCAAGATAAAGCGGATGGCAGAATAATTTCCATAGGGAATTTGGAGCTTGGTTTTCAGGCTTTGTGTTTCCGGCAACTGCCCATCCACGTAATAAGCGGTATCCACTTTGAAAGTCCGACCATCCTGATGCACCAATTCAAAATCAGAGATAAAATATTGCAAACGTAAAACGCTGTACTGATTGCCAAAATCATTCTCATAAATCAGTTCGTTGAATGTAAGCAAATCATCTTTTACCAGATGAAGCATATCAATCTGTAATTTGGAAAGCTTTGGTTCATCATCATCCTTTTCGCAGGAAGTCAGAAAAAAGGCAAAAAGGCCAGATAACAAAAGTAAAGAAACAGCTCTGAAATTCATAGTTTTGATTTTGCTCTATAAGACAATTCAAATGGAAAATTGTTCTAAGCATTGAAATACCTTTTACAGATCACCACGGGATATCAGCTATTCTATCGCATTCATTTTTAATAACTGAAACTTCGTATTTTATTCAATCCACCATTTGAAAATTTAGGGCACTTTCCCCAGGTATATTTTATTTACCTAAGTTTATTATGAGGTAGTGAACTTAAACAACAAAACCTATCAGCTTGATTGCCAATAGGTTTTGTTACTTATGAACATCCCATTTCAATTGGGAAACAAGTTAGGCAAAGTGTTTTGGCCTAACGTTTATTTAATTAACAGGAAAATACTTTGAGAAAAATTCCATCATATCATTCCACGAGGCTGAATCTGCTGCTGCATTATAAGCAATGGGCATGTTAAATTTCTCGCCTGCTTCAGTTGATTCGGGATTTGTGAACGCATGCAAGGCTCCTTCATATTCTTTAAATTCATAATCAGCGCCGGCAGCCTTCATTTGATTTTTAAAATTATCTTTATCTTCCTGGGATACAAATTTATCTGCTGCTCCGTTGCAAACGAGAACATGCGTGTTTTTAATTGTTGGGTTCGCTTTAAAACCTGCAAGCCCACCGTGAAAGCTCACCACTGCATCAAGCGGGATATCTAAACTGGCAGCGGTTAAAACCACCGTACCACCGAAGCAATAACCTATTGCTGCAATACGTTCAGGATCTGCAAAACCGCTGTTTACTAAAACATCGTAAGCGGCTGTCATTCTTTCTTTCAATAAATCCGTATCAGAATAAATAACACCTGCATTTTTTTGTGCCTCTTCCGGATTATCAACGATAAGGCCATTGCCGTACATGTCGGCTGCAAATGCTGTGTAACCTAGTTCTGCCAGCATCCTGGCGCGCTTTTCGCTGTAAGCATTATTGCCCCACCATTCGTGCACAACAATGATTCCGGGGCTTTTTTCCGTTTTATTCTCATCGTAAAAAAGATACCCTTTTAATGTTGTGTTACCAGCCTTATAATCAATCTTTTTACGAACAATATTTTGTTCGTTCTTTTTCTCAGACTGTGCATTCTGTTCTTTTTCCTGGTTCCTTCCATATCCATCAGCTGTAGCTATTGTTATCATTAACAAACTGAGGACTAGTAATTTAATGTTGAAACCTTTTAAATAATTTTTGATATTCATGTTAACCTCCTTAAATTAATTTGTTGTAAAAACGGTTTTAATGTATATTTTGTTCAAAGACAGGGATTTATTGCATTTTCAATACAGCCCTAAACCTTACTTTATTGGTAATCATTTTGTTATACGCCTCATTTGCTTTCTCCAGAGGAAAAACTTCAATTTGAGGACGAACATTTTTCAATACCGAAAAATTCATCGTATCTTCAGAATCTATGGCATCACCCGAGGGCCATCCTTGAATGGTTTTACCGGAAATAAGCGTGAACGGGATAAGCTCCATGGGCTCACTCGCCGCAGCAACAATGATTAATTTACCTCTTTGTTTCAGGCCGTTTGTTATTTCCGAAATCACTTTGCTGTTAGGCGCGGTTGCCAAAATAATGTCAGCTCCTCCAATTTTTTGAAGCTCTTCGGCCGCATTGGAGTTACTTGCATCAATGTATATGTGTGCACCGAGTTTCAATGCCAATTCTCTTTTTTCACTTCCGTGAGAAATTGCAACTGTTCTGTAACCGGCAGCATTCGCGAATTGTACTGCCAAATGACCCAAACCTCCAATACCTTGTATTGCAACAGTATCACCCGGTTTAGCTCCGCTGTTTCTTAACGCGTTATAAGTAGTGATACCGGCACAAAGAAGAGGGGCGGCTTCTTCCGAATTCAATTCTTTGGGCACTGAAGCCAGTGCATCTTGCGGTGCACACATGTATTCAGCATAACCGCCGTTGTAATTAATTCCGGGCACTTTCCCATTGACACAATTAATAAAGTCGCCCCGACGACAAGGTTCGCATTCAAAACAATGGCCGCCATGCCAGCCCACGCCTACCCTTTGGCCTGTTTGCCATGACTTTACATTTTTCCCGACTTCCGTAATTGTTCCGATTACTTCATGGCCTGGGACCAAAGGATATGGTAGGTTTGGAACCCATCCTTCTTTTACCATTGCATCGCTGTGACAAATGCCACAGGCTTCTACTTTTATCAGTACTTCATTTTCTTTCGGTGCCGGTACCGGAATTTCAACCAATTGAAAATCTCCACCGGCCATTTCTACCTGCATTGCTTTCATTTTTGCCATTTTCTTAGCTTTTAATTATTGAAGACATTAGTTATATTTTTACCATTACGGTTGTTAATCCTCCTAATCTTGATCCTGCAAGAGCAACAGCTTCGTTTATCTCGTCCAGTGAAAAGGTTTTTACATCAAACAAATTTAAATTTAGCAAACCGGATTGAGCCAGGTTAACCATTTCATTTGCTTCATAATTATGAAACCATAATGACCCGGTTAACTTTATTTCAGTTCCTAAAAGAAAACCGTAAGGAATATTGATATTTCCGGTTGCCCCGCCAACAAATACAGCCGTCCCTCCTTTTTTCACTGCATATAAGCATTGATGAGTTGACTGCGTATCAACATATTGAAGGCAATCAACAAATGACTCGGCCCCTTTTCCGTTTGTCAATTCTCTTATCTTGCCGGTCACGTCGCCATCAAGGAGTGACAAGGTGGAAATAACCGACGGATTAATCTGCCTGATTTTTTCCAATCTCTCTTTTTTATTGGCTACGGCAATTATTTTTACAGCACCCATTGCTAAAGACAGCAGCACAGCGCTTGTACCGACGGTTCCGGTAGCGCCGTTAATCAATACGGTTGAGCCGTAATGAACATTTGCATATTTCAAAGCCTGATATGCTGTTCCCAGGTAACCAATACGGACTGCCTGTTCAAGAGGAAAATTATCCGGTAAGATTGCCACATTTGTCGAGGGCGCTTTTACATATTGAGCAAAGGAGCCATGATATTCATCTAAAAGACGGACGTTGTCCGGATTAAAAGTGAACATGCCCTGGAAAGCCATCGAATCACTCAATCCTTCCCGGCCCATTAACGCGTATTCATCCGTCTTATCATAAAGGATTGAATTGACCCATACTTTCTGACCTTCTTTTAATCCTCTTACTTTGTTTCCTAATTTAGAAATGATTCCAACGGCATCGGAACCAAAAATAGCCGGAAACGTAGGGCGGATAAAATTTCCACCCGGATTTAGAATATCATTCATGGATGGCGCTACAAAGGTAGCTTTCACTTCTACCAATACATCGTCATCCGATAATTCCGGTACCGGAACCTCTTCTATTACAAGAGGTTTCCCCAATTCATATAAGCGTGCTGCTTTCATTGTTTTTTCCATACTTTATTCTCCTTGTCTTTTAATTTTTTGAAATTTGTTTCTGTACTTAATTTCCCCCTTATTTTATAATGCTCTTTTAACAACTCCTTTTATTTCCTCATTATTCAGGAATCTCTTCACATTTTCTGCTGCTTTACTTGCTCCTTCAATCATAATATTTTCGACAATAGCTGAATTGTGCGGCGATCCTATGAGATTGGGCAATTCAAAAAAGGGGTAATTGATTTTAAACTGTCCAAACTTAAAGGGCTCGATCCACCACGCATCAATTCCGGCTGAAAAATCGGGATGGCTCTTCAAATGTTCATATAAATCTTTTTCTTTAATAATCGGTCCCCTGGCCACATTAATCAATATGGCATCATTTTTCATCAGTTCTAATTCCCTTTTCCCGATTAATCCTTCTGTTTCGGCTGTCAGGGGAATGGAAATGACCACAAAATCGGACTGAGTTAACAGGTGATCCAAATCATCTAATGTGCCTATAAAATCAACATCTTCGGTTGTTTTTCCACTTGTGTTTAATGCCATTACTTTCACATCAAAACCACGCATTAATTTAGTAACTTCTTTCCCAATTGAACCGAAGCCGATAATTCCGAGCGTTGCTCCCTTAACCTGCCTGGTAATACTTTTCATTTGTTCAAATTTTCCTTCAGCCATGCGGTTATGATACAAGCGCAATTTTTTTGCCAGTGAAAGAATCATTGCGACGGTATGTTCAGCCATTGATGGTGCATAAGCTCCTTGATTTGCTGCGATTAAACATTTGTCCGGAAACATATCGAATTCCAGGTGATCATAACCGGCAGACAATAATTGAATAAGATGAAAATTACGGAACAGACTTTTATCAAACTGTTCTAATTCTTTTGTCGGGTTCCACGCAATGATTATGTCACTTTCCAATAATATTTTTTCTTTTTCATCAATTTCTGTATCCGCTAAAAAAGAAGTCACATTATCCTGAAAAAAGTTCCTGTAAAATTCTTTTTCTTTTTTGGTGGCGTCATATGTTACTAAAATATTTCTCATGGGTGGTAACTTTGAATAAGACTTATTAATTGATTGTTAAGTTTCATATTTTGAATAACCTTAGTGAGGAATAAAATATACAACTAACTTAGTTATGCTTTTAGTAAAGGCAACTGAATTGCTGCCGGGAAGGATGGTTTCGACTAAAATTCCAATTTTCAACATGGTCAGTTCGTGTTTTACTTTTTAAGTTTTAATTATTGTTTAATCTCGTCTAAAAAGTTATTTGCCACACCATTTCGGTTTAGCATTATTCACAAATAGCTCATTTCGTGATTTAAACACCGATTTCCATTTCCTTTTACCTAATTTGAGCGGTTTGAACAGAGTAAAAATTGCATCCAAAATCTGTTTTTAACTTTAAACAGCATAGTTTGAAATATGTTCACGAATTTTCCCAACTTACTAAAAATACCACCCAAAAAACAAAAAAAGGGCACAAGGGTTCCTTAAAAAAAGTACCAGCTCAAGACTAAAAACATTTACCGCTACTGGAGGAACATCGTACGGATAATGACACACAAAAAGTGGTGGTAACAACTCTGAAAAATAAAAAAGGGGAAACCATCAGAATTAAAAAGTGCAGTGTTTCCTCTTTAGAGGCAAAACAAATTTATCAATCCCCGACATATAAAACCGCACCATACTATACTATATGAAAAAAATCTGTGACCACCGAAACGTGAAAATCTTAAACAAATCCTACTGGATTACAGAGTTTTAGGAAAGTAGGATAGCAAGATGAGTTAAAATCTTTCAGTAACTGGATCGGAAATTATGGATGCGGATATTATGCAGGGTTACCAAACTATAGTTCGCGTTAATACACGGATGCGATATGAAATACCCGACGACCTCCATTTACTTTAATTTCTTGTAACAGAATTTGTTTGTTTAAATCTTATTTAATTGTCATTAAAGAAAAGATTAATGGACAATTAATATTCAGATAAAACTTGAATCTTTCATTTGCATCAACATTTATAAAGTGTATGAAAAATAAATAAGTGAGAAAAAATCCTGCCTATGTTTCGACTCAAATGCAAGCTAAAAAAAATGAACATCATTATTATAAAGCCGACTGGAAGGAGCCTGCCTACCGGTCAGGCAGGCCTAACAGACTCATCGAGGCGGCAAAAAAAAGAAAGGATTAAAATATGAAGATCAACCTAAGATTACTTGGGCGCGGTACGTTCTATTAGCTCTTAAAAAGCAAATGAACGGGCATTTTATGCCCAAAGGACACGGGATAGAAAATATTTTTGACTGGAGTTAAACCAAACCTGCCTACCGTCAGGCAGGTTGACCATGATAAAAATAGCCTTTGTCTTATTGCTGTACTAAAAATCGGTTAAAAAAATCAATTTGGAATTTTAAGTAACAAAAAAAAATAAAACCAATGACTCGATTAACGTTTAATTTCATTATCTGGGCAGGGCTTTTCAGCATACTGTGTTCCTCAAACACTTATGCTCAATCCAAAGGGAAAATTGTAGGTAAAGTAATCGAAGAGACATCCGGAACCCCTCTTATCGGTGCCAATGTTATAATACTGAATACTTCGCAGGGCGCTTCAGCAGATTTGCAGGGCAACTATACCATTTCGGGGGTACAACCCGGAAACTATCAGATCAGTGTTTCGTACCTGGGATATGAGGAAATAGTTTTGAACGTAACCGTTCAGGCCAACCAGGTTATTGTTGTTGACTTTTTGTTAAAGGAATCTGCACAAAACCTCAGAGGTGTCACTGTTTACGGACAATTAACACGAGGGCAGGCCAAAGCGCTGAACGAGCAAAAGAATGCTCCCAATATAAAAAATGTTGTTTCGTCTGAGCAATTCCAGCTTTTCCCCGACAGAAATGCTGCGGAAACGGTAGCCCGGATTCCGGGTGTATCTATTTCTTATGATCAGGGCGAAGGCGAACTGGTACAGATACGGGGTATAGGCCCCCAGTACAATTCCCTTACCGTAAACGGTCAAAGAATTCCTGCACCCGACCCCGACCTGGGGAGAGCTGTCGGGTTAGACCTGCTTAATCAGGATCTGATGGAAAATATTGTTGTAACAAAAGCGTTAACGCCCGATATCGACGGAGATGCTATTGGCGGCAATATTAATTTCCAGATGAAACAAGCGCCCGACGAAGGCGTTGTGGTCATAAATGCCGGGGCAGGTTATAATGACCAACATTCCTATTTTAATGAATACGGCAAAGACATCATTAAGCTTTCGGGCTATGCAGGGAAACGTTTTTTTGATAAAAAACTCGGAATACTGTTTGCCGCAAGTTATTATAAGACCAATCGGGGTTCGTTGTTAAAAGAACTGGAATACGATGACATCATGGCCGGTCATATTTTTGCACAGCATTCCAATGATTATGATGTTTTGAGAGAACGCACAGGGCTTAATCTGAATACGGAGTATAAATTTAATCAGTTCAACCGAATCTACCTGAACATGAATCATAACCGGTATTTCGACAAGGAGATCAGACGTCTGAACGAATGGATCATCGATGATGAAGAGGAAACCAAAGAAACAAGGAACAGGGTCGAAGATCAGTTTCTCACGAATGCCATGTTTGGTGGAAATCACAATTTCAATGGGATAACACTTGATTACACCATTAGCTGGATCAAAGCCAAAGAAGAAATGCCTGCAAGAACGTATTTCAGGTTTCAAAGGGATTTTGATTTCTCGGGTTACACAAACGATGAAATAAAAGAATTTAGCCCGAATACAAAATTTACCCAGGAAGATGTACTCACGCTCAACCGGATTCGTGTTGATGATAATCTGAAAGAAGATGAAGACATTGCGGGGATGGTAAACATTGAAATTCCCTATTATCTGGCCGACGAAAAGAGTACGTTTAAATTTGGCGGAAAATATTTAAATAAAGATGCAAAATATACAGCCCGGAGGTTGCAATTAAGGGATTTTCCTGAAGAACACACCGTTGGCGAAGCAGAATTTGGTTTTATCGATGTGATTGCAGACCCAAATGATACAGGGTATTTGGGAGCAGAAAGGGCCGAGTACCTCGACCAATCAGATGACAATTATGATGCAAGTGAGTCCGTCTGGGCTGCCTACGGGATGACAACGCTGAACCTGTCAGAAAAATTTACTATCCTCGCCGGATTAAGATTCGAAAACACCAATAATAAATACAAAACACTGGCCACCGAATCCGCCAATCACGAGCAATCAGATGCAAGTTATTCAAATTTATTACCATCTATCCATCTTACTTACCGGTTTAATGACAGGATGAACCTTCGATTTGCTTACTCATCAGGTATTGCCCGACCGGACTATGCAGCATTGGTCCCTTATGAGTTCAGGGACGACGATAGCAGGGAAATCAGTAAAGGAAATCCTGACCTCAAACCAACAACTTCCAACAACCTGGACCTTATGTTCGAAAGATATACCTCCTATCTGGGGCTTTTCAGTGCGGGAATCTATTATAAAAAAATGACTGATATTATCCTGAATTCAACCCATACCGAAACATTGCCGTTTGAAGGAGGATCGCAGGTTTATGAAGTAACTATGCCTGTTAATGGCGATAACGATGCAACAATTTATGGTTTTGAAATTGCCCTGAATCAGCGACTTAACTTCCTCAATGTGCCTTTCCTGGATTATTTCAGCATTTATGCCAATTACACTTATACAAAAGCTGAAATAGAAGTTAACGGAAGGAATTTACCATTGGGATACAGTCCGGAAAACATCGTTAACTTTGCTTTAATGTATGATAATCCGAAAATTGGTTTGTCGTTCGTTATTTCGAATAATTTCAGGGACGATATCCTGCGTAGTGTGGGTGATGATCAATATACCGATTCCTATTTTAAACAGGAATATCATCTTGATTTATCAGTGAAGCAAAAAATTACGAAACATTTGTCTGCATTCCTTCAGCTTAACAACCTCACCGATCAGGAAGAACGACAGATTTACGGAAAACCATCAGCCGATTATGCCAAGCTCCAGCAATGGGCTAAATTTGGCAGTTACGGCACTTTAGGGATAGCTCTTAAACTTTAAAGCTTTCTGAATGTCTGTTTTATGAAAAAATTGAAGACCGGTCTTAAGGAATATTTATTTATCTCAAAAAATGGTATGCAGGGAACATTTTTACTGTTCCTTGCATGCTTTTTTTTATCAGTAATGCAGGCCTGTACAAATGATCGGTGGAAGGTGGCCAAACAGACAAGCGCAGCAGAACTACGGGATCAGTTCGTCAGCCAACCTGAACTAATCGCGGGATTATCCCATGAAAAAATCCGGTCTTATCTGCATTATTATTCTCCCGTAATTTTTAAACAAGCGAATGAATATGACGATAATCACAAGGGTTATGACTGGATCACCAACTTCAATTACGACCAGGACAATTACCTGGCCAATAATAAAGAGAACTGGAGTGATGAATTGAAAAAGTATGTCA
>JACCQN010000100.1 GCA_015709215.1 Bacteroidales bacterium
TTTTCCTTCACCTAACTTTTTCCAGGCTAGCATCGATTTGCAAATAGGCATCCCGCGGTCGTTAACAAGATTTACTTTAAAAACCTTACTTCCGTTAGCTTTTAAAATTTCGGCAACACTCCAACCCAGCAAATTATTTCGAATATGCCCCAGATGCAAAGGCTTATTAGTGTTTGGAGAGGAATACTCAATTACTGTGGTTTCATTTTCGTTTAGCGTCTGTTGGTTAAAAACTTGCTTATTCAAATTACCTTTCATCCAATTAAGCCAATAATCGTCGTGAATTACCAAATTCAAAAATCCTTTGATAACATTATAGGATTGTATCAATGGACTTTCTGCGATTAATGCCTCACCAATTTCATTGGCCAAAGCTTCGGGATTCTTCTTTATGAGTTTTAGAAAAGGGAACACTACTAAAGTCAAATCACCTTCAAATTCAGGTCGGGTTTGCTGAAAACTAATAGCTTCAGGCTTGATTTCCAGTTGATAACTTTTATAAAAAATATTCAGAAGTGCCTCTTTTAAAATCTCTTCAACCATTGTGATATGTTTAGGCCACAAAATTAGGGATTTTGCAACTGTTGCAGCAAACCGTTATTATTTACATCGTTTACTTATTTATGTTATTTATTTAACAATGTATAATTCTGATTTACTGTATTTTAAAAAATAGACCCATTATTTTTTTATCCTAAGTGTTCGTTTTTAAGACAATTCCACTTAAATTTGTGCGATACTTCACAGAAATTAAAACCATAAAAACGCTCTTATGAAAAAAAATGTGATCATTATTGGTGCGGCTGGTAGGGATTTTCACAATTTCAATACCTATTACCGTGGAAATGAATTGTATAATGTAGTTGCTTTTACTGCTGCACAAATTCCTGACATTGATGGCAGAAAATATCCTAAAGAACTCGCTGGAGATTTATACCCGGAAGGAATTCCAATTTATGCAGAAGAAGATCTACCCAAATTAATTAAAGACTTAAAAGTTGACGACTGTGTATTTTCCTACAGCGATGTGCCTTACAATCGTGTAATGGGCGTAAGCGCAATAGTAAATGCTGCCGGCGCTAACTTTGTGTTGCTTGGACCAGCAGATACTATGGTAAAAAGCACAAAACCTGTGATAGCTGTTGGTGCTGTAAGAACAGGTTGTGGAAAAAGCCAGACATCACGCAAAGTGATAGAATATCTAATGGAAAAAGGCTTAAAAGTGGTTGCCATTCGGCACCCCATGCCCTATGGCGATTTAGTAGCTCAAAAAGTTCAACGTTTTGCCACTATCGAAGATTTGGCCAAACATAAATGTACTATTGAAGAAATGGAAGAATATGAACCTCATGTGGTTCGTGGCAATGTTATTTATGCAGGAGTAGATTATGAAGCCATACTGCGTGCTGCCGAGAACGATCCTGATGGTTGCGATGTAATCCTTTGGGATGGTGGTAACAACGACTTCCCATTTTATAAACCAGATTTGAATATTACAGTAGTTGACCCACACCGTCCTGGTCACGAATTAAGTTATTACCCGGGTGAAGTTACACTTCGCATGGCTGATGTTGTTGTGATTAATAAAATGGATAGCGCTGCTCCTGAAGCAATTCAAACCGTGCGCGAAAATATCGCTAAGGTAAACCCCAAGGCCATTGTAATTGATGGTGCTTCTCCAATAAAAGTTGACGACTTCAGTATTATTAAAGGTAAAAAAGTATTGGTAGTTGAAGATGGCCCAACCCTTACACATGGTGAAATGAAAATTGGTGCCGGAACTGTTGCGGCTCAAAAATTTGGCGCTGCCGAATTGGTTGACCCACGTCCATTCCTCGTTGGCAAACTTGCCGAAACTTTCCGGATTTATCCCAATATCGGAACCCTGCTTCCTGCTATGGGTTATGGAGAGCAACAACTTAAAGACCTTGAAGCTACGATTAACAACACTGAATGCGATTCTGTTGTAATTGGAACTCCAATCGACTTGAACCGTATTGTTAAAATCAACAAACCCAACACACGTGTTTATTACGATCTACAAGAAATCGGATACCCAAATCTTGATGGCGTACTCACTGATTTTGTTGAAAAACAAAAGTTATAAGCAGATTAATTATTCATTTAATTGCCTTAAAAGCCGCTTAAAATGCGGCTTTTTTGCGTTTTAACAATGCGATATTAACACTGTTAAAAAAAATCATAAAAGTTCTGTCATCATAAAAGATAAATTGGTTTATGTTTGCGCTCCGAACGCAAAATAAATTAACCGCATGCATTCGGTTCTCCTTCCCTTGATTATTGCTACTGGCAGCCAAAAACTGTCAAGAAAAATATTTGTTAAGACGGCATTAGCCGTCTTTTTTTTTATTCATTCAATCCATCATTAAATGAAAGATCGCGCTTACCCGATGGCAAAATTAATACTGCCCGATGGCACTCAAATGCATGGAAAATCATTCGGTTATCCTTCATCCACCAGCGGAGAATTAGTCTTTAATACTGCCATGACTGGTTATCCGGAGAGTCTTACCGATCCATCCTACAAGAGTCAAATACTGGTGCTCACCTACCCTTCTATCGGTAATTATGGCGTTCCTGCTGATATTAAAGCTGATAAACTCCTTCGATATTTTGAGTCTGAGCATATTCATATCTCTGGCCTGATAATAGCTGATTACTCAGAGGATTATAACCATTGGAATGCTGTTAAAAGTTTGGGAGAATGGCTTAATGAAGAAAAAATACCGGCATTATTTGGAATCGACACACGATTGCTAACCAAATTAATACGCGAACAAGGAGCCATGCCAGCTAAAATCGTTCATGGTTCAATTGATGATATTCCCTTCGAAGATCCCAATGATCGCAACCTTGTGGATGAAGTTAGTACCAAAGAAGTGATTGAATCTGGTCCCGGAAATATAAAAATA
>JACCQN010000101.1 GCA_015709215.1 Bacteroidales bacterium
TCTTGTTTTTTCACGGTGGTCTTTCCCTTTACCCACGAAAATGGTAGTAGAACCATATTTTTTTTAGCATCAAAATCACGGTTTATAATTAGCGTGTCTCCATATTTTTCCAGGTGTTGAACCGATACCCCATATTTGTCTTTTTTTATTACTTCCATTAACTCACCACCAACAATCTTAAACAGCTTTTCGTCAAAGTTTTTACCAGAAGCTTGTAATAAAAATAGTGTATCATCATTTCGATAAACCCGTAAGCGATATAGCAGCCTTTCATCATCAATAAGTCTGACCTCCATATGCTTATCTTCAGTTATTTCAGGAATAAAGTTTACATCAAAAACCTCAAATAGTTCTTTATGTAGTGCGCTTTTTCGATTCTTAAGATCTAATTCAGCATAATAATCTTCATCAACAAATACCGGCATTTGGGATACTTCAAAAGAACCAAAGAAATACCAGCCTGGCACAATAAAGAAAACAGGTATCACTGTGGTGAAATCATTTAACATTTGATATAAAAGCATGTTTCGCACAAGCTCATTAGCTACTTGTTTATCAGAATTTTGCGCTTTGGCCAAATTGCTGAATGCTAAAATCAACAGTAAGTAAACAAATTTGATTCTCATGTTATGATTTCATTTTTCTGTGCACTCAAAAGGTATCATCTATAATTTCCAAATCTATTGGAACTTAAAAAGTTCTGACAAATTTAGAAAAATCTTAATAAGAAAAACTAACTTTATTTAGAATACAAGTGCTTAAAATAGAATTAATCGATGATAATCTTTTTGTAGACCAGATCTTTAAGTTGTTTATTTTTAATAGATATGAAATATTCCCCTTTGGGGTATTGACTCAGGTTAAGCTGCCAATGTTTCTGCCCAATAGCAAGTGGTTTTTGCAATGCCAATTGTCCGGCACTATTGTGCATCAGTAGCATTGTTTCTGCTGACGAAATGGCTTCGTCAAAAACAAGATTAATATAATCAGAAGCCGGATTGGGAAATACGGCCAACTTATTTGATTGAACTGGCTGCACGAGTTCATCCTGCGAAAGCAAAGTACCAGGCAAACTGTAAACAGCAGTTGTAACCGTGGAAGGCCAAATGGAGTAATCGTAGGAGTAGGTGATCAGTTTGGTTGATCCACCATCCTGTAAGGTGGTCACAAAATAATACTGGCAACCCGGCAAGTTAAGCAACAGACTGCCGTCTTCTTTAATCACTCTAGTGGTATATGTATAGTATTGATTCACTTCATCATAGAGATAATAGGTGTAAATCAGGCTCAGGTTGTTGTCGTTGGTAAATAAATTTTCAGAAACATATTGAATATCATAAAGAAACTGTCCGGAAGGAACCTCCAGGTTTATGGTTTTCCACAAACTGTGATTGGTATTGTAAATCCTGCACTGGCTGTTTGTAACATCCATAACGTAAAACTTATCACCGGAAACAGCCAATTGGGTAAAAGTACCAGAGTAAGCATAGCTGGCATCCTGTGTGATTTGGGCTCCAAGTTGCAGCGAGAATAATCCCATCAGCAAAACAAAAACAAATTTCAAATGCATAAAAAAGTGATTTTAGGTTAATGATTTTAGAACTACAAGATTAGGTCAATTTTCCGGCATAAATTTATAGAATTCCTAATAATTCTTATAAGATTTTCTGGTTTTGCCTGCTGGAGGGATATGTCGTATTATGTTTGCTGAACAAATCAAAATAAATGGTGATTCACAGCGAAACACGTCTCAGACTTCCCGACTTGCTAAAAGGTGTTGCCGTAGTCTTGATGGTGCAGGTACATCTTACTGAATTGTTTGCCTCACCAGACTTTTATGAGAGCCTTGTGGGCAGAATTTCACTTTTCTTGGGCGGCCCTCCGGCAGCACCGGTTTTTATGGCCGCAATGGGTTATTTTATTGCTAAAGCAGATGGCAATCCAGCATCGCTTATGTTGCGTGGCTTGAAATTGATTGGGTTGGGCTTTTTACTCAATATTGGTCTCAATGCACATCTGTTGGTTAAAATCATACAAGGCACTTTCACGGGCATTGATCCATGGACTTATATTTTTGGTGTTGATATTCTCTTTTTAGCCGGTTTGAGTTTGATCTTTATTGCACTTTTTCAGCCTGTCTTTAAGAAGCACCTTATCGCCTGGTTTGGTTTGCTGCTTGTTGCAGCATCTGCAAATCATTGGTTACCTACCTATAGCGGAGATAATAGCGTAATACATTTTGTTCAAGCCTATTTCTTTGGGGAGGCTCATTGGTCTTATTTTCCACTTTTCCCCTGGCTAAGCTATCCCTTGGGAGGCTATTTGTTTTACCTTATCGAAAAGACCCCATTTTTTCAACATATCAAAGCGCGGGCAGGCTTATTTTGGCTTGTCTTGAGTGTGATACTGGCTGCAAGTCTGATGTATGGATTTAGGATCAGCACACAGCTTGAGGCTTACTACCATCATGATGTGTTGTTTGTCCTTTGGACTTTTGCTTTTGTAACGTGGTGGCTGTTGAGCTGGCAGCAAATGGAAAAATGGATACCTGAAAATAGGGTATTTCGCTACCTGCGTTTTTGTGGAAAAAATGTTACCGTATTTTATATTATCCAATGGCTTTTGATTGGTAATATTGCTACGGCCCTTTACCGCAGCCAAAGTCCGTTGCAGTGGTTTATTTGGCTGCTTGTTATACTTATTGCCAGTAGTTTGCTTACTAAAGGATATTTGTTAGTAAGAAAGAAGGCTTCCTGTAAATTATAGTGTGTATGGGAAAAGGCTAAAGCACCTTTTATGGGTTAAGCGCTGATTGGATAGGTTTTTGATTTTTGGACATTTCGAAGTACTTTCCTGACAAACCACTGCAAAGTTGATTAACCCAACTTGTTAAAAATGCCACCCAAAAAACAAAAAAATACGCAAATTTC